>NZ_CP092332.1:634584-1269169 GCF_029866485.1 Flavobacterium keumense
CGCATCAAATATATCGAAGAACCCGTCTTCATGCTAAACGATTATTTCAAAATTAATGCTACCACCCAGCTGAATTTGGGCGCATTTTACCAATTTGGAAAAATTAGCAACAGCAACATTGATTACCAACACGCTAATAGCCCCGATCCCTCTTATTATCGAAAAATGCCCAGTTACTTTAGTTCGCTATACGCCAAAGATGAGGGGGAGTTTTCGGGTGCATTTACTCCTGATTTGGCGAATGCCGAACGTAGCAAAACGTTGTTTTTATCCCAACCACAAATCAATTGGGCAGCGATGTATCAAGCCAATCAAAACCCAATTGTGGATGCCAATGGGAAAATTACGGAATTTGAACCCGCCCAGAGCAAATACATTCTTTATGAAGATAGAACCGACGACAAAAACTTAGCCTTCTCTGCTCTTTTAAATACAGAACTGACGGAGGATATCCGACTCAATGCTGGCGCTTCCTTCAATAAATTACATTCTCATAATTATCAAAATGTATTGGATTTACTGGGCGGATTGTATTTTGAAGATGTTGATGTATTTTACAAAGGCGATCAAGCAGAATCAGATTTAAACAACCCAAACCGACAAGTGAAAGTGGGCGACACTTATGGATACAATTTTAATTTAATGTCTGCCAAATTAGAAGGGTTTACCCAATTCCAATTTCGGTATAAAAAAGTCGATTTTTATTTGGCACAAGAATATTCAAGCTCTACCTATCAACGCGAAGGGTTATATAAAAACGGGATTTACCCCACCAATTCTTTTGGCGAAAGCCCAACTCTTCATTTTGAAAATTTTGGTTTCAAAGGGGGGCTGACTTGGAAATTATCCGGTAAACAATTGCTACTTTTCAATGGCTCACACGCTTCCAAAGCACCTAATTTGAAAGCCGTTTTTCCTAATTCCCGACTCAATAATTCCATTGTGGATGGAATTGAAAGTGAAAACAATAGCAGTTTAGATGCGAGTTATGTTTATCGTTCGCCTAAATTAAAAATGCGTTTTACAGGGTATTTTAGCCAAATAAAAAACGCAACAGAAACTTCCTTTTTTTATGCCGAAGGAATTTTTGACAACGGAGCGGGCAACAACAGTACCAATGCTTTTGTGAGCCAAACCTTAACCCATTTAGACAAAAAGAATTGGGGAACTGAACTGAGTTTTGAATACCAAATAAATCCCACTTTGAAAACTATTGTAGCGGCAGCTTTTGGCGAATATATCTATGCCAGCAATCCCAATGTAACCATTACTAATGACGCCAAAGCTTCGGTTGAAAATACGAATCCCGTTTTTAATTTTGGCACTGCTGCGCTCAAAAACTACCATCAAGCAGGAACACCACAACAGGCGTATTCGTTGGGATTAGAATACCGAAATCCAAAATATTGGTGGCTAAGTACCAATGTGAATTATTTGGCAAAAAATTACATCGACATTTCTCCCATTGCGCGAACTTCAAATTTTTTTATCAATCCCGCTAGTGGATTTCCTTTTCCAGAAGCTACCGAAGAACGCGGCAGAGAACTCCTCAAACAAGAAGAATTGACTCCCCTACTATTGTTGAACTTAGTCGGAGGAAAGTCGTGGCGCATTTTCAAAAAGAACCTGAATTTGTTTTGTAGCATCAACAATTTATTGGACACTTCGTTTAAAACGGGTGGTTACGAACAAGCTCGGAATGCCAACTTTAGGCAACGCAATCAAGACATAACCAGCGGAACACCCAACTTTGGTAACAAATATTTTTATGGCTACGGAAGAACCTATTTTGTAAGCCTTTCTATTAACTTCTAAATCCCAAATCACTATGAAATCTCATATTCTAAATCGTGTTTTTTGTTTTGTACTCGCTGTAGTAACAACCAATTGTGTCAAAGACGAAGTCGCTATCCCTTCGCTAGAATGCACACAACCGAATTTCACCGTTAACCGAAGCGTGGAGGAAGTGCACAAGACCGCCGATGCCATTGTGGCGCAATACAAATACGACGACATCATCGAAGCCTATGTGGTTTCATCTGACGAACACGGCAACTTTTTCAAAACCATTTCGTTTCAAACTTTGGCTACAGCTACTAAACCCGCTATTGGTTTTAGTGTTCCTGTGGATGTGAGTAATACTTATATTGATTTTCGGGTGGGCAATAAAGTGTATTTCAAATTGAAAGACCAATACACCGATATTTTTTATGGTGGCCTGCGTATTGGGAGCATTTATGTCAATTCGTTTAACGAAGGAAGTGTTGGACGGCTTTCGCCAAATATATACAAGACGGTACTCCACGCCTCTTGCACCACAGTCAATGAAAAAGTTTTAACAAAAACGGTGGCGCTGAACGAATTGCTTCAGAACAGCTACCTCAACACCTTGGTGGAAATTCCTGATGTACAATTTGCTTCGGATGCCATTGGAAGGCATTATTATGAAAGTAGTAACGATGTGGGCGGAGGCACCAATTGGTCTTTGGAAGACAAACTAGGCAACAAAGTGTTTTTTAGAACGAGTAGTTATGCTGATTTTGCTAGTAGCATTGTTCCTTCAGGGAGCGGAAAAGTGAAAGGTATTTTGACCAAGTTTGGTGCCGACTATCAATTACTCGCGCGTTCTGAAAAAGACGTTGCTCTAAATAGTAAACGCAACACGCCTTTTTTTGCGGAGAATTTTGAAAGTATCGTAGCCAATACCAATATCAACTTGGCAGGTTGGACCAATATTGTTCAAAAAGGGAGCTTGTATTGGAAAGGTTCGGTCTATTCGGGTAACGGTTGTGCTGAATATGCTATAAGTGGCACCAAAGTTGCCTCGAATGTGGGGTGGTTAATCTCCCCTAAAATCGATTTAGACGTTCATACAGGCGAAATTTTGACATTTCGTGCCGCTCAGCATCATTTAGATGTTGATTCACCTTTGAACGCTTTAGATGTCTTTATTTCGAATAATTTCGATGGAGTAAACGTTGCCTCAGCTACTTGGATTCCGCTCAAGGCTAATTTACCTACTCAAGCCACGCCCTGGTATCAGTTTGTGGGTTCGGGTGGCATTGATTTGTCTTCCTACAGTGGGAAAGTACATATTGCCTTTCGTTACACAGGCTCTGGAAAAACACTTACTTTAGACGGTGCCTTTCAAATTGATGATGTTCAGATTTATGGAGAAAAATAAAGTAAAATTTTATATTTTTGAAACACAAACTTAATACTAAAACCATGGCAAAAATAAATCCTCATATTAACTTCAACGGCAATGCCGAAGAAGCATTTACCTTTTACAAATCTGTTTTTGGTGGAGAGTTCGCCATGGTCATGCGTTTCTCAGCATTGGCGGGTCCTGAGTTTCCAGTTGCAGAACACGAAGCCAACAAAATAATGCACATCGCACTTCCAATAGGAGATTCTGTTTTAATGGGGAATGATGTTCCTGAAATAATGGGAAAAACGAATGAAAACGAAAACAGAAGCAAAATTGTAATCAGCGCCGAAAGCAAGGAAGAAGCGGACAAACTATTCAACGGACTTTCTAAAGATGGAACCGTTGAAATGCCAATTGGCGATAGCCCTTGGGGATCCTATTTTGGCATGTTTAGAGATAAATACGGCATTGAATGGATGATAGATTACGATCCAAAATACAATAGTTAAGCAAAATTAAAGTCTAGCTATTTTCTATAAAAATAGTAGTTCCGTTTTAAAAACCGACACGATGCAGATTTAACAGAATAAGTAAAAGCAAATGATTAAATTTGTGGCTTATTCAATGTTATGCTAGAAAAAGAAGTATTAAATTTCGAGAAAACCGTTATTGTTGGGATTGTTACTCAAAGTCAATCCGAGGAAAAATTAACGGAATACTTGGACGAATTGGAGTTTTTAACCTTTACCGCGGGTGGACAGGTGGTGAAACGCTTTTGGCAAAAAATGGACAAACCGAATCCTAAAACTTTTTTAGGCACGGGAAAAATAGACGAAATCAATTTGTATGTCAGAGAAAATGGTGTTTCGACCGTAATTTTCGATGATGAATTAAGTCCTTCGCAACAGAAAAATATCTCTCGGATTATTGATTGTAAAATTCTAGACCGAACTAATTTAATCTTAGATATCTTTGCTCAAAGAGCCGAAACTTCTTATGCAAGAACTCAGGTAGAATTGGCACAATGTATTTATTTATTGCCTCGTTTGTCAGGACTTTGGACGCACTTGGAACGCCAAAAAGGAGGTATCGGAATGCGTGGACCTGGAGAGACCGAAATTGAAACCGACCGCCGTATTGTACGTGATCGTATTTCGCTTTTGCGCGACAAAATCAAAACGATTGACAAACAAATGGGCATTCAACGTAGTAACCGTGGAGCGATGGTTCGTGTGGCTTTAGTGGGTTATACCAATGTAGGAAAATCGACCTTGATGAATGCCGTGGGGAAAAGTGAAGTATTTGTAGAAAATAAATTGTTTGCCACTTTGGACACCACTGTTCGTAAAGTGGTGATTAAAAACCTACCTTTCTTGCTTTCGGACACGGTGGGATTCATTCGAAAATTGCCTACGCAATTGATAGATTCCTTTAAAAGTACACTAGATGAAGTCCGCGAAGCCGACTTATTATTACACGTTGTAGATATTTCGCATCCTGATTTTGAAGATCATATTGAAGCTGTAAATCAAATTTTGCAAGACATCAAAGCCAATGACAAGCCGGTAATTATGGTGTTCAATAAGATTGATTCCTACCAACACTTAACGATTGACGAAGACGATTTAATGACCGAGAGAACAACGCGTCATTATACTCTAGAGGAATGGAAATCGACTTGGATGAACCGTGTGGGAGAACAAAATGCCTTATTTATCTCGGCCACCCAAAAAGAAAACTTTGAAGAATTTAGAGAGCGAGTATATGAAGCCGTTAGACAAATTCACATTACGCGTTTTCCTTATAATAAATTCTTGTATCCCGATTATAAAGACGCAGTTGAGAAAGAAGAATAAAAAAAGCCCTTTTGAGTTTTCAAAAGGGCTTTTTTACTAAACAATAAATCAATTTATTTTTTCGCTTTATACAATGGCACTGCCGAACAAGCCTCGCCAAACATCACGCTTTTAGAAACTTTAATCAATTTTTGAATCGCCAAGGTATAGACTTCATTCGGAACGGCTTTTTTGGAACAGCCTTTTAAAATGACAGGGTTTTCAAAATAATCCGTGTAATCCAACTTATTTAAAATGTCTTGATACCATTCGATAATAGCCATTTCTTTGGTTCCGTGAATTATTTTTAATGCAAAAGGAGCTAAATGAACCGTTACCAAAGCAAACGCCCAAGCAGGTAAAATAGCATCAGTGGAACAATATAAAGCCACGTATTTGTCTTCAAATGGAGTCCAATCCATCACTTTTAATTGTGACCTAAACTCCGTTTCTCTCAAGAGAAACCCTTCGGTTAACCACTGTGAAACATCTAAATCAACCACATGATCATCTGGATAGTAATCTTCTAAATCGAATACTACCAAGGAACTTTGGGCTACTTTATTAATGATTTCGTCTTCCATTTTACAGCATTCCCAACTCTAATTTTGCTTCTTCGCTCATCAAATCTTTACTCCAAGGCGGATCAAACGTAATCTCTACATCGGCATCTTTTACATTTTCGATGGATTTTACTTTTTCTTCCACTTCTCTTGGCAAACTTTCTGCCACAGGGCAGTTTGGAGAGGTTAACGTCATTAAGATTTTTACTTCGTAATCCGTATTTACCATTACATCGTAAATCAAACCTAATTCGTATATATCAACAGGAATTTCTGGATCGTAAATTGTTTTTAATTTTTTTACAATCGCTTCTCCTAATTCGTTAGTGTCTATTTCTTGTGTCATAATTTGTTGTTTGTGACCATATAAGTCATATAAATTTTACTTGTAATTACTTAATCTTCTAATCTTCTGTATATTTCGTTAACAATTGTTTTTTGCCCCTCTTAATAGATATTTTTCACATTAAAATTAATCAACAACCCTATTGGGGCATTTAATAAGTTCATATAAGTAAGCAATTGTGCTTCGAAAATGGGACTTGTTTCTGCAACCGATTTTAATTCAACAACAAGTGTGTTTTCAATAAACAAATCACATCTTAGTTTTGATTCTAATTCATAACCTTTATAATTTAACGGAATTAAAAACTCAGACGGATATTTTATTTTTCGTAATTCTAATTCTTTTTTAAGACATTGATGATATACACTCTCCAAAAGCCCTGGTCCTAAATTTTTATGAACTTCAATAGCCGCACCATTTACTTGGTAAATTAAATCCTTAAGATACGTCCTTGTTATATTCATATTTTTCAAAAACTTATATGACTTATATGTTTAATATCATTTTTTGGAGTTGAATGCCAGGGCATACATTTTTATGTTTTTAATCATCGAAACCAATCCATTAGCACGAGTGGGCGACAAATGTTCTTTGAGTCCGATTTCGTCTATAAAGTCCATGTCAGCTTCCAAGATATCGGCTGGTTTTTGATTGGAAAAAACCCGAATCAAAATAGCAATAATTCCTTTGGTTAATATGGCATCACTATCTGCGGTAAAAACAACTTTGCCTCCTTGTTGTTCACCTTGCAACCACACTTTCGACTGACAACCTTTGATAATGTTCTCCTCTGTTTTGAGTTCTTCTTTGATTAACGGTAAGTTTTTACCTAGCTCAATGATGTATTCATAGCGCTGCATCCAGTCGTCAAACATCGAGAATTCGTCAACTATTTCTTCTTGTATTTCTTTAATTGTCATAATCAAACTTTACTATTTTACTTTACAAAAGAAAGCATTTTATTCACTATTTTTTCTGTTTCAGCCGGCGGATAGCCGTGATCAAAACTTTGGGATTCGTAAACTTTCCCTTGTTTGGTTATTTTAAAACTAGCATTCGCTGCTCCGTCAAACAATCGTTTTTCGGTAGGTGCCTTCATTTGCGAAAGCGTTTCTAAATTCAATTCATTAACAACCAAAATTAAACTATTCCATTCAGCGGCCGAAAGTTTGAATGCAACTGGTTTTTCTTCTCTGTTTTTAGATATAAAAACCATTTGATTTTCCACCCTAACGGTTTGATAAAATCCTCTTGAATAGGCTTTATATTCGACTTTTATGGAACTATCAACTGCTTTTTTTTGCCCAACACATCCAGCAAAAAATAAAATAGTGAACAACAAAACGATCGCCTTTTTCATTTTTCAGTCGTTTTAAGACAACATCATTTTAGCTTTTTTCACCGCTTCGACCATGATGTCAATTTCTTCTTTGGTGTTGTAAAAAGCAAATGAAGCACGAATGGTTCCTGGAATTTCGAAGAAATTCATAATCGGTTGCGCACAGTGGTGTCCTGTTCTAACGGCAATGCCTAATTTATCCACAATCGTTCCAATATCATAGGGATGAATCCCATCAATATTAAATGAAATCACCGAAGTTTTTTCTTCAGCCGTTCCGTAAATTTTTAATCCTTCAATGGATAATAACTGCTCGGTGGCGTAATTCAATAATTCCAATTCTTGTTTTTGAATGTTCTCAAAACCAATCGAATTTAGATAATCTATCGCAACTCCTAACACAATTCCTCCGGCAATATTTGGCGTTCCTGCTTCAAATTTATGAGGCAATTCGGCATAAGTCGTTTTCTCAAAAGTGACTTCTTTAATCATTTCGCCACCACCTTGATAAGGAGGTAATTTATTCAACCACGCCTCTTTTCCATACAAAATTCCGGTTCCGGTTGGGCCGCACATTTTATGCCCTGAAAAAGCATAAAAATCACAATCCAATTCCTGCACATTGGGTTTTAAATGTGGCACCGCTTGTGCGCCATCAATAAAAACGGCAGCGCCAAATTGATGCGCTTGGTCTATGATATATTTAATCGGATTAATCGTTCCTAACGCATTGGAAATATGATTGACCGTTACAATTTTTGTTTTATCCGAAAGCAATTGGTCAAAGTCTGCCATCACCAACTCTCCCTTTTCATTCATCGGAATGACTTTCAAAACGGCACCTGTTTTTTCGCACAACATTTGCCACGGCACAATATTGCTGTGGTGTTCCAAGGCCGAAACCAAAACCTCATCGTCTGCTTTCAAAATCGAGGCAAATCCATTGGCAACCAAATTCACACTATGCGTAGTCCCCGAAGTAAAAAGCACCTCGTGAGAAAATTGAGCGTTGATATGATTTTGGATTTTAATTCGAGACGCTTCATAGGAATCAGTAGCTAACTGGCTCAACGTATGCACACCACGATGAATATTGGCGTTGATTTCGCTATAATAAGTCGCAATCGCATCAATCACTACTTGTGGTTTTTGCGAGGTCGCCCCGTTGTCAAAATACACCAAAGGTTTTCCGTTTACTTGTCTGGAAAGTATTGGAAAATCGGCTCTTATTTTTTGAATGTCAAACATTTATTTAGAATTTTTCTAAATACAAAAGTAATAAAATTGAAGTGGATTTTTACAAAACAGTTGTTAATAAAATTAAAGTTTTATTCGACATAAACTCCACAATTTTCCAAAGATGGAATTTTAAATTTGAGTCCATTCGAGAAATCTATGTTTATTATTTACTAAATTGCATCAATTTCAAATCACTCCCAATGAAAAAAATTCTTCAACTTATTGGTATATCGGCTGTTATTGGACTATTGTATTTTGGGTTTACCACCTACCCTAAACTCGATTTAATCTCTGGTTTTTCGGCCAAAAGCATTGCCTCGGCGCATTTTATCGACCATCGTTCGCAAAAACTAATTGAACAAGGCGACAACGATATCAACCTCATCGATTTGGCACAAAATACAATTGACGAAAAAGGTTTATTCGCTACCGCTTCGGTCAATGGTGTAAAAGAACGCAAAGCAATTTATCGCGAAGGTTTGGGCGCCACGCTCATCAACGATAACTTTGATACTTCAAAACCGTATTTGATTCCTAAAAGAACTTCGTCAAAGGCTCGTTTGGTGTATCCGTATGGCGATGCGGAGCAACAAGACAGGGTGTTTTCCAACATTGATTACGACCAATTGAACCGAACGGTAGCCAACGCTTTTGACAAAAAAGGACAGAAAAACAAGCGCACCCGCTCAGTAATTGTGATTTACAAAGACAAGATTATTGCTGAGAAATACGACACGGGTTTTGACAAAAACAGTAAACTATTGGGGTGGTCCATGACAAAAAGTATTACTGCTACCCTGTTCGGGATTTTAGAAAAACAAGGGAAATTCAACATTTACCAACCCGCTCCTATCCCCGAATGGGCAAACGATGCGCGCAAAAAAATCACCACCAACGATTTGTTGCACATGAACTCCGGTTTAGAATGGGAAGAAAATTACGGCGCCATATCCGATGTGACTAAAATGCTTTTTCAAGCCGAAGACATGACGCGTTCGCAACTCGAAAAACCATTGGCTTTCCAGCCCAATACCCATTGGAACTATTCTTCAGGAACAACTAATTTGCTATCCGGAATTTTGAGAAAACAGTTCAAAACCCACCAAGAGTACCTGGATTTTTGGTATTCGGCTTTAATTGATAAAATAGGAATGCACTCCATGTTGGTCGAAACCGATATGATGGGCAATTATGTGGGTTCGTCTTATGGATGGGCTACCACGCGTGATTGGGCGAAGTTTGGATTGTTGTATTTGCACCAAGGAAATTGGAACGGAGAACAACTTTTTAAACCCAATTGGGCAAAATATGTGGCTACACCTACCAACACTTCAAACGGACAATATGGAGGGCAATTTTGGCTGAATGCGGGCGGGCGTTTTCCTGATGCGCCTAAGGATTTGTATTTTGCCAGTGGTTTTCAAGGACAGATGGTTGCCATTTTCCCAAGTCACGACTTAGTTGTTGTGCGCATGGGACTGAAAGAAGACCCAGAGTTTAATTTTAATGGGCTACTTGGAGGAATTGTTCGCAGTATAAAAAAGTAAAAACAAAAGACGTTATCTAAAAAGTACTTGTTTTGTCATTCCGAATTTATTTCGGAATCTATAAATTCTGTAAATTAATACTTTATAGAAACTGAAACAAGTTCAGTTTGACAAGAATACATTTTTAGATAATGCCTTTACATAATTATGAGAAGGGTCATTCCTTGCGCTGACTATAAATCAAACCCTAACTTCACGCCTAATTTATTGGCGATAATAGTGGTAATTCGGTTTTTCAATTCGGGGATTTTAATGTTTTCAATCACCGCATTAGAGAACGCATATAGCAATAACGCTTTGGCTTCTTTCTTTGGAATTCCGCGTTGTTGCATGTAAAACAAAGCCGTTTCGTCTAATTGCCCCACTGTGCATCCGTGAGAACATTTCACATCATCAGCAAAAATTTCCAATTGTGGCTTCGCATTAATCGTCGCTTTATCGCTCAACAAAATGTTATTGCTTTTTTGGAAAGCATTCGTTTTTTGCGCTTCTTTTTCCACATATACTTTCCCATTGAACACTCCTGTTGAACGGTCTGAAAAAATGCCTTTGTAATCTTGGAAACTTTCGCAATTCGGTTGCGCATGATGCACCAACGTATAATGATCCACGTGTTGCTTGTCGCCAATAATCGTAATTCCGTTTAAAGTACTTGTCAAACGTTCGCCAAAATGATAAAAATTCAAGTTGTTTCTCGTCAAATTTCCTCCAAAAGAGAAGGTTTGTACTGAAACGTGGCTTTCTTGTTTTTGAGACACATAAGTGTTGTCAATTAAGTTGGCTTCCAACTCATCATTTTGGATTTTATAATAATCCACAATGGCTCTTTTTTGTGCAAAAATCTCGGTAACCGAATTGGTCAACACCGCATTTTCATTCAAGCATTGGTGTCTTTCGATGATTTGCACATGTGAATTTTCACCCACAATGACCAAATTCCTTGGCTGTACCAAAAGTGCTGCTTCTGAACCAGTAGAAAAATACATGATTTCAATTGGTTTATCAGCCACTTTACTTTTCGGAATGTTGATGTAAGCTCCTTCATTGGCGAAAGCCGTATTTAAAGAAGTCAACGATTCGTCTTTGCTTGCAATTTGGTTGAAATAGGTATCAATTACCATTTTGTATTTGGGTTTGGTCAATGCCGAAGACATCAAACAAACATCGATTCCGTCGTGTGTGGTAGAAGACAAATGCGAACTAAAAACGCCGTCAATAAACACCACTTTATAAGTGTCAATTTCGTGCAAAAAGTATTTTTTTACGTCCTTGAACTCAATAGTGGCTTCGTTTTTTGGGAATACACTAAAATCCTTTTTTAGAATTGCATTCAAAGAAGTGTATTTCCACGCTTCGTCTTTCTTGGTTGGGAAGCCTTTATCTTCAAAGTTTTTTATAGCCAAAGTACGCAAGTCATGAAGTTCAGTTTGAACATCCACACGCTCTTCAAAAGCCATAAAAGACGATAGTAATTTTTCTTTTAATTCCATTTTTTAAAGTTATCGGTTGTCAGCTGTTGGTTGTCCGTACAAAAACGGAAAACAGAAAACTGAGAACATTTTAAACCAACTCTTCCTTAATCCAGTCGTATCCTCTTTCTTCTAACTCTAGGGCTAATTCTTTTGTGCCTGATTTTACGATTTTTCCGTCCATCAAAACGTGAACAAAATCAGGAACAATATAGTCTAACAAACGTTGGTAGTGCGTAATTACTAAAACCGCGTTGTTTTCGTTTTTCAATTTGTTGACACCGTTAGCTACAATACGTAATGCATCGATGTCTAGACCTGAATCGGTTTCATCCAAAATAGCAATTTTAGGTTCTAACATTGCCATTTGAAAAATCTCGTTACGCTTCTTCTCTCCTCCCGAAAAACCTTCGTTTAAAGAACGTGACAAAAACTTTCTGTCCATTTCTAATAATTCGGATTTTTCACGAATCAATTTTAGCATTTCATTCGCTGGCATCTCCTCTTGACCGTTGGCTTTACGCTTTTCGTTAATAGCCGTTTTGATAAAATTAGTCACCGAAACACCTGGAATTTCTACTGGATATTGAAATGACAAGAAGACTCCTTTGTGTGCTCTTTCTTCAGGTGCTAAATCTGCTAATTCTTCGCCATCTAAGAAAATTTCTCCTTCGGTTACTTCATAATTTTCGTTTCCGGCAATAATCGAAGACAACGTACTTTTTCCGGCACCGTTTGGTCCCATAATAGCATGTACTTCTCCTGCTTTTACTTCAAGATTGATTCCTTTTAATATTTCTTTATCGCCAATTGAAGCGTGTAAATTGCTAATTTTTAACATTTTATTCTTTTATTTTAAACCATTTAGGTGTTAAGATTCATTAAGTTAACCGACGCTTCCTTCAAGCGAAATTTCTAGTAGTTTTTGTGCTTCAACGGCAAATTCCATTGGCAACTTGTTCAAAACGTCTTTACTAAATCCGTTTACGATTAAGGCAATGGCTTTTTCGGTTGGAATACCACGCTGATTGCAATAAAACACTTGGTCTTCGCCAATTTTACTCGTGGTGGCTTCGTGTTCTATTTTAGCTGTTGGATTTTTACTTTCAATGTAGGGAAAGGTGTGTGCGCCACAACTGTTTCCCATCAACAACGAATCGCATTGCGAAAAGTTACGAGCGTTATCGGCTCTAGGGCTAATTTGAACCAATCCGCGGTAACTGTTTTGTGATTTTCCTGCTGAGATTCCTTTGGAAATAATGGTCGATTTGGTGTTTTTTCCCAAATGAATCATTTTGGTTCCTGTATCTGCTTGTTGAAAATTATTAGTAACGGCAATTGAATAAAATTCGCCAATTGAATTATCCCCTTTCAACACACAAGAAGGATATTTCCAAGTTACAGCAGAACCGGTTTCTACTTGTGTCCACGAAATTTTCGCATTTTTCTCACACAACCCTCTTTTGGTTACAAAATTATAAACTCCGCCTTTTCCTTCCTTATTTCCAGGATACCAGTTTTGAACTGTAGAATATTTAATTTCAGCATCGTCCAATGCGATCAATTCTACAACTGCTGCGTGCAATTGGTTTTCATCACGACTTGGCGCTGTACATCCTTCCAAATAACTCACATAACTACCTTCATCAGCAATTAAAAGCGTGCGCTCAAATTGACCTGTTCCTGCTTGATTGATTCGGAAATAGGTCGACAATTCCATCGGACATTTGACTCCTTTTGGTATGTAACAAAACGATCCGTCTGAAAATACTGCCGAATTCAAAGCGGCATAGAAATTATCTTTCATTGGAACCACAGTTCCTAAATATTTTTGAACTAACTCAGGATATTCACGAATAGCCTCAGAGATACTCATAAAAATAATGCCTTTTTCGGCCAATGTTTTCTTGAATGTAGTAGCTACAGAAACTGAATCTACTACAATATCCATGGCAACATTGTTCAATTTTTTTTGTTCATCGAGAGAAATACCTAGTTTTTCGTACATCGCCAACAGTTCTGGATCTACATCATCCAGTGTTTTATTTGGGTCGGCTTTTTTAGGAGCTGAATAGTAGGAAATCGCTTGAAAATCGGGTTTTTCATAATGCACATTCGCCCATTCTGGTTCTTCCATTTGTTCCCAAGCACGAAACGCCTCAATACGCCAATCGGTCATCCATTGTGGCTCTTCTTTTTTCTTAGAAATAGCGCGTACAATCTCTTCATTTAACCCAATAGGAAAGGTCTCCGAATCCAGTTCAGTATAAAACCCGTACTCGTACTCCTTGTTTTCGAGTTCAATTTTTAAATCGTCTTCTGTATATTTTGACATAATTTAAATTTTTATAGAGAAAAAGACTCCCCACACCCACAAGTTCTACTTGCGTTGGGATTGTTGAACACAAATCCTTTTCCGTTTAATCCACCTGAAAACTCCAAAACCGTTCCTGCTAAGTACAAAAATGATTTTTTCTCTACGGCAATTTTCACATTATTATCTTCAAAAACCTTGTCGTTTTCGGTGAGTTCTTTGTCAAATTTCAATTCATAAGACAAGCCTGAACAACCTCCGCTCTTCACGCCCACACGAACGTAATCTTGGGTTGCATCAAAACCGTCTTCTTGCATCATTTCAATGATTTTTTTGCTTGCTGTATCTGAAACTTTTATCATGTGTTGAATGGTGTTATTTTTATTTTTTCTAAATAAAGAGCAAAGATACTATCTTTTAAAGGAATTGCCATACACAATAGGATTTTTATAACTAATGTTAATATAGAAAAAATTGATTTCCAGAATTGGAATAAAACTATTTAGTAATTTGCATCCGTTTTAATTGAAAAAGTGATGAAACTATATCCTATAGAGACTGGAAATTTTAAACTCGATGGTGGTGCTATGTTTGGCGTGGTGCCAAAAACCATTTGGAACAAAACCAATCCTGCAGACGAGAACAATTTGATTGATATTGCAGCACGTTGTTTGTTGATTGAAGATGGGAACAGACTAATTTTGATTGATACCGGAATGGGTAACAAACAATCGGACAAGTTTTTTGGCTATTATTCGCTTTGGGGAAGCCATTCTTTGGACAAATCCTTGGCAAAATACGGTTTTCATCGCGATGATATCACGGATGTGTTTATGACGCATTTGCATTTTGACCATTGTGGCGGAAGTATTCAATGGAACAAAGACCGAACGGGCTACGAACCCGCTTTTAAAAATGCTGTCTTTTGGAGCAATGAAAACCATTGGCAATGGGCAACCGAACCCAATGTGAGAGAAAAAGCATCTTTCTTAAAAGAGAATATTATACCCATGCAAGAAAGTGGGCAATTGCGCTTTATTCAACGTCCTGAAGAAGATTTTTTAGTGAAATCCGAATTGGGTTTTGGAATTTTATTTGTAGACGGTCATACCGAAAAGCAAATGATTCCGCACCTGCAATACCTAGACAAAACCATTGTTTTTTGTGCTGATTTATTGGCGACAGCCGGACACATTCCGATTCCGTATGTAATGGGTTATGATACGCGTCCGCTGTTAACTATGCCTGAAAAAACAAAATTTATGAATGCCGCAGCTGAGAATAATTATTATTTATTCTTACAACACGATGCGCATAACGAAATTATTACGGTGGAAAAAACAGAAAGAGGTGTTCGATTAAAAGATGTGTTTTCTGCGGACGAGATATTAAAATAAAGTTAATCTTTGCGATTAATTGACCCAAATAAAAGTATTTTTGAATAATCATTAAAAACCAACCCGATGAAAAAAATAAACTTATCCCTTTTATCACTTGTTGTGATGGCTGGTTTGTCGTTTTCGGCAACGGCACAAACTGTTACTAAAAAAGCGAAACTAACAGAAACTGAATTGAACCGATGGAGTCATTTGGATTTAGCTAAAGACACTATTCCGGGAATGAGTGTAGACAAAGCGTATGCTGAGTTGTTAAAAGGTAAAAAAGGCGTTCCTGTTATTGTTGGAATTGTGGATTCGGGAGTAGATATTGAACACGAGGATTTAAAATCAGTCGTTTGGACCAACAAAAAAGAAATTCCTGGAAACGGAATTGACGATGATAAAAACGGATACATTGATGATATTCACGGATGGAACTTTTTGGGCGACATCACTAAAGAAAATGTAGAATACGAACGCATCATCAAAGACAAATCATTGGTGGACGAAAAAACCTATTTGGCTGCTAAAGCAATGAATGATAAAAAAGTAGCCGAAGCTACTCAAGGAAAAGTGCGTTTGGAACAAATGTTGGTAACTCTTACTGAAGGCGATGCTACCTTGAGCAAACATTTAGGAAAAACCACCTATACTGCCGAAGAAGTAAATGCCATTAATTCTGATGTGCCAGCAATCCAAAAAAGCAAGGCTGATATGCAAAGAATGTTGTCTTTTGGGATGCCAATTGCTGAATTAAAAGAAGCCATTCAAAAACAGTTAGACGAATTTGTTGCTTTGCTAAATGGTGACAACCTTAAACCTAATTATCGTAAAGTGTTGGGAGACAATCCAAACGACATTACAAATACTAAATACGGAAACAATAACGTTATTGGCCCAGATAAAGAAGAAGCGCGTCACGGAACCCACGTGGCTGGAATTGTAGCTCAAGGAAGAAACAACAATCTTGGAGGAGACGGAATTGCGACTAATGTTCAGATTCTAACCGTTCGCGCCGTGCCTGATGGAGACGAATACGATAAAGACATTGCCTTGGGGATTCGCTATGCTGTAGACAACGGAGCTAAAGTAATTAACGGAAGTTTTGGCAAACCTTTTTCGCCTCATAAGCAATGGGTTTACGACGCTATTAAATATGCTGAAAAGAAAGATGTTTTAATAGTTCACGCCGCTGGAAATGATGCTAAAGACATTGATTACAACGATAATTTTCCTAATGATTCTGATGACAAAGTAACTGAATTTGCAGACAATATGATTACGGTTGGTGCATTGAATTTTGAAAACGGTGCTAAATTAGTAGCTCGCTTTTCAAATATTGGAAAAACTAATGTAGATGTTTTTGCTCCTGGAGTAAAAATCTACGCAACTACGCCAAATAACACGTATAGTTATTTACAAGGAACCTCAATGGCATCGCCAAACGTGGCTGGGGTAGCCGCTTTGATTCGTTCGTACTACCCTAAATTATCAGCTAAACAAGTAAAACATATTTTGATGGATTCTGGTGTAGCAATTGAAAGCGATGTAATTGTAGGTGGAAAACCAGCAGATACACGTCCGTTTTCGGCACTTTCTAAATCAGGAAAAATCGTAAATGCCTACAACGCCTTGCAAATGGCTGCAAAAATGTCAAAAAAATAATTCGAATTTGAAACCAACTTGGAAGGGCAAAAGCCCTTCCTTTTTTTAATTTAAACCATGAAGAACCTCTTTTTAATCGCTGCTTTTTCTTTTGGAATAACCGGAATGGCACAAAACACATCCTATTGGCAACAACATGTCGATTATAAAATGGATGTGAAAATGGATGTGAAAACGTATCAATACAAAGGAAAACAAGAATTGGTGTACACCAATAATTCGCCAGATACCTTGCGAAAAGTGTATTATCATTTGTACAACAATGCTTTTCAACCAGGAAGCGAAATGGACGCCAGAATTCAAAGCATTAAAGATCCAGACGCGAGAATGGTTCGCAAAATAAAAGTAGGAGAAACCGAAGTTAAAGAAAGCCGAATCAAAACGTTGCAACCTAATGAAATTGGGTATTTGCACGTTGCTAATTTCAAACAAGATGGACAAACTGCTTTGGCAAAAGAAGTGGGAACAATCTTAGAAGTGACTTTAGCGAAGCCAATATTACCTCATTCAAAAACTACTTTTAGTTTGGATTTTGATGGTCAAGTACCAGTTCAGATTCGTCGTTCGGGAAGAAATAATGCCGAAGGTGTGGAATTATCCATGGCGCAATGGTACCCAAAATTAGCCGAATTTGATTTTGAAGGTTGGCACGCCGATCCTTACATCGCGAGAGAATTTCATGGTGTTTGGGGAAATTTTGATGTGAATATTACTATTGATTCTAATTATATTTTAGGCGGTTCGGGATATTTGCAAAACAAAAACGAAATTGGTTATGGTTACCAAGATGCGGGAATTACTGTAGCACAACCCAAGAAAACAAAAACCCTAACTTGGCATTTTGTAGCGCCAATGGTGCACGATTTTACTTGGGCTGCCGACAAAAACTATCTTCACGATGTGGTTGAAGGGCCTAATAATGTGGCGATTCACTTTTTGTACAAAAACAATCCTGCGATTATTGAAAATTGGAAAAAACTACAACCACTAATGGTTAAAGTGATGGGCTTTTACAATACTACCGTAGGGAACTACCCATACAAACAATATTCTTTCATCCAAGGAGGCGATGGCGGAATGGAATATGCCATGTGTACTTTGATGCTAGGAAACGGAAGTTTTGAAGGTATTTCGGGAACAGCGGCACACGAGTTAGCACATTCATGGTTCCAACATATTTTGGCGTCTAACGAATCCAAACACCCTTGGATGGACGAAGGTTTTACCTCGTTTATTGAAGATTTAGCGCTTAACGAATTTTCCGAAAAGAAAGTTGCCAATCCGTTCAAAGGAAGTTATATGGCTTACGCCAAATTAGTGGAGTCGGGCAAAGAACAACCACAAAGCACTCACGGTGATCGCTACGATGAAAACCGCTCGTACAGCATTTCGTCTTATGTAAAAGGAAGTATCTTTTTATCGCAATTAGGTTACTTGATTGGAGAAGATAAATTAAAAGAAACACTACACCGTTACTATACCGATTTTAAATTCAAACACCCAACGCCAAATGACATTAAACGTTCTGCAGAACGTGTTACAGGCGCTAATTTGGATTGGTACTTATTGGACTGGACAGAAACGACTAACACTATTGATTACGGCATTAAAGAAGTAAAAGACAATGCTGCAAACACTACAGTAACGCTAGAGCGAATAGGAAGAATGCCAATGCCTATCGATGTACTAGTAGAATATGCAGACGGTACTTCAGAAAGTTTCTATATCCCGTTGCGTTTGATGAGTTTTGAAAAAGAAAACCCAACTCCTGCTATCAAAAGAACGGTCCTAAACGACTGGGCTTGGGCGTATCCTACTTTTGAATTTAGTATTGCGAAGCCCAAGGCAAGCATCAAAAAAATTACCCTTGATCCAAGCGGGTTGATGGCGGATGTGAAATTGGAAAACAATAGTTATTTAGCGAAATAATAGCAGGCAAATGAAAAAAGAAAAAATAATTTTTTGGACAGCAACTACTCTAATTGCTTTATTTGAAGGGCTGTTACCCGCCTTAACCTCACAAACTGAATTGGCAAAAGAAGGAATTCGACATTTAGGGTATCCTGAGTATTTTGGAAACGCCTTGGTTGTTTTTAAAGTGTTAGGAGTGCTGGCATTAATTATCCCTCAAGTTCCTCAACGAGTAAAAGAATGGGCGTATGCGGGTTTTGCTTTTAACTTTCTATTTGCGGCAATCAGCCACGGTGCTGTTGATAGTATCAATGGACAAACCTTTTTCCCGTTAGTAGTTTTAGGGATCTTAGCGGTTTCTTACATGTATTACCACAAATTAATCGAGAACAAAAATTAGATACATCATTCCAAAAACGTGATATCAATACAAAAAGACCTAAGTACTTAGGTCTTTTTTTGTGCTTTTAAACGAGAAAAAAAGGTGTTGGTCTTAAACCCTTTTGATTATTAAAAAACCAAACTATCTTTAATCAAAAGGAAATTAAACTAATGAAACAGGTGCTGGTTTTGCTGATGTTTTTGGCTGTTTTACTAGTAGTAATCAGTTGCGAAAAAGCACGCACAGCACCTGCGTTCATTTCAAAAGAAAAGAAAACCAAAACAGTTGTAAAGGATTCGATTGTAAAAGAGTCTATTACTACCCATATTGACACTGTTGATTACAACCAACGTCTTTGGGCTTTAAGCAACCAAGATGCTTCGGGACGATGGCCTGTTAAAACAGTTTATCCCCTAGCTGGGGCTATTTTACCTTACCATCGCATCGTGGCATTTTATGGCAATTTGTATTCCAAACGAATGGGCGTTTTAGGCGCATTACCCAAGCAACAAATGCTCCAAAAACTAAATTACGAAGTCAACCGATGGCACAAAGCCGATGCTTCTGTAACCACCATTCCTGCATTGCATTATATTGCTATTACTGCCCAAAATACTCCCGGAAAAAGCAACACCCATCGACTGCGAATGCCGCACCACCAAATTGATATTGTACTATCTTGGGCAAAAGAAATCAAGGGTATCGTTTTTTTAGATGTGCAAGTGGGACATAGTACCTTGCAAGAGGAATTACCCACCTTGGTCAAATACCTTCAACTGCCTCAGGTTCATTTGGGCATTGACCCAGAATTTTCAATGAAAAATAAAAGTCTTCCAGGAACCAAAATCGGAACCTACTCGGCAAAAGATATCAACTATGCGATTCGGTTTTTGGCTCAAATTGTCCGTGAAAACAAACTGCCTCCAAAAGTACTAATTGTCCATCGGTTTACCCAAAAAATGGTCACTGATTATCATAAAATCAAACCGCTTCCCGAAGTCCAAGTTGTGATGAATATGGATGGTTTTGGCAACAAAACCTTAAAAAAATCAACCTACCACGATTGTGTTTTTAAAGAACCTGTTCAATTTACAGGTTTCAAATTATTCTATAAAAACGACACTAAAGGAAATAGCGCTGGTTTGTACTCTCCCGAAGAACTGCTCCGATTCAAACCTAAACCCATTTACATTCAATACCAATAATTATGAAAAAGAGTCTTGTTTTAGGTGTTGTTTTTTCCTTTTTGACCATCAGCTGGTCTTGCCACACAAAACCCAATAATAAAAAAGAAGTTCCGATTTTGTGCTACCACAACATTAAAAATTTTAGTGCCAAGGCAAGTCCTGATGTCAAAGCCTACTCCACCACTCCCAAACGATTTACAGAACAAATGAAAGCCCTATACGATAACGGCTACCAAACCATTTCTCCTGACGAATTGTACCGCTATTTAATTCACAACGCGCTATTGCCACCAAAACCCATTCTCATTACTTTTGACGATACGCGTGCCGAACAATTTACCTTGGCTATAGCCGAAATGAACAAATACCACTTCAAGGGCGTGTTTTTTATTATGACCGTTTCAATAGGAAAACCGGGCTATATGACTAAAAATCAAATCAAAATTTTATCTCAAACAGGACATACTATTGGCTTACATACTTGGGACCACACAGCGGTCACTCATTATACCGAAAATGATTGGAATACCCAATTAATTCGTCCTCGAAAACAATTAGAAAACCTGATTGGCCAACCCATTGATTATTTTTCGTACCCCTTTGGGTTGTGGAACCAAAATGCCATTTCGAAACTCAGATCCGAACATTTCAAACTCGCTTTTATCCTTTCTTCGGCAAAAGACAAAACGCATCCTGAATTCACCGTTCGAAGAAAAACTATAGCGGGAACTTGGTCCACTCCTACCATGCTAAAAGTGCTTCAGACTACTTTTCATTAACCAAAATTGCTGTGGTTTTAAAAAATCCGTCGAAAGCTTGCGAAAATGAAGCAAACTTTGCGAACTTTGCGCGCAAGAAAAAACAACAATGGCAAAAATACTTACAGGGGTTCAAAGTACAGGAACTCCCCATTTAGGAAACTTATTAGGCGCAATCATTCCTGCAATTGAATTGTCTAACAATCCAGCAAACGAATCATTTCTTTTCATTGCTGATTTGCATTCGGTTACCCAAATAAAAAACGGCGAAACCTTACGCGCTAATACGTACAGCACGGCAGCAGCTTGGTTAGCCTGTGGATTAAATGTAGACAAAGTAGTGTTTTATAGACAATCGGATGTGCCTCAAACTGCTGAATTGTCTTGGTATTTGAGTTGTTTTTTCCCGTTCCAACGATTGACTTTGGCACACTCTTTCAAAGATAAAGCGGATCGTTTAGACGATGTGAATGCAGGATTGTTTTCCTATCCTATGCTGATGGCAGCCGATATTTTATTGTATGACGCTGAATTTGTTCCTGTGGGAAAAGACCAATTGCAACACCTTGAAATTACTCGCGATGTAGCCTCTCGTTTCAACCACCAAATGGGCGAAACATTTGTTATTCCTGAAGCCAAAATCCAAGAAGATAGTATGCTTATTCCGGGTACCAATGGTGGAAAAATGAGTAAATCCGCTAATAATGTTATCAATATTTTCTTAGACGACAAAACGTTGCGCAAGCAAATTATGAGCATAGAAACGGATAGTACACCACTAGAAGATCCAAAAAATCCAGACAGTTGCAATGCGTTTGCTATTTATAAACTTCTAGCTTCTGAAAGTGAAATCGAAACTATGAAAGCCAATTATTTAGGTGGAAATTATGGTTACGGTCACGCCAAACAAGCTTTGTTTGAACTAATTGTGGAAAAATTTAAAAACGAAAGAGCGCAATACAATTACTACATGAGCAACTTAACCGAGGTCGATGGTTTACTTCGAAAAGGCGCTGAAAAAGCAAGTGCCGTAGCAAATGGTGTTTTAGCAAAAGTGAGAGAAAAATTGGGCTTCGAAAAAATGGGTTAACATCAATTCCACAATTTTTTTACCATTAAGGGATTAAGATAAATTAAGATTTCTTGAATTTCTCTAATCTGCGTTCCTTCTCGTAAATCCAATATCGTAAATCGTAAGTTAAATTGCTTCAAACAGCTTACCCGGCAAAGGTCTAATCACGCCTTTCAACTCCATATTTAACAAGATTCCCGATATTTTATAAATAGGAAAATCACAGTGTAGCGCAATAAGATCAAGCAATTCTTTGCCTGTTTTTAAAAGATAGTCATAGATTTTTTGTTCGTCTTCGTCCAAAGCTACAAAGAGTTGTTTTTGTACCGATTTAACGTCTTTTTCTAAGTCCCAATTCAACATATAAATCAAGTCGGCAGCACTAGTAAGCACGTTGGCTTTTTGGGTTTTAATCAACGTATTGCATCCCTGACTGTACTTATCAGTCACCCTACCCGGAACAGCAAATACATCTCGGTTGTACTCATTCGCCATATTGGCCGTAATCAAAGAACCTCCGCGCTCTGCCGATTCAATGACAATCGTAGCTTCGGTCATTCCTGCCACAATCCGGTTTCTTCTCACAAAATTTTCTTTATCGGGATTGGACGAACTCCAAAACTCAGTCATAAAACCACCATTTTCTTCCATTTTGGCCACATATTTTTTATGGGCTTTGGGGTAAATTTGGTTCAGCCCATGCGCTACTACTCCAACTGTTTGAAGGTTGTTTTCCATAGCCAATTGATGTGCAACAATATCCACTCCATAAGCAAATCCACTCACAATAACGGGATTCAAAGGAGCTATATCTTCGATAAATTTGCGACAAAACTCTAAACCATACGAAGTAATTTGACGTGTACCGACAATGCTAATCGTTTTCTTGTTTTTCAAGTCGATATTACCTGAACTAAACAACACGAGCGGACTGTCAAAACAATGTTTCAAACGTTCTGGATAATCGACATCTTGAAAAGTAGTTACAGTAATTGGATTGGAAGCGACGAAATGTAATTCGCGTTCTGCTTTCGCAAAAACAGATGAGTCTTTGAAATTCTTCAACAGAATAGTTCCTATTCCATCAATGGAAGCTAATTGTGACGATTTGGCTTTGAATACCGCTTCGGCAGAACCAAAATGCGTGAGCAATTTTTTTGCGATAATATCGCCTACGCCTTCTACGCGTTGTAAGGCAAGTAAATAAAATAATTCTTGGTCATTCATTGGGGGTCAATTTGGAGTCTAAATTTAGGTATAAAGTCGTAAAATCAGTTCTTTTTTGATAAAAATTAGTGGCTAAAATTCTATTTTCTTTATTTTTGAAATTCACAAAATAGTAGTAACTCCTTGAAATTGAAATAGCTGTAAAAATAATTCCGATTGTTAATAAAAATTGTGAATAAAATTTTGATAACTATTTTCCTTGCATAACTTTGTTACTATGAAAATTGAAAATTACATCGCGCAACTTTTGTACCGTTACCAATGTGTAACTGTGCCGGGTTTTGGGGCTTTTTTAACTGAAATCCAATCCGCTCAATTAGTGGAAAGTTCCAACTCGTTTTTTCCACCAAAGAAATTAATTTCTTTTAATTCTTATTTAAAGAATAACGACGGTTTATTGGCTAATCATATTGCACAAACTGAAAAAACTTCATACGAATATGCAGTTAGCGCTATTCAATATGAAGTATTCAATTGGAAAAAAACCTTGCAAGAAACTGGTGTTTTCTCTATTAAAAACGTAGGTGACTTTTGTCTGAACGCCGATAGAAATTTAATATTCACTCCACACGATCAAACCAATTATTTGAGCAGTTCTTTTGGTTTGAGTCCGTTTGTTTCTCCACTTGTAAAAAGAGAACTATTTGAACAACAATTAGAAGCTTTAGAAGAAACAGAAACAATCCAATTAGTTCCTGAACACAAAAACAGATACACTTTCTTGAAATATGCCGCGGCTTTTGTTTTAGGATTAGGATTATTAGGAACGGTGGGTTACCCTATTTATCAAAATGAAATAGAAACCCAAAAAATAATTGTAGAAACGGCTGTTCAAAGACAGGTTCAAAACAAAATACAAGAGGCTACTTTCTTTATAGAAAGTCCAATTCCAGCCGTAACACTTACTGTTAAAGAAGGTAAGTTACCGTATCATGTGATGGCGGGTGCTTTTAGAGACGAAGAAAACGCACAACGCATCTTTGAGGATTTAAGTGAAAAAGGATACAAAGCCAAACGAATTGAGCGTAACAAACACGGTTTATATCCGGTTCTTTATGGAAGTTTTTCTACTTATGCCGAAGCTGAAAAAATTAAGAATGAAATCAGGGCCAAAGAAAATCCTGAAGCTTGGATTTTAATTGAATCATTATAAAATATAAACCGCCTCGAAAGGCGGTTTTTTATTGACTATATATTCAAACTTGCTTTAAACATTTTGGCTTCTTCCCAGCTGAATTTATCGCCATGTTTTTCCATTAATCCGTTTAACGATTCTTCTTTGTATCCTTCAAATGCAGCCGCAAGTTCGTCTAATTTATCCGAAGGAAGGATGTCTTCAATAGCAACTACTTCCGTTTGTATCAAACGAACGAAATGATTGTAAATCGTTTGTTGGGTCAACATTCTGATGGAAGCTATTTCAGCAATTGAATTGTTTTGTTTCCACAAATCATAGGTTTCTTCCACCGTGGTTTTCTTGGTAGGTGATTTTGTTTTCTTTTTAGGAAGATAACGTTCTTCGTCTAAGTCGTCTTCAATCAAGTTCGCATTTACCTTTTTAAAGGTAGCTTGAATGGCTGCTACTTTTCGACTGACGTACATTTTAATTTCGGGTGAAGCTAATTTTTCTTTCGAAATAGTTTCTCCCGCCACAACAGTTTCTATTAAACGTTTGGCCTTCATTAATCGCAAAACAACTTTGGTTTGAAGTTCTTCTAAAAACACTAATTCGTCAAAATACGCCTTGGCTTTTTTAAGTCGCTTCACTTCTTCTAGTTTCCACAAAATCTCAAAAACCAACTCGTCCATTGGATTAAAAAAGTAGGTATAAGCGGCTTGTATCCGTTCTGAAATATGATTCAAATCGACCGTTTCTTGACTAAATAGCACATTCAATTGCTGAATGAATTTTTTAGCCGGCTCAACCACTTTCTCTATTCTTTCAGTTTGTTCCTTAGCCCAATAGGAATATTTGGCTTTGGAAGACACCTCCGATTTATCGTTATAACTATACTGATGGTTGCGCCATTCTTGAGCTAAATCTGCCCATTCAAAGGTTTGGACCAAATACTGATGAATGAAATTTTTGGTTTCAAAATGCAGGGCGTTTTCCAAATGCGTTTCTGAAGCTTTGTTCAATGAATAGTCCATCACGTCCTGATCGTTTGAAATACCATTCATTTGCAGCGGAGAAAGCAAAATAAGCCCATTTAACGAACGCAAACGTGATAAGGCAACATAGGCCTGCCCGGGCAGAAAAACTTGCGATACATCGAGCGCAGCTTTGTCAAACGTCAAGCCTTGACTCTTATGAACGGTAATCGCCCAAGCTAACTTAATCGGATAATGCACAAACGTGCCTAAAACCTCTTCCTCAATTTCTTTGGTCGTGTCGTTTACTTTGTAGCGAATGTTTTGCCATTCGTATTTTTCAACCTCAATGGTTTTATCTTCTTCGGGAAAATAAACCAGAATTTCTTTGGCAGAAAGTGATTTAATCACGCCCATTTTTCCGTTGAAGTATTTTTTATCGAAAGACAAATCATTCTTAACAAACATAATTTGCGCTCCTTCTTTCAAACGCAATACTTCATCTACTGGATAAATTTTATCTGGAAAATCACCTGTTATTTCTGGCGAATACAACCATTCTTTACCCTCTAAGTCTTCCAAGGCTTGTGAATTTATCGTATCCGCTTTGGCATTATGAGTCGTCAAAGTGATATAGCCTTTATTGGCTTTCAAATCAAAATTAGGCTGAACGTATTGATTTAAAGTGGTAATATCTTCTTTTGAAATTTGATTGTTGCGCAGGTTATTCAAAACCGAAATAAACGCATCATCCGTCTGACGGAAGATTTTATCCAACTCAATATATAAAGGCGGATTTTGTTGCACCACCTGCGAATGAAAAAAGAATTTTCCTTTGTAATAGTTTTTCAAGGTACGCCATTCGTCATCTCGAATTACAGGAGGTAATTGCAATAAGTCACCAATAAACAACACCTGAACGCCACCAAACGGTTTGTTGTTTTTACGCACTGTTTGCATCATAAAATCCATTGCATCAAGCAAATCGGCGCGCAACATACTTACTTCGTCAATAATCAATAATTCCATGTTGCGGATTACAGATTGTTTTAAACCGCTCATTTTGAAATGACGTCGCAAGGTGGCTTTCGATTCAAACTTGGTGTGCTCTGAAAAATCAGGTGCTGAATTATCTGGTAAAAATCCGCCAAAAGGTAATTGAAACATCGAATGTATGGTAACTCCTCCAGCATTCAAAGCTGCAATTCCTGTTGGGGCAACAACAACGGTATTTTTATGAGTAGTTTCAATGATTTCGCGAAGAAGCGTTGTTTTTCCGGTTCCTGCTTTGCCCGTAAGAAAAACGGAACATTGCGTTTGATTAATAAATCTTAGAGTATAAGAAGCGGCTTCGGATATAGTTTGCATCGGGCGTATAGATTTGAGAGTGCTAAAATATTGAAAATAAAGATTCCTTAGTAAAGTTGACTCAAAAAAAATGCCTCCGATCTAGTTCAAGATGAAGGCATTTTTGAAAAATACGTTTTTCTTATTTTTTAGCTGGTGCTTTTTCTTCTTTAACTCCAGTTGCTTTATATTTTTCGTT
This sequence comes from Flavobacterium keumense, assembly GCF_029866485.1. NCBI lineage: Bacteria > Pseudomonadati > Bacteroidota > Flavobacteriia > Flavobacteriales > Flavobacteriaceae > Flavobacterium > Flavobacterium keumense. Next base: position 661,606 of record NZ_CP092332.1, read on the forward strand.
TAACGCTTTGATTAAATCTTCGGTAATATCATACTTGTCCTCAGCATACAATACTGATGCCACATCACCTGTTCCAAAGATATAAGAGTATCCTTTTTCTTTTCCGTAGGCTTTGATGAATTTTTTAACACCCGAAACCAACGAATCCATTTCTTTTCCGCTTTCTTGTTGTAATTGTTGAGACAATTGTTGTTGAGCATAGCCCAATTGTTGCTCTCTCTTTTGTAATTCTGCACCCTTTTGTTGTGCCCAAGCTTGTCCATTGGCTTGTGCTTGCGCTTGAAAATTAGACGCTTCTTGTTTAAAACGATTAATCTCTGCTTCTAACAACCTTCCTTTTTCTTCTGCTTGTGCTTTGTATTTTGCTTCAAGATCTTTAGCTTCTGTGTATTCGCTCATTAATTTCGAAGTATCTACATAAGCGGTTTTAACTTCTTTAACCTCTGCTTTTTTGTCACAAGCAATAACTGAAATTGAAAGTGCAATAATTACTAATACTTTTTTCATTTTGTGAATTTGTAAATTTTAAGTGTATCGGACAAAAATATAAAAAAATAGATAGTCCTAACAAAAACTTGAAAAAATGGTGTATTATTTAATACATCAGTTTTTATTATAGTGATCGCGTTTGTTATAATTTACGATTATTAAAAACGGTTCCTAACGGCTCGATTTAAAACGGTTTCTTTTAAAATACAACCAAATCCTTATGCAACCATAAAAAAGCGCTCTAAAAGCGCTTTAAATGATTTTTACCAATTTTTAAGCACATAAATATGAGAAGAATACTCCAAATCTGATTTTGCTCTTATATTTGACCATAATCCAATGAAAAATGCTTTTATAAAGTTCATTCTTCCTGTTTTGTATTTTTCAGATAATAAACTCACATAAAACGAATCAAATTTCATAGGAAGAATTTTAACTAATTCCATTTGTTCTTTTTGAAATAATTTTTGAATCGCTTTTTTTGAGAAATGCCAAAAATGAATAGGTACATCATATGCTGCCCAAAATTTACCATAATATGCCGCATCAAACGATTTGAAATTAGGAACTGCAATAATTAAAGAACCTGTTGGTTTTAACAAACGCTTCAATTCTTTTATTTGGTGATCCAAATCAGGTACGTGTTCTAAAACATGCCACATTGTAATTACATCAAAAGAATGGTCATCTAGTTGCGCGATAGCCTCTACAAAAGAAACGCCTTTGTTAATGGCTATCTGTTTTGCTTTATCACTAGGTTCGACGCCTGTAGTTTCCCAACCGTTTTGTTTGGCTACCGAAAGAAACTCTCCCGTACCTGCTCCAATGTCAAGAATTCGTCCCTTATTAGGTTGCAACGAATTAATTAAATTTAATTTGTTTTTTAAAGCAATGGATTTTACAAAATGATACGCTTTTTCAAACAAAGAGCGCTTACTGTCTGTGTGCGAAATGTAATCAGCACTTTCATAATACTTTCCAAGCACATCTAAACTAGGTTGTGGATGCGTAATCAACATATCCAACTCTTCGTCTAGATACAGGTCAAAAATTTCTTTGGAAACAGAATAATCAGTAACAGTAAGAAAATGTTTTTTGTTTGAAATAGTCATTGTAAATTATATTCTTTTGTTTTAAATCCTTTTAAAAACAGGTCTTCACAGCGTAGTTTCACGTGGAACAATTTATCTTCCCATATAAATCAGTAAAACTGAAACATCGCTCGGTGATACGCCGCTTATTCTAGAAGCTTGAGCAATAGTAGTGGGTTTAATTTTACTTAGCTTTTGTTTCGCCTCAATTGACATTGATTTGATCTTGTGATAATCAAAGTCCTCGGGGATTTTAACTTCTTCCAAACGCGTTAGTTTATCCGCATTGTTTCTTTCCTTTTCAATATAACCCGAATATTTTACTTGGATCTCGGCTTGTTCTAACACTTCTTGATCGATATTGTTTTCTTTGACATAGGTAATTACCTTTTCAAACTTTAAAATATCATCCAAATCTATTTGAGGTCTAGAAAATATTTTAAACATTTTATCCCCCTGAGAGATTGGTGCAGAAGCTTTAGATTCTAAAATTGGATTCGTTTCTGCTACCGAAACACTTGTTTCTTTGAAAAAATTGACCATTTTCTCCGACTCGTTTAACTTAAATTCCATACGGCGCATACGTGCTTCAGAAGCCAAACCAATTTCGTACGACATAGGCGTCAATCTAAAATCGGCATTATCCTGGCGTAATAAGGTTCTATATTCAGCACGAGAAGTAAACATTCGATACGGTTCTTCTGTTCCTTTAGTAATCAAATCATCAATTAAAACACCTATATAAGCCTCGTCTCTTTTTAAAATTAACGGTGCTTTTTCATGTACTTTTAAGTGGGCATTAATTCCCGCCATTAATCCTTGAGAAGCTGCTTCTTCATAGCCTGTTGTTCCGTTAATTTGTCCCGCAAAATACAAGCCTTCAACCAACTTGGTTTCTAAGGTATGTTTTAACTGAGTTGGTGGAAAATAATCGTATTCAATAGCATAACCTGGCCGTAAAAATTTCACATTTTCAAAACCTGCTACCGAACGCAGTGCTTTAAATTGAATGTCTTCAGGTAAAGAAGTAGAGAAGCCATTTACATACACTTCGCACGTTTTCCATCCTTCTGGTTCTACAAATAATTGATGTCTTTCTTTATCTGCAAAACGATTGATTTTATCTTCAATTGAAGGGCAATATCTTGGTCCCAAACTCTTAATTCGGCCATTAAACATGGGCGAACGATCAAAACCTTCTCTTAAAATATCGTGAACTTCTAAAGAAGTGTACGTCATGTGACATGATCTTTGATGAATCAACGGAGACGTTACATCAGAATACGAAAACTTATCTGGTTTAGCATCTCCTTTTTCTTCATTCATTTTAGAATAATCCAACGAACGTCCATCCACTCGAGGAGGTGTTCCTGTTTTCATTCGTCCCGCTTGAAAACCCGCATTTACTAAATCTTCTGTGATTCCATACGCAGCGCTCTCTCCTGCTCTACCACCACCAAATTGTTTTTCGCCAATATGAATCAATCCATTCAAAAATGTACCATTGGTCAACACCACTGATTTGGATTTTATTTCCACTCCAAGAGCTGTTCTAATTCCTTTGATTTTTCCGTTTTCAATAATCAAACCGCTCACCATTTCTTGATAAAAATCAAGATTGGGAGTGGTCTCCAACATCATTCTCCATTCTTCAGAAAAACGCATTCTATCACTCTGTACTCGTGGCGACCACATTGCTGGTCCTTTGGATTTATTCAACATTTTAAATTGAATTGCGGTTCTATCCGATACTATTCCAGAGTAACCCCCCAAAGCATCAATTTCGCGTACAATTTGTCCTTTTGCAATTCCACCCATAGCGGGATTACATGACATTTGCGCAATGTTTTGCAAACTCATTGTAACCAACAATGTTGTTGAACCTAAATTAGCAGCGGCGGCAGCGGCCTCACAACCTGCGTGACCCGCGCCCACAACAATTACATCATACTCGTTTAAAAACATTTTTTATTAATTTAATTCCCTCGGTTGGATTATGAATTGAATATATTTTGCAGATGTTCCACGTGAAACATCTTGCGTTTAATTTAAAATTACCAGCTATTGTTCCACGTGAAACATTGCTAATTTTTCATCTTCTTTATAGCGCATTACTTGCTCATCCGATTGTGTTTTGTCTTTGTATCCACAGTAGTGTAACACCCCGTGAACCATTACTCGTTTTAACTCTTCTTCAAACGAAACCTTAAAATCGTTGGCGTTGTCTTGTACTCTTTCTACCGAAACAAAAATGTCACCATTTAGTTCGTTACCCATCGAATAATCAAAACTAATGATGTCGGTTAACGTGTCATGGTTTAAATATTCCAAGTTGATTTTTAAAAGATATTCGTCGTCGCAAAAGATATAATTAATCTCCCCTTCCTTCTTATCTTCTGAAATAATTACTTGAGACAACCAAGAAGAAATCGCGTCTTCGTTCTCTAAAGTAAAGTTGGTTTCGTAATTGAAATCGATCATTTTTTATTAAAATAATTTTGAACCTTTTCGTTAAAATTCGAGCGCAAAGGTAAGGATTGTCTATTTAATATCTCAATGCTATTCAAATATTCTAACAAAGGCTTGGGTAAAGCATTGGCTGTATTTGAAAATTGTTTTTTATTGCTTTCTGATTCTCTTTTATTTTCTTCTCCTTGTTGTTGCAACGCTGTTTTTAATTTTAATAATTCTTGTTGAATGTTGTTAGCTTTTTGAACGGTTTCGTTCTTAAAACCTTTGTTTAATAATTGCTTTTCCAACTGTTTCATTTGATCTAAAGCAGACTGTCCTTTACCTCCAATTCCTTGCTTTTCTAATTCGCTTTCAAGCGCTTCTCGAAGTTTACGTTGCTCTTTATAAAGTTGCATTATCGCCTCAGCATCACCTTCACCTTGTTCTCCACTTTGACCGTTCTTTTGTGACTTGCCAGATTTGCCTTGCTGTCCATTCTCTTTCATTCCTTGCTTCATTTGTTCGCCCAAGCCTTGTTGCTTTTTAATAATGTCGGGCAATTGCATTCCTTGCCCCTGACCTGGCTTTGGTTTTCCACTACTCATTCCCGACAAAGACAGTTGCATATTGAACAGCATATCACTCAGTCTATCCGCTAATTTATTGGCGTCTGAAACGGCATATTGTTGGTGTGAAATCCCTTTAGTAAATTGAGAATTGGTTAGGGTTTCAATAGCTTTATCGACATTGTATTGCACATTGCCCACTTGCTTGGTAATCTCTTCAGCAATTTTAGGATTGCGCAAAGACATCGCAAATAGACTGTCGTCAACATGTTTGAATTGTTGTTTTAGATTCTGTTGAATTTTTATGTTTTTATTAAACGAAGGCGAAGCCGATTTCGTCTCTTTAAATTGTTTCATCACCTCTTCTTGAGCATTAGAAAAAGCCAAAAGATTATCTGTAATTTGTCGCAACATTTTCACATCTTCTTGCAATTGTTCCATTTCAGAAGACTCCATGCTCTCTTGCATTTTTTGAGACATTTCTTTCATTTTATTAGCGGCTGATTTTTGCTTAGATTGTGCTTTTGGAGTGTTGTTTTGCTGCAATTCGTCCAACGCTTTTTTCAAATCATCGTCAATACTTTTTTCTTTAGATTCTTGTTTGGGTAAATCCAATGGGGCTTTTAATTCGGTATTGTCTTTTTGAAGATCCTTCAACTCTTGTTGAATCTTATCAAAAGACGCATTAATACTTTCTTGCTTGTCGGATTTATTTTCTTTTCCGCTGTTAGACAATTGTTCTTGCTTTTCTGAAAGGTGATCTAATTTAGCTGCCAATTGCTGGGCTTTTTTCTCCACATAAAATCGCTTAGTGAGCTCCACCAATTGTGCCAAATTTTTAGTTTGATTTTTACTTTGCTGTTTGTAATTGTCCAATTTTTGAAGCAACTCCTCTGCTCCTATTTTGTCATTTAGTTTTTGAAGTTCGTCTAACAACTTTTTGTTTTTATCGGATTCTTGAGTGGTTTTTTCAAGACGTTTTACCAAGTCTTCTTTCAAAGGATCTTTTTGATCCGACTTAAAGCTTTCTAAATTGGCTTTCATCTTTTCTGCAAATTCCTGCATCATTTGTTCTTGGTTTTTTTGACGCTTCAAGAAATCTGTTACTTTTTGTTGCTCTTTGAATTCAAACTCGTTTTTCTCTTTTCCTAATTTTTTCAATTTATCTAATTCGACCAATTGCTTTTCCTGAGTCTTTAACGACTTTTCTAATCCGTTGCTGTTTTCGTTTTGCTGTTGCAAGGATTGTTCTTCTTTCTCTTCGGCTGTGGCCAAACGTGAAGAAAAAACAGCGGATTTAGTTCGTTTGAAATGATGTATCGCATCATTGTCAAAAACTTCAAAATAGTACTCGTAAACAATTCCTGATTGAACCGGTAAACTACTTGGAAACGAAAAAATAAATTGATCAAAAGCCGCTGGCTTAATTGCAATTGTTCCACGCTTAGCATTGGCGAGTTTGTCTTTAGGATAATACACAACTTGAAGCCTAGACAAACCATAATCATCCGAGATTTGACCCACGCAATAATTGGTTCCCAACTTTAAACTATCTGGAGCATGGCCGACTTGAATAGCGGGGAACTGGTCTTTTACCACGGCAAATTGATAATTTAACTTTTCGTGCTGTTTTGCGTTAGCATTGGAACTACTAATTTGATACTCTGTGTTTTGAATAATCGTTTTAGCCAAAATAAATTGATTCCCTTTTTTAGCAAAAGAAACGGCCGTTCCAGCACTTTTCCAATTCATTTTTTGAGTGGCTTGGGTCGTAATTTTCCATACTACTTGCGTTCCCTCAGGAATTATAGCGTTACCTGTTCCTTGAAGGGTTTCGGGTTTCTTTTTCAAATAAGATGGAAACCTCAATTGCATTTCAAAATTGGTTATCGAAGGCACTGCAATTACTTGTAATTGATACTCATTGGAACTGATTTCATTCGCTTCCAAATGAAAAGTTAAATCTTGCTTAGGATGGGTAATCGTGTATTTGAATTCGCCAGGACGAACGGTTTCCATATAATAACTTTCGTTATTGAAAAAAATCATGGTTTTCTCAGGAACCACTTTTCCTTCGGTACGGACACGAATCGTAAAATCTTTATTTTCTTCGGTAGTTAAAGTGGTATTGAGAATTTGAAATTGGAAAGGTGCAGGTGGAGCAAATGCCGTATTGAAATGGACCACTCGATTAAAACTTTGAAATAACACACTGCTATTGCCAGTTGCATAAAAAAAGAAAATACAACCTATTGGCACTACTACCCAAGGTAAATACTTCTTATTGGCCTTAAAATTAACTGCATTAGTAAAAGGAATAGGTTGTAATTCGATTGATTTTTGTTGAATAGACGCCAATAACAATTCGGATTGCGCTGTATTTTGTGCCAACTGAAGAAAGTTAGTTAGCTTATCTCCTACTTCGTTAAAATGATTCCCAATGATCTCAGACGCTTGTTTATAATTAATTCCCTTTTTTAGTTTAACCAACTTGAAAGTGGGGAACAAAATCAGCCGAATCAACAAAACCAATTCAACCAAAATAAACACCAAAAACAAAACGGTGCGTGCATTTGGTTTCAGCCATAGAAAATATTCGATACTCAAAGTGAAAAGAAAATACAGCAATCCTAAACCGAAAAAGAAGATGATTCCCTTGATCAATTCATTTGCGTAATACTTTCTTATGAAAGCTTCTAATTTCTGATATATGATTTCTTCAGTTGACAAATACGTCGGCTTTATTTTTAACCAATAAAAGTAACAATTTATAAGAATACACCACTGTTAAAAAAATCAATCGAAATATCAAGTAATTTGAAGCTATATTTGCAAAAGAATAAAAAGTTAAAAAAAGCTATCATGTTAAAGCCAATTCGTGTGCGTTTTGCACCTAGTCCAACGGGACCTTTACATATCGGTGGGGTTCGTACCGCCTTATTTAATTATTTGTTTGCCAAGAAAAATAACGGAACTTTCTTCTTACGAATTGAAGATACCGACCAAAATCGTTTTGTAGCTGGTGCCGAAGAATACATCTTGGAAGCCTTAAATTGGTTAGGGATTGCACCTGATGAAACCGTTGGAAAGAATGAAAAATTTGGCCCTTACCGCCAAAGCGAACGAAAAGAGTTGTACCAGCAATATGCCAATCAATTAATCAATTCTGGAAATGCGTATTATGCTTTTGATACTGCTGAAGCTTTGGATGCGCATAGAAAACAACACGAAGAACAAGGAAAAACATTCATCTACAACCATCACAATAGAGAAAAATTAGACACTTCGTTAGTGATTTCTAAAGAAGAAACCGAAAGAAGAATCGCTGCAGGTGAAGAATATGTAATCCGTTTTAAAACTCCTGTAAATGAAACTTTGCATTTACACGACATCATTCGCGGAGACGTAAAATTTGAAACCAATTTACTAGACGATAAAGTATTATTTAAAAGCGACGGAATGCCAACGTACCACTTGGCAAATATTGTGGACGACCATTTGATGGAAACCTCACACGTTATTCGTGGCGAAGAATGGTTGCCTTCTATGCCGTTGCACGTTTTATTGTACCGTGCTTTTGGTTGGGAAGCGCCCGAATTTGCTCATTTGCCCTTGATTCTAAAACCAATTGGAAACGGAAAATTATCCAAAAGAGATGGTGATAAAATGGGATTCCCGGTATTTCCATTAGAATGGAAAACAGAAGAAGGTGTTTCATCAGGTTACAGAGAAAAAGGATTTTTTCCAGAAGCTGTAGTTAACTTTTTAGCCTTATTGGGTTGGAACGATGGAACCGAAAAAGAATTATTTTCTTTGGAAGAGTTGGTCCAAAATTTCGATTTAAATCGAGTACATAAAGCGGGAGCTAAATTTGATCCTGAAAAAAATAAATGGTTCAATCACCAATATTTGATACAACAGCCAGATGCTGATTTGGCGAAAGCCTTCTCTCCTATTTTGACCGAAAAAGGAATTACAATTGAAGAAAATAAATTAATTACCATTGTTTCATTAATAAAAGAACGTGCGCATTTTGTTTCTGAATTTTGGGAATTAAGTGACTACTTTTTTGAAGCGCCAAGTTCGTACGATGAAAAAGCATCCAAAAACTGGAAAGAGGAAACGCCTGCTTTAATGCAAAATTTAATTGCTGTTTTAGACGGGATTCAAGACTTTACTGCTTCAACAATAGAAACGGTTGTTAAAGAATGGATGACGGCTAATGAAATTGGAATGGGAAAAATAATGCAACCTTTCCGTTTGAGTTTAGTAGGTGCTTTAAAAGGCCCTCACCTATTTGACATTGCTGAATTGATTGGAAAACAAGAAACCATTCAACGAATTCAAAAAGCAATAGCTAGTTTATAATTCTAAACTTGGCAAAAAAATAAAAGAGGCTTAATTGCCTCTTTTTTTATGGATAAGCCAATCAATAACATACGGAATGGCTAGTTGTAAAATGCGTACATACGAATTAGAAAACACTTTTTTGTAAGACGTTAATGCTTCTTGAAAAAGATTTTTGGGTTGTAATGTTTCTTTTGTTTTTTCCACACTCAACAAAATATGTTGCTTATGAATTTCTTTTTCCAGCTTTAGAATTTCTAAGTCGGCATTAATTTGATCGTAGGATGAATAGTGTTTAGACATAATTAATCATTAAAAAAGATGGCTGAAAATTTCTCTAAAATAGGTCCTTCTACAATTTTATCTTTCACTAAAAATAATAATCCTGTAAGAATCAAATAAAATCCTCCAACGATTAGAAAACCCAAAGCGGTATTGTTGAAATAACTTCCAATAGCAAACGCCGCTGCAATAGAACCAAACAAAATTACCATACTCAAACAAAGTACAATTAAAAGGAATTTAACAATCATTGTGGTTGATTGCATCAAAACTTTAAAACCACGAAGTTTATAATACTCAATATTGGTTTCTATATACCCTTTTGCGTGTTCTTGAATTTGTTCGGTTTGATTTTTTATTTCTTCAAAAGCCATAATTTAGGTATTTGGGGTGGAACTTATTTTTGAAGTTTGGCGTTTTGCTCTTTCAATTCGGCTAATTTTTGTTCTAAAAATGAAATAACATCTTCTGTTTTATAACTCACATTAGAAATCAAATCTTCAAATGAGTCTTCTAAAGTATCTTTGGAAGATGACAATTTATTTTTAAGCTGCTCTGAAACTTCATCTAATTTTTGTTTCAAATCGTCTTTTGCCTCTTGAAAACCATCTTTTATTTTTTCTCTTGTTTTTGAACCTTTATCTGGAGCAAATAAAATTCCAACTCCTGCACCAATTAATGCACCTGTTACAAGTGCCAATAAAGAATTTCCTGAAGTACTTGACATAATTTCTATTTTTTATCAATTGCTACCTTAAAGATACGTTATTTTTTTCTTTTTTGAGATAAGAACTCGTTAAACTGTCCTTTTATAAGATAAAAAGTAAATAAATAAGTTTAAATCGATTCATTTTACAAAATAGTATTCTATGTTATAAAAAGAAAAATAGTTGCTCAAAATTGATTTATTTAAGCTGTTTTTAATTAGATAAATCAATTAAAAATTAAATAGTAATAAATATCGATTATAATAACAAAACCCACTAGTAAGTGGGTTTTTAATTTATAAAATTGATACCGTATTCTTTTTTAAATTTGATTTAAAAGAGACAAAACCGTTTCATTTTTTTCAGTGGCTTTCAATTCAAATAACATGGTTTTAAAATTTTCTAAATGAATCGTGTCGTGAATCAAGTTTTGTAAAACAGCGATTCGAACTAAAGCCAATTGACTTTTCAACGACATGGTATATAATTTTGATAACGCCTCTGAATCAATATCGGCTGGATTTACTTTATCTGAATGTTCCAAAATCAAATTGGCAAACAATAAGGAATTATTGTCGTTTTTGATGTTTTTCAAAATCGTTTGATTGACTAAACTATAATTATCAATAGTTTTGATGTTATCAATAATCGTCTTTAATATGGCTTCGGCAGCAGAAGCGTCTTTTTCTTTAACGTATTTATTGATTTCTTTTTGAGTATTTATCAATACATTTTCTTCCTTCTTCCCTTTTTCTTCCCAAGCATCTTTCAATCCTACGGTTTTGTTGAAAACTAAGTTTTCGGCCGTTGAATCTTTGTCCACATTGAAATAACCCAAACGTTGGAACTGAAATTTATCACCTGCTTGAACTGATTTTAAACTTGGTTCTACATATCCAGTGGTAATTTGCAACGAATTTGGATTCATAAACTCTAAGAAATTCTTCTCTTTATGACTGTCGGGAGCTTCGTCAATAAATAAACGATCGTACAAACGTACTTCGGCTGCTACGGCGTGAGCAATAGAAACCCAGTGTAAGGTGCCTGCTACTTTTCTTTGACTGGCTTCGCTTCCACTTCCGCTTCGGCTATCTTCGTCATACGAAACGTGAATTTCAGTAATGTTACCATTAGCATCTTTCACCACAGATTCGCCTTTAATGATGTAGGCGTTTTTCAATCGGACTTCTTTACCTAAACTCAAACGGAAAAACTTAGCAGGAGCTTCTTCTAAAAAGTCTTCTCTTTCGATGTATAATTCTCTAGAAAAGGGTACTTTTCTAAAACCAGCGCTTTCGTCTTCTTGATTATTTTCAGCATCTAACCATTCTTCTTTTCCTTCAGGATAATTCGTGATGACCACTTTTACAGGATCTAAAACCGCCATCACACGAGGAGCTGTTTTATTCAGATCTTCGCGTAAGCAAAATTCTAAAAGTGAATAATCAATTACATTTTCTCTTTTGGCAACACCAATAATATCACAGAATTTACGAATTGAATTGGGTGTATATCCTCTTCTTCGTAATCCTGAAATTGTTGGCATTCTTGGGTCGTCCCAACCATCTACAAAATTTTCTTGAACCAATTGCAAGAGTTTTCTTTTACTCATTACCGTATAATTCAAGTTCAAACGTGCAAATTCGTATTGATTAGGTCGCACTTTATTAACATCATAAATTTGGTCTAAAAACCAATTGTATAATTCACGGTGCATCACAAATTCTAAGGTACAAATAGAATGTGAAATTTGTTCGATATAATCACTTTCTCCATGTGCATAATCGTACATCGGATAGATTTTCCATTCGTTAGCCGTTCTATGATGATGACGGTGTAAAATACGGTACATCAACGGGTCACGCATCAACATATTAGTCGAAGCCATGTCAATTTTAGCTCGTAAAACGTGAGTTCCTTCTGGAAAATCGCCGTTTTTCATGGCTTCGAATAAGGTTAAATTTTCTTCAACAGAACGGATTCTAAACGGACTATCCACACCAGGTTGCGTGGGTGTTCCTTTTTGAGCCGCCATTTCTTCTGAAGTTTGGCTATCTACATAAGCTTTTCCGTTTTTAATCAATTGAATTGCCCAATCGTATAATTGCTGAAAATAGTCAGAAGCATACTGTTCATTAGCCCAATTGAATCCTAACCATTGTAAATCTTCTTTAATTGCATCTACATATTCTTGCTCTTCTTTGGCTGGATTAGTATCGTCAAAACGCAAATTTACTGGCGCATTGTACTTTAAACCCAAACCAAAATTCAAACAAATTGATTTAGCGTGACCAATGTGTAAATACCCATTTGGCTCCGGTGGAAAGCGAAAACGCAATTGATCCTGCGGAAAACCAGAGGCTAAATTATCTTCTATAATTTGTTCAATGAAATGCAATGATTTTTCTTCTGATGCCATTTTAAAAATTTTGAAAAGCAAAGTTATCAAATTTGTTGGTGATTCGTCGATATATAAGGTGGTTTATTCGGCTTTACAACTAAAAAAACAAAACATTTTGTACTTTTATCCTTTTAAAACGATAAAAATTTATCCAGCAAATAACATCAATGGGAACTATTAAACTAAAAAATATTCGCACTTTTTCGTATCACGGTTGTTTAGTAGAAGAAGGAAAAATTGGGTCAGATTATAGCGTGGATTTAGAAGTAAAAACCGATTTACGTAAATCGTGTATTTCAGATGATTTAGCAGATACGGTTGATTATGTGCTTTTAAACCAAATTGTGGTTGAAGAAATGGCGGTTCGTTCTGATTTATTAGAACATGTTGCACATCGTATTATTGTTCGTGTTTTTGCAGAAGCACCATCTGTTTCCCGAATTAAAATTGGGGTTTCAAAATTAAATCCGCCTATTGGTGGTGACGTTGAAGCAGTTACCATTGAAATGGAAGAATACAGAACTTAATTTGTAAAAGGGGCTATTGTAAAGTATAAACTTTTTGTTATCTTTGCCACCCAATAAACAATTGGCGTCGTGGCCGAGCGGCTAGGCTGGGCTCTGCAAAAGCTCCTACTCCGGTTCGAATCCGGACGATGCCTCAAGAAGAGATACAGCAATGTGTCTCTTTTTTTTGTTTAAATTTTTAAAAAAAATTAAGTAAAATTATAGTTCGAATCCAGACGATGCCTCAAGAACCTTAAGGAAACTTGGAGGTTTTTTTATGATTAATTTTTAGAAAAAATTAAATAAAATTATAGTTTGAATCCGGACGATAACTCTCAAAAAGGACAGCGATGTGTCTCTTTTTTTTACTTAATTGCGAGGTACGAAGTAATTTAAAAATTAGATAAAGTTAAGATGCTACTCCAGTTCTCCTGAATTATAGGGACAAAATACAATCAAAACCTATAGTCTATTTAGAAGTTTAAATATTTATCTTTCCTCAATCTTCTCCCAAGCATTTTTAACCATTTCTTTTTCTTTTGGAAACCAACCTTGCGAAATTAAAATCACACCAAAAACAATTAAAACAATACTAATTGCTTTTTTAATTTTAAGGATATTAGTGGGTGTTAATTTTGATTTTAACTGCTTGGCCAAAACAATTTTTAAGCAATCTACCAGTAAATACGTTACAATTACTGAGGTGAAAAAAGTCATCATTCTAGGAGTTTGCATTTCTAATTTTGGCCCTACAGAAATGATAATAGCTAACCAAAATCCTAGCACTCCAATATTAATAATATTCAAGAAAAATCCTTTTGCTAAAAGACTTCCGTAATTTTTTTTAATGATTTCGTCATCAATAGCTTCGTATTGAATTTTAGCTTGTTTTTTTAATTTAACAAACGAAATTATTCCGTAAGCTACCATTACAATTCCTCCAAAAATAAATAAAGCGGGTTTATCTTTTAAACTTGAAATCAAACGATAACTCCCTAAATAAGCTACTCCAATAAAGAAAATATCACCTAAAACCACTCCTAAATCAAAAGCTAAAGCAGCTCGAAATCCTTTGGTTATACTGGTTTCTATTAAAATAAAAAATACAGGACCTATCATAAAACTGAGGAAAATTCCCCAGGGTAATCCAGTTAAAATATCATTTATCATTAGCATAGATTTGGGTTTAAACTACTTATTTTATTATTTCAATTCGTCCACCAATAACTGTTTTTTGATTGACTTGTTTTGGTTTTCCATACACAGTAATATCACCTCCTGCTCTTACTTTAGCATCTACTAATTCTGTAGCAAAAACAGTGGCTTCACCCCCTGCATTGATACTAACTACAGTTTGTTCAGTAGTTAATTCTTTACCCTCATATAGTGCACCAGCTGATACTAAAATATCTTGATTTTTAGCAATTCCTTCTGTGTTGACTATACCTCCACTTATAATTTTTACATTTAATTTTGACACTTCTAAACGAACATCAATTTTAGCGCCTTCTTTTGCAATAATATTAAAAGTGGTTCCTTTAAAAACAGCTTCACTCGAAATTTGAGCACCTTCATTAGCTTCAACTGCATCTAAATCAGTATAATATACTTTAGCTTTTACTTGATTTCCTTTCAATAATTTAGTCAATGGCATTCTCAATTTTAACTCCCCATTTCTATTGACTACTTCTACCTCATTTGAATTAATCCCTGAAAGTTCAATTCTATTCTCTTCTGAAGCAATTAACTCCACTGTTATTTGGTCAAAAGCAGTTACTTTATGAAAATCACCTACTTTTTTCTCAGTTTGAGAATAGGTTAATGAACTGATTAATAATAGACTACATAGTAATTTTTTCATAATACTTTTTTTAAAATAAACTTATTCGTTTCTTCTGATAAAGTGAAAATCCAATTGTTTTTTAACTAAATCGGCATTTTTAACTTTTACAAAAATCTCATCTCCTAGTTGTAATAAACCATGAGAAGTAGCACCAACTAAAGCGTATTGTTTTTCGTCAAAAGTATAATAATCCTCTTTAATATCTCTAATTCGAACCATACCTTCGCATTTATTTTCGATAATTTCGACATAAATACCCCATTCGGTTACTCCAGAAATTACCCCTAAAAACTCTTGATCTTGGTGATTTTGCATGTATTTAACCTGCATGTATTTAATAGAATCTCGCTCTGCATTCGTAGCTAAACCTTCCATAGTAGACGAATGTAAACATTTGGATTCGTAAGTTTCTTCATCTACTGATTTTCCACCATCTAAATAATACTGCAACAAACGATGCACCATTACATCTGGATACCTACGAATAGGTGAAGTAAAATGGGAATAATAATCAAAAGCTAATCCGTAATGACCAATATTATCCGTAGAATATTTTGCTTTACTCATACTACGAATAGTTAAAGTATCAATTAAGTTTTGCTCTTTTTTACCTACAACTTCACTCAATAAATTATTCAACGATTTAGAGATATCACCTTTGTTTCTAAAGTCGATTTTATAGCCAAACTTAGCAATAACAGTTTGCATTGCAATTAATTTATCTTCATTAGGCTCATCGTGAATACGGTATACGAAAGTTTTCTTTTGTTTACCAATAAATTCAGCCACTTTTCTATTGGCTAAAAGCATGAATTCTTCAATCAAATGATTAGCATCTTTGGAGATTTTGAAATACACTCCAGCAGGTTCTCCTTCTTGATCTAAGTTGAATTTTACTTCCACTTTATCAAAAGAAATAGCGCCTTCATTCATTCTATTTCTACGCAAAATTTTAGCCAATGCATCTAATTTCAGTGTAGCATCAACAATTTCCTTTGAAACTTGATACGGTGCGCCTGTAATCGAGATTTCTTGCGGAATAGTATGCTCTTTGGTTTCAATAATATATTGGGCTTCTTCGTAAGCAAAACGTTGGTCAGAAAAAATTACAGTTCTTCCAAACCATTGATTAACTACTTGCGCTTTTTCATTGATTTCAAATACCGCAGAAAAAGTGTATTTTTCTTCGTGTGGACGTAAAGAACAAGCATAATTTGACAATACTTCAGGAAGCATTGGTACTACTCGATCTACTAAATATACCGAAGTAGCTCTTTGATAAGCTTCGTCATCTAAAATAGTACCTTCTTCTAAATAAAAAGAAACATCGGCAATATGAATTCCAATTTCATAATTTCCATTCTCTAACTTTTTGAAAGACAACGCATCATCAAAATCTTTAGCGTCTTTTGGATCGATAGTAAAAGTTAAAGTATCGCGCATATCCCGACGCTTGGCTATTTCGCTTTCGTGAATTGTAGTGTCTATTTTTTGCGCATAGGTTTCTACTTCAATAGGAAATTCAGACGGTAAACCATATTCAGCTAAAATAGCGTGAATTTCTGTATCATGTTCTCCTGGTTTTCCAAGCACTTTTATTACTTTTCCAAAAGGACTATCGGCTCTTTTAGGCCAATCTTCAATATGAACCAACACCACATCACCTTGCTCCGCCTCTCCTATTTTGTCTTTTGGAATAAAAATATCAGTGTACATTTTTGGATTGGCAGTAGCAACAAAAGAAAAGTTTTTTTGAATATCAATAACCCCAACAAAATCGGTTTTATTTCGTTCAATTACTTCAATCACTTCTCCTTCTGGTCGACGTCCTTTTCTACGGTTATAAACATACACTTTTACCGTATCCTTATCTAAAGCTCTATTTAAATTATTAGTTGGAATAAAAACATCTTCTTCTAAATCTGGACAAATAAAATAAGCAGTTTTACGGCTGGTCATATCAATTGTACCTTCGTAATAATCTTGACTAACCGCCTTAATTAAATATTTTCCAGGTTCTGATTCGATAATTGTTTTTTTAGCTGCTAAAATTTTTAAATCTTTTATAATTTGATTTCTACTTTGAGTATCGTCTAAATCTAATTTAGCGGCTATTTGCTTGTAATTAAATACTTTATTAGCATTTTGAGACAGTATTTTTACAATTTTTTCAGAGTAAGTCTTCTCTTTTTTGAGCGGTTTTCTTAAACGCTTTCCCATATTTCTTTTCTTAAAAGTCTAAAATTACAAATAAGATATCAGAATACCTTTTTAAAGACTCAGATTTATTAAAAATATAACTTTTAGTAAAAGATTAATTATCCTTAAAAAATATATTTTTTAAAACTTCAAAGTTGTCAACATCTATTTAAAATATCAAAAAGAAAAGAAAATTAAAATTTATTTTTTGATGGTTATTATAGCGTGTTAATAGTTAGTATAAATTTTTTTAAAACGTATTTGAAATGAAGTTGTAAGTAGTTATTTTTAGTTGTTAACACCTTTTTTCGCGGTTAAATATTTAAAAATAAAGACATTCTTGATTTTAATTAACAACAGTTGATAACCTAAAAAACATTCATTTTGTAGATAAGTAAATTTTTAAAATTTGTTAATAAAGATGTTTTTGTTTTTCATAACTTTTCTAAAAATTATAGAAACTAAATTAGGATTTTTAAATCCAGTTTTTGATTATAAATTTTTTCTTTTCAAAGATTAAAAACTTCTTATTTTCTATTTTTAGTTATTAACAAAGTATGTTAATTTAATATTCTCTGAAAATCAACTAATTGCATTTTGCTGTTAACAATTCAAAATTTTAACATTTTTGATGTAAAAAAATAGTTGATTTCTAAATTGTTACAAATTAATTTTTTAGTAATACTTTGTTAAATTGACAGTTACAGCACTCTTTAAAAAAATTAGTTTTTAGTTAATAAAGAAACAAAGAAACCCATCTATTTATAAATTCTAACTCGAAATCTTTCCCTATTTTTGAACACAAATTAAACACACAATTAACAATGAGAATTTCAATAGGAAACGACCACGCTGGTCCAGAGTATAAAAAAGCAATTGTAGCTATGCTTGAGGCAAAAGGTCACCAAATCACTAATTATGGAACCGATTCTTTTGATGCAGTAGATTATCCTGATTTAGCGCATCCAGTCGCTCAAGATGTAGAAGAAGGAAAAGCTGATTTTGGCATTGTGATTTGCGGTAGTGGTAACGGAATTGCGATGACGGTGAATAAACATCAAAAAGTGCGCGCCGCTTTATGTTGGATGAAAGAAATTGCTGCTTTGGCTCGTTTACATAATGACGCAAATGTAATTAGTATTCCTGCTCGTTATACTTCTATTCCGCAAGCCGTAGAAATGGTTGAAACTTTTTTATCTACTGAATTTGAAGGCGGAAGACACCAAAACCGCGTGAATAAAATTGCTTGTCAATAAAATAATAAATTACAACTAAGAAGATTAGTTGAATAATAAGAACTCCATAAAACTTCCAAAGGAAATTTCTTTTGGAAGTTTTGTGTTTAAATCCCCACATTCCCATTCCGACACCCAGACTCCCTCCTAAAAAAGCCCAGAAAAGTAAAGTGTTTTCGGAGACTCTTCGTTTTTTGTTTCGGGCTAAATATTTATCGCAACCTACCAGAATGAAGCTCAAAACAGAAATGGTTAAAAAATAATAATATAAAAGCAGCATGAGAGTAGATATGTGGGGTAAAGATATTATTTTCGTGTTACAATATATTTTTACTTCATGACCAACATTCAATTCATCGCAAAATCGGTGGCTACAGCCCCCGTTAATATTCAAAAAACAGTTCAATTATTGAACGAAGATTGTACGATTCCGTTTATTTCTCGATATCGAAAAGACCAAACGGGTAATCTAGACGAGGTAGTAATTGAACAAATTGCTAAATTGAACAAGCAATACGATGAGTTAATCAAACGAAAAGAAAGCATGCTTAAAACTATCGAGGAGCAAGGGCAACTTTCGCCTGAATTAGCTAAAAAAATTCAAGATAGTTTTGATTTGCAAGAGTTAGAAGATTTGTATTTGCCTTTCAAAAAGAAGAAAAAAACCAAGGCTGATGTGGCGCGCGAGAACGGTTTGGAGCCATTGGCTAAAATAATTATGGCGCAAAATAATGATGATATTGACTTTATTTCGACCCAATACATCAATGATAATGTGATTAACGAAGAAGCCGCTTTGCAAGGCGCTCGTGATATTATTGCAGAATGGATTAATGAAAATATTCACGTTCGTCAACAGTTGCGTCGCTTGTTTCATCGAAAAGCAACTATTACGACTAAGGTGATAAAAATTAAAAAAGACGACGAAGCTGCACAAAAATTTTCGCAATATTTTGATTGGTCAGAGCTCTTGAGTAAAACACCACCCCATCGATTAATGGCGATGTTGCGTGCCGAAAATGAAGGTTTTGTTAAGTTAAAAATTGAAGTGGATATTGACGAGGCGTATGATATCATTGACGAATTGATTTTGAAACGTCAAAACGATACCACTCCCCACATTCAATTAGCCATTGAAGACAGTTATAAACGGTTGTTACTTCCCGCGATTGCCAATGAAACCTTGCAAGAAGCTAAAGCTAAAGCTGATGCCAATTCTATTCAGGTTTTTGCGACCAATTTAAGTCAACTTTTGTTAGCGCCTCCTTTGGGCGAAAAACGCATTTTAGCGATTGATCCCGGTTATCGTTCGGGTTGTAAAGTAGTTTGTTTGGACGAAAAAGGCGATTTGTTGTACAACGAAACGATTTACCCGCATGCGCCTCAAAACGAAGACGCTATGGCTATGAAAAAAATCCGTTCAATGGTTAATTCGTATAAAATTGATGCCATTGCCATTGGTAACGGAACCGCTTCCCGCGAAACGGAATTTTTTGTCAAAAAAATTGCTTTCGATAAAGAAGTTCAGGTTTTTGTGGTTTCAGAGGCGGGCGCTTCGGTCTATTCCGCATCAAAAATTGCCCGAGAAGAATTTCCTAATTATGATGTTACCGTTCGTGGTTCTGTTTCTATTGGGCGACGATTGAGCGATCCTTTAGCCGAATTGGTAAAAATCGATCCAAAAGCCATTGGCGTAGGCCAATACCAACACGATGTGGATCAAAACAAACTAAAAGAAGAATTAGATGCTACCGTGATTCGTTGTGTCAACTCGGTGGGAATCAATATCAATACGGCTAGCAAGCATTTATTGAGTTATGTGAGTGGAATAGGAGAGAAGTTGGCCGAAAATATAGTCCAATACCGTTCAGAAAATGGTCCGTTTGACGACCGAAAACAACTGAAAAAAGTGCCTCGACTGGGTGATAAAGCGTTCCAACAAGGCGCGGCCTTTATCCGAATTAAAGAAGGAAAAAATCCGCTGGACAACTCGGCGGTGCATCCTGAAGCCTATCCAATTGTAGAAAAAATGGCTAAAGATTTGAAGCTTTCGGTACATGAATTAATTGGCAACAAAGACAAAACAGCTTTAATCAAAGCTGAAAATTATACTACGCCAGAAATTGGTTTGTTGACTTTAAAAGACATTTTAAAAGAGCTAGAAAAACCAGGGTTAGACCCAAGAAAATCGGCTAAAATATTTGAGTTTGACCCGAATGTTAAATCCATAAAAGACCTGAAATCAGGCATGATTTTACCAGGGATTGTGAATAACATTACCAATTTTGGTTGTTTCGTAGATATTGGAATTAAAGAAAGCGGTTTGGTTCATATTTCCCAACTGAAAGCGGGTTTTGTGAGCGATGTGAATGAGGTGGTAAAATTACACCAACACGTAGAGGTAAAAGTAACTGAAGTGGATGAAGACCGCAAACGAATTCAATTGACGATGATTTTATAAAACAAAAACCCAAGTTGTAACTTGGGTTTTTATTTTAAATATAAAGAATTACTCTTTTGTTTGCTTCGCCTATTCGCCTTTTTGGCTTGAGTCTTCTTTTTTATCTGATGAATCGTCTTTGGCAGCGTTTTTAAATTCTTTAATTCCGCTTCCTAAACCTTTCATCAATTCTGGAATTTTTTTACCTCCAAAAAGCAATAAAATAAATGCTCCAATAACAAGTAATTCCGTAACACCAAATCTTCCCATAACTAAGATATTTTATATGCCGTAGCAAATTTGTTTAACAATGAAGTACAAATGTATATAGAATTAGTGAATGGCAATTCTTTTTTAATCATTTATTTGGTTTTAAAAGCGTTAAAATTCTATTAAAATGTGATTTTGTAGTCTTTGTTCTTCTAAAATTACGCCCTAGTACCAAAGCTAATAATTGTTTATATTTGTTCAATAAACCAAAAAAAATGTCTAAAAAGGGATTAAAAAGACAGCAATTAAAAGAAAACCTGTTCAACAAAAGGCGTTTAATCATTTTAAACGAAGATACTTTTGAGGAAACCTTTTCGCTAAAACTCACTTTGATGAATGTTTTTGTGGTGGTAAGTTTGAGCGCTATTTTCATCATTTTTGTGACCACTTTTATCATTGCTTTTACTCCTTTACGGGAATTTATTCCGGGATATTCTTCTTCACAATTAAAACGTGATGCTACCGAATTAGCCCTAAAATCAGATTCTTTGACTCAGGCTTTGGAACAAAATGAAGCCTACATCAAATCACTTAAAAAAGTGTTGACAGGCGAGTTAGAGTATGCTAAATTCAATAAAGACTCTATCCTTTCTTCGGTGGAAGAAGCTCCAGCAGAAGGTAATTTATCCGCTTCAAAAGAAGAACTAGAATTACGAAAACGAGTAACTAAAGAAGAGCAACAAGCGTCTAAAAAGAACAAATAAATTTACACAATGTCCATAAAATCTATTGCGGCTCGATTATTTGCACGCCAAGTGGTGAAAAACACACAGGCTTGGGCTACAAATCCTGTGGAAACCCAAAACAAGGTGTTCCAAAAATTAATTCGTCAAGCGAAAGACACGCAATTTGGACGAGACCATCATTTTGACCAAATACAAACCCCTGCCGATTTTGCTCAACACGTTCCGGTTCGCGATTATGAAGAATTGAAACCGTATGTGGAGCGAGTAGTAAAAGGGGAGGAGAACGTGCTTTGGAAAGGAAAACCGCTTTATTTTGCTAAAACTTCGGGGACAACCTCGGGAGCAAAATACATTCCGTTGACTAAGGAATCCATGCCGTACCATATCGAGGCGGCTCGCAATGCCATTTTGCATTACATTCACGAAACAGGAAACGCTGATTTTGTGGATGGTAAAATGATTTTCCTGCAAGGAAGCCCTATTCTAGAAGAAAAAAACGGAATAAAATTGGGGCGTTTGTCTGGAATTGTCGCGCATTTTGTTCCGAAATATTTACAAAAAAATCGCATGCCATCTTGGGAAACCAATTGCATTGAGGATTGGGAAACCAAAGTCAACGCTATTGTTGAAGAAACGTTCAACGAAAATATGGCGGTGATTTCAGGAATTCCGTCTTGGGTTCAAATGTATTTTGAAAAATTGCAGCAAAAAGGAGGCAAGCCTGTTGGCGAAATCTTTAAAAACTTTAATTTGTTCATTTACGGCGGAGTCAATTACGAACCCTATCGTGCCAAATTCGAAAATTTAATCGATCGAAAAGTGGATTCAATTGAGCTATTTCCAGCCTCGGAAGGATTTTTTGCTTACCAAGATAGTCAGAAGGAAAAAGGCATGTTGCTGTTGTTGAATTCGGGAATTTTCTATGAATTCATTAAGAGTGACGAATTCTTAAATAAAAATCCGCGTCGGTATACCATTGGCGAAGTAGAATTAGGCGTGAATTACGTTTTGATTTTGTCAACAAACGCTGGACTTTGGGGGTATAACATTGGTGATACCGTTCAGTTTACGAGTTTACAACCGTATCGAGTGATAGTTTCAGGCCGTATCAAACATTACATTTCCGCTTTTGGCGAACACGTGATTGGTAAAGAAGTAGAAAGTGCTTTGCAAGAAGCTATGAAAGGGAGTTCAACTCGCGTGAATGAGTTTACCGTTGCTCCACAAATCAACCCTGCCGAAGGACTGCCGTATCATGAATGGTTGATTGAATTCGAAAACGAACCTGAAAACCTAGATGAATTTGCGTTACAAATCGACATCGCGATGCGCAAACAAAACGTGTATTATGACGACTTAATTGTGGGCAACGTCTTGCGCCCATTGGTAATTACAAAAGTGCCAAAAAACGGATTTCAAGACTATATGAAATCAATAGGAAAACTAGGGGGTCAGAACAAAATTCCTCGTTTAGCTAACGACAGAAAAATCGCAGATGCGTTAAACTCAAAATAAATCCGTTATCTTTGCAGGTTAAAAAATAAATAAAGATGATAGAAATCAAAAACATTTCGCGCTCCCGAGCGCAAGAGTCGTCAGCAGCTATTGAACGACTGTACATTACCATGAGGCATTTATTTAACAGAGGTTTTTACAAACCAATGGGTGTTTCAGGAGATACTTTAAGAGAAGCTTTACTAGCGTTACGTCCGGAAATTTACGGAAACATTGCCGATGAAAAAGTTGAATTGAACGGACTTTTGTACGTTATTGAACGACTTCCTATCGGAATTGAAGAATGCCGATTCATTAACTTAACTTCAGAAGAAGGCTATTCTAAATCGCACTTTAAAGCGATTGTCCCTCCAAAAAGACGCCGTAATTGCTACCGCATCGACGAGGACCAAATGAACGTAGTGATTACTCGTGGACGTTCGGACATTTACGATATTTTGACGCACTTAACCTTTATTTTCATCGAATCGCATAAGATTAAAAACAGAGTGTTGTTAGATGAAGGTGGGGAAGTATCCCACGATTGGAAAAAATTAGAAATTGCCGCCAAACAAACAAAAAAATTAACTCAAATTGAGAAAGAGAAAGCAATTTCTCATACCGCTAATATTTTGGGTAGAACCTTCGAAGAAGTTTTAGACATCTACGATGCGTTCGGTTCGGCTACCTCCCCAGATCGTTTCTTGCACGTTATTTATTGGTTAGGAAAATTAGCCATTGAAGAAATTGTAGAAAACAACAAACGCACCATCACTTTCAGCCCAGTCTTGAGAGAGCGTTTGGGACACCATATTCACGGCGAAATTTGGGCAACCAATATCAAAGAAGTTTTAAAAGAAAATAATTTATTAGGCAGACCTATTCATGTCATTAGTGCTAATATGCACTCGGTAATGAATTCCATTTTTGCCGTTCCGGCTTTGAAAACGAAGTTCAAAAACCAATCGGATTTTGTTATTTATGAAGAATTGAGTAAGTCTGGAGCCAATGATGTTCGTGATTTGGTTGAAGCGGTGGCTTTGAAGCAAGGAATGATTTCGTTGCCAGACACTTCAGGAACAAACATCGATGTTCAGATTTTTGACACCGCCAAAATAGATTGGAGCAAAACCTCTTTCCCTAAAGCTAATTTAGGCGACGAAAAACCAGTGATTATCGTAATGGATTATGCTTTTGGAGAGCAAGCCTATGAAACGATTGACGAGTTGTTCAAGCCGTATAAAAAAGAAACCTTCCTAAATGCCCAGTCGATTTCGATTATGGGAAAAGCGGGAATTTTAGAAGGAGGCAAGGGCGATATTATGATTCCGAATGCGCACATCAACGAAGGAACAGCGGATAATTACTTTTTTGAAAATGAATTAACGGCTGAGATGTTTGAAGGAAATGATATTGCAGTTTTTGCCGGTCCAATGGTTACGGTTTTAGGAACTTCATTGCAAAACCGAGATTTATTGAAATTCTTCCACGAATCAACTTGGAGAGCAATCGGATTAGAAATGGAGGGCGCATATTATCAAAAAGCCATCCAATCAGCTTCGAGAATTAGAAAAAGTGTGCCTAAAGACATCAAAGTGCGTTACGCGTATTATGCCTCGGATAATCCATTAGAAACCGGAAGCACTTTGGCTTCAGGAGGTTTGGGAACGACAGGAGTAAAGCCAACTTATTTGATTACGATCAAAATTTTGGAACAAATTTTTAATGTAAAATAAGTCAATACTAATTTTCTATGAAACGAATACTTATAACAGGAGCGGCAGGATTTTTAGGGTCGCATCTTTGTGACCGATTTATAAAAGAAGGCTATTTTGTTATAGGGATGGACAATTTGATTACGGGCGATTTGAAAAATATCGAGCATTTATTTAAGCTTGAAAACTTCGAATTTTACCACCACGACATCACTAAGTTTGTCCATGTTCCAGGAAAGTTGGATTACATTTTGCATTTTGCTTCGCCAGCAAGTCCGATAGACTATTTAAAAATCCCCATTCAAACCCTGAAAGTAGGTTCGTTAGGAACACATAATTTATTAGGCTTGGCGCGCGTGAAAAAAGCGCGAATTTTAATTGCATCTACTTCTGAAGTGTACGGCGATCCATTGGTACATCCACAAACTGAAGAATACTACGGTAATGTAAACACCATTGGCCCGAGAGGGGTGTATGACGAAGCCAAACGTTTCCAAGAATCAATTACCATGGCGTATCATACGTTTCACGGTGTAGAGACCCGCATTGTTCGAATTTTTAATACCTACGGCCCAAGAATGCGTCTCAACGATGGAAGAGTTATTCCTGCCTTTATTGGTCAAGCCATTCGTGGAGAGGATTTAACCATTTTTGGCGACGGAATGCAAACCCGCTCTTTTTGTTATGTAGACGATCAAGTAGAAGGGATTTATAGACTTTTGCATTCCGATTATGTGTATCCAGTGAATATTGGAAATCCAGACGAAATTACCATCAAAGATTTTGCTGAAGAAATCATCAAATTAACAGGTACGAATCAAAAAGTAGTTTATCATCCGTTGCCTATTAACGACCCTTTACAACGTCAACCCGACATTAGCAAAGCCAAAGAATTATTGGGTTGGGAGGCCAAAGTAGGGCGAGCCGAAGGAATGAAAATTACCTATGAGTATTTTAAATCCCTTTCGCCAGAAGAACTCTCAAAAGAGGAACACAAAGATTTTTCGAATTATATTAAATAAAAATGAACCCGCTTTTTGAAGCGGGTTTTTTGTTGGAAAACTTATCTAACCTGCAAGGTCTTTTTGACCTTGTAGGTTTTGTTTTAAAGATTAGTTGAATGCCTACAAGGTTTAAGAAACCTCACAGGAAAAGGGGTGTCCCAACAACTTTTTAAAAATTAATTATTTTTTCCGTTCAAAAGCCATTATTTTTGCGCCACAACTAATACAACTACAACATGACTATTTTACTTTTGGGTTCAGGCGGAAGAGAGCATGCATTTGCGTGGAAAATGATTCAAAGTCCGCTTTGCGACACCCTTTTTGTTGCACCAGGAAATGCCGGAACCGCAGCAATAGCTAACAATATTAACATCAACCCAACGGATTTTCCAGCCATTAAAGACTTTGTCTTAAAAGAAAAAGTGGAAATGGTTGTGGTAGGACCAGAAGATCCATTGGTAAAAGGAATTTACGATTTCTTCTTGAATGATGCCGGCTTAAAAGATATTCCAGTGATTGGTCCATCCACTATTGGTGCGCAATTAGAAGGAAGTAAAGAATTTGCTAAAGAATTTTTATTCAGACACAACATTCCAACAGCCGCTTATGATAGTTTTACGGCTGAAACGGTAGAACAAGGATGTCAGTTTCTAGAAACGCTACAGCCGCCGTATGTATTGAAAGCAGACGGATTAGCTGCCGGAAAAGGCGTGTTGATTATTCAAGATTTGGCAGAAGCCAAAGAAGAATTACGCAATATGTTGGTACATCAAAAATTTGGGACAGCGAGTGCCAAAGTGGTAATCGAAGAATTTTTGGACGGAATTGAATTAAGCTGTTTTGTTTTGACCGATGGAAAAAGCTATAAAATTTTACCAACAGCCAAAGATTACAAACGCATTGGTGAAGGCGATACCGGTTTGAATACCGGCGGAATGGGAGCTGTTTCTCCAGTGCCATTTGTAGATACTGTTTTGATGGAAAAAATCGAAACACGCATTGTAAAACCAACGATTGACGGATTTCAAAAAGATGGGATTGCATACAAAGGATTTGTTTTTATTGGTTTGATCAACGTAAAAGGAGAGCCAATCGTGATTGAATACAATGTACGCATGGGTGATCCAGAAACCGAAGTGGTAATTCCAAGATTGAAAACCGATTTAGTGGAATTATTTTTGGCGGTAGCCAATGAAAAACTAGACCAAATTGCGTTGGAGGTTGACGAAAGAAGCGCTACCACAATTATGGTGGTTTCAGGTGGTTATCCCGAAGAATTTGAAAAAGGGAAAGTAATTACTGGTTTAGAAAACATTACTGATTCTATTGTATTCCACGCGGGAACCAAATTAGAAAATAATCAGGTCTTGTCTAACGGGGGGCGTGTATTAACCGTTACTTCGTATGGTGATAACTTTGAAGAGGCCATAAAAAAATCTTATCAAAATATCGCGAAGCTTCAATTTGATAAGATGTATTTTAGAAGAGATATTGGAAACGACTTAAAGTAGTTTCCAATATTTTTTTAATTTATTATTTCAAGAAAGAATGTGCAGTGGTGTCTTGATTTTCTGTACCTGCTTCGTCAAAAATTTGTAATTGTTTAATCCAATATACAATAGCAGCAGCACAAATAATCATGAAAATCCAGTTGATAGCATTAGCAGCAGTCCATGAAGAAAGCTCTAAAGATCTTAAAAAATCAAGTGGTGCAAATAATACATCTACAAATAAGAACTGAATTCCTTCGAAAAATGATTTCATAATGATATAAAATTATAATGTTATTTATTTTTTGAGTAAGTATGCAAAAAGAACGTTTAAAAAAGCATCTTTTTTGAACTTGTTTTAAACAAGTAGTATATTTACAAACACAAAAGTATAAAATATCCTTATGATTGCAAGTGTTTTTAAAAAATCTACACCATTAAATTACGCTTTAACAGTATTTTTAGTGTTGTTTTTCTTTTTTATCTACCAAATCCAAGATACATCATGGGTAGCTTCGGGTGTTTTGCTTCTAAAAAAAGCGTTTACTTTTCTAGTCGTATTGGCGTCTATTTTCCTAACGAGTTTCATTGGAAAACGTAACGGTCTCACTAAAAATAGTAGTTATACCGCAATTTTTTTCTTGTTGCTGTTATTGTTCTTCCCTACGATTCTTAATAATTTGAACATTCTTTTAGCCAATTTTTTTATTCTATTGGCTTTACGTCGTTTAATCTCGTTACAGTCCATGAAAGCGTCCAAGGAAAAAATATTTGATGCCTCTTTGTGGATATTTGTAGCCTCTTTGTTTAGTTTTTGGAGTATTCTTTTCTTGATTTTGGTCTTTATCTCGGTTATTTTCCATGTTTCGAGAGATTATACCAATTGGGTTTTGCCTTTTATTGCTTTCATTGCAGTGGCAATTTTCTTTGCGTTTTTCACTTCTTTTTTCGGCATTAACATCTTAGACTATTGGCATCAAAATACCCAAATAGATATAGCGATAGATTATTTTACCAATACTAACCAAAATATCGCTTTTTCGATTTATGTTTCGGTAGCCTTGTTTTTTGTTTTTTCCATGTTCATTACTTTGTCTCATCGTCCCTCGATAACACAAACTTCGTATAAAAAAATTGTTGCTTCCTTCTTTATTGGAGTGATTGTTTTTGTCCTTTCGGCCAATAAAAGCAGTGATTTTTTACTTTTGACGATTGCCCCGCTAGCCATTTTAGCTAGTGCACATTTGGAGTATTTACAAACTAAATTCAAGCAAGAAATGGTGTTTATTGCTGTTGTGTTGTGTAGTTTGTTTTCGTTTGTGAGCCAATTATAATTTTTGGCCGTAAGCCAAATCGCCCGCATCGCCCAATCCTGGAACAATATAACTATGCTCGTTGAGGTGGTCGTCTGTGGCGGCTATCCAAAGATGACAAGTGTCAGGCAATTCCGTTTCTAAATGTGCAATTCCTTCTGGTGCAGCAATTACTACCGCTATATGAATTTCGGAAGGAGTACCTCTTTCCATCAATCGTTTAAAAACAGCTACAATAGATTGTCCGGTAGCCAGCATAGGATCAACCACTACAACCGTTTTGTTGTTAATATCAGCAACCGCTTGGTATTGCACTATAATTTCAAAAAAATCGTCGTTGTTGGGGTGGTGGCGGTAGGCCGAAATAAACCCGTTTTCAGCGGCATCAAAATAGTTTAAAAACCCATTGTGTAGTGTTAAACCAGCACGTAAAACAGAACAAATTACTAATGGATTTTTGATGTAATGAGTCGGTTTTGTTCCCAAAGGTGTTGGAATAGTAACCGCTTGATAGTCTAAACTTTTACTCATTTCATACGCCATAATTTCGCCTATGCGTTCCATGTTTTTTCTAAAACGGAGGCTGTCGTTATGGATATTCACATCGCGAATTTGACCTAAGAAATGATTCAGAACACTATTGTTTTCAGACAGATGATGAATTTGCATAAATTGAGTTTAGAATGGTTTTATAAAACTTTAATCGTTTTTTCAATCCTATAAATGTATAAAAAAGTATCTTTGTGATTCAATTTTAAAGACATGTTTTCAAAATTAGCCTATTCAGTATTTGAACAAAGTATTCAAGATTATCATCAATTTGATAATGTAGATCAACCCATTAATAATCCTTTTCCAAAGGAACAATTTGAACATTTATTGTATCTAAAAAACTGGATCGATACGGTGCAATGGCATTTTGAAGATATTATTCGTGACCCCAATATTGACCCGGTTGCGGCTTTGACTTTGAAAAGAAGAATTGATGCTTCCAATCAAGAACGTACCGATATGGTGGAATATATTGATAGTTATTTTCTTCAAAAATACAGTCATGTTAAAGTAAAAGTAGATGCAAAAATCAATTCTGAAAGTCCAGCTTGGGCATTTGATAGATTGTCTATTTTGGCTTTGAAAATTTACCACATGCAAGAAGAGGTAAGTCGGCCAGACGCTTCACAAGAACACAAAGACAAGTGTCAAGAAAAACTAAACGTCCTTTTAGAACAAAGAACCGATTTATCGACTGCTATTGACGATTTGTTGACCGACATTGAAAACGGAAACAAATTCATGAAAGTGTACAAACAAATGAAAATGTACAACGACGATGATTTAAATCCGGTTTTGTACCAAAACAAAAAATAAGAAACTATATTTTAACCATTAAGGGATTAAGAAAATGAAGTAAAACTTAATGAACCTTAATCTCTTAATGGTTTTATACATTAAGTAATTGTTTAAAAAGATACAACATATAGCCGTTATGAGACTTTCTGCAATGGGAGATGTCGCTATGACGGTTCCTGTTTTACGGGCGTTGGTAAACCAATATCCTGAACTGAAAATCACAGTAATTTCAAGACCGTTTTTTCAACCTTTTTTCAAGGATATTCCAAATCTACATTTCTTTGCTTTTGACGAAAAAGAACGTCATAAAGGAGTTTTAGGTTTGTGGCGGTTGTTCCAAGATTTAAAAAGGTTACAAATTGATGCGTTTGCGGATTTACATAACGTGTTGCGTTCCAAAGTAGTTCGGAGTTTATTTGCTTTAAGCGGTAAAAAAGTCAGTTTTGTAGATAAAGGACGCGCCGAGAAAAAAGCGTTAACACGCGCTGAAAATAAAAATTTCCGGCCTTTGACCACGATGTTTGAAAGACACCGATTGGTTTTTGAAAGCTTAGGGTTTCCAATCGATTTGTCTCGACCTCAATTTCCTCTCCAAGCACCTATTACACAACTTGAATTAGCGACAATTGTGGCTCAATCACAAAAGCTAATTGGGATTGCGCCTTTTGCCCAATACGATTCCAAAGTCTATCCACTGGATTTAATGAAGGAAGTAATCGATACTTTAGCCCAAAATCAAGAACACACTATTTTGCTCTTTGGCGGAGGCCAAAACGAAAAAGAACAACTTCAAAACTTAGCAGGAGATAAAAATAACGTCATCAACATGGCAGGAAAAATCCCTTTTCAAGAGGAATTGGATTTGATCAGCAACTTAGACGTGATGTTGTCTATGGATTCGGGCAATGCGCATATAGCGGCCATGTTGGGTGTTCCCGTAGTTACTCTTTGGGGTGCCACCCATCCATATGCGGGATTTTTGCCTTTTAATCAAACATTAGACAATGCTTTGGTGTCCGACAGAAATCAATATCCACAATTGCCGACGTCGGTCTATGGCAATAAAAAAGTAGCGGGTTATGAAAACGCCATGCGAACTATTCTTCCTGAGCAAGTGGTGACCCGAATAGCTGAGGTTCTTAAGAGGTAACACAGATTACACCCATTTCACGGATTGATCATTGCGAGAAGGCACAACGAAGCAATCTCAACAACCCTTAGATTTCGGATAGCTTGACAAAAAAGAACACATCTACAAGGTTTTGGAAACCTCTAAGGAGTCAAAACAAAAAACGAGAAGCCATCACTTCTCGTTTTTTCTATATTTAATTATTTTTTTAAACTTTGCGCCCCCGCCTGCCGCAGGCAGGTTAGCAGCAAAAACTAAACATCATCAAAATCCACTCGAATCGTAGCTGATGTAGGATGTGCTTGACAGGTCAAGATCAATCCGCTAGCGACTTCTTTGTCGGTTAGGATAGAGTTTTTAGTCATTTCGGCAGTTCCTTCGGTAACGCGCGCTAAACAACTACTACAAATTCCGCCTTGACAAGAATAAGGAGCATCAATACCTTGTTTTAAAGCAGCATCCAGAATGGTTTGTTTGGCCGACATTTCAAAAGTCGTTTCTTCATCGTCCACCATTACCGTAATTTGCGCATGTCCTTCTAACGATTGTTCGATAGTATGTTCTTTGGCAGAAGCCGAAAATAATTCAAATTTGATATTGGATTCCTTGATATTTTTTTCTTTTAAAGCTTCCGAAACCTTGTTAATCATTGCTTCAGGCCCACACAAATAGAATTTGTCAAATTCCAAACTGGCGTGTTTTTCGTTCAGGATATAATTCACTGTAGTTTTGTCAATGCGTCCAGACAAAGCAGCAGCTACATTTGCTTGGCTATAGACATAGTGTACAAATAAACGCCCCACATATTGGGATTGTAAATCGTGTAATTCTTGGTGAAAAATGGTTTCTTCAGGCGATTTGTTTCCGTATACCAAAACAAAGGTGCTTTTTGGTTCACTTTTTAACGCCGATTTCAAAATAGAAAGAACAGGTGTAATACCGCTACCCGCCACAAAAGCGGCATAGTTACGTTGACGATCAGCCTGAGGTTCAAAAGTGAATTTCCCTTCTGGGTTTCCCACTTCAAGAACGTCTCCTGCTTTAAGTTTGGTATTGGCAAACTGCGAAAAAAGTCCATTAGGAACGGCTTTTACCGCAATTCGTAATTCGCCACTATCCGGAGCAGAACAGATTGAATAGGCGCGACGAATTTCTTGATTGTCCAAAGTCAATCGCAGGTTAATGTATTGACCAGCAATGAAAGTATAGTTGGATTGTAATTCTTCAGGAACTGAAAAAAGTATGGAAACAGCGTCTTTGGTTTCGCGTTTCACTTCTTTAATGATTAATTTTAAAAAGGAAGACATAGTTGTAATTTTTGACAAATATAGTAAACCATAGGGGTTTTAGAAAATGATAAAGATCAGGTTTGTAGGATTTGCCACAAAGGCGCAAAAGCACAAAGAATAGTTTTTTTGCTCTAGTCATTGTCTGGAAAAGTTACCAAATGAAAGTCCTCGCCACGGATTAAAGGATTTAAATGGATTAAAAAACTTCAAATATAGAAATTGGAATTCGTAACTTTTTATTACTTTTAACTACTTATTTACCAAATCTATACTTAATGAAGTTTATTCTACATTTTCTCTCGCTGGAATGGAAATCGTTTTCCCGTTCGGCTTCTTTTGGAACGAATCTCGCTATAAAGATTCTATTGGCCATTCTGGCTTTATTGTATTCTTTTGCGCTTCTATCCATGGGAATTGGGTTGTATTATGGCCTTAAAGAGAATCATTTAGACCCTTTAGTTCAAATCAACACCTTTTTGATTTACTATTTCCTTTTTGATTTAGGGATGCGTTTTTTATGGCAAAAAATCCCCGTAATGAACATTCGCCCTATGCTAATTTTGCCCATTAAAAAAAGTACAATTGTTCATTTTTCTCTAGGGAAAACCGCTTTGTCTTTTTTTAACTTAATGCACGTTTTTTTCTTTCTGCCTTTCTCAGTGGTGTTGTTCATAGAAAATCATCCAATTGAGAGCATTCTTTCTTGGCATTTGGCTATGTTTTCGTTGGTGTACATCAACAATTTCATTAATGTGCTCTTTAGCAACAAAGACAATTTATTTGGAATTTTACTAGTAGTTATAGTTGTTTTAGGCGGATTACAACATTACGGCTATTTCAACATTACGGATTATTCGGCACCTTTTTTTGAAAGCCTATTTCACATTCCAGGATTATTTTTAGTCCCACTTCTATTGCTTATAGGATTGTATAAAATCACCTATGATTTTTTTAAAAACCAATTGTATTTAGATGCTGGATTAGCTACTAAATCGACGGTTGCCAAAACTGAAAATTTCACTTGGCTAAATCAGTTAGGGACTTTAGGCACGTTTTTAAAAAACGATATTAAATTAATCAAGCGAAACAAGCGTTCTAAAACCACGGTAGGGATGAGTATTTTGTTTTTGTTTTATGGCTTTCTTTTTTTCAATGAAAATTTCCACCAACCCCAAGCCATACAAATTTTTGCGGGGATTTTTGTCACAGGTGGCTTTTTGTTCACTTTTGGTCAGTTTGTACCTAGTTGGGATAGCCAATATTACCCATTGATGATGACCCAAAACATTTCATACAAAAACTATTTAACTTCAAAATGGTGGTTAATTGTGATTGCAACTGTACTTTCTACCCTTTTAGCTTCCTTTTATATTTATCTTGGTTGGCAGGTATATTTAACCATTTTGGCGGGAGCGGTTTACAACATTGGAATCAATTCTCATTTAGTTTTGTACGCGGGTGCTTATACCAAAACGCCTATTGATTTAACCTCAAGTAAAGGCGCTTTTGGTGATAAAAAAGCATTTAATCTACAAACGACTTTAATTTCGTTACCCAAAGTCTTGTTGCCAGTTTTATTATATGCTTTAGGCAAAAACATGGAAGGTCCAAACACAGGCTTAGCTCTTGTGGCAGGTGCTGGACTAATAGGTTTTGCATTACGCGACCGGGTTTTTTCTCAAATTGAAAAAGTCTACAAAATAGAGAAATACAAAACCATTCAAGCCTACAAACAAAACAATTAACATTCAGTTTCCGGTTAGCAGTAATAAACATTTTCTAACCCCATAAACTTTTAATCTCATAAACGATATTCACCATGATCCAAATCAACCAACTTTCAAAAAAATACAACGGAACAACCGTTTTACAAATCGATAATTTAAGTATTCCAAAAGGACAAAGTTTTGGACTAGTAGGCAATAATGGCGCAGGTAAAACTACTTTTTTCAGTTTGCTTTTGGATTTAATCCAACCTACAACCGGCGAAATCATCAATAACGAAATTCCTGTTTCTACTAGTGAAAACTGGAAATCCTTTACCACTTCTTTCATAGACGAAAGCTTCTTAATTGGGTATTTGACGCCCGAAGAATATTTCAATTTCATTGGTGATTTACGAGGTCAAAACAAAGCCGAGATTGATGCTTTACTTCAAAAACATCAAGATTTTTTTAATGGAGAAATACTTGAAAATAAAAAATACTTGCGCGATTTGTCTAAAGGGAATCAAAAGAAAGTGGGAATTATTGCTGCTTTGATAGGTAATCCTGAGGTGGTGGTTTTAGACGAGCCTTTTGCTAATTTAGATCCCACCACAGTCAATCGATTAAAAAAAATCATTAAAGAATTAGCCGAAAATCCAAAGACAACCATCTTGGTTTCAAGTCACGACTTACAACACACCGTTGAAGTTTGCGATAGAATTGTGGTATTAAATAAAGGAGAGGTGGTTAAAGATATTATCACGTCTGATGAAACACTTCAAGAACTCGAAGCCTTTTTTGCGGTTTAACTTTCAATATTTCAAAAAGAAACGTAATTTTACCCATCTATACACTAAAATAGTGAATTAGAAGTTAAAGTTATAAATGGTTTCCAATTGAAAATAAATAGATCTCAACATATCTTCAGTTTTTTTCTGTTGCTTTTTATAGTGGCTTGTTCTACTAAGAAAAACACTTTTGTATCGCGAAATTACCACGCACTAACCACCAAGTACAATGTACTTTATAACGGGGGAGTCGCTTTTGATAAAGGAATTGCAGATATTAATACAAAAAGCAAAAACAATTTTTGGAAACGATTGCCCGTCGAAAAAATGGAAATGTCAGACGGCTCAATTTTAGATACTGCCAAGAATGCCAATTTTGATTTAGCAGAAACAAAAGCCACAAAAGGAATTCAGAAGCACTCCATGAACATTGGAGGAAAGGAGTACAATTATCAAACAGACGAAGCATATTTAATGCTTGGAAAAGCGAGATATTACAGCCAGCGATTTGTTCCTGCTTTGGACGCGTTTAATTATATTTTGTACAAATATCCCAATAGTAGTAAAATTCATGAGGCAAAAATTTGGCGCGAAAAAACCAATATGCGTCTAGGGAATGAAGCTTTAGCAATTAAAAATTTAAGTAAGCTATTAAAAGACTTTAAATTAAATAAACAATTGGTAGCGAATGCCAATGCCGTTTTGGCAGAAGCCTTTTTGAATTTAGAAGAAAAGGACAGTGCGGTAGTAAAATTGCAGGTGGCCGAAAAAGCAACTAAAATTAATACAGAGAAAGCCCGATATCGATTCATTTTAGGGCAGTTGTATGAAGAATTAGGTAAAAGAGAATTGGCATTATCTAGTTATCAATCAGTGATTGACATGAATCGAAAAGCAGATAGAGAATACCGTATTCAGGCGTATGCGAGAAAAGCCCAATTATTTGATTTTCAAAATGGCGATAAAGCTCAAATAACTAAAATGTTTGCCCAATTGGTTGAAAATCGGGAAAACCGCCCTTTTTTAGATTTGATTTACCATCAAATGGGGGTGTTTTATGATAAAAGCAATGATATAGAATTGGCTTTAAAAAATTACAATCTATCATTAAAAAAAGTAAAAGACAACACGTATTTAGCGGCTTCAAATTATCGAAATATAGGTAATATGTATTTTAAAAGCACTAATTTTCCTTTGGCTGCAAAATATTATGACAGTACTTTAGTTAAGTTAGATAAAAAAACTAGAGAATTTGCACAAATTGAAAAAGTCCGAAAAAACCTGGACGATGTGATCAAATACGACGCATTAGCAGTAACAAATGATAGCATTTTAAAAGTAGTGTCTCTGTCTGAAACCGATAGGATCGTTTATTTTGGTAAATATATTGACGAATTAAAAAAGAAAGAGGAAAAACAAGCCCTTTTAGTAAAAATACAGCAAGAAGCTATAAAGAATTTCGAACACTCAGGTAATTCCGATTTGCCAGGAACAACATTATTAAATACCAAAACGGCGGTTCGAACACTTCCAAAATTAGACTCAGGAAGTAGCACTTCAAGCACATTTTATTTTTATAATCCTACCACAGTGGCTTTTGGTCAGTTGGAATTCAAAAAAAATTGGGGAAAACGAAATCCGAATGGGTTTTGGAGAATGAAAACCAGTTCAGCAAATTCAACAACAGATACCCCTTTATCCGATGCAACACCACTACAAGTAACCACTAAAACTATTGACAAACCGGACGACAAATATTCGGTGGATTATTATTTAAATCAAATACCTTCTGATAAAAAAGTACTCGACAGCATCAATCAAATACGCAATTTTGCGTTTTATCAATTGGGGATTATTTACAAAGAAAAGTTCAAAGAATACGCTTTGGCTACAGCCAAATTAGAAAAAATATTGGAACAAAATCCAGAAGAGAAATTGGTTTTGCCAACGATGTATAATTTGTACAAAATCTATCAAATTACAGATGCAACTAAGGCAACGGCAATGAAAAACCGTATTGTCTCGCAATATCCGGGCTCGCGTTATGCGCAAATTATCAGTAATACGGATACCAATAGTTCCAATCTCGAAACTCCAGAAAAAATATACAATCAATTTTATAAATTGTTTCAAGAACAACAGTTTGTGGAAGTTTTAGAAAAATTAAATACTGCAATCATTCAATTTTCGGGTGATGAAATTCTTCCAAAAATGGAGTTGTTACGCGCCAATACACAGGCAAAATTGTTTGGACTAGAAGCTTACAAAAAAGCATTGGAAGAAGTGGCCGAACAGTATTCTAATTCCGAAGAAGGCAAACAAGCACAAGAAATCTTGAACAATCAAATCCCGATTTTGGAAAAAATGGAGTTTAGTTCGGCGGCTAAAAGTTGGAAAATTTTGTTTAAAGTAGGTTTAAAAACAGATTCTTTAACTCAAGAAACACAAGCAAAAATCAAAAAATTCATTGAAGATGAGAAAATCAGCAACCACTCGTATTCGTATGATGTCTATACTGATAAAGAAAATTTTATAGTTATTCATAATATAAAGTCAGAGGCCTATGCCAATGATATAATCAATTACATGACTGTAAATAAACAATATACGATTAATCAACCCGCGATTGTCATTTCGAGTGATAATTATAAAATAGTCCAAATCAAGAAAAACTTAGACCGCTATTTAGCCTCAAAAAAGCAGTAAATTATGTTTGAAAAAAAAACCAAATCCTACACCGATCTTTTAGGAAAAACGAACCGAATTGTTGAAGGAACTCGAATAAAAGGAAATATTTATTCTGTGGCTGATTTTAGATTAGACGGAGAGTTAACGGGTAATTTTCAATGTGAAGGGAAAATAGTTATTGGGCCAGCCGGAATAGTTGTAGGGGATATTGATTGTAAAAGCGCCGATATTGAAGGGCGTTTTAGTGGAAAAATCCAAGTGGTTGAATTACTGAATATCAAAGCAACAGCTGCTATTTATGGCGAAGTGACTGTGGGGAAATTATCGGTAGAGCCCGGTGCTGATTTTAGTGCAACCTGTACTATGAAAACAAATCCTCCCCAAGCAAATAATGGAGAATAAAAAAAACAAAAAACCATTCAATAAATGGTTGGCATTAATCAATATTCCCATTCAGATGGGGGTTGTTATTTTTGTTTTTTCATATATGGGGAATTGGTTAGATGAAACACATCCAAGCCCTATTTTTTATTACCATAAAATAAGTGTTCTATTGGGTGTTTTTTTAGCGCTTTACAACACCATAAGACAAGTAAATGACATCAACAAATCCGATTTCAATTGAATTTTCAACTATTGCCAAATCCTAAACACAAAACAGCCGTATTAATTTGGGCAGCTATAATTATACTGTCTTATTTTGCACACCGCTTTGCTTTTGAATGGATAGGAATTAGACATGACGCTTTTTCGTATTCACTTCTGAGTTTGTATCTTTTTTTCGGGCTTTTTTCTGTAGCTATTTTGCTGACGGTTTTTCGGGTAAGTGCTCGTAATTTTGATTTGGTAGGCATGTCTTTTTTAATAATTACTACCCTAAAAATGGTGGCATTTTTTGTTTTTGTGCACCCCATTTTAAAAAGCATTTCTAGCACTGCTCCAATTGAAAAAATTAATTTTTTTGGGATGTTTATTGTCTTTTTATCAATTGAAACCATAGTAACGATAGTGATATTAAATGAAAAACAATAAATTACCTATAAAAGTGATAAATAAGGCAAAAAATAATTTTTCATATTCTTTTGAATATTAATAAAAAATGTACCTTTGCACCTAAATTTTAGAAACCAAAATAAACTAAGATATTTAACTGTTATGGTGATTTCAAACAAACCACTTCAATTCATACTAGTAGCTTTAGTAGCTTGTCTTCCTTTGATTAGTTTGGCTAATCCCGTTGAAAAAGCGGAAAAAGAGCATACAGAAGTAGCTCATGAAGAATCTACCGATATTAAAGCTGAAATAAAAGAGTTTATCAATCACCACTTATTAGATTCACATTCTTTTTATTTTAATGCCAATAAAGAAACAGGAGAACACTACGGTTTTTCATTGCCTATTATTTTATGGGATAATGGGTTGCAAATATTTTCTTCAGCTGAATTTCACCACGGACCTGTAACAGATGTTGCAGAGCACAACGGGAATTTCTACAAATTACACCACGAGAAAATTTATAAAACTGATGCCAAAGGGACGCTTACTGAGGAGCACGGTCATCCTACCAATGCGCAACCACTAGATTTGTCTATTACAAAAAGCGTGGTGGGAATTTTATTTGTGGCTTTATTAATGTTTTTCTTGTTCAGAGGTTTGGCAAAATCATATGCTAAAAATGGCGGAATTGCATCTGGAGCTGGACGTTTCTTTGAACCGTTAGTTTTATATGTAAGAGACGAAATTGCGATTCCTAACATTGGAGAGAAAAACTACAAGAAATACATGAGTTATTTATTAACTATATTTTTCTTTATTTTCTTTTTAAATCTCTTGGGGTTGACACCACTAGGATTTAATGTTACAGGAAACATTGCCATTACCTTTTCGTTGGCTATTTTAACGTATTTAATTACCACTTTTTCTGCTAACAAAGATTATTGGGCGCATATCTTTTGGATGCCAGGAGTGCCAACACCAATGAAATTTATTTTAGCTCCAATTGAATTATTAGGTACAGTGATCAAACCATTTTCATTAATGATTCGTTTGTATGCTAATATTTTGGCTGGACACGTGGTATTAATGAGCATCATAGGTTTGATGTTTATATTTAAAAGCTGGATTGGAAGTTCGTTGTCATTTGGATTGGCATTTGCACTTTCTATCCTTGAAATATTAGTAGCGTTTTTACAAGCGTATATTTTCACGATGTTGTCTGCTTTGTATTTTGGTGCTGGAAACGAAGAACACCACCACGAAGAGGCGCATTAGATTGCAGATTTTTGAATTTAGATTTTTGAATAATTCTTAAATCTTAAATCGTTAATCTTCAATCAAAAATCAAATTGAATGTTTAATTTTTAATATATATATTATGCAAATTCCAACTATTGTAGGAGCAGGATTAATTGTAATCGGAGCAGGTTTAGGTATTGGTAAAATTGGTGGTTCAGCAATGGACGCAATTGCACGTCAACCAGAAGCTTCAGGAAAAATCCAAACAGCTATGCTTATTGCAGCTGCACTTATTGAAGGTATTGGTTTCGCTGCGTTATTCGCTGCGTAATTAAAGCAAAGAACGATAGTTACAACGGTTGGTTGTAACTATTGTTTTTAAAAATTAAAACAGATTCAATTGCGCAATGCAATTAAAAAAAAGTTTACAATTTTATAATTACATATAATGGAGAAGTTAATTAATGATTTTTCGTTTGGTTTATTTATTTGGCAAGTAGTCATTTTTGTTGGATTAATATTCTTATTAAAAAAATTCGCTTGGAAGCCTATTTTAGATGCAGTAAACGAAAGAGAACAGGGTATTAAAAATGCTTTGGAATCTGCCGAAAACGCACGTAACGAAATGCAAAATTTGCAAGCAGATAACCAACGTATTCTTCAAGAGGCAAGAGCAGAACGTGACGCAATGTTGAAAGAGGCTCGAGAAATGAAAGAAAAAATGGTTGCTGATGCAAAAAGTGAAGCACAAGAGCAAGGTCAAAAAATGATTGATCAAGCAAAGGCGGCTATCGAAAGTGAAAAAAATGCAGCGATGGCTGATTTGAAATCACAAGTAGCTACCTTATCATTAAGTATTGCTGAAAAACTATTGAAGGAAGAATTATCTAACAAAGAGTCTCAAACTAAATTAGTGGAGAAAATGTTAGGTGACGTAAAACTGAACTAATTATGGCAGGTACAAGAGCAGCAATTCGTTATGCAAAAGCAATCTTAAACATCTCTAATTCAAAAGGAGTGGTTGAGGTTGTGAATAACGATATGAAATGGATTGCTTCTACAATCAACGCAAACGAAGAATTAAGCACCTTCATTCAAAGCCCAACGACTACCGTTGAGGCAAAAGAAAAAGCGTTATTGGAAGTTTTTTCTGGAGTAAATGCAGTAACACAAGGATTGTTTCATTTGTTGTTTGAAAACAAACGTTTTGAAATCCTTGAAGCAGTTGCTTTAGAATACAATAAATTGTCTGATGAAATGAACGGAATTGAGGTAGCCAAAGTAACTACTGCTATTCCAATGGATGCGGCTTTAGAAACTAAAGTTTTAGCAAAAATCGCAACCCTTTCAGATAAGAAAATCACAATTGAAAACACAGTAGATGCTTCTATTATAGGAGGATTTATTTTGAGAATAGGCGACAAGCAATACAACGCTTCTGTTGCTAATAGATTACAAGTATTAAAAAGAGAGTTTAGTAATTAGTTATTACACATAAAAGTGTCTAAATTATAAAGTAAGATGGCGGAAATCAAACCTGCTGAAATTTCAGCAATATTAAGAAAGCAAGTAGAAGGTTTTGAATCTGGTGCTACACTAGAAGAAGTAGGAACAGTACTTAATGTTGGAGATGGTATTGCTCGTGTTTACGGGCTTTCAAATGTTCAATACGGAGAGTTAGTAGAATTCGAAAATGGTCTTGAGGCTATTGTATTGAACTTGGAAGAAGACAATGTTGGGGTAGTACTTTTGGGTGCTTCAACAGGAATCAAAGAAGGTTCAACTGTAAAAAGAACACAACGTATTGCGTCTCTTAAAGTAGGAGAGCAAATGTTAGGACGTGTAGTAAACACTTTGGGACAACCAATTGATGGTAAAGGACCAATCGGTGGTGAATTATACGAAATGCCTTTGGAAAGAAAAGCGCCAGGAGTTGTATTCCGTCAACCAGTAACTGAACCATTACAAACAGGAGTAAAAGCTGTTGATGCAATGATTCCAGTAGGACGTGGACAACGTGAGTTGGTTATTGGTGACCGTCAAACAGGAAAATCAACGGTTTGT
Organism: Flavobacterium keumense; assembly: GCF_029866485.1. Classification (NCBI taxonomy): domain Bacteria; kingdom Pseudomonadati; phylum Bacteroidota; class Flavobacteriia; order Flavobacteriales; family Flavobacteriaceae; genus Flavobacterium; species Flavobacterium keumense. The sequence goes on from NZ_CP092332.1 coordinate 703,384, forward strand.
ATTGACACGATCTTAAATCAAAAAGAATTTTACGATGCAGGAAAACCTGTATTTTGTATCTATGTTGCTATTGGACAAAAAGCTTCTACTGTTGCAGGAATTGCAAAAATGTTAGAAGAAAAAGGAGCTATGGCCTATACGATTATCGTTGCCGCTAATGCTTCTGACCCTGCTCCAATGCAAGTATATGCTCCAATGGCGGGTGCTGCAATTGGGGAGTATTTTAGAGACTCTGGACGTCCAGCTTTGATTGTTTATGATGATTTATCTAAACAAGCGGTGGCGTATCGTGAGGTATCTCTTTTATTAAGAAGACCACCAGGACGTGAGGCATATCCTGGAGACGTTTTCTACTTACACTCTCGTTTATTAGAGCGTGCTTGTAAAGTGATTGCTGATGATGATATTGCAAAAAACATGAACGACTTACCAGATTCTTTAAAAGGAATTGTAAAAGGTGGGGGTTCTTTAACCGCTTTACCAATTATCGAAACACAAGCGGGAGACGTTTCTGCATACATCCCAACTAACGTAATTTCGATTACAGACGGTCAAATTTTCTTGGATGGAGATTTGTTTAACTCTGGGGTTCGTCCTGCAATTAACGTAGGTATTTCGGTATCTCGTGTTGGAGGTAATGCTCAAATTAAATCCATGAAAAAAGTATCAGGTACTTTAAAATTAGACCAAGCGCAATTCCGTGAATTGGAAGCGTTTGCTAAATTTGGTTCTGACTTAGATGCTGTTACTTTAAACGTAATTGAAAAAGGAAAACGAAACGTTGAAATTTTGAAACAAGGTTTGAACGAACCATTTACAGTAGAAGATCAAGTGGCTATTATCTACGCGGGGTCTAAAAACTTATTAAGAAATGTTCCTGTAGAAAAAGTAAAAGAATTTGAGAAAGATTTCTTAGAGTTCTTGAACAACAAACACAGAGACACCCTTGATGCTTTAAAAGCTGGAAAATTAGATGACACGATTACGGATGTTATCGAAAAAGTAGCAAAAGAAGTTGCTGCGAAATACAATTAATCAATATAACAATATGTCAATGTGTAAATAACTGTGATTTACACATTGATAAATTGATAAATTTTCATATTTAGAATGGCAAACTTAAAGGAAATACGTAATAGGATTACTTCCATTTCATCTACGATGCAAATTACATCGGCAATGAAAATGGTTTCTGCGGCAAAGCTAAAAAAAGCACAAGATGCGATTACAGCAATGCGCCCTTATGCCGAAAAATTAACGGAATTATTACAAAATCTTTCAGCAACCTTAGATGGTGATGTAGGAGGAGATTATACAGCACAACGCGAAATCAAAAAAGTTTTGGTAGTTGCCATTACTTCGAATAGAGGATTGTGTGGTGCATTTAATTCAAATGTAATTAAAGAGGTTAAAAACCGTACTGATTTTTATGTCGGGAAACAAGTTGATGTTTTTGCGATTGGTAAAAAAGGGAATGATATTTTAAGTAAATCTTCTAATGTTATTGCAAATCAAAGTGGTGTTTTTGACGATTTGACCTTTGATAATGTAGCTTCAATCGCTGAATTATTAATGCAAAAATTCATTGCTGGCGAATACGATCGCATCGAATTGGTATACAACCAATTTAAAAATGCGGCAACTCAAATTATTCAAACAGAACAATTTTTGCCTTTAGCCCCAATTCAATCAGAGGCTTCGGCTACTTCAGGAGACTATATTTTTGAACCTTCTAAAGAAGAAATTGTATTGACATTGATTCCAAAATCATTGAAAACACAATTGTATAAAGGGATTAGAGATTCATTTGCTTCTGAACACGGTGCTCGTATGACGGCGATGCACAAAGCAACAGATAATGCCAAAGAATTGAAAGACCAATTAACATTGACTTATAATAAAGCACGTCAAGCAGCAATTACTAATGAAATCTTAGAGATTGTTGGTGGTGCTGAGGCGTTGAATGGATAGTGCCTTTCAAAAGAAATTACAAGAGCCTCGCATTGCGGGGCTTTTTTAATTCATTTTTACAACATACATTATGGAAATTAAAGAACTTACTACATTAGAAGAAATGCTAGCTCAGTTTGACTTAGTGCAGCATTTGTATAGCAATAATTTTACTTTAGAAAAATACAAAGCGTATTTAACCGAAATGCTTCCTCATAACTATATTCAAATCGCTGTGTTTGAAGAGGGACAATGCATTGGACTTTCGGGTTTATGGTCTGGAATTAAATTATGGTCTGGGCGGTATTTTGAGATAGACAATTTTATTGTGCATCCCGATCATCGTTCCAAAGGAGCAGCTAAAATAATGACCGATTATATCAAAACAAAGGCAGAAGCAGCAGGATGTACCATGATTGTATTGGATGCTTTTACAGGAAACTTTACAGCACACCGTTTTTATTATAACCAAGGCTATTATCCTAGAGGATTTCATTTTATTAAAACCCTAAACGAAGGAGGATTATCTTAAAAAGGCTGTTAACAAATCTAATTTCAAAACCCAAATTAAACCAAAGATTTCGTTATTTTTGTTTTCATCAATACCTAAACTAGACCAACTTGGGATTATATAAAAGTCTTTTTAAACAAACAGCCATCTATGGATTAGCTACGGTTTTGCCTCGAATGTTGAGCTTTTTACTCGTGCGTTTGTATACAAAGGTTTTACCCACAGGCGAGTATGGAGAAGTGTCTATTGTACTCTCGTGGATGGTTTTCTTCAATGTGGTGTTGTCGTACGGAATGGAAACGGCTTTTTTCCGATTCTATAATTCAGAGACCGATAAAGAAAATGTGATAGCAACCTCGACTATTTCTATTTTTTGGTCGTCTATTGTTTTTCTTTTTGGCGCCTTAATTTTTAGAGGAACTTTGGCTTCTTTGGCCAATGTAGAAGTACAGTATATTACGTATGCTATTTGGATTTTAGTGTTAGACGCATTGGTAATTGTTCCTTTTTCAAAGTTACGAGCCAATCAACGACCGATTATTTATGCAGTAATTAAAATAGGTAATGTTGCGGTAAATTTACTTTTGAATGTCTTTTTTTTATTAGTGTTACCTAAAATAGCCGACTCTAATCCGAATTCTTTTTTAGGAAATTTATATGTTGATAATTATGAAATTGGCTATATTTTCGTTTCTAATTTAGCAGCAAGTTTATTAACCTTATTGGTACTTTCGCCCAATTATCTTTCTTTGACTCGAAAATTTGATGCGGCTCTATGGAAAAAGATGATGCAATACGGTTTACCAATTTTGGTTGCCGGAATTGCATTTGCAGTAAACGAACATTTTGATAAAATTCTATTGGGCTATTGGTTACCAGACAACGTAGCCAAGGCGGAAGTAGGAGCTTATTCCGCCTGTTATAAATTAGGCTTGTTTATGGTGTTGTTTGCTACAGCATTCCGATTGGGAATCGAACCGTTCTTTTTTAGTCATTCCAATCACGAAAAAGCACCACAAACCTATGCGATGATTACCAAATATTTTGTGATTTTTGGTTCACTCATTTTGTTAGGAGTAATAGTTTTTGCCGACATTTTGAAGTTTCTACTTTTGGACAACAAATCCTATTGGGAGGCGATGAAAGTGGTGCCATTGATTATTTTAGCCAATTTTTGTTTGGGAATTTACAATAACCTTTCGGTTTGGTATAAATTGACCGACAGAACCAAAATGGGAGCCTATATTTCAATTGTGGGCGCTGTTTTAACATTAGTACTGAATTACCTTTTAATTCCAAAATTCAGTTATTTTGGCTCAGCTATTGCAACTATTGCCGCTTATGGAAGTATGATGTTCATTTCCTATGTTCTAGGAAATCGCTATTATCCCATTCCGTATGATATGGAAAAAATAGGAGGCTATTTAGGATTATCTATTCTATTTTCGGCCATTTCTTTTTACGGATTCAGAGAAAATTATTTTGTTGGAATTCCGTTATTATTGTTGTTTGTGTATTTTGTGTACCACAACGAAAAAGCAACGATCTTGTCTATCATTAAACGAAAAAAATAAAATGACAATAAAAATCATCAATAAGTCGCAGCATCCGTTGCCTAATTATGAGACACTTGCTTCAGCAGGAATGGATTTAAGAGCCGATTTAACCGCTCCCATCACATTGGCTCCACTTGGGCGTGTTATTGTGAAAACGGGGTTGTTTATCGAGTTACCCATTGGATTTGAGGCGCAGGTTCGCCCAAGAAGCGGTTTGGCTATCAAAAAAGGGATTACCGTTTTGAATTCTCCAGGAACAGTCGATGCTGATTATAGAGGAGAAATAGGGGTGATTTTAGTCAATTTATCTAATGAAGATTTTGTAATTGAGAATGGCGAACGCATCGCTCAATTGATTATTGCCAAACACGAACGCGCCGAATGGATTGAAGTTCAGGAATTATCTGAAACATCCAGAGGCGAAGGTGGTTTTGGTAGTACGGGGGTAAAATAAGTGTTCAGTGTTCAGCATAAATTGTTCAGAAAAAAATCAAAAATATAATCTTAGCGAACTTTGCGAAAAATCTTTGCGAGCTTTGCGTTAAAATATAAAGAATGAAAATAATAGTACCAATGGCAGGACGTGGTTCTCGTCTTCGCCCACATACATTAACGATTCCTAAACCATTAATTCCTATTGCAGGAAAACCAATTGTACACCGTTTGGTGGAGGATATTGCGGGAGTTTTGAATCAAGATATTGAAGAAATTGCCTTTATTATCCATGAAAGTTTTGGAAAACAAGTCGAAGCTGATTTGATTGCTATTGCTGAAAAACTAGGGTCTAAAGGAACGATTTATTACCAAAACGAAGCTTTAGGAACAGGTCACGCCATTATGTGTGCCAAAGATTCTTTGAGCGGTCCAGCGGTGATTGCCTATGCCGATACGTTAATTCGTGCCGACTTTGATTTGGATCAAAATGCAGATAGCGTGATTTGGGTAAAACAAGTAGATCAACCTGAAGCATTTGGCGTAATTAATTTGAATGAAGCCAACGAAATAGTAGAATTGGTAGAAAAACCTAAAGAGTTTGTTTCAGACCTTGCCGTAATTGGAATTTACTATTTCAAAGATGTAGCAGTGTTGAAAAACGAATTACAATGGGTATTGGATAACAATATCATTCATGGAGGCGAATACCAAATCAACGACGGAATTAAACGAATGATGGCTAATGGTAAACGTTTTGTTCCTGGTGAAGTGGCTGAGTGGATGGATTGCGGCAACAAAGATGTGACAGTGGAGACCAACGGAAGAATGTTAGGTTTTTTACAACAAGACGGAGAAAATTTAGTCCATTCTGGGGTAAAATGTGAAAATGCAACGATTATTCCGCCGTGTTATATTGGTGAAGACGTGGTATTGATTAACGCGACTGTTGGGCCTAATGTTTCTTTAGGAAAAGGATGTCATGTTACTAATAGTACAATCAAAAACAGTTTGGTACAAACCCATTCGCATATTAAAAATGCCAATTTAGACAATGCTATGATTGGAAATCATGCGAGTTTCGATGGTAATTTCACTAGCATCAGTATTGGGGATTATTCGGTTTTGGAATAAAGAAGTATGAATACAAAGACTATAGTTTTTTTCTTTTTAAGTCTGTTTGTATTGCCGTTTTCGGGATGGACACAAACAGAACCAGAGGATATTGCTATGGTTTCTGATGAATTTCAGGATTCTTTTTACGAATCGCTTTTGCAAAAAGGCATTGAGAATTACGACAAGGCGATTGTGGCTTTGGAGAAATGTTTGGTAAGCCAACCGAATAATGCAACAATTCATTTTGAATTAGGCAAAAATTATTTGGCTTTAAAGCAATATGAAAACGCCTACCAATCGTTTCAAAAAGCGACTCAAATTGAGCCTAAAAACAGATGGTTTTGGGTAGGAATCTATGATTTGAGTTTTCAAACCAAGAATTACGACCGGGCAATGGCTGCGGTACAACAATTGATTTTGTTTGACGAGCGAAATAAAGACGATTTGATTCCGTTGTACATGATGACGAATCAGTCTGAAAAAGCGCTAGCTTTAATCAAGGAAATGGATGCTAAATATGGCAAATCGCAAGAAAGAACGCAATTTAAAAACCAAATTCTTTTGGCTACCAAAAACGAAACTTCCGACTGGAAAGAAGTAGGTGATTTTAAAAAATATTTGGATGCCAATGATGGAAACCAAGCGGTTCAATTAATGAATAATATATTGGTAAACACCCAAATCCCCAATACGGTTAAGCATCGAGTAGTGAATGAATTTTTGATCTTTGCATTTAAAAATCCGCAATTTGAAAGCAATTTAGAAAAGGCAATTTCGTTTTTTGATTCAGACAAAGAAGTGAATGTGGCACAAGCTATTGGAAAGTTCTATCAAAACAAAAATCAAACGGAGAAAGCTATTCGGTTTTATGAATTGGCACTTCAAAAAGAAGTAGGAGCGGTGGAAACTAATTTACTCTTACTTCAAGCGTATACAACGACACAGCAGTTTGAAAAATTGGCTCAAAAATCAGCAGCAGGAATTGAATTGTATCCCGCTCAAGCCTATTTTTATTATTATTTTGGTCTAGCCAACAACCAATTGCGTCAATTTAAAAAAGCGAAGGATACGTTAGAAACGGGTTTGGATTTTGTAATAGACGATTTGGATTTGGAAATCAATTTTAATTTGCAATTGGCAGAAGCTTATAACGGTTTGGGCGATTTTAACAAGAAAGACAGTTTTTTTGCGCAAGCAAATCAGCTAATACAAAAGAAAAAGAAATGAGAAAGATAATCATGGTGTTGTTTTTAATGGCATTGGTTTCGTGTAAAACCCAACAAGCCATTGCGATAACTACGCCCGAAGTTCCTAAAACAAAAGAGATTTCAGCTGGAGAAATAATAGCGAATCATTACAATAACAAAATCAACTTTTCGACGGTTTATATTAAATCGAATGTGCGTTTTTCTGATGAAAAACAAACACAGAATGTAACGGCAGAAATTAAAATTAAGAAAGACGAACAAATTTTGATTAGCGTGCGTTTCTTAGGAATTACGATGGCGAAAGCCTTAATTACACCTACATCGGTGAGTTATTATGAGAAGATGAACGGAACGTACTTTGAGGGCGATTTCAGCGGATTGAGTCAATGGCTTGGGACTGATTTGGATTTTTCTAAAATTCAAAATATGTTGTTGGGCGAAGCTTTTGATAATTTACAACAGGGGAAATATGTCTTGTCAAAAAGCGAACAGGGGTTTGAATTAGTCGACTTACAATCCGAAAAAACGAAGAAAAATTACGTTTTTGATACAGAAAAATTTCAGATTCAAAAACAAGAAATAAGTCAGCCAGAACAAGACCGAATGATTCAGGTGAGTTATTCAGAACGCGCTTCATTTAATGAAGGGGCAGTTCCAATGCAGGTTTTGATAAACGCTTTACAAGCGAAAGGAAAAACCGAAATCAGTTTTAATTACAATGCGGTTAGTTTCAATGAAGCGCTTTCTTTTCCATATAGCGTTCCAAATGGGTACAAAAGAATTTTAATTAAGTAAATTTGCAAAAATATTTTACCATGCCAAAATTTCTCCTTAGTCTATTGTTTATTTGCACCACCTCATTGGTTTGGAGCCAAGAGTCGCAACAAGAAAGGTTAGAACAACGAAAAGCTCAAATTCAGCAAGAAATAAAAGAGAATGAAAGACTATTACAGTCCGTTAAGAAAAAAGAAAAATCGGCAGTGAGTGTCATGGCTATTCAAGAGAAAAAAATAGCGCTGAAAGAAAATTTGATAAAGACCACAGAGAAACAAGCGAAGTTGTTAAGTAACGATATGTATATTAATCAAGTACAGATTAACAAGCTTAAGAAAGAACTAGTTATTTTAAAAGAAGATTACGCAAAGATGATTGTGAAGTCGTATAAAAGTCGTTCAGAAGAGAGCAGAGCCATGTTTTTATTGTCGTCAAAAAATTTCCAGCAGGCATACAAACGATTACAGTATATGAAACAATATACTAGTTTTAGAAAAATTCAAGGAGAAGAAATTCAAGGAAAATCGAAAGAACTTGTTGTGTACAATCAAAAATTAGAAGTACAAAAATCAGCCAAGCAAAAATTAATTGAAGAGAAAGAGAAAGAACGTCAGTCTTTAGAACAAGAAAAGAAAGAACAAGAAAAATTAGTAAATGCGATTAAAAAAGACAAGAATAAAATTGCTAATGACATTAAGAAAAAACAACAAGAAGCCAAAGCGATAGATCGTCAAATAGACCGTTTAATTCGTCAGGCCATTGCAGAAGCGAATAGAAAAGCGGCTGCCGAAAGAGCCAAACAAAAAGCAGCTGCCACCGCTGCGGCTAAAGAGAAGAAAGCGGCTGCACTAGCTGCTGCAAAAGAGCTAGCTAACGCCAATAAGACAACAAAAAACGCCAAACCAATAGCAAAACCAGTAGAAACAGAGGAAGAACCAGAACCCACAACAAGGGAATCTATTTCGTCTACGAAAATTGATTTAACTCCCGAAGCTAAAATTGTTTCGGATAATTTTAGAGCCAATAAAGGAAGATTGCCGTATCCAGTAGAACGTGGAAGCATTACTTTAGGTTTTGGAAACCAACCACATCCGGTATATAAATCGTTAATGGTGCATAATAGTGGTGTAGAGATTACAACCGACCAAGGAGCTAGTGCTAGAGCAGTTTTTGATGGGATTGTGACTAGTGTAATTAGTTTGTCTCCCGTAAATAGAGCCGTAATGATTCAGCACGGAGATTACTTTACGGTATATCAAAATTTAAGTTCTGTTTCTGTAAGCAAAGGAGAAAAGGTAAACAGAAAACAAGCAATAGGAAGAGTTCGTTCCAATGGAGAAACGGGTAAAACGGTGATTAAATTTTTAATACTTCAAAATACTTCGTATATCAATCCTGCGGGATGGTTATCAAATTAATTAGATAAAGCACTACGAAAGTAGTGCTTTTTTATTTTTCAGCGGTGTATTCCAAAATGTCGCCTGGTTGACAGTCTAAAGCATTGCAAATAGCTTCTAATGTGCTAAATCTTATGGCCTTTGCTTTTCCTGTTTTTAAAATAGATAAATTGGCTAATGTCAACCCTACTTTTTCTGATAATTCGTTGAGTGACATTTTGCGTTTTGCCATCATTACATCTAGGTTTACGATTATTGCCATACTTTAAATTGTTAGGTCGTTTTCTTTTTGTAATTCAATTCCTTTTTTGAAAATCTGTGAAATAACGTAAACAATTGCGCCCATCATCAAAAATGCTGCTGTATCGTTCCAATACGAACTGGCATCACTTAGTTCGTATCCGTTTTGAATGAGTCTTTTAGCATATTCTTTTGTAATTATACTTAGAATTGCTATTGAAAACGCCTCGTAACTTATCTTTTCTATGATTTTGGCTATAGCCAGACTAAAGGGAGCTTCAATATTCAATTTAGTGAATAAGCGTACTACCCAATAAAATAAGTAGGCTTTAAGAAATGCTAAAACAACGATACAACTCATTAATCCTACAAAGTGAGGAAATTCTTTTTCATACAATTCGGAAAGATCTAATCCATTATAAACGTTATGTGTTGCGATTGGTTTGAACAAGGTAAAAACAAAATTAAATAGTAGCGCACCGGCTTCTATGCAAAGTCCAATAAAAATGATCCAAGAAGCAACATGCAGTCCTTTTAAAATAGCCGCATTATTTTTTTTCATGCCTAGTTAATTTTTAATTATGGATACAAAAATAAATTTTTATTGATAATCAATAAAATTTTATTGAAAAAAATTATATTTTTAACAAAAAATCATTTTATTGCCAATTTATTAGTGTGCATTTATATAGGATTAAGATTCAATAATTTTCTTGGATTCACTACTATTTTTAAAATGTCAATCTATTTCATACATTTGAACTTATGAGAGGAGTTAAAATGCTATTTTGGTTGTTGTGGCGCGTATGGTTTTACATCATGATTGCTTTGCCTATATTGATCATGTTTCCTTTTTTAGTATTGTCAATAGTTTCGGAACGTGGCTACCCTTATTTTTTTGTCATGGCAAGAATTTGGGGGAAGTTTATTTTGTTTACTATGGGATTCTATTACAAAGTAGAAACTATTCAAAGGTTAGAACCTAACACTAGTTATATGATTGTAGCCAATCATACTTCGATGACCGATATCATGTTAATGTTAGCCGTGGTTGATCGTCCTTTTGTTTTTGTTGGGAAAAAAGAATTAGCGGCAATTCCTTTGTTTGGATTTTTTTATAAGCGGACTTGTATTTTAGTAGACAGGAACAACGCGCAAAGCCGACGTGCTGTTTTTGAAAGAGCTCAAAAGAAATTAAATCAAGGTTTGAGTGTTTGTATTTTTCCTGAAGGGGGAGTTCCTTATGACGAATCGATTGTTTTAGATAGTTTTAAAGATGGTGCATTTCGTTTAGCAATAGAACATCAAATTCCTATTGTTCCCATTTCTTTTGGAGATAACAAAAAACGATTGTCGTATACTTTTTTTAGCGGAAGTCCAGGATTAATGCGAGTAAAAATCCATCAACACTTGGAGACGAAAGGCAAGACGTTGGACGATAGGAAAGCAATAAAAGAGGAAGTGTATCAGATTATTTATGACCAATTAGTTGCCTTCGAGAGTTAATACCAATAAAAAAACTGTCTTAAAACACCTTTTGTCAAACTGAACTTGTTTCAGTTTCTTTAACTTTTTAAGTTAAGATTCCGAAATAAATTCGGAATGACAGCACGATGCAATTAAGACAGCTTTTGTTTTATGAGTTTGAAGCGTTATTCAGCGCCTAATTCTTTGATTTGTGACTTGATTTTTTCTTCTAATTCTTCGGCTAATTCTGGGTTGTCTTTGATTAAGGCTTTAACAGCATCCCTACCTTGTCCTAGTTTTGTATCTCCATAGCTAAACCAAGAACCTGATTTTTTGATAATTTCAAATTCTACTGCTAAGTCTAAAATTTCTCCAGTTTTAGACACGCCTTCGCCATACATAATGTCAAATTCTGCGGTTTTAAATGGGGGAGCTACTTTATTTTTCACCACTTTTACTTTAGTTCTGTTTCCAATTACGTTTTCACCATCTTTAATTTGTGAAGCACGACGAATATCCAAACGAACAGACGCATAAAATTTCAAGGCGTTACCACCAGTTGTAGTTTCTGGATTTCCAAACATTACCCCAATTTTTTCTCTTAATTGATTGATAAAGAAAACAGTACAGTTTGTTTTGCTAATAGTTCCTGTTAATTTACGTAAGGCTTGTGACATTAAACGGGCATGAAGTCCCATTTTAGAATCTCCCATTTCGCCTTCAATTTCACTTTTTGGAGTCAAAGCAGCTACTGAGTCAATTACCACAATATCAATTGCTCCTGAACGAATTAAGTTTTCGGCAATTTCTAATGCTTGCTCTCCATTATCTGGTTGTGAGATAATTAAATCTTCAATATTTACGCCTAGTTTCTCAGCATAATGTCTATCAAAGGCATGTTCAGCATCGATGAAGGCCGCTATTCCGCCTGCTTTTTGAGCTTCGGCAATAGCGTGTAATGTTAAGGTTGTTTTTCCAGATGATTCAGGACCATAAATTTCAATAATTCTTCCTTTTGGGTAGCCACCTACACCTAAAGCTAAATCAACTCCCAGAGAACCCGAAGAGATTACTTCTACTTCTTCAATGGCTTTGTCCCCCATTTTCATTACGGTTCCTTTTCCGTAGGTTTTGTCTAGTTTGTCTAGTGTAAGTTGTAGGGCTTTTAGTTTGGCTTCTTTTTCTGAACTCATCTTTTATGTATCTAATTAGTTGTCAATTTAAGAGAAAAACACGTATATAGATACGTGTTATATTTTCGTAAAATTAGGTTTTTTTTTGAAGTTTCAAAAGGTATTTTGTAAAATATAGAAATGCCTCTAGTAGGAAGGGATATTTTAGAAATTCATTCAAAAAACTAATAAAAAATCATTGATTCATATTTTGAACATATTCACTTGGAGTGATTCCAATCTCTTTTTTGAAAGCACTATAAAAATTCGATCGGGTTTTAAATCCCGACTGTTTTCCAATAGCCTCAATAGTTACTATTGAATTAGTTCCAGATTCTAACAATTCAATTGCATGAGCGATTCGTAATTTAGTTTTTAGTTTTGAAAAATTAATATTCATTAAATGTGTGATACAATATGCAACTTGATTTTGGGGTATTTTAAGATCAATAGCTATAGTGCTCATTGTAAAATCAAATTTCAGGTATGGTTTTTTTTCTTGAAGATAGTTTTGAATTTGCACTGACAGTTCAAAAAAAGGATCTTCTTCAGGTATAGTTTTTCTTTTTTCTTTCTTTTTCTTGGTCAGATTTGAAGTGCTATTTCTAGGTATTCCGTAAAGGACTTCAGGGAATAACAAAAGCGAAAAAGACATTAAAGAGTAGGCAAAACCAGCCATAATGTATAACAAATATCCATTGCTTATAGATTCATTAGACATAGAGAATCCTGCGTTTAAGGCTAAGTAAGTAAAGCTAATACAAATGAAAAGCATGTTAGATAAAAATAAAACTAGCCACCGGTAAATTATAAAATATTGTTTTTTAGGATTTTGTCTTTCTGTTTTTTTCGAAGGATAGTACTTCCAAAGTAAGTAAAAACAGTACAATAAATATACAAAAACTAAAAGGGTTCGTAAACCGAAACTTTGTTGAAAAGTATAGAATAAATTTACTTCAATAGTATTTATTGTATTCAAGTCATGAATAATCTGATTGGCCAATTGGAGTTTGTTTTCAAAAGGCAAAAAAAGATAAGGAAAACTACCTATTGTAGCAATTATAGTTGGCACAAAATGAATCCAATCGTATTTGTGTAATCTATAAAAACCTGTTAATGTGTTTCTTACATAGAAATATACGAAAGGGCCTATTAGAAACATAAGTGGGGCAAAATGGTTGAAAAAAATAGCCAGCCCCAAGGCAGAATTTTTAGAGGTTATAAAATAGTGCCCAATTCCAAACAAAGAGGTTAGTATAAAAACACAGGACAAAAAAAACATGTTTCGATTTGATTTCCAATTAAAAAAAAGCAGGACAAAGGATATCAAAATTGTAAAAACAGATAGATACAATAGCATTAATGTGGGGTTTCAATAGTTACAACAAAAGTAAAAAAATCATTAACGGAAGTATTGACCTCAAAAAAGAATTTGTCAAAATAATCTATTTAGAGGACAAACTTGCAGGACAACTTTATTTTGTCAGCTTATTTTAGATTTTACTTTGCAATCAAATTATATTATTAAAAATAATTAAGATTCCTTTTCTTATTATCAGAATGCAGTTTCCCCTCCAGCATTTTAATTTCTAAAATAGCTTAAATTTTTATTTATGAAAAACAAAAAAGGTATCTTACGTATTCAACAACATGTTCAAAAAACAATATTGTTTCTTTCAATATTTTTTTTGACAACACTTCATGCTCAAGTAGAAGTTAGTGTTCCTTTTTCGGAAGGGTTTATAGGAATAAAAGGTTCTAATCCGCAGGACGCGACAAACATCACTACTTTTACTACTTTAGGTATAGCTAAAGCGTTTTTTGTACAGCAGTCTGCTTCTGGTATTTTTGAAATACCTTCAGGGTATCAAGGAAATGATATTCCAGGAACGATTCGTTTACAACTATCTTCAGGTCAGATCATTGAATTCCCGGGAGCTATTGTTTGGAGAAATACTAATGGATCAACGGTAAATATGTTTGGTATCTTACCAAATTCTTCAATAAGCCCCATCAATTTTACCTACGGAGGATCTTCTACTTATACGATTAGTTCCACAAGTGATTTAGGGTTCAAAAAAATCGGAGCTAACTTGACATTTACAGATGGCTCCAACGTTTCAGGAAACGCGGCTACCTCTGGATTATTAAATGATTTGAATGCGTATTTAACGGTAACACAAGGATTACGACCAGCAGGTCCTGTAACAGTAACATCACAAACAACATCTAATACAACACCAACTATTTCAGGAACAGCAACTTTACAAAATGGAGAAACCTTATCTGTAACGGTTAATGGAGTAGTTTATACTACTACTAATGGTTTGGTAATTACAGGAAGTACTTGGTCTTTACCGATGAATACAGCTTTAACGGCTGGAAATACTTATCCTGTTACAGCAACAATTACGAATACAGCGGGTTATACCTTAAGTGATACTACAACTAGTGAGTTGGCTATTACTCAAGCAGGTGTTTCAGCTGTTGTAACTTCTGTTTCGCAATTAGTACCATTTTCGGCATGTTCAGGTTCAGCATCAGTTGTTCAAAGTTTTTCTATTTCTGGAACAAGTTTAACAGCAAATGTAGTGGTAACAGCCCCTACAGGTTTTGAAGTTTCTTTAACAAATGGTTCTGGATATAGTACTAGTGTTACAATAACAGCTTCGGGAACATTAACTGCTACAACGGTTTATGTACGAATGGCATCAACAGCCACAGGAACACCAAGTGGTAACATAAACGTGGTTTCGGGTTCGGTTTCACAAAATGTCGCTGTGTCGGGAACTGTAAACTCACTTCCATCAGCCCCAACAGCTTTAGCTTCACAATTAATTTGTACTGGAGACGCGGTTACAGGTTTAAGTGCAACTGCACCAACAGGAACTACTTTGTCTTGGTATGACGCACCAACGGGAGGAAACTTAATTACCGGAATTACATCAGCTGTTGCTGGAACTACATATTATGTTCAGGCTAATGATATTACTACGGGATGTGCTAGTACAAGAACAGCTGTTACTGCTGTAACAAATAATGCTTTGCATTTAGATGGTGTGAATGATGTTGTTAATTTAAGTAGTCTTTCTATACAAGATGGTGCTACAGCATTTACGATTGAAGCCTGGATTAAGCCAGATAATTCTAATTTTGATGGGGCATGGCACGCTATATTTGGAAAACAATCAGGAGCTAACAATACAAGAGTACCATCACTTTACTTGATGAGTGGAAAAATCCATTTATCTGCATGGGAAGATAATACATTGGCTGATTTTGGTTTTGTAACTCCGAATGCTCATATCCTTCAAAATGTATGGTCTCATGTAGCGGTAGTTAAAGAAGGAACGGCTTTTAAGGTATATGTAAATGGAAATTTAGTTCACACCGCACCTGCTCCTACAGCTGTTAATGTGAACAATCCGTATCAAATGGGATTTGTAGATAATTATTATGCGGGATTATTGGATGAAGTTCGTTTTTGGAATACCTCTAGAACCGCTTCTGAAATTGCTAATAACTTAAATACTGTTTTAACAGGTAATGAAACAGGTTTGGTTGATTATTACCAATTTAATCAAGGAATTGCAGGAGGTAACAATGCGAGTATAACTACTTTGTTTGATTCCACCTCTACACCTAACAATGGGACACTTACTAACTTTGCAAAAACAGGAACAACCAGTAATTTTGTTGCGGGGTATTTTGCTCAAATTACAGGAGCATCCCAAGTTAATACAGGAACTACTATTCAGTTGTCTCATCCTGTAGCAGGTGGGACTTGGTCAAGTAATGCTACTAGTGTTGCAACTGTAGATAGCAATGGATTAGTTTCTGGATTAACAGATGGTACCGCTACAATTACTTATACACAATGTAATAATACTACAACTAAGGTAATTACTGTTAGAGGAATCGATTCAGATGGCGATGGATTGACAGATGCTAATGATCCAGATGATGATAATGATGGATTGTTAGATTATGAAGAACAAGACTGTTCGGCAAGCACTTCAGTTAGTAATACTTTGAACCCAACAAATTTTTATTATGTTACTTGGAATTCATATACAGGAGGTGTTTTAAGAGGGACTGTAAATGTTGCAGGAACTATTGTGAATGTTTCTGTAACTAATTCAAACAATTCTATTATTGATTATGGAATGGCACCTTATTGTGGCACTTCATATTGGGCACCACAACCAAGTGGTAATGGAGGAGCTAATTCGTTCAGGAGTACCACATTAGGCCAACATCGATTTGTTTTTGATCAACCTATCAATAATCCAAGATTCTTTATATCTTCTTTGAATAAGACTTTAGATTTATCGCAACCTGGACAATTAATTAAATCAAATAACGCTTTTCCTGGTGTTGCATTGAATACACCAATTACAGCACTACCAGGTGCTGAAGGATGCGGAACGATTTCATTTAATGGGAATGTGTCTGAAGTTTCTTTTACAGGAAGAGCATATGAATATTATTGTGATTTTTCTCTAGGAATTGCCGGCTTAGTCGATGCAAGCGCCTGTTTAGATATTGATACTGATGGCGATGGAACTCCAAACAGATTGGATTTAGACAGTGATGCTGACGGAGTTTTAGATGCTACTGAAAAAATAGATAATACAGATGAAAAAGACTCTTGTGATTTTGTTTTAGAACATCAAACAGAGCCAACAGATGCCGCTTGGAATACAGCAGATTGTGATAATGATGGTGTTTCAAATGGCGACGAACTAACGGATGGTACTAATCCATTGAACCCAGATTCAGACGGAGACGGAGTAATAGATGGTACTGAAAAGTTAGATGGTACTGATGCGAAAGATGGATGTAAGTTTATTCAAGCACATCAAACGGTAGCTACAAGTACTACTTGGAATGCTGCAGATTGTGATGGTGACGGAACCAACAATAGACAAGAAATATTAAACAATACCGATCCATTAGTTGGAGATTCAGATGGTGATGGAGTGTTAGATAACCAAGAAATTTTGGACGGGACTAATAAAAATAACTCATGTGATTTTGTTGTGGCTAGTCGAACGTTAGCACCAAGCACATCATGGAATACTTCTGATTGTGACAATGACGGAATTCCTAATGCAGTAGATGGAGTAGTAGATACCGATAATGACGGCACTCCTAATTTTAGAGATTTGGATTCAGACAACGATGGAATCACCGATGCTATAGAAAAAGGCACAAATGGAGCTAGTCCAGTTGATACTGATAATGATGGTACACCTGATTATAGAGACTTGGATTCAGACAATGATGGAATTACCGATGCAGTAGAAAAAGGACCTGGAACATCACCATTAGATACTGACAATGACGGTACACCGGATTATAGAGATTTGGATTCAGATAATGATGGAATTACCGATGCAGTAGAAAAAGGAACCGGAGCTACTCCAAGGGATACAGATAATGATGGCACACCAGATTATAGAGATTTAGATTCTGATAACGATGGTATTACTGATGCTGTTGAGAAAGGACCTGGATCAACACCATTGGATACAGATAATGATGGCACACCGGATTATAGAGATTTGGATTCAGACAATGATGGAATTACCGATGCAGTAGAAAAAGGACCTGGAACATCACCATTGGATACCGATAATGATGGCACACCGGATTATAGAGATTTGGATTCTGATAACGATGGAACAACTGATGCCCTTGAAAAAGGTAGCGGAATTTCTCCGATGGATACCGATGGAGACGGAATCCCTGATTTTAGAGATTTAGATTCTGATAATGATGGAATAGTAGATAGTTTAGACAATTGTCCATTAACTCCAAACGCTAATCAAGCTGATAATGACAATGATGGTTTAGGTGATGCTTGTGATGATGATGATGATAATGATGGGGTTTTAGACACTAGAGATAATTGTCCGCTGACCGCAAACGCTAATCAAGCAGATAGAGACCGTGACGGAAAAGGAGATGTTTGTGATCTAATTGAAATTAATGTTTCGCAAGCGATTACCCCAAATGGAGACGGTGTAAATGATACTTGGGTAATCTACAACATTGAAAATCACCCTGGAAGTATTGTACGTGTATTTAACCGATGGGGCAAAGAAGTGTTCTATTCAAATAATTACCAAAATGATTGGACAGGACATTATAAAGATAACAATGAGACTTTACCATCAGCCGTTTCTTATTTCTATCAAATCGATTTGAATGGTGATGGATCAATAGATGCACAAGGGTGGTTATATATCAGAGAATAGGATTCTATATTAAAACAATTAGACAAATGAAAAAAATAAATTATATAGCGGGTTTAGCACTTCTTATGGTAAGTAGTTTTGCTATGGCTCAACAAGAAAGTGTTTTTGCCTTCTACAAATCACATATGAATTTAATTAACCCAGCTTATGTTGGAGTAAATAACGAGACACTCTGGACGAGTTCTTTAAGAAAACAATGGACAGGAATAGAAGAAGCTCCTGAAACACAAACCGTTTCTTATGGAACAGCCCTAGGCAAGAACATGGGAATTGGAGTATCTGTAATCAATGACAGAACATTTATAGAGAAGGAAACTTTTTTAGGTGTTGATTTTTGTTATAAAGTTCAAATGGACGCTACAACTGATTTGTATTTAGGAATCAAAGCAGGAGGTAATTTCTACAATGTTAATACTACTGGCTTAGAAACATATAATATGCAGTCAGATAGAGCGCTAGCCTCTATCAATGCTTTTAATCCTAATTTTGGAGTGGGTGCCTTATTGAAAAGAGATAATTGGTATGCTTCTTTGTCTATTCCAAGGTTACTTAATACAAGCAAAGCGGTAAATCAATCGGGTTACGCAATGACAGCTACTGATAGACCTCATATTTATTTAAGTGGAGGGTATGATTTTAACATCAATTCTTTTTTTGTAGTAAAACCTTCTGTAATGATCCGTTACGTTAATGGTGCGCCAACATCTATAGATTTAACCACAATGTTACAGATAGAGAAAAATTTTGAACTAGGAGGGATGTATAGAACAGATAAAGCCTATGCAGCTATGACTACTGTAAGACTTAACAAGCGTTTTCTTTTTGGATTTGCATATGAAATGAGTCTGCAACCTACACTTGCCGCAGCTAGAAATACTAACGAGATCTTGTTACAATTTAAGTTTTAACTAATTAAATTAGTTGCAAATAAATAAAAAAACTCCATTATTAATGGAGTTTTTTTATGTTATTTTAGCTTTCTGAATGGCTATAAACTCTGTTGGTGTCATGCCTGTTTTGTCTTTAAAAGCATTATAAAAACTGGCCCTAGTGTTAAAGCCAGACTGTTGTGCAATACCTTCAATGGTAAACGATTCTTTTAAGTCTCCAGAAAGTAATTCAACAGCATATGCTATTCTAAGATTTGATTTTAGAGTAGAAAATTTAGTTTGCATGATATCATTAATACAATATAGCACATGATTTTGAGGCACTTGAAGAGCTAAAGCGATGTCACTAACAGAAAAATCAGGGTTAAGAAAAGGTTTTTCTCTTTCCAAGTATTCTTTTATGTTTTCAGAAAGATCATAAAAAGGGTCCTCATTGTTTGTGGTGGATTCTTCTGAAATAGGAATAGCTTTCTGAGCTTTTGCTTTTTTAGTGTCTCCTCCTGTAATGATTCGTTTTGGAATTCCATATAATATATTAGGAAAGAGTAGTAGCGAGAAGGACATAATACAATAAGCAACACCAGATAAGATGTATAATGGATAAGAATTTATTAGTCCTATACTAGGTTTAATAAAGATAGAGTTGTACGTGATAATTAAGAACTCTACAACTATAAAAAACAAACTCATTATGAGAACAATAAGCCAGCGAAGTGAAAAAAACAATTGCTTTTGAGGGATACTTTGGTCTTCTTTAGATACCGTAAAACGATTCCATATCAAAACCATACAGTACAAAATATAAACCAAAAGCAATACGGGTCTGGTAATAAAACCAACAGTGCTGGTATAAAAATAGTTCGTATTAATTGTTATAATAGTATCTACATTTTCAATGATGGCGGAAGCAATTTTAATTTTTTCTTCAAAAGGTTGAAAAAAATATGGAATGATTCCTATTAAATGAATTAGTGCAGGTATAAAATGAAGAATATCCCATTTATTTAACCTAGATGTATCGTTTAAAGTACCTCTAACATAAAATAATAATAAAGGGCCTAACAACAACATTAAAGGTGTAAAATGATTGTAAAAAATGGCTAACCAAAAAGGAGATTTACCATAGATGGCAAAATAATGAGCCATGCCATAGATTGATGAAAAAATCAGAAACAAAGATAAATACGCTGCATTTTTGTTTATATTCCAGTTGTTATACAATAACAGTAAGGACAATAAAACTGTAAATATTGAAACGTATAAAAGCATAGATGTGGGGATTTTTAAACAAAAGTAGGCATTTTTAGCTCATAAAAGTTGTCAAAAAAAATTTTTTTTTGACAAATCTAGGGTTGTTAGACAAAATTAGGGAACTTCAAAAGATGTACTTTTGTAAAGTAATTAAGTTTATAGAAGTTTGTAACCTCACAATTATCATGAAATTATTCTTTTTGTCTACCATTATATTGGTTAGTTTATCTGGTTTTTCCCAAGAATTAAAAACAAAATCGAAATCATCAATTGGTGATAATGTCATTTATTTTATTAAAAACAAACCTGTTTTTAAAGAAGAATTGGTGGCTATAAAACCAGAAGAAATTGAGTCTGTTAATGTTGTTAAACGAGATACTTTAGTTAACAATATAAAGTATACTGGCCAAATCTTTGTGATTTTAAAATCACCAACGAAAAAAGAATAATTTTTTTCTTTTATTTAATAATCTAAACTTAATCCTAATCGTAAATTACTTAGAAGTTGATTTACGCTTTTTTGGTTTTAAAATATATTCCAACCCATCAGAATTGAATCCCCACAACAATGAAGAATAAATGTATCATTTCAGTCGCTCAATTTGTAGTAACAACACTACTTTTTTTATCATCTCAATTGACCCGTTCACAAACTGTTACTGTTGAGAATAGTACTGCAGGAGCTGTCTCCACATATACATTCGAGTATACTACCACACAACCCTGTAATGGTAATATATTCTATTTGGCTATGCCAGATTTTGTTGGTTTTTTAATGACACCCAATAGTCCCTTACCTTCTGCAGACTATGATTTTTATATTAACAATCAACCTGTAAATAAATCATTGTTAAGTTATACCGCAGCATGGAATAATTGGAGTGGTATCCAAATTCAATATGCTGGGGTTACTGTTCCTGCGGGGTCAAATATTAAATTTGTGTTTCGAAACATAATCAGAAACGCAACAACACCAGGTACACATACACTTAATTTTAAAACAGCCAATTATCAGGGAGCAGCTATTGACCAATATTATGCTAATGTTGTTATAACATCTAACATACCTTCTGTTACAACTATTGCTCCCACGCAAGGTCAGACAGGAACAACAGTTAGTTTAACTGGAACTAATTTTATTGGAGCTACAGCAGTTAAGTTTAATGGAATAAATGCTTCAAGTTTCTCTGTAAACAGTGCTACAAGTATTAGTGCGGTGGTTCCTTCTAACGCAACTTCAGGGAATATTACTGTAGAGACACCAAACGGAATAGCAACGGGTACTAATTTTACAGTAGATACAACCAATTATTTAATTAATCCAACAACTGATGGAGGTTTTGAAGGAACACATGGATGGACTATTCTTAATACTTCTAATGTGAATAAATGGGTTGTTGGTAGCGCAGGAAAAACACTCGGAAGCAATGGAGCATTTGTATCTGATAACGGCACAACAAATACAGTAACTAACCCACAAGCTTCCAATAGTAAAATTTATATTTACAAAGATGTTGTTGTTCCGTTGAATGCCTCATCGATATCATTATCGTTCAAATATAAAAATGCTGGGAATGATGATCCAAAACCAAGATGTTTGTTTGCATTAGCCAATAGTTTTCCTTCATTGCCTACCAATGGGAATCAATATATTGTGGGTGCAGAAATGGCAACTTATTTAAGTAATGCAACTAACTGGACGACCTATACAAATAACGCTCCGATGAGCTCAGATAGATTATTGACTTATACAAGTGAAGATTTAATCCCAGGAGAAACCTACAGAGTTGTTTTTGAATGGTCGGCCGCTTATCAAACCAGTTATACACAAACTTCACCTATAACTAAGTATCCAACGGGAGGGAGTATACAAACCACTGCTTCAGGGTACACTCCTGGTGGTTATATGGACTACACTTTCACTAGTAATAATGATGGGAACAATTATGGGCTTGAATGGAGTGTAGATAACGGTGCCCAAATTGTTTCTGGTCAAGGTACCGCGAATATGCGATATTTTGTTCCATTAGGGACAACGGGAGTTATTTATACTTCGTTGCGTTATACCTCCCCAATACCCACCTATGTTTCAAATGGTAAAAACAGTGGGCCTTTAGCCATTGACGAAGTAGCCATGACGTTTTCTCCAGTTCCCAAAATTACATCCATTGCACCACTATCTGGTGCTGTTGGAAGTTCGGTTACAATATCAGGAGAGTTTTTTGGAGTTAGTCCAGCCAATAATGTGGTCTATTTAGGAGGAGTAAAATGTGCTATCACCGCTGCAACAACTAATAGCATTACCGTTACCGTTCCGGTAAATGCTAGTTTCAACAATTTCTCTGTGCTTAATACAACTTCAAATTTAAGTTGTTTTAGCAGCGATAAATTTGTTCCAATTTACACTACGCTTTCAGGATTGAGCTATAACTCCAACTCCTTGACTTCTTTTGAGTCTCCAGTAACATTTACCACAGGAACATTTGCGTCTAGTCCAGATCAAAAGTTTGTATTGTCAGATGTTGATATAGACGGCAAAGCAGATATTTTTAGTTACTCTTCTACAGGTGTGCCTCAAGTATTAAGAAATACGGCTACTGCGGGAGTTATTAATTCAAGCACATTTGCTGCAAACGCTACCATTACTGGAGTAATACCTACCTCTCCAACACCTAAAAATGTACTGGCTACCGATTTAAATAATGATGGTAAAATTGATTTTGCCAACTCTAATGATATAACTACTAATGGTGGTTTTGCGAATATTAATACTTCAACTTTGGGAACTCCTGCATTACAAAATTACAATTCATTGTTATCTTCAACGAGCAAGTACAAAGTAAATGCATCGTTTTTACCTATAGACATTAACTTAGACGGGCGCACCGATATCTTTGGTTTGAATGGTACTAATAGTACTCAAGCTCTTATGTATTATATTAAAAATACGACTACAGGAACCACGTTTTCTTCTGTAACAGGAAATACAGCTAATACCGATTCGTTCAATCAAAAATTGAATAGCACGAATTATTATTCTGGAGCTTCTGGAGATTTGAATGGTGATGGTAAGGCCGATGTTGTTTTATCAGGAACTGGAAGAGTATCGGTTCTTAAAAACACGACAACGCAAGGTAACCCTGACATGAAAAGTTTTAGTTTTATAGAGGCAACAACAAAAGCAATTAATGCTGGAGTTGGTTATACAGTAAAATTAGCCGACTTAGATTTGGATGGGAAATTAGATGTAATTGCTACTAATAGTACTTCTGGGAATATTTCTGTTTTTAGAAATGATTCGGCTAACCTGAATTTGTCCATTACAGATGCGCAACATTTTTCGTTAACTGGATTGACGGCAACTTATGGTTTGGCATTAGCCGATATGAATGGAGATGGTAAACCGGATGTTGTAGTTACTGATAATGCAGCCAATTCTAAAATTGCTTATCTAGAGAATACTTCTGTATCTGGAACCATTTCTTTTGCTAATTCAGTTACGCTTTATGCTGCAACTGGAGTGACCTACTCACAAGTAGAAATTACAGATATTGATGGAGATAATAAACCTGATATTATTACTGCAAATGGCACAAATGGAATTGTAGTTTTTAGAAATAGAGTGGCAGAGGCTGGACAAATCAGCACGGATCAAACGATTTGTTATAATACTACTCCAGCGGCATTAACCTCTTTAACTCCAGCAGCCTTTTCTACTGCAGGAACAATTACTTATAAATGGCAAAAATCTACTTCTCCAACAAGTGGTTGGGCAGATATTGCTTCAACAAATACGGTTGGATATACCATTCCTTCCGCATTAACTACCACAACCTATTATAGAAGAGCAGCAGCCTTGTCTACAGCTCCTACGGTTTTTTATTTTACAAATCCCATTACTATTACAGTAACCCCTAACCCAACAATTACTGCTAATGTACCTGCTACTGCTTGTGGGACATCTACGGTTACTCTTGAAGCAACGAGTTCAGGAGGGGTAGTAAAATGGTTTGCCACAGCAACAGGTGGTGTTGCATTAGGAACAAGCGATACTTTTACAACCCCTTCAATTAGCGCATCAACCAATTATTATGCACAAGCAGAAACGTCAAATGGATGTATTGCTACTTCAGCAAGAATGGCAGTTCAAGCTACTATAATAACTACTCCGCCTACATTAACTACTACACCAGGATCCCGATGTGATACAGGTTCAGTAACAGTAACCGCAAATTTTACTGGAGGAACTAATGTTGGCGCTAGCATCAATTGGTACGCAACAGCCACTGGAGGGTCTCCTATTGGAACTGGAACCGTTTTTGTAACTCCAGCGATATCCTCAACCACTACTTTTTATGCTGAAGGGATTAACTGTAATGGCATCTCCGCTACAAGAACTCCAGTAATCGCAACGGTTGTAAATACTCCTTCTATTATTAATACGATTTCGAATGTGGGATGTAAAAATTCTAACGTTGTTTTATCAGCAACGAGTACTTCTGGAAGCTCTTTGAAATGGTATACAGCAGATACAGGGGGCTCTATTTCAACCGCAACAGTTAGTAATATACAAGCGACTACAACACGATATGTTTCGGCTGTTTTAACTGCGTCTGGAAGCACATGTGAAAGCCCTAAAACCCCTGTTACCGCAACTATGTTTGATTTACCAGCGGCTCCTACTGCAATACACACTACTTTATGCGGTATTGGTAATTCCGCAACCGTTAGCGTAACACCTCCAGCAAATACGGCTGTAAATTGGTACAGCTCTTTATCAGGAGGAGTTAGCTTAGCTACTGGAAACTCTTATACTACAGGAGTTTTAAATTCGGCATCAAGTAGTAGTTATTATGCATCAGTAACTGATATAAATGGTTGTGTTAGTAGTCCTAGAACTAAAGTGGATATTGTGTATAACGGACCAACTGTTAACACTATAGCAAGTGTTAATGCAATTACTAATTCTGCTGTTACTTTCTCAGCTAATATAGCTAATCAAACTACTTTTAATTGGCAACGAAGTACGGATAATGGTTTAAACTGGGCAGATATAACGGCCACTATAGATCCGAATGTTACTTATTCTGGATTTAGCGGTACCACAGCTACTACAACTACACTAACCATTAACACTGCTGTACCTTTTATCCATAAATACCAGTACAGGCTTAAATTAACTAAGTCGGCAGGTTGTGTAAATTATAGTAATGTTGCAATTTTGAATGTAGCAGATGTTTTTGGAAGTTGTTCATCGGCTACTGCAGCGATTCCGACTGCATTTGGTGTTAATACTAGTGTAATTTCATCTTGGTTAAACTACGAATCGCCGGGTTATTTTTATAACTATTATGATAATAATACGGGTCAATATTGGGCTATTAGTTATCTGAAAGAAACTACTTATTCTAGTGGATTGTCAAGTTTAAGAGATAGATCGTCAGATTATTATGGTAATCCAGAAACAATTAGACAAAATGATAGTGGCAGTAAAACAGGGTTAATAGTAAACAACTCTTCAGCTGGTCAAGCCTATATTACCTTAGATTTAGGAAGTAGTAAATTAATTAATAGGGTGGATTTAGCAGGGCTTTCCACATGGAATCCTTATGCTGGAGATGTTACAGATTCATATAGGGCAGTACCTGTTCTTGATAGTTACAATGATATTTTAGATCTTGTAGAGAAAACTGGGGCATATGAAAATAGTTATGATGCCGAAGGAGGATCTATTCAAGTTAGCACTGATGGGATATCATGGACTACTGTGGTTGCTAACATTAGTGGAACGCGTTGGATAGATGCATATTTTGATAATGTTAGTTGGAATTATGTTCCTGCTAATGAGGGTTATGGCTCATTTAATTTTGCAGCTGTTAATGCTCGATATGTTAGAGTACAAAATAATAGACCATTGGGTTTATCAGAGTTTAAGATTTTCCCAGTTGATTTAGCGAATGCTCCCTACATACGTAAGGCACCTCAAACAATTAATTACGTTTCTAAAGGAGCTAATTTTAACTTAAGTGTACCAGTAACAACTACTACTGGATGTACCAACTACGAGTGGAGCTATAGTCCGGATAACATTACATTTACCCCATATGATTATTCTGCAGACTTGTCTATAACTGATTTCAATAGTGATCCCACATACAACCCACAAATTGGATTTTACAGATTAACCGCCTCAGATTGCAATAACTGTTCGTTGTCATTTACTATTGAGTTGCGGTTAGCTGAGTCTTACTATACAACTGCTGCGGGGGCTAATGCAATGCAAACGTTAACGTCATGGAAGACAGTTACGAATCAATCTCCTATTAATTTTACTTCAGCTTCGAACGTATTCGTTTTAGCTAATAGTGCTTCAACATATAGTAGTGGTGCTACATACTCAAATTCAGGAAGCTTACGATTAAATGGAAATATTGCCACATTAGGGAATTATAATGCAACTTGGGGAGCTGTTTTAGAATCATCACCAACGTCTTATGTAAAAACAAATGGAACGGGAGCTTTGACTATTTCTACTAGTACAGTGCCCACATTATTTCCTGTAGGGAATAGCGCTTACAATCCAGTAACTTTAACCAATAATACGGGTACAATAGATATGTATTCCGTTAGTGTTTCAGATGGTGTTTTAACAAGCGGTACAACAGGTACAGCAATGAATAATGTAGTTAATAGAACTTGGAAAATAACTAAAAACAACGCTAATACTGCGGGTTATGGTACAGATTTAACTTTTGAATGGAATTCATCAGATATCGTAGGACTTGTGACAGATCCTGTTTTATATGCATTTGTTTCTGGTAATTGGGTCGCTCAAACAGTGGGTTCAATAACAAGAACGGATAATTCAGTTACATTTAACAAATATACAGGGCCGCTTAGTAGTACTTTATTTATGCTTTCTAATGCTGTTCCAGTAATTAATTCATTTACGCCAGTAAGCTCAGGCAATAATGGAAGTGTTGTTATTACAGGAAAAGCATTAAGTAATGCTACAGTGGTAAGTTTTGGAGGTGTTGCTGCAACTTCTTTTGTTGTTAATAGTCCAACACAAATCACCGCTACAGTTGCCACGGGCGCTTCAGGAAGCGTAAGTGTTACCACCCCGGCAGGGGCTGCAACTTTAGCTGGATTTACATTTGTTCCTGCACCAACCATATCTAGCTTCACCCCTACCAAAACAAATAGAGCGACAACAGTTACCATTACGGGCACTAATTTTAATAATGCTACTTCAGTGTCTTTAGGAGGTACACCAGCAACATCCTTCACGGTTGTTAATAACACTACAATTACAGCAGTTGTAGGTGCAGGAACATCAGGAACTATTTCAGTGATTACTCCTGGCGGAACGGCAACAGCAACCGGTTTTGTATATGGAAATACTACACCATTAAACCCTACTATAGGGAGTATTGCAAATATTTCAAAAGTTACTACTGACCCTACATTTGCATTACCATTACCATCTAGTAACAGTAACGGCAGTATTACTTACACTAGCAGCGATCCTTCTATTGTCAGTATCAATGGTACTATGGCTGTTATCAATGGAGTAGGTGTCGCTACAATTACAGCCACGCAAGCAGCGACTGACGATTACACTACAGGAAGCATAACTTTTACGGTAACGGTAAAAACATCACCATTTATTTATTTACCCAATTTTACTGCTACAGTTGGCGATGGATCAATAACACTTAATGCGGTGTCCAATTCTCCGGGGGCCATTACTTATAGCAGTGGTTCTGCTGGAGTAGCGACAATTTCAGGGAATGTATTAACTGTGGTGGGTACAGGCACAGCTGTAATTACCATTAATCAAACTGCCAGTGGTAATTATACTGCAGGTACTACAACATCAATTATTACTGTTGGCGCTGCTAATTTAGTTTATCCAACACTCAGTAATTTTGCGAATAGTAACAAAATGATGAGTAATCCAGACTTTTCATTAACGGCACCAACATCTAATAGTGCGGGTGGATTTACATATTACAGTAGTAATCCGGCAGTAGCGACAATTTCAGGATCAACAGTGACGTTAGTTGCACCAGGAATTACTATAATTACAGCAGTACAAGCTGCTAATGGCATTTATAGGTCATCGAGTATTTCGGCAGTTTTAACCGTTGGTTTAGGGTCTAATACAAACCCCGTACTAACTAACTTCAATCCTTTATCAAAATATGTAAGTGATGCGCCATTTGCAATTAGCAGTCCATCAAGTACAAGCAACTCTGCTTTTACATACTTCAGTAGTATGCCAAATGTTGGTACAATCAACGGAAACACTACAACAATTAAAGGGATAGGTACCGCTACTATTACGGCATTACAACCCGCTTCTGGAAGTTTTAATGCAGGAAGTATTTCAACAACATTGACAGTTACATATGCTCCTCCTGCAATCAGTTACTCTAGTTCAAATATTTATACTAAAGGGGTAGCTATTACTAATTTATCTCCGGTATCAACAGGAGGAGCAGTTACTAGTTACAGTATTAATCCCCCTTTACCCTATGGAGGCTTATCATTTAATACTACAACTGGGGTTATTAGTGGTACGCCAACAACTCTATCTAATCCAATTACATATACAATAACGGGCACTAATTCGACTGGAAATTCCACTGCTAATTTAACTATAGCAGTAATCGATACACCTCCTTCTAGTTTGAGTTATACCTCCCCAAATGTATACTCTGTTGGAACTTCGATTACTACATTATTTCCTACTAATTCAGGAGGTGGTATTACTAATTACGCTATTAGTCCATCTCTTCCAGGGGGATTGCTACTTAACCCAACAACAGGAACCATTTCAGGAACCCCTTTAGTTGCACTAGCAGCTACCACTTATACAATTACAGGAACTAATTCAGGTGGAAGCACAACAGCGACTATTTCAATTACTGTAACAGATATGGCTCCCACAGATTTGGAATATTCAACGCCTAATGTCTTTTTTAAAGGAGTTCAGATCAATCCATTAACACCATCGAATTCAGGTGGCGCGATAACTAGTTATGCAATTTCACCAAGTTTACCAACAGGATTACTCTTTAACACAAGTACAGGGGCAATTTCTGGCCGACCAACTTCTCCTTCAGTAACTACAAACTATACCATAACAGGAACTAATTCGGGAGGTTCAGTAACTAAAACTATTTCGATTTTAGTAAACGATAATGAACCAACGGATTTAAGTTATACCACACCTGTTGTTTTCCCAGTAGGTGTAGCAATAACTCCATTAACACCAACGGTTTATGGTGGCGCAGTTACTAGATATAGTATAGATCGTTCGTTACCAATAGGCTTAAGTTTTGACACCACAACGGGAATAATTAGTGGTACTCCTACTCAAGTCACAGCTAATTCTGTATATACTATAACCGCTTTCAACTTTATGGGAAGATCGGTAACTAGTGTTGAAATTACTATTGGTGGCCCTGCATCTAATTTAAGTTATGGAGGCAATCTAATTCTGGCACGAAATGCAATAATGAACACCATTACTCCAACAATAAATTCTACTACCCCTGTAACATATAGTATAAGTCCATCGTTGCCAGCAGGAATGGTATTTAATACCATTACGGGGCAAATTTTGGGTATGCCAACAACTATTCAATCAGCACAAAGTTATACCGTTACGGCTAATAATGGGTTTACACCAAATGCTACAGATACTTTTACTATTTCTGTAGTAGATGTACCAGTGCTTAGTTATGTAACGCCATCCAATTATACTGCAGGTGTAGCGATTCCTGATTTAATTCCAACGGTATCTGGTTTGACACCAATAACGTTTAGTGTAACACCAAGTTTGCCTGCAGGATTAGTATTGGATACCACAACAGGGGTAATTTCAGGTAATCCATCAGCATACACCCCAACAGCCAATTATACAATTACTGCTACCAATGCTGTAGGAAGCACTTCAGTACAATTGCCAATTACCGTTAATAAAAGAATTCCTTCTATAGGAACATTCGCAGCGATTACCAAAGCGTATGGGGATGCGGATTTTACTATTACTGCCCCAACAACTAATTCTACGGGGACTTTCAGTTATGTTTCTAGTGATCCATCAGTAGTTATAGTAAATGGAAATACACTTACCGTAGTGGGAGTTGGAAACGCTACAATTACGGCTACAATAACCTCTGACAATGATTATGATACCGCAAGTACTACAACGACAGTGACAGTTAATAAAGCCACCCCAACAATAGGGTCATTTGCTACGATTACTAAAACGTTTGGAGATGCTAATTTCAATATAGTAGCTCCGGTAAGTAATGCCACTGGAACGTTTAGTTACACATCAAGCGATACCAACGTGGTTGCTTTCAGTGGAAATTTGATTACTATTGTAGGTGCTGGAACAGCAACAATTACGGCAACTCAAGCTACAGACACCAATTATTTGTCAGGAAGTACAACCACAATCATTACAGTAAATAAAGCAACTGCCACTCTTTCAAATATGGTGGCTATTACAAAAACGTATGGAGATCCTATTTTTAATTTAGTAGTTCCTACTTCAGCTTCAACGGGAGTCATAACATTTACTTCAAGCGATACTAATGTAGCCACAATTAGTGGTACTACAGTTACTATTGTAGGTGCTGGAACGGCTATACTAACTGCAACACAAGCTACAGATGCCAATTATTTATCCGCAACAACAACTTGCGTGTTAACGGTTGCTAAAAACTCACCAACCTTAGGAGTAATGACAGCAATTAATAAGGTATATGGTGATGCAGATTTCAGTTTAACGTCTCCAACCACTAATTCAACAGGAAATTTTAGTTATACCTCAAGTGATTTGAATGTTGCTACTATCAATGGGAATACGGTAACTATAGTTGGAGCAGGAACGGCTACGATTACCGCTACTCAAGCTACAGATGCGAATTATCTTGCTGATTCTACTACTGTGAGTCTAACGGTAAGTAAAGCCCCAATAGTTTTTGGACCTACTACCACGATAACTAAGAATTTTGGAGATACTGATTTCACGATAACACCACCTTCAACAAGTGCCACAGGGGCTTTTAGTTATACTTCGAGTAATACTTCTGTCGCAACAATTACAGGAAATATCGTTTCAATTGTAGGAATAGGTTCTGCTACAATTACAGCTACACAAGCTTCAGATGCCAATTATCTTTCTGGTTCTACCACTATTTCGCTAATTGTGAACAAGGCGTTACCTACAATTAGTGCACTACCTGCTATTACGAAGACCTATGGCGATGCTAATTTTACAATAACAACACCATTAAGTAATTCAACAGGGGCGATTACTTTTTCATCAAGTAATACTAATGTGGCGACTTGTACAGGAAATACGATAACAATTGTAGGTGCTGGAACAGCGACTATTACAGCAAACCAAGCCGCAGATGTTAATTACGACCCAGGAAGTACTTCTTTTATACTAACAGTAAACAAAGCGCAGCCTACTTTGACCTCAATGTCTCCGATTCTGAAAACGTATGGCGACTCTAATTTTACGATTAGTTTACCAACGAGTAGCTCTTCTGGAACGGTTACGCTGTCTTCAAGTAATACTAGTGTGGCAACGAGTATAGGAAATACAATATCAATTGTAGGTGCTGGGACAGCTACCATCACAGCTACTCAAGCCGCTGATGCTAATTATCTTGCAGCTACTACCACGACCACTTTAACTGTTGCAAAGGCGACACCTATTTTAAGTAATTTTAATTCTATAAACAAAACTACAGATGATACACCATTTGTTATAACACCTCCTGTTAGTTCAGGCGGAACAGGATTAGTAACGTATACTTCTAGCAACCCAGCAGTGGCCACTATTTCTGGAAATACAGTAACAATTACGGGTTCAGGGGTGGCTATTATTACCGCAATTCAGGCTGCCGATGCTAATTATAACGCTCAAACAATTACAACTCAGTTGACCGTAGGAGTAGGAACAACTCAATCTCCAGTATTGATTTCACCGGCAACCAATACAACTGGAGCAACAACCTTACAAATTAACTATACCTTACCTGAATTCCCTTTATCGGGCTCTGTTAAATTGCTATTTACACCAACCGCTGGAGGAGCTCCTATTGTATGGACAATGAATAATGCTACTACTGCCAATTTTGCTTATGTAGTAGGAACAAACCCAACGACAATTGCTAATGTTGTTTCTGGTACAGCATTAAGTTTTGCAACTTATAATCTAACTTTAGCTTATCAGGATGCCTTTGCTAGTCCAGTGGCAAGTGTTACAAATACTAACATTCAAACCTTAGCTCCGCCGTCTGTAAGTTTGGCCCAAACTAATTTTAGCGGAGCTGTTGGGGAGACTTTAACCCCAATTAACATCCAAAATACTGGAGGGCCAAGCACTTACACTGTAACTCCAGCATTACCAGCCGGAATCATTTTAAATAGTACAAATGGGGTAATTTCTGGGCGTCCTACCGCTCCAATACCTACTACTTTGTTTACAATAACGGTGAGTAATGCGGCAGGTACAACAACTTTAAACTTTAGATTATTTATTGATCAAGATACAGATGGAGATGGTATTTTAGATGCTGTAGATACAGACGATGATGGCGACGGTATTTTAGATATATACGATGCTTTCCCAACGAATCGATTAGAATGGAAAGATTCTGATAGAGACGGAACCGGAGATAATGCAGACACCGATGATGATAACGATGGTATTTTGGACAATGCTGATGTGGATGTTAATGGAGATGGTATTCCAGATAATGGTGCTGATATGGATAGAGATGGAATTAACGATGATAACGACCCAGATAAAGATGGCGACGGCGTCAATAATATCTCAGATAACTGTCCAAATATTCCTAATAGAGACCAAGCCGATAGAGATCGTGATGGCTTAGGGGATGTTTGTGATACCATTGAATTGAATGTAACACAAGCCATAACACCTAATGGAGATGGTATTAATGATACTTGGGTAATTCATAACTTAGAGAACCATCCAGGCTCTATTGTTCGGGTGTTTAATGTTAACGGCACACAAGTGTTCTACTCTACTACGTATCGAAATGAATGGACAGGAAATTATCAAGGAAGCAGTGAGATGTTGCCAGTAGGTTCTTATTTATATCAAATTGATTTAGGTGGCGATGGCACTATTGATTCTCAAGGATGGATGTATATTACTAAATAAATTGATTATCCACAATAAAAACGTCCTTATTATATAAGGGCGTTTTTTATAGTACATTAATTTAAAGCACTTAATAAAATAGTTTACAATCAAATGTTGTTAATTCTACAGCAACTAGTTTAGGTAAATTTGTCAAAAAAAATATTTTTTTTGACAAATTATACATAAAAACAAATGGAAAATATAAGATTAATAGTATTTTTGTCAGCTAATTTAAAACACTTAATTATTCACCCCACAAATAATTTCTTTATGAAGAAAAAATTACTTTTTTCAAAAAACTCAGTTAGAAACTTTTTTCTTACATTAGTTTTTTTATTTTCAAGTATTACGTATTCTCAAGATGTACTAGTTATTTTTGGTTCAACTTCTGGACCAGATTTAACTACAGCAACAAATTTAGCAACTAGATTGCGCAATTTGAATGTTTTTAATTCCGTTACGGGTGTACATTTAAATTCAACTACTCAATCTCAATTTACTTTGAGTTATTTGAATCAATTTGATGCCGTGATGATAGCAACAAATGCAGGATATTCAGCTTCTTGGGGATTTGATGCTACACTAAGGGATTATGTAAATGCAGGAGGAGGAGTTGCAGTTATGATGTTTGCAAATGCCTCTATACCATTAGGGAATAATTGGCCATATAAAGTTTTGATTCCAGCATCTCAATCAAATGGACCAACTTCTATTGGAGCAGTTCAATTGCCGGATCATCCCGCATTAAAGTTTCCATATAATATTAATACTTCTACATGGAATATAGGAAGTACTTTTAGTTCAACTGGAACAACTTTGGCTTCTGGTGCATATTCAATTTTTAAATTTTCAGATGGGCGTCCAGGTTTACAAGCTCTTGAAAATGTGGGAACATCTGGATATGGAAGGGTAATCGATTTAGCAATTTGGCCAGATTATTCAAGTGGATATTATGCTAACGGTGATAAATTAATAGCCAATGTTTTAACTTGGTTAATGGGTACAATTCAAATCTCGCAAACAGGAAATTGTATTACCTCTAATCAATCTACATTTAATTTTATTGATAATAATAGCAGCAACCCAGTTGTAAGTTACTCATGGAATTTCGGGGATGGTACTACGTCTACTTCTGCTACACCAACTAAAGTATACAATACTGTAGGCAACTTTATTGTAAATGTTACTGTAACAAGGCAAAATGCTCAACAACAGACTTATGGGACTAGTTTAACAATATATGATTTACCTTCAACAGCAAATGCAGGTAGTGATGTTACTTTAGCAACAGGAACAACATCTACAACTTTGACACCTACAGCACCTACGTCAGGAATAGGCACTTGGACTAGAGTTAGTGGCCCTAATACTCCTACTTTATCTCAAACAAATAATATTGCAACATTATCAGGATTAACTAACGGTTCTTATGTGTATCGTTGGACAGTGACTAGCGGTACTTGTACAGCGTCTGTAGACGAAGTTAATTTAACAGTTGGAACCCCTTCTTCCGTTCTAACTTCTTCTGTAGCCTCTTTAACAGGTTTTTCAACTTGTACAGGGACTGCTTCTGCCGATCAATCGTTTACGGTTTCAGGGACTTTATTAACAGGAAACGTTACTGTAACCGCGCCAACAGGTTTTGAAGTTTCGTTGTCAAGTGGGACAGGCTTTGGATCATCGGTTACTATTCCTGCTTCAGGCACTTTGGCTGCTACCACCGTGTATACACGATTAGTGTCTACGGCTACAGCTGGAGCAAAGAGCGGTAACATTACCGTAGCCTCAACAGGAGCTACTACACAAAATGTAGCAGCATCAGGAACCGTTAATACGGCAGCATTGTTAGGGATTCAAAACTCTTTATGTGCAAGTCAAGGATTGTATTGGTCCACATGGAATACCGTTAATGCAACCACTGCTTCGGGTAAAATAGGGAATGTTAACGTAATGGTAACTCATTCAGCAGGAGGTTTGTCTACAACATCTTCCATGTTTAATCACAACTCGTTTCCAGCACAATATAGTGTGCCTAACGGAGCAACACTTCGTAATGACTTAGCAGGTACTTTTACGTTTACATTTGATCAGCCAGTAAATAATCCTCAGGTCGCTTTTTCAAGTATTGGTAATCCAACTACTCCAGTAGGTCTAACCACGTCTGTTCCGTACCAAGTGATTTGGAACGGTTCAGGAATGACTTATAATTCAAATACTACTTTGACGGGTCAAGAAGGATTTACCATAGTAAAATTTCCAGGAACACATACTAGTATAACGATTCAATACGATCAAAACGAAACGTATGCTAATATTGCTTTTGGGGCTGAGAATTTCAACTGTTCTACTCCTACAGTTTGTGCGGGACAACCAATAACCTTAACAGCTAGTAACGGGTCTAGTTATCAATGGTCCCCAAATACAGGATTAAGTGCTACTAATACAGCACAAGTTATTGCAACCCCTACTAGTACCACTACTTATACAGTAATAGATCCAACAAATTCTTGTGCAACTCCTGTTTCTGTAACTATCAATGTAAACTCATTGCCTTCGGCTCCAACAGCTGCTGCTACACAATTATTTTGCCCAGGAGCAACGGTAGCAACTTTGCAAGCTACTCCTACCGCTGGAGATACTATTCAGTGGTATGCGGCATCAACTGGTGGAAGCGCTTTGGCAAGTACAACTGCGTTAGTTGCCGGAACTACTTATTATGCACAATCGGTTAATAGTAATGGCTGTGGTAGTTTAAGAACTCCTGTGGTTGTAGCGACTAATAATGCACTTCATTTAGACGGTGTAAACGACAGAGTAGACTTAACTTCAAACAGTATACAAGACGGAGCTACAGCCTTCACTATCGAAGCTTGGATTAAGCCAGACAATTCTAACTGGGATGGTCAATATCATGCTATTTTTGGTAAACAAGGTAATACTTCAAGAAATCCTTCTTTTTATTTAAAAGATGGAAAAATCCATATAGATTCTTATGAAGATGGAACAAATACTCGTTTCGATCTTTTAACAGATCAGGCTTTAATTTCGAGAAACGTATGGAGTCATATTGCTTTAGTTAAGGAAGGAACAATATTTAAAGTATATGTTAATGGAAATTTAGCAGCTACGACACCAGCGCCAAATGCAGTGAATGTCGTAGGAACTTATCAATTAGGTTTCATTGATAATTACTATGCAGGATTATTAGATGAAGTTCGTTTTTGGAACGTTTCAAGAAGCCAAAGCGACATTCAATCTACAATGAACGTTCCATTGTCTGGAACTGAAACAGGATTGGTTGATTATTTCAATTTTAATCAAGGGGTTATTGGAGGAACTAATTCAAGTATTACTTCTTTACTAGATAATACCTCAAATATTAATAATGGGACTTTAGTTAATTTTGCTTTATCAGGAAACACTAGTAACTATGTGTCTGGTTTCTTCCCACAAATAACAGGCCCAACTACTTTGGTTGCACAAAATACGATTACATTAGCTCACCCTATTTCAGGAGGTACATGGACATCGGCTTCTACCGGAGTAGCTACGGTTAATGCTAGTACTGGAGTAGTTACTGGAGTATCAGGAGGAACAGTAGTAATTACATATACTTATTGCAATCAAAGTACTACTTATACTGTTACAGTAAACGCTTTACCAACAATATCAACGATTTCGAATCAGATTTTATGTGCAAATCGTACACCTAGTCCTGTTCAGTTTGTGGTAGGTGATTTGGAGACTCCGTTGGCCAACTTAGGTATTTCGGTAACTTCGTCAAATGCGACCTTATTACCAATATCTAATATTAGTTTTTCTGGCACAACAGGAGCAAGAACGATGAATTACACTACCGTTTCAGGAGAGTTTGGCACTTCGACAGTTACTATTACTATTAATGATTTAAATGGAGGAGTAACCTCACAGACTTTTACGGTTCAGGTGGATCCAGATAAGATAGCTACTTCATCGGGAGCAATTACGCTACAAGCGGGTACCCCAATTGTAGTAGACTCTGATTTGGGGGTTAATGATACCAATACGATTAATGGCGCTATGGTATTAATTAGTGGCGGATTTGTTTCGGGTGACGTTTTAACTTATACAGGATCACTTCCAAGTGGTGTGAGTCAAAGTTATAATTCGAGTACAGGGGTATTAACTTTTACAGGAAACATGACTCCTTCAGAAGCTCAGTCGATATTACGTGCTGTTACTATTAACACTACTTCAAATAATCCACAAGACAGAACGGTAACTTTTACCTTAGGTTCAGCCTTGCCTTTTGTAGAGAATAATCACTTTTATCAGTTTATTACTGCCCCAGGAATTAGTTGGACAAATGCAAAAGCAGCCGCTGAGCAATTAACCTTTTTTGGTATGCAAGGTTATTTAACTACTGTAACTAGCGCTGCTGAAAATCAATTTGTTCGTTCAAAGATTCAAGGACAAGGTTGGATGGGCGCAAGTGATGAGCAAACAGAGGGCGTTTGGAAATGGATGACAGGACCAGAGGCAGGTCAACAGTTTTGGCAAGGACGAAGTAATGGTTCAGCTGTAGGAGGGTTTTACAATAATTGGTACCCAGGCGAACCAAATGATTATGGCTCAGGCGAAGATTATGCTCATTTTGTAATCGATGGTACTTGGAACGATTATCCATTATCATTGGGTGGTATTCAAGGATATGTAGTAGAATTCGGAGGTTTAGGAAACGATCCATGTATCGTTTTATCAGCTAGTAAGACTGTAAATGTTGTGGTAAATGTAGCCCCAACTAATATTACATTAAGTTCAAGTTCAATTAGTGAGAACAATGCTGTAGGAGCTGTTATAGGTACTTTAAGTAGTACTGATGCCGATGCGGGAGATACTCACAGTTATACTTTAGTAAGTGGTAATGGTAATACAGATAACGCAAGTTTTACAATTGTTGGAAACCAATTAAAAGCAGCAGAAGCTTTTGATTATGAACTTAAGAATAGTTATAGTATTAGAGTAAGAACAACTGATGCAGGAGGTTTGAATTTTGAAAAAGTATTTACAATAACGATAAACAATATAAATGAAACTCCTGTTTTGAGTGTGTCTCAAAATAGTTATGTAGGAGTTGTTTCAGTTGCCTTTACTACCATTACGGTTTCAAATGCAGGAGGTCCGGTTACTAATTATTCAATTAGTCCGGCTCTACCAACAGGTTTGTCGTTTAATACAACAACTGGAGCTATAACAGGAACCCCTAGAGTAGCTATGGCTACACGTAGTTATACCATTTCAGGAACCAACTCAGACGGAACCGGAACAGTAACCTTTAATTTATTTATAGATCAAGATACTGATGGCGATGGAATATTAGATTCTGTTGATACAGATGATGATGGGGATAGTGTTTTAGATGTTAACGACGCCTTTCCGTTAGACAGAACGGAGTGGTTAGACACGGACCGAGATGGTATTGGGAATAATGCTGATACAGATGATGACAATGATGGCATCTTAGATACTTGTGATGCTGATGTAAACGGCGATGGTATACCAGATAATGGTACTGACATGGATTCAGACGGGATCATTGATAGTTGTGATCCAGATAGGGATGGAGACGGAGTGAATAATACTTCAGATAACTGTCCAAACATACCAAACAGAGATCAAGCTGATAGAGACCGTGATGGATTAGGAGATGTTTGTGATACAGTTGAACTTAACATTGCAGAGGGTATTACACCAAATGGAGATGGTATTAATGACACTTGGGTAATTTATAACATTGAGAACCATCCAGGATCTATTGTTCGTGTATTCAACCCAAATGGAGCTCAAGTATATTACTCGGCTAATTATCAAAATAATTGGTCAGGAAATTACCAAGGCAGCAGCGAAATGTTACCAATAGGCTCTTATTTTTATCAAATTGATTTATCAGGAGATGGTACTATTGATGCTCAAGGATGGATATATATTACAAAATAATAAGTATTAAAAGAATAATAAATAAACGATGAAAAAAATTCACAATATATTAGCGACAGCACTACTTTTTGTAAGTAGTGCTGTTATGGCACAACAAGAGAGCGTTTATAGTTTTTACCGTCAACATATGAATTTAGTTAATCCAGCTTATGTAGGGATGGATAGTATAACGGTAGCAACCACCACCTTACGAAAGCAATGGACAGGTATTGCCAATGCACCCGAGACTCAGGCCGTGTCCTTTGGGACTACATTAGGAAAAAAAGTGGGTTTTGGAGTAACTGTTATTAGCGACAAAACCTTTATAGAAAAACAAACCTATGTTAGTTTGGATTTTTCCTATAAGTTAAAAATGAGTGAGACAGCAGATGTATATTTTGGTATAAAAGCAGGAGGGAATTCATACAATGTGAATACCTCGGGCTTAGAGATGTACAATGTACAGGCCGACCCAGCTTTGGCTTCGATAAGTACCTTCAATCCTAATGTTGGAGTAGGAGCTTTATATAAAGAAGGCGACTTGTATGTATCGTTATCTATTCCAAGATTATTGAATTCTAAACGTGCTACTAACGATGATGGTTATGCTAGTGTAGCTACTGATAGTCCACACATCTATTTAAGTGGAGGATACGATATTCCATTGAGTGGGGAGTTTTCTAGATTAATTTTAAAACCTTCAGCGATGTTACGTTATGTCAGTGGTGCCCCAACCTCGTTAGATCTTACAACGATGTTACAAATAGACAAAACCTTTGAAATAGGAGGAATGTATAGAACAGATAAAGCCTATGGGGCTATGGCAACTGTAGTAATTAGTAATAGATTACAATTTGGATTTGCTTATGAGATGAGCACCCAAGCCTCATTAGCCGCTGCTAGAAATACTAACGAAATGCTTTTACGATTTAAATTTTAAGTCGATAGTCAACAATCAATGTTATTATTTGGAGCCACGAATTAGCGAATTTTAAAATTCACCAATTCGTGGCTATTAATATCTAGTTCAAAATTTGTTGATGCTTATTGGTCATTGCGATCGAAGTGATGCAAACATAACATTCCAAGTTCAACATTCAAATTATGTAGATGCTGAACTAAATTCAGCATGACAAGTATTAGGTTGAGTTCTTACTTCGTATATCGTACCTCGTATATCGTATATTACTTCGTATATTGTATATCGTACCTCAATCTATTCTTTTAAAAAAAGAGCTTTTAATTCGGTGGCATCGTTGGGTTTCATTTTGCCTGCTAAAACCAAACTTAATTGCTTGCGACGTAATGCGGCATCAAAACGCTGTTGTTCTAATTCGGTTTGAGGAATAATTGGCGGAACCTCAACAGGTTTTCCGGTAGCATCAACAGCAACAAAAGTATATATCGCTTCCATTGTTTTGGTTCTATTGCCAGAGGCACGGTCTTCAATCCAAACGTCAATATAAATTTCCATAGAACTATTGAATGATCGGGATACTTTGGCCTCAACGGTTACTACGCTTCCTAGCGGAATGGCTTTGGTAAACGCCACATGGTTCACAGAAGCAGTCACACAAATATTTCTCGAATGTCGTTGCGCTGCAATACTCGCCGCTCTATCCATTCGGGCTAACAATTCTCCTCCAAAAAGATTATTCAAGTGATTGGTTTCACTTGGTAAAACTAAGTCGGTTAAAACAGTTAAAGAATCTGAAGGGTATTTAGGTGTCATCATAACTATTAATTAAGCCAATACACGGCCATTACTGCCGGGATAAAATAAATCACGATAGTTCTTGCGCCATCATAGTCTTTGGCTAAACGTTGTCCTACTAAAAGCATCAATAATGTGATACAAGAAAAAACAGCACCATAATATCCAAAAAGTCTGCCGCTACTCAACAGTAATTCTATCGCGCCAACAGCACATAATATAGTTGAAATTAATTCTAAAATTAACACATGTAATAGGGCCAAAGGGACATGATTTTTTAATTGAGTTTTTGCAAAATGTTCTTTTAGCCAAGCTATATTATCTTTCCAATAAAAGAGCTTGTCGTAACCAGATTGTAGAAAGGTGATAGCCAAAAAAACTAAAATTAAAATAGATGCAGTATTATTCATAGTTTTATTTTTTATGGATTAAACGGGTTAATTTTATAGATAAATCGGTAAGTATAATTTTAGCATTTCCATTGCGTTCAATATGATACATAGCATCAGACAATTCATTGAAAATGTCCTGTATGTTATTTCCATTTACAAAAGGAGCAAAGTTAGCTAATTGGAATTTTTCAACCTTAGGTTCTAAATATACTAAGCTTGGAGTTTCATAATTAAGTAATAATGCTTGTCGAAACATTTCAATACAGAATACTAAAAACTTCTTTTGTGTTTCTCTACCTAAACCAGCAATTTGTTCACTCCATTGAATTAAATCTTGAATTGCAGCAGCATTTCCTTTGGCTTTAAAAGCGGCACGAACCCAAGTGACAAACCATTCATCAAAAGGAAATTCATCGTCTTCATTTTTACATAAATGCAAGGCTTTATTGTAATTTCCTTGTGCTTGATGTGCTATAGTTGCGGCTCGTTTATGATCTATTTTGTTGTTGATTACCAAAGCCTCAGCAATACAGCTTTCTGACAATACGCCAAAATGAATTACTTGACATCGAGACCGTATCGTTTGAATGATGTCTTCTTCTTGTTCAGAAATGAGGATAAAAACGGTTTTTTCAGGTGGTTCTTCTAGTAATTTCAGCAATTTATTAGATGCCTCTACATTCATTTTATCGGCCATCCAGATAATCATTACTTTATAACCTCCTTCATATGATTTTAGCGACAATGTCTTTACAATATCGCTAGCATCTTCTACTCTAATCAGACCTTGTTTGTTATTGACGCCAAGCGTGGTGTACCAATCAAATAACCCGCCGTATGGATTTTGAAGCACAAATGCTCTCCAATCTGAAATGAAATCAATGCTTTTGGGTTTGTTTTTTACATCTTCTGTACTGACAGTTGGGTATATAAAATGTAAATCAGGATGCGAAATTTTATCAAACTTGAGGTTGCAGGATTCATTTTCGCCCCTATTTTCTCCATTAGAATTGCTACACAAAATGTATTGTGCATAAGCAATAGCCATTGGGAGTGTGCCACTACCCTCTGGCCCTACAAATAATTGAGCGTGTGGAATCCTACCCAAGTTAGCACTTTGGGTCAAATGACTTTTAATATATTCTTGTCCTAAAATTTCTGAAAAAAGCATAAAGCAAAGATAACAGAAAAAGGAAGATTTGAATCTTCAATTTCAAGGAATAAAGATGAAATACAACAAAAAATAATAAAGAATTGAACAATATAGTAGCTGTAGAATTAAAAAAAAACAGATAAAACTTGCTTTTTATATTTAAATATATAATTTTGTTTTTGGTTAATCACCCGTTAATCTTTAAATATTCCAAATCTATGAAAGCAAAATACCTTGTTTTAAGTTTCTTCTTTTTTACTGCTGGAACTCTGTTTTCTCAAAACAAAAGTGTTCCTAAAAGTATTATCAAACAAAACGCATCTATTCTTAAATTCTACGACAAAAAAGAATTACAAAGCATGCAAAAAGGACAACTTTTAGTGCTTTATGTAGAACGGACCAAGACCCTTATAAAAACCCTTCCGTATATTGCCCTTGCTTCAAAACCAGGAGTCACAATGGTCGATTTAGGCATTCCATTTACGTCGGAGAATATTAGTCTGTTAGACACACAACACGATGCAACAGATAAATTTCTTGATATTACGACTGAGTTTCAAAAAGGAATGTTGCCGTATTCAGACAAAGAAAGTCTAATTAAAGCGATTCTTTTTTATGAGAGTGTGTTGAAACAAATGCATGAATTAAACGAACAAGAATAATAATTCATCATTTAATTTCTTACTCTAAATAGAATTTAAGATTTCTTTTAGGGAATTTTCAAATAAAATAAATCTGCACCGAATATGAAAAAGACCATTTCGATAGTATTTCTTTTTTTACTAACTATTTCCTCTTTTGCTCAACAAGAAAAGGGTATAACAGGTTTTGAGAATTGGCTAAGTCCATGGACTGATTTTAAGCCCATAAAAACGGAATATAATGAACCTAATCAAATTTTGTCTGGAACAATTTCAACTAATGCAAAATTATTGAAAAAGCACACGTATTTACTATTGGGTAAAGTATATGTAACCAACAATGCATCTTTAACTATAGAACCAGGCACTGTAATTATTGGAGATTATGAATCAAAAGGAGCCCTAATTATTACCAAAGGAGCCTCTTTAATTGCTGACGGATCTCAAACAGACCCAATTGTTTTTACTTCTAACAGGAGTGTGAAAAAATCAGGAGATTGGGGAGGAGTAATAATTTTAGGAGACGCTCCCATCAATAGATTAGGAGGAGTAGCTTCTGTCAACCTTGACTCTAATGGAGTCTTGACCTCTTTTGGAGGAAATAACAGTTCCAGTAATTCGGGAATTTTAAGATACGTTCGTATTGAGTTTGCTGGCGCAAAGAG
Source organism: Flavobacterium keumense (assembly GCF_029866485.1). Lineage (NCBI taxonomy): Bacteria > Pseudomonadati > Bacteroidota > Flavobacteriia > Flavobacteriales > Flavobacteriaceae > Flavobacterium > Flavobacterium keumense. The sequence continues at coordinate 747,338 of NZ_CP092332.1, forward strand.
CAAAGAATATGGCGAATTTAATGGACTTTTACTTGCAGGTGTGGGAAGCAAAACAATTTTAGAAAATATTATGGTAAGTTATGCCACAGGAGATTCTTTTGAGGTGTTAGGTGGAGAGGTAACGCTTAAAAAAGCAATTTCGTACCGTTGTAGCAAAGATGACTTTAAATTTAATTATGGAGCACAAAGTATTCTTGATAATTCAATCGCTATTCGATCCCCTTTTTTAACTAATAATTTAGGATCACGTTGTTTGCATGCTGTTTCTTATGACAAAAGAGATGAAGTAGATTTTTCGAAAAAAATGACTAAAGTATTGGCAACTAATATCACTTTGGTAAACAACAGTCAAGATATTCGCAATGATGTTAATACTGGACTAGTAAGAGAAGCCATTTATGTAGGAGAAAATACCAGTATTGAACTGAATAAAAGCGTGATTTCGGGATTTAACCCAGCAGTAATTTTACAAAATACAATTGCTATTAATGATGAAAATTTGAACAAAATCAAATTCAAAGAGATGTATTTTAATTTATGCAAAGGGAATATTTTCATAGAAAATAATTCCAACAATGAAGATTTGGAAAATTGGTATGGTAATGCCGCTTTTTTCAATGTGTATTCGAATGGGCAATACAAGGATACATTTATTGATTCTGCAAATGAAAAAACACCAGATTTTAGACTTAGTATAGACAAAATAACTGCTTCTAAAAACGATTAAATAGACTAATTGAAAATGCCACAACAAAAACCATCTCTGTTTAAGAGTTTGTTTTCTAATTAATTGACCTTTTAAAGCCCCCGTAAATGAAGTCAATTTGGAACCAATCTTTTTTATATTTCCTGGTATTGACCTGGTCAATAACAGCAATTTCAACTGCACAAACAATTAGTCCATTACCATTACAGTTTAATCGTATTTGTGCTGGAGAGTTTAATGAGTTCAGCGCCACGTTTAATTACTCTGGATTTCCAAACGGAACCACATTTTTAGTTGTCCTTAATAACAGTTCTGGTACGTCAACAGATTTAATCGAAACTACAACCATTGCTGTTACGGATGTTTCAAGCACTAGAAAAACAATAAAATTTGCAATCCCAAGTACTTTAATAGGCTCTGAAACCTATCAGATAAAGGTAAAAAGTAGTGTGAACACGGTTAGCCCACCTTTTGCAAATGCATCTAACCAAACGATTTTTCCAGTTTACTACAAGCCATTTGAAAAAAACTTTACGATTAATAATCAATCGGCTACAGCAACTATCTGTCCCGCAGGAACGTTCCAACTTGTTATTGATAATGTTGCTGGGAGCAATCAAATCTCACCATTGATTTTTACTACATTAAAATACAATTGGTATAAAAATGGGGCGTTAATTTCATCGGAAAAAGGAAGTTCTTTAGCAGTAACCACTACTGGTAATTATTTTGTCGAAATTGATTATGGAGCGTGTTCAAATGCTAACTATACTTCTAATACGGTGCTTATTTCGCCTTATTCTGGTACAAAACCAACGATTCAATCTTCAATAGGCAATCCTTTCTGTCCAAATCAGTTACCATTGGTTTTAAGTACAGAAAAAGCAAATGCATATCAATGGTATAAAGATAATAATCCAATATCAGGCGCAATTCATTCAACACTTTCTGTTAATCAAGAAGGAAACTATGCTGTGGTGGTAAATTATGGAGGCTGTGAAGAAAAAGCAGTACTTACATTAAATGCTTTGAAATTAACAAATCAACTCGATATACCCGATTCAATAATTCTTTTAAAAGGAGACACAAAAAAGGTAAATGTAATTACAAATGCGGTTTTACCTACTTACCAATGGTATCGGAATGACATTTTAATTCCAAACGCTATCAATAGTGTTTATGAAGTAGGCGATGAGGGCACCTATAAAGTGGTAATCAATCAAACCTCAGGCTGTTCATTATCGAGTGAATTATCATTTAGGGTACAATTTGGAGGTGATCCTAATAGTCTTGTAATTCCTAATTTAATTAGTCCCAATGGCGATGGTATTAATGATACATGGGTTATTCCTCAAGAATATTCTTTCAAAGACGATGTTGAGGTGTTGTTGTTGAATGCCAACGGAGAGCAAATTCTAAAGACATTCAACTATAAAAACGACTGGCCCAATAGTAATTATAAAGTGAATTTTCCGGTATTGTATTATATAATTACTACACCAGAAAAAACCCAAAAAGGATCCCTAACGCTACTCCAATAACATGAAATATTTAAGTATAGTTGTATTGGCATTGGGAATGAATCTCCCGGTTATTTATGCGCAACAGGCAGATAGAGTATCTTTGGATTTACCGATACGAAATTCATTAAAATTCAATCGATTTTTGATACACCCTGCATTATCATGGGTAAAAGAACAAAACACCTTTATTTCTTTGTATTCAAAACAGCAATGGATTGATTTTGAAAATGCGCCACAAACCAATTTAGCAACTTATTCGGGTCGATTTGGAGATAATCAAGGAATTGGCCTTGCTGTTTTTCAACAAAATTATGGGGTTTTCTCAAATTTTGGAGGACTAGCAAATTTTGCGCAAAACATTCGAATTTCCCAAGAAAACAATCTCACCTTTGGCCTTACTGTAGGATACTTTCAGAGCGGATTAAACACATCAAAAGTGGTGGTTAATTATACTGATCCTGTTTTAGAAAACACCTCTTCCTCTGCATTCTTGGTGGTACAACCAGGATTAAATTACGGGGGTGAATTTTTAGATTTTGGAATTTCTTTCCCCAACCTGTTAGCGTATAATTTGAGAATATCACAATTGGTTAATAACAACCCATTCCAAAAAGTTTCGCTTCACGCTATGCACACAGGCTATGTTGAGTCGCAAGGATTTTTTGGAGGGAGTAGGTTTTCGGCTTTAGCCAAAACAGAAATTAGTAAAAACAAAACAGCAATTTCAGGTCAAGCGATGCTTTCAATGCCTATTGGGGTTTGGACTCAATTAGGATACCATTCTATCTTTGGAATTTCGGCAGGGATTGGGATCAATATTACTTCAACAATAGCTTTAGAATATAATTATGAAAGAGACCTGGGTGGCTTAACCCAATTTGGATCTTCACACGAGCTTACTTTAGCATACAAATGGAAAACAAAAAATTATAACTATTGGGAGGAAGAGAAAGAAGGTTCGATTATTAAACCAAAAGAAGAACCGGGAGTGTTTTATTCTAATGTAAAACGCCCATCGGCACCAATAATTGAAAACACACGAAATGAAGCGGTTACAATTCAAGACAAAACTACCACTTCTCCAAAACCACAACCTGAAGCGGTAGTTGTAGAGCGTACAAAACCAATTGAAAAAGACAGTATATCAAGTAGTATTGTACGTTCTCAAGAAAAAAAACCCAAATCAACCGAGGTTTTAGTTGAAGAACAATTAGAAATACTCAACCAATCAAAAGATACTATTGCAACCATAGTGCCCTCAACTCCAAAAGAATTAGCGGTAAACAAAATGGTAAAATTACTCGAAGAAGAGCAGATAAAAGAACAAGAATTGTTAAACCGATTAGAACTAAAAGTAGCAAACAAACAACAAAATTTGGTTGATTTAAAATTAGAAAATGATTTGAGCGAAAAAGGAATTTATAGTGAACCAAAACCATTTAAGAGCGTTACAGCTGAAAATAATGAAGTAGAACAATTGAAGAAAGAGTTGACAGAAATAACCAACACACAAAAAGATAAAATTAGAGAATTAGAAAGTTTGTTTTTGGAAGCCAAATCACAAAAAAAACAATCAAATCCAGAATGGGCTAAACAACTGGAGGGAATTGTAATCACTCTTAAATCAAAACATTTAGAAACTATTCAAACCAATAATCGTTTACAATCTTCTTTAGAACAAATCAATGAGGCTACAGAAATTGAGAAAAAAAGAAGAATCAAACGAGCCAATTTTGTTGATGATAAAGAAAGATATGCACAAGACAGAGCCACATTAGAACGAATTAAGGGCACGACTCCTCTTAGCACAATCCCGTTAAAAGAAGAAGAGTTGGATTTTGGCGAAGAACAGCACGATGTTAAAATAATTAAAGGAGTTAAAAATACAGATTCAGGGTATTATTTGATTTTGGCCGTACATAATCAAGTTAGTAAAAGAGATGATTTTGTTACTAAAGTTGTTTCGGCAGGAGCTAGTCAAGTAGATTTTTTCTATGACTCAAATTCAAGTAAATACTTTATTTATACTGAAAAATTTAATTCGTTAGAAGAAGCCAAAAAAGCACTGAATAACAAAGAAAAAACAGCCTATAGTGTCAAAATGGCAATTGTAAAAATTGAAAACTAATTATTAAAATTAAGAAATCTAACTAGACCCCATAGTAGTTATTAAAATAATAGACAACATGAATAGTTTGATTCTACGAGCCCTAGGGTTAAAATTAATTTTTGAAAATTATATCCAAAAGTCCAAAGGGATACCTAATCAATCGTCAGTAGTAATTTTAAAAAAATGTCAATTTATAGCGAGTGTTGCAATGCTATTTTTTTGTTTTGTTGTAGGGTTTGCACAAAACAAAAAATTATCTGTTGTACAAACAACAACAAATACTAATCCATTTACGACTCAAGCAGATTTAACTTCTGTTTGTCCTGATGATGGTACAGAATTAGCTAAGATTTTTTTGTGCGGAAGCACGAGCTCGAGAACACTTTCTATACCTTCAACGGGAGCAACAGCTATAGTTTGGGAACAATTAAATGAAACTAGTTGTGCCCCCAATACCACAAAAGATTGTCCCAATATAGCTACTGCATGCAGTTGGACCACCGTAGGTACAGGGGTTCAATTTATTGCAACAACTTCAGGTCAATTTAGGGTACGATATCAAGAGAATGGAAACCAAGTCTATTTTTTCAATGTATATCAAAATGGATTAGATATTCCAATGACGTATACCCCTATATATTGTGGTAAATCAGGAGAAATACGAGTAGCACAACTCACAGGATATGAATATAGTTTAGATGGAACCAACTATCAATTATCTAACGTGTTTTCCATTAATACCGCAGGAGATTATACACTTAGGGTAAGGAGACAAGGCGCTACCACTTCAGATTGTATTTTTACACTACCCATAACTATTGAAAGTAAGGAATTGGGGGTTTCAACTACCGTTACGCAGCCCACATCTTCTATTCAAAAAGGATCAATCCAACTTACAACATCTAATGTTCGTGAGCAGTATTTTTATAAGCTAATGCAGGGGAGTACAATAATCAATCAAGTAGGGCCTTTATTAGAAAGCGAATATGGTTTTCCAAATTTGAATGCGGGTAATTATACATGGGGAGTAAAAACAAGTGACTGCGACTGGAAAACAGGCGACTTTACCATAAATTCCATTTCGCCTTTTCAAATTACATACACAATACAACCCGTGACTTGCCAGCCTGGATATGTAGAACTTTTTGTTTCTGGCGGAACACCTCCGTATCAGTTTTTTTTTAATGGTAAGACTAATCCAGAATCGAGCAATAAAATTGCTGTGCCTGTTTCGGGAACCTACACCATTAAAGTTGTAGATAGTAACAATCAATTTGATACCGTTTCAGTTAATGTCCCGAGTCAGAGCCCTCCAGTTTATACCATTCAGAAGGTAAATGAAAATTGCTACTATCCCAATTCATGGCAAATTAAGTTTAATGTGACCAATGACAATGGGAATAGTTTACGATATAGTATAAACAACGGTCAAACTTTTTCGACAAATCCAGTATTTTCAGGTTTATCTGCTACACCTGCAGGGACTACTTACAAAACAGTCATAGAGTATACGTATGGAGGGGTAAAGTGCCTACTAAACGAAGATATAATTTTGGTTCAACCTCAATTTGGTTTATCTGCTACCGCAGGTGTTTCTGAATTAATTGGCTGTCTGCCTTCTCCTGATGAAGATAAGGCTAAAATTAGAATTACCAATCCGCAAGGAGGAATACCGCCATACCAATACAGTTTTGACAATCAAGCTAGTTGGACCACAAACACTTCCGTCTTACAACCTGCAGGGAGTTATGTTTTTCATATCAAGGATGCTACTGGATGTATTTCGGCATTAAACAAGGTAATAGTAGAAAATATAGGAGTCCCATCGATTACGGTAACTAATGACTCTTTTAATTGTGATGGCACAGCAAATAGTTCCGTTACAATTACAAATGTCACCGCAACTAATTTTTCCTATACCTATACTTTGGACGGAGTAGCTCAATCGAGTAATAATTTTAAAAATTTAGCTCCAGGAAATCATCAATTAGAAGTGAAGTATCAACCGTTAATCGTACCCACTCCAAGTAATTTATTAAAAGAAGATTTTGGTTATGGAGCCGATACTACTTCGCCAGGAATGAGTGCAGCTTATTGTTTTGAAAAACAAACCCCTCCAGTTATTTGTAATTTAGATAAAGGTTGGTGGCTTCATATTAATGATGGAGAGTATTCTGTTACCTCTTACATTATATATCCTCATGGGGCATGGTTTAGACCCATAGACCATACAAATCCATCAATTGCAAAAGGACGTTATTTAGTTGTAAACATAAAAGGGGATAATACGCAACCAATCATTTACTCTAAAATTATTAACGATATTGTCCCTAATCAACCTATAAGCGTTGAATTTTATGCGACTAATTTATTGAAAAAAACTATAGGTGGTTGGGCTCCAAATCTAAGAATTGCTTTAGAAGACGCTACAGGAATACAAATTTCAACCTATGATACAGGAAATATACCTCAAACAGAAGATTGGATAAAATATTCTCTTTCATTAAATCCAGGAAATAATATCTCTTTGCGGTTTACAGTTCGTTCTATTCAACAGCAACAAGGAGGTAATGATGTTGCCATTGATGATATTACGGCTTATCAAATCCCTAAATTATGTGCAGCTACTAGGATAATTAATTTTGTTGTCCCTTCAGGAAAAGCTTTTGATGCTAGCATAACCAGTCAAAAAAACAGCAGTTGTTCAAATTCAAATGATGGGGAAATTACAATTACTGCCCAAAATTATAATCCTACCGAAGGGTATCAATATTCTAAAGATAATGGGATAACATGGCAAACAGTTATGACATCACCGTTCACTATTAGTAATTTATCTAAGGGTACTTATTCCATAAAAATACGATATAATGCAACTTCGACAGGAGTTTGTGTAAAGTCATTTTCACCAATTATAATTACAGCACCAGCCCCTTTATTGACAACAGCAACAATTACTACTTTAGCCACTTGTAGCCAAGGAGCAACAATTACTGTTACTACTACTGGAGGATCTCCGTTTTATAAGTATGAATTATGGAATGAGTTCAATACCTCTATTATACGTCCAAGGCAAAATGCAGCAATTTTTGAAAATGTTACCCCTGGTAAATATACTATCCGTGGATCTGATGCGAACGGATGTAAAAACACTGCAGATTTCTCAATCACAGTTTTAGAATCACCAAAACCGATACCCGCTATTAATAGCAATTCGGATTTATGTTATGATACTGTAAATCAATCAAAAATTATAATTGATGTAACCTCAGGAACACCGCCTTTTACTTACAGTTTAAATGGAGCTGCACCGCAAACAAGTAATGAATTTTCATCTCTTTTTCCAGGAAACTACTGGGTTACAATAGTTGATAGCAATAATTGTGAGGCAATTACATCCAATAGCACAATTGGAGAGGAATTAAAAGTTGCCGCAAGTTTAATTAAAGATTTAGATTGTACAGCAAACCCAGATGCAATTATTAAAATTGCAGTAGAAGGAGGAGTTAAACCGCTACGTTATAAAGTAAGAAAAGAGGGCAGTAGTATCGCTTCTGCCGATGTGACCATTCCTAATTCAGATGCCTCATTTACATATTTTGTTTCAGATTTGAATAAGGGAGACTATAGTTTTGAGATTATTGATGCTAATGGTTGTACTAAAAGTACAAATACAATTACTATTCAACCTAAGGTATATCCAGAAGTACTTTCATTAACACAAAGTCAATCTATTTTATGCCATTTTGATACAACAGCAGCCATTATAGTTAATTTAGACACAACCAAAGGAGTAGCCCCTTTTACATATACATTGAACAATACAATCACCCAAGATAGCCCAGTATTTGGCAATTTAGCAGCAGGAACCTATACAATAGGTGTTAAAGATAGTAAAGGCTGTTCGTCATCCGAGAAAACGATTACTTTAACAGCACCAGAAGAAATAAAAATACTTTTTCATGCAGTTCCTATTACCTGTAATGGCTCAGGAATTTCTAAAGGAGCGGTAGTGGTAGATAGTGTAAAAGGAGGAATTCCTCCCTATAATTATTTTGTTACAGGCGTAAATGGTTATGACGAAAAGGAGTTAAATAATTCTGGAACTACTTCACATACATTTGATGTAGTTGATTTTGGCTTATACCAAATTAATGTTATTGATAGTAATGGATGTTCTGTTTTAATTCAAGATGTCTTAGTAGCTTCCCCACCTGAAGATTTAGATATTCAGGTAACCACTACAATAGCAGATTGTGCAATTGGAGGTACGGCTTTGGTTGCTGTAGGGACTGCAACAGGGAGCATTTCTTCAGGGCCGTTTCATTTTTCAATTTATACAGGTGAAATACCGGCTTATCCTATTGGAATTTGGCAAAATGAAGATGCTGCGGGGTCTAAAAAAACCGTTTTTACCCATTTAAAACCAGGGTTAAAATATACTTTTGTAGTTTATGATGAAACCACGGGCTGTTATTATTTTGAAACCGCAGAAAGTGCAATAGCTACAAATTCGACTTTAGAAATAAGAGATTTACAAATAAAAAATATCAGTTGTAAAGGTAACGCAGACGGGAAAGTATCTTTTACGATTAAAAATAATTATGCTGTTACAACTCCTATTTCATATCAAGCGCTTCATTCACAATCTTTATTGCCAGTAACTGGAGTTTCTGGAACGGTTAGTATACCCGCCAATGGAGAGGTCACTATTACCGATCTTGGATTGTTCCCTTTTGGGAATTATATAGTAGAACTTAAAGAAGAAACAGGGGCTCCAAATCCAGCGTGTAGCGTAGCTTCAATTCCATTTAATATTACCGAAAGCGCAAAAGATTTAATCTTGAATGCAAAGATTTTAAAAAACGCAAATTGTTTAGCGAAAGGAATAATTAGTTTGCAAGCTCAAGACGGAAAAGCTCCTTATGTATATCAAATCGTTAACAAGAATGCTTCAGGAGGGTCTAGTTTGGTTCCACCTCCACCTCCTTCTGAACCAATTACTTGGGTTAATACCAATACATTTACAGCTGATGCCGGAGACTATTTAGTTTTTGTAAAAGACAGTTATGGATGTGTTAGAAAAATGGAAATTACACTTCCAAAAGATACTGAACCCATCATTAGTCTTGCTGTAGCAAATGCATGTGTTATAGAAGGACAATTTGAAATTGAACTAACAACTCTCACTCCTGGTATCAAACCCTATTATGCAAGTGTTAACGGGAGCGATTTTAGTCCAGTTATAGAACCATATACTTTACAAAATCAAAATTCAGGGAAGTATACCATTACTATAAAAGATGTAAATGGATGTTCGAATACACAGTCTTTAAACATTTATAGTCCATTGGGACTATCTTCAAAAGTCATTCAATTGCCCACTTGTAACACTGCTGATGGTAAAATAGAAGCAATGGTTTTGGGCGGTTCAGGTAATTATGAATATAAAATAGATGGAGGAAGTGCTGTTTCTAGTCCCAATTTTACAGACTTAAGCTCGGGGAATCATTCAATTGAGCTTAAAGATACCACCACTAACTGTGCAAAAAGTATTTCAGTAAATTTAGAAGCACCAACTCCTATTACGGGATTGGTTCTGTCACAAAAACAGGTGAGTTGTAATGGAGGGAATGATGGTTCTATAACGGCAACAATTACTACCCCTGCAATTGGAACCAATGACAATCCTGTGTACAAATACAGTATTGATGGAGTAAATTTTCAAGCATCGAATATTTTTACAGGATTAATGAAAGGCACCTATACTGTTACCGTAATTTCAGGAAGAGAATGTGTAACAACTGATGTTATCTCAGTTAGCGAGCCAGAAGCAATTCGTATTCCGCCACCATCAGTTATTCAATTTGGTTGTAATTCAACCAATAATCTAAATAACGCATCCATTACGGTGAGTGAAATTACGGGAGGTTCAGGAACCTATACTCAATATGAATTTATAAAAAACGGAACACGCGTTCAATTTGGACCGAAACCAACGTATATTGAGACGGACTTAAATGGCGGTAGTTATACTGTCAAGGTGTATGATGACAAAGGGTGTGAGAGCAGTGTTTCAACAACAATTGCACCGTTTTATGTTTTAGATAAACTCAATGTCAATTCCACAAGCCCAATTAGCTGTATTACTAACGAAACTATCCAAGTCTCTGTTTCAGCCATTGGGGGTGTACCAACTAATTTAGACTATTCGTTAAGCCCTATATCAGGAAGTTTAATTGGAACAACTTTTCCTTCCAATTTAACCGGAATTTTTTCTGGATTAACCGTTGGAGAATATCTAATTACCGTAAAGAATACAGTAACCAATTGTACAATTCAAGAGGTATACACTATTAATGAACCGAACACTTTTGGCTTGACCATAGATTCGGTAGTAGATGTAAGTTGTTTTGGAGGGAGTAATGGAAGCGCTACTATTACATTGGTTGATCAAAGCACACCAAGTAGAGCAGGAGTTTTTAGTTATGTTATTAAAGATAGTTTGGGCAATCTAGTTCAATCTTCAACCACTACATCGACTGGCCCTATAACCATTTCAAATTTAAAAGCAGATACGTATTCTATTACAGCAACTTTGAGCAACGCGCCATTTTGTGGTCTGACTAAAAAAGTCACGATTAGTCAACCAATAGCTACTCTATCACTGTCAGAATCTCATTCGGACATTACCTGTGCAGTAGGAAACAACGACGGAAAAATTACTGCTTTACCTCAAGGCGGTTGGGCTGATTTTTATGAATTCAAATGGGAAAAAGAGGGAATAGTAATTCAAAATTGGGGAGACATTACTGAGATTAATAATCTAACACAAGGGAACTATACGTTTTATGTTCGGGACGCAAAAGGGTGTGAGGTAAACAAGCAACTTATCTTAAATAATCCTTTGCCAATATCTCTTAAAGCAGCTGCTGATAAATCGCTATTAAGCTGTTTTGGGGATCAAACCGCAACCATTTCGATTACAAACGTTTCAGGAGGACAAGGAAGTAATTATTGGTATACATTGGAGAAAAAAAGTCCTAGTCCACAGGTTTGGGGTCAGCAAAAATCCAATGAATTTAAAAAATTAGACGCTGGAATTTATACTGTAACCGTAACAGACAATTGGTCTTGTATAGCCTCTTCAGGAGAAATAGAAATTAAAGAACCAGACCCTGTTGTTGCCACCTTATCGGTGTTAAATGCACCAACCTGTTTGAGTCCTGCCCAGTTGGATTTACAGATTTCAGGAGGAACGCCTCCTTATAGGTTTAGTACTGATAATAGTGTTTTTAGTCCGTTCCTATCAGGTGTTTTAAATGGTAAAACAGGTACGAATCATTATTATGTCAAAGATAACAATGGGTGCGGAGCGTATCAGTCCAATGATATAATTATTGAACTCCCTAAAGGGCTATCTGTTCTTTTAGATACTACGCTTGCCAAAGTAAATTGTACCGGAGAAAGTACAGCAACTATTTTGGCAACAGCCCAAGGCGGTTTAGGAAATTATTCCTATTCACTATTAGACGACAAGGATAATTTGGTTAGAGCAGCTCAACTAACAGGCAACTTTACAAGTTTGGCTGCCGGAAAATACAAGGTAAAAGTAATTAGTTCCGATTGCGTTCCAGCAGAATCAACAATTGTTACGATTACAGAACCTGCGTCTAAATTAACACCTACCTATTCGTTAACAGACGCGCTGTGTGCAGGGTCTAATGATGGCTCAGTAAAAATTAATTCTTCAGGAGGAACAGTAGTTATAAAGCATGCTATTTCACCTAATTTGAGTCAGTTTACAGAATCGGATTTGTTCGAGAATTTAGCACCTGGCAGTTATGATTTGTTGGTTCAAGATGCCTTAGGATGCTATGATAAAAAGGTTGTTACCATTGGGGAGCCTACAGTTTTATCAGCACAAACACTTAGCACATCAATTGTTCAGGAATTATGTTATGATGATAAAAATGCACAATTTAGTATTGCTATTTCGGGAGGAACACTCCCTTATACTATATCTTTAGACAACCCAATTGGTCCATTTACAACAGGAAGTGCTACCCAAACCCAATTTGATTTTGTTAATTTGACCGGAGGATCTCATACTGTTTATATTCAAGACGCACATCATTGTACGTTGGATTGGACAGTAAATTTGAATGCGTCGATAAAATTGAACCCAACCACAATTGTCAATTATGATTGTGTGAATAACACACAGCACAATCAATTAAAAGTGGTATTAGATACTAGTGTTTCTGATTATTCTTTAGTCCAATTTGCGTTAGATGGAGGAGTCTATCAATCGAGTAATGTATTTTCTAACCTTACCCCAGGAGATCATTTTATAAGAGTAAAACACAATAATGGATGTGTTAAAGACTCCCCTGTTTTTAGTATTAAAAAAGTAGAACCTTTAACATTGGTTGTACAAGAAGGTGGGTTAAATGAAATTATAGCGGTGCCAAAAGGAGGAGGAGGAAATTATACATTTACTTTTGAGGGTCAACCCAATGGAACCAACCCGAGTTATATTTACTATAAAACACAAGATTATTTCGTTACAGTTCAAGACGCAAATGGGTGTACAACATCGGTGACTCAAAAATTCAATTACATCGACATCTGCATACCCAATTATTTTACCCCTAATGGAGACGGAATTAATGATACTTGGGCGCCCGGTTGTACCATTAATTATAAGAACTTAAGTTTTACAGTACTCGATCGTTACGGACGAGAAATACAGACTTTTCATTATGGAGAATCTTGGGACGGGAAATACCAAGAAGCAGCACTTCCTTCTGGGGATTATTGGTACGTGTTGAAACTGAATAATTCAAAAGATGACAGAGAATTCGTAGGTCATTTTACACTCTATAGATAATTCATTAAATAAAATCAATGAAAAGAATAGTTATATATACCCTTTTGTCTATCTGTTTTTCAGGCTTTAGCCAAGAATTGCATTTGCCTGTTTTTACACAATACTTGGCAGATAATAATTTTGTTTTATCGCCTACGTTTGCTGGAATTGGGGATAATTTAAGGATACGAGCCAATGGATTAACCCAATGGGTGGGTATCAAAGAGGCGCCACAAAATCAGTCGTTATATGCTGATTTTAGAATTGGGAGTAGGTCAGGAGTAGGTCTTTCATTGTACAATGACAGTAATGGGAATACATTTCAAACGGGTGCTAAATTTTCTTTTGCACACCATATTATTTTAGATTATTATTCAAAACAATACTTGTCTTTTGGACTGTCGTACAACATCAATAATTTTAAAATAGACATAAATAAATTTAACACTACCCATGAAATTCCATTGATAGACCCAAGTATTACAAACAACAGATCCATTTCTAACAATAATTTTGATGTGGGACTTTTGTATCGTAATAAAGGGTTTTATCTGAGTTTCAATGCAGCTAATATGTTGCCCAAAACTAAAGATAATTATTTAGGTATCGAACCTAGTTTGGTGTTGAACTACCAACTATATTCGGGTTATGTAATAAAAAGTAGTTATAACAGAAATGTAGAAATAGAGCCTTCTGTATATTATCAATTTTTTGCTGGAGATAAACGTTCTACAACTGATATTAATTTTAAATACCGTCGGTATAATAGTTATGATGATTATTATTGGGCAGGCGTTTCCTATCGTTTTTTAAACGATCAACCATTTAAGCCGTTAACTGTAGGTCCAATGGCGGGGTTTAAGAAGTCAAATTTTTATTTTGGATATTCCTATCAAGTGACACTGAATCAAATTGCCGCCTACAACTCAGGAACACACGTGATTACTTTAGGATTTGATTTCCTTCAAGGAATAAGTGATTGTCCTTGTACACAAAGTCCCGTTCACGATTAATCTTTTTAGGATTCCCAAGTTACTTAATTTATTGTAGCTTTTCAAAATAGTTCATTTTCAAACTGTTAAAATAGTAAACCGTCACTCGAATATTTAAAAAAAAACTTACATTTGAAACTAATTGTAACCTACAAACCATTCTTATGAAAAAAATAATTTTAATTATCGCAGTCACAGTTTTAATAATTCCAACAGCAAAATCGCAAGAAAAAATCCAATTTGGAGTAAAAGGAGGTGTCAATTTTACAAACATGACTTCTAATGATTATTTATATGATGAAAAATTCAAGACTGGACTTTATCTTGGAGCAACTGTTGAAATTCCATTAAGCAAAAAAATCTCAATTCAGCCAGAAATAGTATATTCAAGTCAAGGAATAAAAGGGAAAGCATTTGTAAATTATCCCTCAACTCTTCCTGGAACCATGCCTATAGTTAATGCTGAACACAAGTTAGATTATATCAAGATTCCTGTTTTGGCAAAACTGTATTTAGTTAAGAATTTTTCATTTGAAATAGGACCATCATTTAATTTTTTAGTAAACGATCGGTTTACTTCTGATTCTTACACACAGACAGATCTAGCTGAAAAATTTGAATTTGGGGGTGTTATTGGGTTATCCTATAAAGTCAAATCAAATTTTTTTGTAAATACAAATTATCTCATCGGTTTTTCTAATACTTTAAAATCTCCTTTTGAAAATTCAAAAAACTATGGTTTTTCAGCAGGAATTGGATATTTATTTAAATAAATGACCCGTTCACGATTAAAGTCTGGTTTTTTGAAAAAAAGAGACTAAAAAATAACAGATTAATTAATTTACAACGATTTCGTTAAGAAAATCTGATTTTTTATCCGTTTTCGCAATTTGACCCTACGCTAAAAGTACTATCTTTGTTTCTCTTTCAGAAAAACTAAAAAACAGATACAATGAAAACGGTAAACGATTTTAATTTCAAAAATAAAAAAGCCATCATCCGCGTTGATTTTAACGTGCCTTTAGATGAAAATTTCAATGTCACAGATGTTACTCGTATTGAAGCAGCTAAACCAACAATTGATAAAATTTTGTCTGATGGTGGGAGCGTAATTTTAATGTCACATTTAGGCCGTCCAAAAGGAGCCGAAGAAAAATATTCATTGAAACACATCTTAAAAACAGCGTCTGAGATTTTGGGTGTTTCAGTTCAATTTGCTGCAAATTGTGTAGGTGACGAGGCTAAAACAGCAGCCGATAAATTACAAGCAGGCGAAGTGTTGTTATTAGAAAATTTACGTTTTCATGCTGAAGAAGAAGCTGGAGATGTGGCTTTTGCCAAAGAACTAGCATCATTAGGAGATATTTATGTGAACGATGCTTTTGGAACTGCGCACAGAGCGCACGCTTCGACTACAATTATTGCGCAATTTTTCCCAAATGATAAATGTTTTGGAACATTGTTAGCAAAAGAAATCGAAAGTTTGGATAAAGTCTTAAAAAACAGTGTTAAACCTGTAACGGCAGTTCTTGGAGGTTCAAAAGTTTCTTCAAAAATCACGGTTATCGAAAATATTTTAGACAAAGTAGATCACATGATTATTGGTGGTGGAATGACCTTTACTTTCATAAAAGCCTTAGGCGGAAAAATCGGGAATTCGATTTGCGAAGATGACAAACAAGATTTAGCCTTAGAAATTTTGCGTTTAGCAAAAGAAAAAGGAGTTCAAATTCATATTCCAGTAGACGTAGTTGCGGGAGATGATTTTTCTAACACTGCCAATACACAAGTAGTTGATGTAAGGGCTATTCCTGACGGATGGGAAGGTATGGATGCAGGGCCAAAATCGTTAGAAAATTTCAAAAAAGTAATTTTGGGATCTAAAACAATTCTTTGGAATGGACCTTTAGGAGTTTTTGAGATGCCAACTTTTGCAAAAGGAACAATTGCTTTAGGTGAGTTTATTGCTGAATCAACAGCAAATGGAGCTTTCTCACTTGTAGGTGGTGGAGATTCTGTTGCAGCTGTAAAACAATTTGGTTTTGAAGATAAAGTAAGCTATGTTTCAACAGGAGGAGGTGCAATGCTTGAAATGTTAGAAGGTAGAGTGTTGCCTGGAATTGCGGCTATTTTAGAATAAATCACTAAAACACCTGTGCCATTTAGACAAGGTGTAGTAAATAAAAAACCTTAGCTAGACAGCTAAGGTTTTTCCATTTTTTAAAATTACCAAGTTTACACTAAAGCGATTTAAACGTAGGAGTTCGTGTTAAATCAACTAAAAAGTTTAAAATAAACCCCTAAAACTGATTTTTTAACAATATTTATGTAATTTTTCAGTTAGAACCTAGTAAGTTTGTAAAAATGATTGTATAATCGTTTGGAATTTAGCCCCTTGATTACATAAACTATGAATATAAAAAAATATATACTTTCTTTTTTTCTGTTAATTTCATTATCCCTTTTTTCACAAGAAGTTGCTGAAAAAAGAGATGCTCCAAAGCCCGAAATTAAAATATCTTACTTAGATTCAATCAAAAAAACATTTGTTAGAGACGATTTGGCTTCTTGTGTTGATAGTTTATGGTTAAAGGAGTTGACCGATTTAGATTTGTATAACAATCTTTCGCAAGATATTCAAACCATTAATTTTGATGAGCAAGTAGACTATGAACTACCTACCGAAGTATTAAAAGCGAGACTTCAAGAAATGGATGAAAAATCACCATTTCATATAGAATACAATCCAGGATTAGAAAATATAATTAAGTCTTTCTTGAAAAATAGAAAACGTGCTTTTGAACGTTTGATGGCAATTTCAGAATATTATTTTCCTTTATTTGAAGAAGCTTTAGACAAACAAAATGTTCCGCTTGAAATCAAATACTTAGCAGTGGTGGAATCAGCATTAAATCCAAAAGCGGTTTCTAGAGTGGGTGCAACCGGACTTTGGCAGTTCATGTATCAAACAGGAAAACAATATGGATTGAAAATCGATTCGTATGTTGATGAACGAAGCGACCCTTTAAAAGCGAGTGAGGCAGCAGCCCAATATATGAAAAACATGTATGCTATTTTTGGTGATTGGGACTTGGTTTTAGCATCCTACAATTCAGGTCCAGGTAATGTTGCCAAGGCAATTCGACGTTCAGGAGGACAACAGAATTATTGGAATATTCGTAAAAACTTACCTAAAGAAACACAAGGATATGTTCCTGCATTTTTAGCCACCATGTATATTTATGAATACCATAAGGAACATGGTATTAAACCTGAAAGAGCGCCTATTAAGCATTTTGCTACCGATACGGTGATGATTAAAAAGCAGATTTCATTTAAGCAAATTTCAGACTTAATTGACATTCCAATAGCGCAATTGCAAATTTTGAATCCATCATTTAAATTGAATATAGTGCCTTCTTATAAAGATCAAGCACACTATTTAAGATTGCCTCAAGATAAAATGGCAGTATTTACATCTAATGAATCTAAAATCTATGCTTATGTAGATAGAGAAGCTAATTTAAGAGAAAAGCCGTTTCAAATTGTACGTCCAATTGTACCTCAAGATTCAATCAATACATTGCAACGATTGGCGCAAGCTAAAGTGCGATACTACCGTGTTAAGCGAGGGGATAATTTGACAACAATTGCACAAAAATATGATGTGGCAATAGAAGACCTTAAGAAGTGGAATAATATAAAAGGAAATAAAGTTGCTTACGGAAAGAATCTTAGAATTAACGGAACTGATGTAGAACAGAAACTTTCGGCTGTAGCTAAGGTTGAGGTGGACAAAAAAGCAGTTATTAAAGATAGTTTAGGCTCTAAAATGGATTCTTTTTATGTAGTCCAAAAGGGTGATAATCTAAGTGCTATTGCTAAGAAATTCAACATTTCAGTAGCAGATTTACAAGAGTGGAATAAATTAACTAACAACAATATTCAATTAGGGGCTTCTCTTCAGATTGCTAAAAATTCAATTAAAGAAGATGTGGTAGCCGCACCTGAAAGAAAGGACATTCAGTATGTTGTACAAAAAGGAGACAATTTAGGAAATATAGCTAAGAAGTTCGGAGTATCTCTAGACGATTTAAAACAATGGAACAATTTAACAACAAATTCAATTGCTTTAGGAAGTACTTTGATTGTTGCTAAAAATGAGATTGCAATTGTAACAAACAAAGCGCCAGTTGCAAGTTTTAAAAAGAAAGAAGAGTATTCAGCACCAGCAACAGAGTATTATGTAAAAAAAGGAGATTCTCTATACAGTATATCAAAAAAATATCCAGGAGTAACTATTTCAGATCTAAAGAAATGGAACAACATCAAAGATGAAGAGTTGAAACCAGGGATGAAATTAAAAATTAACGGATAATCCAATGAATCAATTTAAATTTGGGTTTTATTTCATTAGGTAAGAATCATGAATAAAACTCATTTTTTGTGTCTGCTCCTTTCGGTTATATTGTTTTCTTGTTTCAAAAAAGAATCCAACTTACCTCGTAAAACAACGGGTAAAATCAACACCATTTCAGTAGTTATAGATGATCAGTTGTGGAATGGAGAAATTGGCGATAGCATCCGTAATAAATTTGCATCACCGGTAATAGGACTACCAGAAGAAGAACCTCTTTTTACTATTAATCAATATCCTGTCAAATTAATGGAAGGATTTGCTATTAATACTCGCGCAATTATTGTGGTGAAAAAAGGTCTCAAGAAAAAATTCGAGATCAAGAACAATCAATACGCCACTCCTCAAAAAGTATTTCATCTTTCGGGAGCAACTGCTACGGAAGTCTTGGATTTGATCGAACAACATTATCAAGAGATGATAGAATTGATTGAGCAGGGCGAGATCAAAGAAAGTCAAAGAATCAATAAAAAATTAATAGCGTCTAATAGTTTTATTGGACGACGTTTCAATATAGCAATCCAAATCCCATCCCATTTTCAATTAGTAATGCAAAAGCCTAATTTTGTTTGGCTAAAGAAAAAAATAATAAGTGGTAGCAGTAGTTTGTTACTGTATCAGGTACCACTGAAAACGATTACAAAAGAGCGAGTGGAACTAGCCATTCTTAAAATGAGAGATTCCATTGGGCAATTTATTCAAGGAAGAGAACCTAATACCTATATGATTAGCGAGACAGGTTATACGCCTTATTTTTTTAAATCAAAATTGGATAATCGACTGGCATATGAAACAAGAGGTACTTGGCAACTTCATAATGATTATATGTCTGGCCCTTTTATCAATTATACTCTAGTAGATACCGCTACTAATAAGGTACTAGTTTTGGAAGGATTTTGTTATTCACCCTCTAAGGATAAAAGAGACGTCATGCACGAATTAGAAGCCATTATCCATTCGGTTCATTTACTTAAAAGCAATACATTTACCCCACATAAAAAGAAAATTCATGGCACTAGAATGGAAGATTAAATCTTTTGAATCACTTTCTGTACACGAGTTGTACGATATTCTTCGTTTGCGAAGCGAAATCTTTGTTGTTGAACAAAATTGTGTCTATCTTGATTTGGACGGCAAAGACCAAAAAGCATTGCATCTTTTTGGAACATTTGAAGGCAAAATTGTAGCACATGCACGTCTTTTTAAACCCGGAATTTCATTTGTTCATGCATCTATTGGCAGAGTTGTGGTACACTCTAAGTACCGAGATAGAAAATGGGGTCACGAATTAATGCGTCAAGCTATAGAAGGTGTTTTACATCATTATGGCGAAACCGAAATTACGATTGGCGCCCAATTGTACCTAAAAAAATTCTATGAAAGTCACGGATTTGTTCAAACAAGCGAAATGTATTTAGAAGACGATATTCCGCACATTCAAATGGAGAAAAGTCACTAACATTTGGTAATCACTAACTCGACTCTTCGGTCTAATTCAGGTTCTTTACCAATAGGGAATTGATTGCCATAGCCCTTAAAAGTCATTCTGTACGGATTGATTTTTCGCATTACTAAGTAGCGGTACACAGCTTTGGCCCTATTGTACGACAGCTTTCTTTCTTTGGTATCTTTATCAATAGCATCTGAATAATACTTTGGGGTGCAACAAACATGACCCTGAATTTCAAATTCAATGTAAGGATTGTTTTTTAAAATCACGACAATCTTGTCCAGTATAGCTCGGGATCTTAAGTCCAAGTAACTGCTTCCAACACCAAAGCGTACATTTTCTAAATAGATTCTATCTCCTTTTTTGTGAGGCAAATGAAAATCAGAAAATAAGCGAGGAATACCCATAAAATAAGCGCTTTGAGCTTTTTTTTCTATTACAACTTCTACGCGTCTATTTTGATAACGGGTTTGATCTAGATTAGGCACCGTGTCTTTGTTGACCAAAACCCTTCCTTTGCCTTCTAAAGCGATTAATTTTTTAGGATTCAGTCCAATGTTCAGTAAGATTTTTTCAACGGTACCGACTCTCCTGTCCGATAAATTGAAATTGTAAGGAGCCGAACCACGATCGTCACAATACCCAAAAACGCGAACAGATTGGATTTGGCTACTGTCAATTTTTTGAAAAAAATCACAAAGAATGTTCTTTTGGTTTTCTCGAAGTTGGTCCACGTCAAAGTCAAAATAGATATTTTGTGTAATTTTTTCTTGAGCAAATCCGCTTAAGAACAGTACTAAAAATCCTATTTTGAATAATTTTTTCATTACATTTTTAAGATGGATTTGTATTCAGCAGGCGAGTTCAATATTTGAACGGCGCGTTTGATTTCAAGATTATTTTTAAGATAGAACAGGTATAAACCTTCTTGGTATTGGTAGCGTTTGATCAGTTCTTCCCGAATTAAGTTCTTGATTTCTTTTTGATTTTTATCCAATAAGGCGGTTTCACTTTTTTGAAGCGCAGTCAATAATTGTTGGTATTCTGTGGTAATAGTTTCGTCAATTTGTTCTTTTTTGGCTGCAGCCAAAGTTACCTTCAATGCCAGTTCCGTTTGGGTATCAAAAGAGAATTTAGTTGATTTTAAAAACTGTTTGAAGTCTTGGTAATCTGCTTCTGAAATAGTCGGAATCGTGTTGCCTAGGTTTGGATTTTTGTAATAATATTGAGTCGCAAAATTGAAAATCGCATCGTTTTTTTCTAAGGCTTCGGCAATAGGACTTAATTTAGTTTCGTCTAGCGCTATATCCGGCTGAATGCCACCGCCATCATAAACCGTTCTTCCTTTTTTGGTTTTAAAAGCGGTATAATTTTTCTCGTCACGTTTTGTAGCAATTCCGTTTTTGTCTTTGTGAGCATAATCTAAAGCCTGAATGCAACGACCCGAAGGCGTGTAGTAACGCGATATGGTTACTTTTAACTGAGTTCCATACGTCAAATCAATGGGTCTTTGGACTAATCCTTTCCCAAAACTACGACTACCAATAATGACAGCGCGGTCCAAATCCTGTAAAGCTCCTGAAACGATTTCTGAAGCCGAGGCGCTTCTTCCGTTGACAATAATCGCTAAAGGAATTTCAGTGTCAATAGGTTCTTTGGTGGTTTTGTAGGTATTGTTGTGCTTGTCGATTTTCGATTTTGTGGTAACAATAATTTCGTTTTTAGGGACAAATAAATTGCAAATAGTCACCGCCTCGTTTAATAATCCACCTGGATTATCGCGTAAGTCCAAAACGATACGTTCAGCACCTTCTTTTTTGAGTTGTTCCAAGGCATTTTTGGTTTCCAACCCCGCTTTTTTGTTGAAGTGTGCCAATACAATATAACCCGTTTTGTCGTCTATTTTTCCAAAGAACGGTACCGATTTGATTTCGACTTCGTCCAATACAATTTGGGCAGTATTGGTTTTTCCTTGTCGAATGTATTTGATGTCAATTTTGGTGTTTTTTGCCCCTTTTAATAATTGCGAAGCATCGTCTTTAAAGTCGGCTAAAAGAACATCGCCAATTTGGATAATTTCATCCCCAGCTTTCAGTCCGGCCTTGTCGGCAGGAAAATTTTTATAGGGTTCTTTGATGATTAGTCGGTCTTCTTTACGAGTGATTAATACACCAATGCCGGTATATTCTCCCGTATTGTTGATTTTGAATTTCACTACATCTTGCTCGTTGAAAAAAACCGTGTACGGGTCAAGGCTGGCTAACATTCCTTTGATGGCTCTGTCCATTAATTCGCCAGGGTTGGTTTCGTCTACATAGTTTTTATTCAATTCTTTGAATAGTGTAGTGAAGATTTCAATTTGCTTGGCTACCTCAAAAAAATCTTCCTTAAAACTTACACCTACATACAAAAAGGCACCAGCAACAACAGGAATAATATATCTTTTCTTGAATGAGGACATCATAGTACTAAAAGCTTAGATTGAAAGGTCTAAAATAAGAATAAATTGGCAATACTGAACGATTTGAAAACCGTTTTATTTTGGATCTTCTTTTGTAGCAGGGTTAACTTGCGCCAAAAACTTTTCAAATAACTGAACTGTTTTGGTGTTGATTTCTTCAAACGACAATCGGTCTTTGCTTTGGTAAAAAAGCATTAACGCATAGGGTTGGTTGAGGTGATCTTTTAGCAAATGTTGATTCAGACGATAGGTCTCGCGCAAAACACGTTTGAAATAATTCCGATCAACGGCTTTTTTGAAGTATTTTTTAGAAACCGAAACCCCAACTTTTAATTGTTGCTCGTCTCCTAAAGCACCCGAATGATACACTAATCGCAAGGGGTATTTTGATACTGATTTCCCTTCGGAAAATAACAATCCGATCGTAATCTTGCTTTTTAGTTTTTCGTTTTTTGGATAATTGAAGTTCATTTCTGAGAAAAATACCACTAATTTTAGTTGGCAAAGGTACAATTAAACCCTAAATAGGCGTTATTCTTTAGGATTTAAATAGCCCTAAAAATTAATTTCGTATTTTTGTAGCTCATTATTAACGCATGCAGAAACTAATTTCGTATCCCCTCTCCATCATCTACTATTTGTGTTTTGGACTTTGTTTGCTTGTTTTTCATCCAATTCAATGGGTATGTTTCAATGTTTTTGGATACCAAGCACACAAAAAAAGTGTCGATTATTTAAACCTGTTTTTAGTGCGTTGCACGAATCTTTTAGGAACGAGTTATCAGTTTGAAAATACAGAAGTTATTCCTAAAAATGTGCCCCTAATTTTTGTGGCCAATCATCAGAGTTTGTATGATATTGTGGCGATTATTTGGTACTTGAGAGACTTCCATTGCAAGTTTGTGAGTAAGAAAGAATTGGGAAAAGGAATTCCAAGCGTGTCGTATAATTTGAATCATGGAGGCTCTGTTCTCATCGATAGAAAAGACCCCAAACAAGCCATTCCTGTGATCAAAGGATTGTCTGAATATATTGAAAAAAATACCCGTTCTGCAGTGATTTTTCCCGAAGGGACGCGTAGTAAAACTGGAAAACCAAAACCGTTCGCGCAAAGCGGATTGAAAATATTATGTAAGTATGCCCCTTCTGCTTATGTGGTTCCAATTACCATTAACAATTCATGGAAAATGGTGCGATTTGGCACTTTCCCAATGGGTTTGGGCAACCGACTCCAATTTACAATTCACACACCTTTAAAAGTGAGTGATTATTCGTTTGAGGAGTTGATAGAACAAACAGAAAGAGCCGTAGTACAAGGAATACAAATTAAATAATAAATATAAATGTCAATTAAAAACATTCGTTTAGAAGTGATGCAGTTTTTGGAAAAAAACGTGGATAGCTTCGTAGAACAGTACCTAATTCCAGTTGAAAAGATCTGGCAACCTACCGATTTTTTACCAGATTCACAAAGTGAAAACTTTTTTGAAGAAGTAAAAGAACTGAGAGAAATTGCTAAAGATTTACCATACGATTTTTGGGTAGCTATGGTGGGAGATACCATTACCGAAGAGGCGTTACCAACGTATGAGTCTTGGTTAATGGAAGTAGAAGGAGTCAATAATTTAGAAAGAAACGGTTGGTCAAGCTGGATTCGTCAATGGACAGGAGAAGAAAACCGTCACGGAGACGTTTTGAATAAATACTTGTATTTGTCTGGTCGAATCAACATGCGCGAGGTAGAAATTACCACCCAACACTTGATTAACGACGGTTTCGATATTGGTACAGGAAGAGACCCGTATAAAAACTTTGTGTACACGAGTTTCCAAGAGTTAGCGACTTACGTTTCGCACAACAGGGTGTCGCAAATTGCCAAAAAACACGGAGATCATAAGTTGTCTAAAATGTGTAAGATGATTGCAGGTGATGAGATGCGTCACCACCATGCGTATAGCGAATTTGTGAACCGAATTTTTCAAGTAGACCCAAGCGAAATGATGTTAGCGTTTCAATACATGATGAAACAAAAAATTACAATGCCAGCGCATTTTTTGAGGGAGTCAGGGCAAAAAATCAGTTCTGCATTTGAAAATTTCTCTGATTCGGCTCAACGTATTGGTGTATACACAGCGAGTGATTATGTAGAAATCATGCAAAAATTAATCGACAAATGGCAAATTGATAAGATTGGAAGTTTGACTGACGAAGCCGAAAAAGCCCGCGATTATTTGATGAAATTACCAGCAAGAATGGCTAAAATTTCAGAACGATTAGTGATTCCGCAAGAATCCTATATTTTTAAATGGGTAGAGCCTGCTACATTGTAAAAAAAGAGTATTTTTAAATAAAATTAGGCGTCAAAAAAGTGTCAATTTTGTCATTCCGAATTTATTTCGGAAACTATAAAACAGTATTGTTTATAGAAACTGAAACGAGTTCAGTTTGACAAAAACAGGACTTTTTTGACGCTTTTTTATAAAACCATTTTTAAAATGAATGCCTCTAATTTGATTGAAAAAACAATACAGTTTGTAAAAGAAACGTTAGCCCAAGCCGAAGGCGGTCACGATTGGTTTCATATTGAGCGTGTGTATAAAAACGCGTTGTTGATTGCTGCATCTGAAAATTGTGATTTGGAAATAGTACAATTAAGCGCTTTGCTTCACGACATTGCAGACAGTAAATTTCACGACGGAGATGAAACTATTGGTCCTAAAACAGCACGAACTTTTTTAGAGTCTGAAAATGTGGTGCAAGCAACGATTGACCACGTAATCGCAATAATTGAAAATATTTCGTTCAAAGGTGGCAAAGTAGCAAGAAAGTTCTCTTCCATCGAGTTAGATATTGTTCAAGATGCGGATCGTTTGGATGCTATTGGTGCCATTGGCATTGCCAGAACGTTTAATTATGGGGGTTTCAAAAACAGAGCGCTTTACAATCCTGAAATTGCTCCGAATTTATCCATGACGAAAGAAGAATATAAAAAGAATGAGGCGCCTACCATCAATCATTTTTATGAAAAATTATTGTTGTTGAAAGACAAAATGAATACCCAAACAGGAAAACAAATTGCCCAAGAACGCCACCGTTATATGGAAGATTTTTTGGAACAGTTTTATGCCGAATGGGAGGGGAGAAAATAAGGGGTTATTATTTTACTCCGTTAGGAGTAGAATATTGGTAAAAACAAAGAATCATTAAATAAAGTCCCGTAGGGACGATATGTTATTCATTTATTATAATACAATGCCTTTTTCCTGCATTTCTAAAACTACATCCGAAGCACTTTTAAAAGTAGGAGCTTGTTCCACAATACTGCCTACTCTTTTTTTGTTCAATTTGAAGGTTAAGTCATGCTCGGTAGTGAACAATAATGCCGTTAAAAAAGGATTATTCATATACGAAGACAGCATAAAGAAGGCTTCTTCTAAGGTATGTAAACTTTCCACCTCCTCGGTTTTGTAACGTGCAATAAGTGAAATACGCACTTGATCATCCACTAGAATGGGACGCATATAAATGTTTTTTAATTCGGTATCGCCAATGGTTTTTGCCAAGGTTAATTTGGCAAAAGTATAATTCGACATACTTTCTTTTACACTTTCCCAAAAATGGGCAAATTCGATTTGAAAAGACATTTGTTACGTTTAAAAGTTGAATTATTTTCCGCTAAAATTAGCTTTTCTTTTTTCTAAAAAGGCAGTCGTCCCTTCTTTGAAATCAGCAGTACCAAACAATCTACCAAAGGCATTGATTTCTTGTTGGTAACCGTTTTGAGTTTTATCAAAACTAGCGTTTACTGCTTGAATAGCCTGCGTAATTGCAACAGGTGCATTCGTACTAATTTTTTGTGCCAAGCCTTGGCAAAATTCAATTAGTTCGGTTTGAGGGACTACGTGGTTGACTAAGCCATATTCTTTAGCCTCAGTAGCGGTTATCATGGTAGCGGTTAAAATCATTTCCATTGCACGACCCTTTCCTACTAGTTGAGGTAAACGTTGTGTGCCACCATACCCTGGGATCAAACCCAGAGTCACTTCGGGCAACCCCATTTTGGCATTTTCAGAGGCTACTCTAAAATGACATGCCATTGCTAATTCCAATCCGCCTCCTAAGGCAAATCCGTTAACAGCAGCAATGACTGGTTTTTTTAAGTTTTCAATGTGATCAAATACCTTTTGATGTCCGTCGGCAGCGAGTTGCGTTCCTTCTTGAGTAGAGAAATTGGCAAATTCAGCAATATCGGCACCTGCCACAAAAGCTTTTTCGCCACTTCCGGTCAAGATAATTACTTGAACGGCTTCGTTGCTTTCTAAATCAGTAAAAGCAGCGTGCAATTCGGCAAGAGTATTCTTGTTTAGTGCATTCAATTTTGCTGGACGATTCAAAGTCACCAATGCTATTTTATTTTCTATAGCAATCAAAAGATTTTCGTAGTTCATCTGGGTATATTTTAAGAATTTAAAATAGGCAAACTCACCGTAAAAGTGGTGCCTTGACCATATTGTGTATCAAATGTAATGCTTCCTTTGTAATTTTCGATAATATTTTTGATGATACTTAAGCCCAATCCCATTCCGCTATTTTTGGTGGTGAATTTAGGTTCGAAAATTCGGGTTTTATCTTCTTCTTTAATACCAATTCCGTTGTCTTTCACGGTGATTAAAACGTTTTTTTGCTTTTTCTCAACTCGAACCACAATGGATTTGGTTTCTTGTTGGTCTGGAATAGCTTGAATGGCATTTTTGACCAAATTCGTAATGATACGAATCAGTTGCGTGCGGTCAATTTTAGCAATAATTTCCTCTGATTCTTTTTCGAAGACCAAATACGCCTCGTTGAAAATATCCAAAGCCAATTCCACCACTTCTACCACATTCAGCGTCTCGTTTTGTTGGGCTGGCATCGAAGCAAAGTTCGAAAAGGCCGAAGCTACGGCACTCATCGTGTCAATTTGCTGAATTAAGGTTTCGGAATAATCCTTCATCTTTTGTTTGATTTCAGGATCACTGGGTTCAAATTTGCGTTGAAAACTCTGCACAGTCAATCGCATTGGCGTTAGCGGATTTTTAATCTCGTGGGCGACTTGTTTTGCCATTTCGCGCCAAGCTTCTTCACGTTCACTTTGAGCCAGTTTCACGGCACTAATTTCTAATTCGTCCACCATCGCATTATAGGATTTAATCAATAAATTGATTTCTTTACTGCTGGCTTCCACTCCAATTTTTTCGTTTTTCTGATTCAAACTAGTTTCACTCAATTTATCAGAAATCGTTTTTAGTGATTTGGTAATATAAGTCGAAAGAAAATAAGCCAAGCCAAAGGCGACTAACAACATGAACGAATACACCTGCCCCAAGCGAATCAAAAATCCGTTCAATTCTTTTTCATAGAAACCATCGTCCTCGACATAGGGTAGATTTAAGATACCCAGCGGTTTGAACTTGTCGTCTTTAATTTGACTATACGAAGACCGATTTTTCACGCCGTCAATAGTTTTGATATCAACGAAGCGTTTTTCGATGGAAGAACGCACTAATTTCAAAATGTACTTCGGAATAGGAGGCGCTACTTTGTCTACTGAAAAAGACTCTTTGGAAGATTTAAGCAATTTCCCATCTAGGCTGTAAATGTTGATTTCGATGGCGTGAATTTGAGCCAATTCGTGAATTTTATCTTTAAATATCAAAGGCAAATTACGCATTGTCAACGGATAGGTTGTTGTCGAAAGCACATAATTGATGTGTTCTTTGACTTCGTTTTCCTTGCGCTCCAAACGCTCTTGGTGGTATTCTCTCGCTTCGTTTTTAAACTGAATAATCGAAATAGAAGCTAAAATAATAGAAGCCATAATAATCAATACAATCATCGATAGGAAAATCCTAGTTCGAAGAGAAAGCATTGTTATTTTAAAGCTTTTAGCCATGATTTAGGATTGATTTCTTTCGCGAATGCGTTTGTAAAATTTGAATCCAAGCATAATGAGAATGGAAAATAAGAAAATCCCAATTACGCCAAAAATCCAATTGACCGCATTTTTCAAAATGACCAAAAACACCACTGCAAACAAAATTATAGTAGCTCCTTCGTTCCAAATTCGCATGAAATTCCCCGTGTGTTTTACTTCATTATTTTGCAATTGTTTGAAAATTTGGTGGCATTTTAAATGGTATAAATACAACAGAAATACAAAACCTAATTTGACATGCATCCAAGGCATTTGAAGCCAAGCATTGCCCATTTCGGTAAAAAACAACATCCAAAATGCAAAAAAACTAGCTAAAATTGCCGAAGGCCAAGTGATAATATACCACAAACGGTAGCTCATAATCTTGAATTGCTCTTGCAAAATTTCCTTTTCGAGCGATGGTTTTTCCGAAGCTTCAATTTGGTACACAAAAAGGCGCACAATGTAAAATAATCCTGCAAACCAAGTGATGACAAAGATTAAGTGCAACGATTTTAGGTAGTTGTAGTATTCCATATTTTCAAGTTTCAAGTTTCAAGTTTCAAGTTTCAAGTCCGTTAATAACCTGAAACGTTAAACCTGAAACTAATTTAATTATTAATCCATTTTGCAATTACTTCGCACCATTGGTCATCATCATTCAAACATGGAATAGTATGGAAATTTTCGCCTCCATTTTCTTTAAAGCTATGAGCGGCTTCCATACCAATTTCTTCTAAAGTTTCTAAACAATCAGAAACGAAAGCAGGTGTAACTACCGCCAAGTTTTTGATTCCTTTTTGTGCCAAACCATCGATAGTAGCATCCGTATAAGGCTGTAGCCAAGGGTCTCTTCCTAAACGGGATTGAAATGAAGTGCCGTATTTTCCTTCTTCTAAACCTAATGTTTTAGCCACGTTTTTTGTGGTTTCATAACATTGATGACGGTAACAAAATTCGTGCGCTGCCGATGGCGTGTTGCAACACGAACCGTCAATTTTGCAATGTGATTTTGTAACATCCGATTTTTTGATGTGGCGTTCTGGTACTCCGTGATACGAAAACAATAAGTAATCGTAATGCCCCTTGTTAAGGTCGCGTTGTATGGAATTGGACAAGCTTTTCACATAATCTTCGTCATTATAAAATGCAGGAATAGAACGGAATTTCATGTTTGGAAATTGGGCTTTGCGAATTTCTTCTGCCAATACCAAAATCGTTTCTGTAGTCGCCATCGCAAATTGCGGGTACAACGGAATGAGCAGTACTTCGTCAACGCCTTTTTCGTGTAATTCTTTCAAGCCGCTTTCAATAGATGGATTCCCGTAACGCATGGCTAATGCAATAGGTGTTGGGGTTAGTTTTTGCACTTTGTCCAACAATCTTTTAGACAAAACTACTAAAGGCGAGCCTTCGTCCCACCAGATTTTTTTATAAGCTTTCGCTGATTTTTTTGGACGAGTGTTCAAGATAATTCCTTTGACTAACAACGTTCGTAACAAGTACGGAATATCGATAACGCGTTCGTCCATAAGGAACTCGCCTAAATATTTTTTTACATCTTTAGGTTCTGGACTGTCTGGCGAACCTAAGTTGACTAATAATACACCTTTCATGGGTTGAGGTTTTATACGTTTGTGTTAATTGACATCAAATATTTCTTTGGGGTGGTGGCAAATTTTTTCTTGAAAGCCGCAATAAAATGACTTCCGGTACTGTAACCAATTTTTAACCCTACTTCGTTGACATTATAGGAGCCGCTATCGAGCAATTTTCGAGCGTAGTCCATTTTGTAATCAAAAAGGAAGCCATAAACTGTGTCGCCATAAATTTGTTTGAATCCCATTTTCAATTTTTTCAAATTGAGTCCCACTTGGTCGGCTAATTCTTGTAAGCCAGGCGGTTCAGCCATATTGGCAATGATGATTTCTTTGGCTTTTTTGATTTTAAAAACGTTGTCTTCGTCAATTAAAAACGGACATTGTTCGGCATTAGGGTCTTCGGTTTTGTTGAAATACAAACTCAACAACTCGTAGCCTTTTCCTTTGTAATACAAATTTTTAATGGAAGGATGCAAGCTATAATGAAACAACTGACTTAATACAATTGCCATCGACGGACTGATATTTCCTTCGTTATAATACTTTTTGTCTTTATTATCGGGACTTAAAAATGTGATATAATAGGCTTCGGTAGAAAATAACGCGTGAAATTTTTTGATGGAAATAATTACCGAAATCACCCAAGAATTAGGTGCCAATTCTAAATTCAACGGTAATTCTTTTTGTGGATTGTACAGCAGCAGTGATTTTTCTTCCTTTAATTCCAAGGCATAATTCCCTTGATTGAAAATAAACTTAGCGTTTCCTTTAATTCCAAAATGAAACTGAATCAGCCCACTGCCCACTTCGCGTTGCGCATGAAAAGGAGTGTCGCTATCATTTTGAAAGCGAATTAGCGTAAAGTCGTTTTCGATGGTTATAACTTCTTGTGAACCCATAGCGATATTTTTTTAGCAACTAAAAAGGATTAAAATCCTTGAGTAGGATTTAAAATTGTTTCAAAACCGAATTTAAACCTACTTGATTTTAGTACAAAAATAGATTTTTTTACTATAAAAGTACGATTTCAATTCAAAAAATCATTCAGCGACACAATTAGCCCTTGTAGCGTTATTTTTATCAAGCCCTTAATGATATTTTTGTTCCACTTTTTAGAAAAGTATACTTTATGGAGAACCATCATACATCAAAACCTCATTCTTTTTATGCCGTTGGCGTAAGCTATAAAAAAGCTGATGCGGAGATAAGAGGAAAATTTAGTTTGGATGCGGTTGCAAAAATGCGCTTGTTGGATCAAGCAAAAACAGAAGGAATTGAAAGTTTGATTGTGACTTCTACGTGCAACAGAACTGAAATTTATGGTTTTGCAGAACACCCTTTTCAACTGATTAAATTGATTTGTGAAAACAGTCAAGGGTCGGTTGAAGCCTTTCAAAAATATGGTTTTGTTTACAAAAATAAAGAAGCGGTAGGCCACCTTTTTAGAGTGGGAACCGGTTTAGACAGTCAAATTTTGGGCGACTTTGAGATTATTTCCCAAATTAAAACGAGCTTTTTTCAAGCCAAATCCGTTGGTTTAGTGAATGCTTTTCAAGAGCGTTTAATCAATGCAGTAATTCAGGCCAGTAAAAAAATCAAAACAGATACCGAGATTTCTTCGGGAGCGACTTCGGTTTCGTTTGCTTCGGTGCAATACATTTTGAATAATGTGGATGATATTGGTAACAAAAATATTTTGCTTTTTGGTACCGGTAAAATCGGAAGAAACACCTGCGAGAATTTAGTGAAACATTCGAAACACGAACAAATTACCTTAATCAATCGTACCAAAGACAAAGCCGAGAAATTAGCACAAAAATTAGATGTAGTAGTTAAAGATTATGCTGATTTACAATTGGAAATTCAGAAAGCGGATGTTTTGGTAGTGGCTACGGGCGCTCAGAACCCAACGGTGGACAAAACGATTTTGAATTTGAAAAAACCGTTGTTGATTTTGGATTTATCCATCCCTAAAAACGTGAATGAAAATGTAGAAGATATTGAAGGAGTTACTTTGATTCACATGGATTATTTGTCGCAAATCACGGATGAAACCCTAGAAAACAGAAAGAAACATATCCCAGCTGCTGAGGCCATTATTGAAGAAATCAAAGACGAATTTTTGACTTGGTCCAAAGGCAGAAAATTTGCCCCAACGATTCACGCTTTAAAAGAAAAATTGCATTCAATAAAAGAAGGAGAGCTGAGTTTTCAACGTAAAAAACTAGTCGATTTTAACGAGGAACAAGCCGAAATCATCAGCAATAGAATCATTCAAAAAATCACGAATCATTTTGCGAATCATCTCAAAGACGAAGAAACGATGGTGGATGAAAGTATTGAGTGGATTGAGAAAGTGTTTAATATTGGTACAACACAAAAGAATGAGTAAAACGATACGAATAGGAACCCGTGATAGCGAATTGGCTCTTTGGCAAGCGCATACCGTTCAGAAAAAATTGAATGATTTGGGTTATACCACCGAAATTGTGGCGGTAAAATCGCAAGGGGATATTATTCTTGACAAACCTTTATACGAACTAGGAATCACTGGAATTTTTACCAAAACTTTGGATATTGCTATGATTAATGGTCAGGTGGATATTGCAGTACATTCGATGAAAGATGTGCCAACGGCTTTACCACAAGGGATTGTACAAGCCGCTGTTTTGGAACGCGCCAACACCCTTGATATTTTGGTTCACAAAGGCAATTTGGATTTTCTAACTACAACAGGAACTATTGCAACCGGAAGTTTGCGTCGTCAAGCACAATGGTGGCACAAATATCCGAGTCATCAAGTGGTGGATTTGCGCGGCAATGTCAATACCCGCATGCAAAAATTAGCCGAAAGCGATTGGAATGGAGCTGTTTTTGCCGCAGCAGGTTTGGAACGAATCAATCTCAAACCAGAAAATTATATCAACCTCGATTGGATGATTCCTGCTCCCGCACAAGGGGCTATGCTGGTAGTTGCGATGGCGAATGACGAATTTACCAAAGACGCCGTGAGTCAGTTGAACGATATTGAAACCGAGATTTGTACCTATATTGAACGCCAATTTTTAAAGACTTTAGAGGGTGGGTGTACCGCACCAATTGGCGCTTTGGCACAATACGACGAAGAAAAAGACACAATCGAATTCAAAGGAGTGTTGTTTTCCGTTGATGGAAAACAAAAAATCGAAATTGAAAAATCAGTGGATATATCCGAATGGAAAAAATTAGGTTTCTATTCTGCTCAAGAAATTTTGAATAACGGAGGTGCCGAATTGATGACAAAAATCAAAGCAACTTTAAAAAAATAGGTTGTACCTACAGCTGATAACGATTAGACAAAAAGTAGTATATTTGTATGGATATAAAAATCATTAAAGATGAACTACAAGATATCATTCAAGGAAAGAGCGGAAATAGCCAAAAAACTCTTATCCAAGCAATTGCCAGTTACCTTGGAACAAGCCAAAGAGCAAGCACAATGGCTGAAGACGATAAGCATTACAAACAAGAAGAAACAAAGAGCTTAATCAATTATATTGACCAAAACAATCTTTGGGTAAATGACAAAGTAAATTTTGATTTATTTGTATCTGAAGGGGCAGAACAGAAGGTTTACATTAAAAACAACAAAACAGTTTATAAATTAAATGATTCTATTTATTACTCAACTTGGCACGAGTACTTTATAAACTTAATGTTAAACAATTATTTTTTCCCAGAAACGTCCTACACACTTGTAGGATTTTGTAACATTGACAAAACGCTTTATGCTTTAGTTGAACAAGCATTTGTAAAAGCAAATCAGCCGACTAATTTAGATCAAGTAAAAGAGTTTATGGAGGCTAACGGATTTGAAAACACCAGAAATCACGATTATTATCATCCAATATTAAAAATAATTCTTGAAGATTTACATGATGAAAATGTGTTAACTCAAGAAGGTGTTTTGTATTTCATTGATACTGTATTTTATAATAAATAATGAAAAATCTAACCCGAATTGTATCGACGAAAGTGCTTTTGAGTCATCAGAAACAAGTCTTGACGGATGTTGGTTTGGAGGTTTTGGAGTCCAATTTCATTCAAGTGGAAACCAAAAATTTTGAGTTAAAAGGAATTAAAGACAATTTAATTTTTACGAGTCAGAATGCGGTGCGAAGTTTTTTAACTCACCCAAAATTGGAGGAATTAAAATCGGAATTTCAGCAGAAAAAAGTTTTTTGCGTAGGCGTAAAAAGTAAAACAATTTTGACCGATGCGGGTTTTGAAGTAGTAGCCTACACAGATTATGCTTCGGACTTAGCCGAGATCATCAGTTTGATTTATGCCAATGGAAGCTATACTTTTTTCAGCGGCAATTTGAGAAAAGAAACCTTGCCTTTGGCACTAAAAGCCGATGGAATTGAGTTCAACGAAATTGAAGTATACGAAACGAAATTGAACCCACACAAGATAACGACTACGGTAGATGCGATTTTATTTTTTAGTCCGTCAGGAGTTGAAAGTTATTTGAAAGAAAATACTATTAAAAAGAAATGTGCTTTTGCATTGGCGAAACTACCGCTGAGGCTTTGGAAAACAAACACATAAAAAACATCATAATTGCAGAACATCCTTCGGTTGAAAATGTAGTTACAGAAGTTAAAGAATATTATTATAATTAAACTTAGTGCCTTTGCGCCTTTGTGGCAAAACAAATGAAAATGATTAAAAACGACCTTTTTTTAAGAGCTTTAAATAATGAAAAAGTAGAACGTCCACCCGTTTGGATGATGCGTCAAGCAGGAAGATACTTGCCGGAATTTAGAGCGTTACGTGACAAATACGATTTCTTTACACGTTGCGAAACCCCTGAATTAGCTGCTGAAATCACAGTACAACCTATTCGTATTGTGCAACCAGATGCGGCGATTTTGTTTTCTGATATTTTGGTTGTACCAAGAGCGATGGGTATTCACGTAGAATTGAAAGACAATTTAGGGCCGATAATCCCGAATCCAATTCGCACCATGGAACAGGTGAATCAAGTATTTGTTCCAGATGTAAACGAAACTTTAGGTTATGTTTTTGATGCCATCAAATTGACCAAAGAAATGTTGAACGATGAGGTGCCATTGATTGGTTTTGCTGGTTCTCCTTGGACGATTTTTTGTTATGCTGTGGAAGGAAAAGGTTCTAAAAGTTTTGATACTGCCAAAGGATTTTGTTTTTCCAATCCAGTGGCGGCGCACACCTTGTTACAAAAAATTACCGATACTACTATTCTATATTTGAAAGAAAAAGTAAAAGCAGGTTGTAACGCCATTCAGATTTTTGATTCTTGGGGAGGCATGTTGTCGCCAACAGATTACAACGAATTCTCTTGGCAATACATCAACCAAATTGTAGAGGCATTAGCTGACCAAACTAAAGTAATTGTTTTTGGAAAAGGGTGTTGGTTTGCTTTAGGCGAAATGGCCAAATCAAAAGCTTCGGCTTTAGGAGTAGATTGGACCTGTTCGCCAAGAAATGCACGTTATTTAACAGGAGGCAATATTACCTTACAAGGAAATTTTGATCCAAGTCGTTTGTTGTCTCCAATTCCAACCATCAAAAAAATGGTGCATGAAATGATTGACGAATTTGGCAAGGACAATTACATCGTCAACTTAGGTCACGGAATTTTACCCAACATTCCTGTGGATCATGCGAAGGCGTTTGTGGAGGCGGTGAATGAATACAATAAATAAGCTCACAGCCGACAGCTATTAGCTAAAAGCTATTTAAAATGAAAGACAAGTTTTACCAATACATACAAACCCTTCAAGACCAAATCTGTAAAGGATTAGAGGATATTGATGGGGTAGCTAAATTCCGTGAAGATCTTTGGGACAGACCCGAAGGCGGTGGTGGAAGAACGCGCGTAATAGAAAACGGTTCCGTATTTGAAAAAGGAGGCGTTAATATTTCAGCCGTACACGGAAAACTTCCTGATTCAATGCAAAAATTATTCAACGTAGGCGAAGCTGATTTTTTTGCTTGCGGATTGAGTTTGGTGATTCATCCTAAAAGCCCAATGGTACCAACGGTGCATGCCAACTGGCGTTATTTTGAGATGTACGATGATCAGGGTATGGTAATCAATAGTTGGTTTGGCGGAGGCCAAGATCTAACTCCGTATTATTTGTTTGAAGAAGATGCGATTCATTTTCACCAAACATGTAAAACCGCTTGTGACAAACACAACAAAGATTTTTATCCAAAATACAAAAAACAATGTGATGCGTATTTTTGGAACGCACATAGAAATGAAGCGCGAGGAGTTGGGGGTTTATTCTTCGATTATTTGAAAGCAACCGAAGAACAATCGATGGAAGATTGGTACAACTTTGTTACTGAAGTTGGGAATTCTTTCCTTGAAGCGTATTTACCAATTGTAAAGAAAAGAAAAGACGTGCCTTATACACCAGAACAAAGAACTTGGCAAGAAATTCGCCGTGGTCGTTATGTTGAATTTAATTTGGTTCACGACAAAGGCACCTTATTTGGTCTAAAAACCAATGGCCGAATAGAAAGTATTTTGATGAGTTTGCCACCACACGTTCAATGGCATTATGACTATCATCCTGTGGCTGGAAGCGAAGAAGAAAAATTGTTGAAAGTATTAGAAAAACCAGTTGAATGGTTATAAGCTGTTAGGTTTTAGCTTTCAGCCGTTAGCAATTTGAATTATGAGAGATTATAAGAAATTTTTAGTTTGGGAAAAATCACACGCTTTAACTTTAGCTATCTATAAAGTTACAAGTTCATTTCCTAAAGAAGAAATTTTCGGATTGACAAGTCAAATTAAAAGAGCTTCTAGTTCAATTCCAATGAACATAGCTGAAGGTTGTGGAAGAAATTCTGACAAAGATTTTTGTAGATTTCTTTATATTGCATTTGGTTCTGCTAACGAATTAGAATATCAACTATTATTGAGTATTGATTTAAAATTTATTGAGCTGGAAAATGGCCAAAAACTTCTTTTTCAAATAGAAGAAGTAAAAAAAATGTTAAACGGATTAATAACAAAGTTAAATAAAGCTAACAGCTAACAGCTGAATGCTATAAAGCTAAAAGATATGTTCCCATTACACAGAGGTAGAAGATTACGTGTGAACGAAAGCATTCGTTCTTTAGTTAGAGAAACCACCTTAAGTCCATCCGACTTTATGTTTCCGATGTTTATTGCAGAAGGAGAAAATGTGCAAGTCGAAATTCCATCGATGCCTGGAATTTATCGTCGTTCGATAGATTTAACCGTAAAAGAAGTTCAAGAATTATTCGATTTAGGGATTCGTGCCGTGAATATCTACGTAAAAGTAGGCGAAGATTTAAAAGATAACACAGGCAAAGAAGCATGGAATCCCAACGGATTAATGCAACAAGCCATTCGTGCCATCAAATCGGCTTGTCCTGAGATGATTGTGATGCCTGATGTGGCTTTGGATCCGTATTCTGTTTATGGTCACGATGGAATCATTGAAAATGGTGATGTAGCTAACGATGCAACGAATGATGCTTTGGTAAAAATGGCCGTTTCGCATGCACAAGCGGGAGCCGATTTTGTTGCGCCAAGCGATATGATGGACGGACGCGTATTGCGTTTGCGCCAAGGCCTGGATGCAGCAGGCTTTGAAAATGTAGGTATTATGAGTTATTCGGCTAAGTATGCTTCGGCGTTTTATGGTCCGTTTCGAGATGCGTTAGACAGTGCACCAAAAGAAGCCGATATTGAAGTACCAAAGGACAAAAAAACCTATCAAATGGATTATGCCAATCGTATTGAAGCCGTTAAAGAAGCTCTTTGGGACGTTGAAGAAGGCGCTGATATGGTGATGGTTAAACCCGGAATTGCCTATTTGGACATTGTTCGCGAAGTAAAAAATGCCGTAGATGTTCCAGTAACAGTTTTCCATGTGTCTGGCGAATATGCGATGATTAAGGCTGCAGCCGAAAGAGGTTGGCTCGACAATGACAAAATTATGATGGAACAATTGATGTGCATCAAGCGTGCTGGAGCCAGTTTGATTTCGACTTATTTTGCAAAAGAAGCCGCGATATTATTGAAGAAATAATAGCCAAAGCTTCCAGCCTTTTGAAGGCTGGAAGCTTTGAAAACAATAAAAACCATTCGACTACTCGGGTGGTTTTTTATTTTGAACCAAAATCGATTATCTTTATCTAATGGAAACAGTGAATATCAAAACACCTTTAGGAATGGCCACCATCAAAGGGGACGAAAACGGCATTGCAATAATTTCGATTGCTGATGAAGGAGAAATTTCTAAGGTAATCCCGCCTGTTTTACAAGAAGCGGTGACGCAACTCCAAGACTATTTTGATGGAAAACGAACGCATTTTGATTTAAAATTAAATCCTGCTGGAACTGATTTTCAGCAAAAAGTATGGAAAGGATTATGCGAAATTCCTTTTGGTAAAACGATGAGTTATTTGGAATTAGCCAAACAACTTGGCGATGTAAAAGCGATTCGTGCGGTTGCTTCGGCCAATGGTAAAAATCCGTTATGGATTGTAGTGCCTTGCCATCGCGTAATTGGAACTGACGGTTCACTTACCGGTTATGCCGGCGGTTTGTGGCGTAAAAAGTGGTTACTCGAACACGAAAATCCAAGCACGCAACAAAGTCTTTTTTAATGAGACTTCTTAGATTGTTAGAAATTTAGATATGTTTTATTCTAAAAAATAATTACAGTTTATTACTTTTAGATTTTTATACTACTGTTAATCCAAAAAACTAACCATCTAACCAGTCTAATAATCTCAACCCTCTATCCCATGATCGAAAAAATCAACCTCAATCACATTCTCTTTTTAGACATTGAGACCGTTCCTGAAGCAGAACATTTCCATTCGCTTGACGACGAAATGAAAGCGCTTTGGGAAAACAAAACCCAGTACCAACGCAAAGACGATTGTAGCCCCGAGGAGTTTTATGACCGTGCAGGCATTTGGGCTGAGTTTGGTAAAATCGTCTGTGTTTCGGTGGGGTATTTTGTCGTTAAAGGCGATGTGCGTAATTTTAGAGTGACGTCTTTTTTTGGCGACGAAAAGAAAATTTTGCGCGATTTTAATAATCTATTGAACAATCATTTCAATCAAGCCCAACATATTTTGTGTGGACACAACGCTAAGGAATTTGACATTCCGTTTCTAGCACGCCGTATGATTATTAACCAAATTCCTATTCCGAATAAGCTGAATTTATTTGGCAAAAAACCTTGGGAAATTCCGCATTTGGATACGTTGGAGTTGTGGAAATTTGGTGATTACAAGCATTTCACTTCGTTGAAATTGATGTGTAAAGTATTAGGAATTCCCTCCTCAAAAGGCGATATCGATGGCAGTCAGGTGGGGCATGTTTATTATGTAGAAAAAGACATCGACCGAATTGTAACCTATTGCGAAAAAGACACGATTGCCGTAGCACAGATTTTTCTACGTTTGCGACGCGAAGACTTATTGATTGATGACGAGATTATTCATGTTTAATCGGAACACAAATTGCACAGATTCCACCAATTGAGTTAGTATAATTTGTATCATCAGTATTAAAAAGATAAATTATAGAATAACAGAAAATTTTCATTTTTATGAACACAACGAAACAACTAGCGAAACATTTAAGGGAACTTTATTTTGGTGCCAACTGGACTTGTGTCAACTTCAAAGATACTTTGGCAGATATTAGTTGGCAAGAAGCAATCACAAAACATCAGGATTTCAATACTATTGCAGTTTTAATTTTCCATTCTAATTATTATATAAATAGAGTTCTAAAGGTTTTAGAAGGAGAATCTCTGAATGCAAGTGACAAGTATAGTTTTGATTGTCCGGCGATTACGTCTCAGGAAGAATGGAAAAAATTTGTTCAAAAGAGTATGGATGAAGCAGAGCTGTTTGCTCAAGAGATTGAAAAATTAGATGAATTGAAATTATATGAAGTTTTTTCAGAAGAAAAATATGGAAATTATTTCAGGAATATAGTAGGAATTATTGAACACGCGTATTATCATTTGGGACAAATAACTTTGATAAAAAAAATGATACAACAAAAAGGATAATAACGGTTTCTTTATTGATATTGTAATTTGAAATTGTCTTTACAATTGATTTATTACATTTACAAAAAATATAAATTATGGTATTAAGTAGATTTTGGTTGGCTATTTTTATTTCCTCCATAGCTTTTGTAGTTTTCAGTTTGTTTTCAGGAGGCAATTACACCATTGACCACGTGCTGAATGGAAAAAAAGACGATCCGATTTTAATTTCAGAAAAATATTTGGAGCAAGTCCCAGCTTTTGTAAAAGATAGTATTAAAAATGCTCCTGAACAAACCATGGTTGTCAACCGAGACACCATCAATGCCGATACCACCTATGTTTTCCAAAATAAAACCGTAAAAATCTACAGTGGTGTTCAAAAGTCAGATGGCCTGCTACCTACTTGTAAAAACAGTTTGTTGGACTTGATAATTCCGTTGATTGCTTATTTAGCTTTCTTTTGCGGTATTATGGAGCTGTTGATTATTTCTGGGGCAGCTGAGAAATTAGCACGCCAATTGAGTCCGATGTTTGCCAAAGTATTTCCTTCAGTCCCAAAAAACCACGAATCGATTTCGTATATGACCTTAAATTTTGCGGCTAATTTCCTTGGATTGGATTCGGCTGCCACACCTTTTGGTCTAAAAGCAATGGAAAGTTTGCAGGCTATAAATCCAGAAAAAGACAAAGCTAGTGATGCACAAATCATGTTCATGTGTTTACACGCTGCAGGATTGACCTTAATTCCTACTTCTATCATTGGTTATCGTGCTGCTGAAAATGCTGCCAATCCAGCCGATGTCATGTTACCGTGTATTTTAACTTCCTTCATAGGAACAATTGCCGCCTTTTTAATTGTTGGGATTCGCCAAAGGGTCAATTTTAAAAGCGCTTCCTTGTTAGTCGCTTTGATGACAATTATTGCAGGAATTGTGGGTCTTTTGTTTTACATCAACACCTTGGATTTAATTGGTAAAAACTTTTTTACCTCCAATCTTTCAGGATTAATGTTGGTAGCTATTATTGGTTTTACCTTGATTTTTTCTTTTGTAAATGAGAAAAAATTTGTGGCTCATGACACTACTATTTTTGACACTTTTGTAACAGGTGCCAATAATGGTTTAAAAACGGGGGTTACTATTTTTCCTTATGTAATGGGAATGTTGGTGGCGATTTCGTTTTTTAGAAATAGTGGTTTATTTGAAATCATCAGTAACGGAATTTCTTTTGTATTCTCAAACATTGGTGTAAGCAAAGAAATTACCGATTCGCTTCCAGTTGCTATGTTGCGACCTTTTAGTTCAGGTGGATCACGTGGGTTTATGATTGATGCGATGCGCACCTTTGGACCAGATTCTTTTACCGGCCGATTGAGTTCTATTTTCCAATGTAGTGCCGAAACGACTTTTTATGTAATTGCTGTGTATTTTGGATCTATCAAAGTAAAAAACACCCGATACACACTAAGCACGATGCTTTTGGTGGATTTGATTTGTGTGATTACTGCGATTTTGGTAGCGAGCTGGTTTTTTTAAAACTATAATCCTGCAAGGTTTGTAAAAGTGTACGAACGATGGCTTGTTATGATATTTTCCTTTTGGAGAACGACCGGACTGAAGTCCAGTCTTCTTAAATGAGTCGATCCGATGGCTCTTATACATATCCAAGTTCCGTAGGGACAACTCATTTTGTTGCAGATTGATCTTAGTTATGGATGCTCATTTTTGTGGTTCGACCGGACTGAAGTCCAGCCTTCTAAAATGAGCCGAGCCGATGGCTCTTATACATATCCAAGTTCCGTAGGAACGACTCATTTTGTTGCAACGGATTTTAATCCGTTGGTGTAGGAACAATTTATTTTATAAGGAATGATCAATTTTGTTGCAACGAATTTCAATCCGTTGGCATTATGATAACAATTGATTTTCATCTAATGGGTTAGGGACAAATACAACACAATTCCAAGTATAGTAATTTAGCAAAATAACAGCAGAGTAAATGCCAAACATTCCGTAACTTTACGTTTTTAAAAATTCAATCATGGACTTTATATATCAAGACCCGTATCCAATTTTAAAAGACGATACACAATACAAGAAATTAACTTCTGACTTTGTACAACTAGAACAATTAGGGAATCGAGAAATTCTAACTGTTGATCCCAAAGGATTAGAATTATTGGCACAAGAAGCCATGAACGATGTCTCGTTTCTATTGCGTACGGCACATTTGCAAAAACTAAACAACATTTTGAACGATCCAGAAGCGACAGATAATGACCGTTTTGTGGCCTACAATTTATTGCAAAATGCAGTTGTGGCGGTAGAAGGGCAGTTGCCATCGTGTCAGGATACCGGAACAGCAATTGTAATGGCTAAAAAAGGCGAAAATGTATACACTGGAGCCGATGATGCCGAATGGTTGTCCAAAGGAATTTTCAATACCTACCAAAGTAAGAATTTGCGTTACTCGCAAATTGTTCCGATATCGATGTTTGAAGAAAAAAATTCAGGATCGAATTTACCGGCTCAAATTGATATTTATGCTAAAAAAGGCGCATCGTATGAGTTTTTGTTTTTAGCAAAAGGAGGCGGTTCGGCTAACAAGACGTTTTTGTACCAACAAACTAAATCGCTTTTGAATGAGAAGTCAATGGAGACTTTTATTCGTCAAAAAATCAAAGATTTGGGTACTTCGGCTTGTCCGCCGTACCATTTGGCGTTAGTGATTGGCGGTACTTCTGCCGAAGCAAATTTAGCTGCCGTGAAAAAAGCCTCAGCAGGTTATTTTGACAATTTACCCACTTCTGGAAACATGGCTGGTCAAGCCTTTCGCGATTTAGAATGGGAGCAAAAAGTATTGGAATTTTGCCAAGAAAGTCATATTGGAGCGCAGTTCGGCGGGAAATATTTTGCTCACGATGTGCGCGTGATTCGTTTGCCACGTCATGCCGCTTCTTGTCCTGTTGGCTTAGGCGTTTCGTGCTCGGCAGACAGAAATATCAAAGGAAAAATTACCAAAGACGGTATTTTCTTAGAGCAATTAGAAACCAATCCAAAACAATTTTTACCGGCTACGCCACCGCATTTGGAGGCACCCGTTGAGGTAGATTTGAACCGACCAATGGCGGATATTTTAGCTGAATTATCTAAATACCCTATCAAAACCCGTTTGAAATTAAACGGAACTTTGATTGTAGCTCGTGATATCGCTCACGCCAAAATCAAGGAATTATTAGATGCCGGTAAACCAATGCCCGACTATTTTAAAAATCACCCAATTTATTATGCAGGACCGGCTAAAACCCCAGAGGGAATGCCATCAGGAAGTTTTGGACCTACTACCGCAGGTCGTATGGATGTGTATGTAGAAGAGTTCCAAAAAGCAGGCGGAAGCATGATTATGCTGGCTAAAGGAAACCGTACCAAACAAGTAATGGATGCCTGTAAAACCTACGGCGGATTCTATTTAGGTTCCATTGGTGGCCCTGCTGCGATTTTAGCCAAAGAAAATATCGTATCGGTTGAAGTAGTTGATTTTCCAGAATTAGGTATGGAAGCTGTTAGAAAAATTGAGGTAAAAGATTTCCCAGCCTTCATCATTACCGATGATAAAGGGAATGATTTCTTTGAGAATTTGTAAAAACTAGTTTTCCTGCAAGTCCCGAAGCGTCGGGATCAAACCATATAGGTATAAAAAATTAACCTGCAAAGCATAATTGTCTTGCAGGTTTTTATTTTTTGGGCGTTGGCCGGGCTGTACGCTGTATCTTTTGTTTCAGTCATTACCAGGAGGCACGACGCTGCAATCTAAAACAAAAGGATGCCGCTTCCATCCCTAACGCGGTCTATCTTGAAGGAGACGTTTAATGTTCTTCACTAAATCATTTTTGTTTAGTCAATGTCATTCCGACGTAAGGAGAAACGTCTGTTCAGCGAAGCTAAATCCCATTAGTTACTCTCGTTATATGATTTCTCACGTTGATCGAAATGACAAATACAAAACTAGTCTCTTTCTGTCTTTCTGTCTCGAAGCGTCGGAATGACAGATGAAATCACATTATTTGTATACTCCTCTTTTTTATACGTTTTTATAGAATCGAGTGAGCCATTTTGATTGTAAAAATACCAATCTCCTATATAATACCAATGGTCTTCTTTTTCATTGTGGTCTAGTTGGGTATGCCCTTTTTTCATGATTTTACCATTGGGATAATAGAAAGTTAACCGTGAGGAATTGGTATGGTATTTTTCTTTTTTAACGAGTTTTCCTTTGCGGTAGTGTTTCCAAGTACCTACTTCATTGCCTTTACGATAACGTCCTTTGATAGTGTATATTTCATCTAACGTGTCTACAGTAATCCATTTACCCTCTCGATGATGATTGACCATCTGATTGGTTTTGGACTTGCAGGATACAAGACTAATTATAATAACTACTGAAAATAGGAATCTTTGGAGCATAGCTTATGGATTTAGGGTTATGTTTTTATAATATTAGGTTCATTGAATTTCATTTAGGGTGAAGGCGAGGGAAATAGTAAGATGTTCGCAGCAACAGGGGGAGTACTAATTGGGTTCATTAATGTATGCATGTAGTGGGCTTGTATTAAAATCCAATAACGAGATGGTCGTAATAGTTTTTGGGGCCAAGAGCAAAGACTAGTCCAAAAGTTAC
The DNA here is from genome assembly GCF_029866485.1 of Flavobacterium keumense. Taxonomy (NCBI): domain Bacteria; kingdom Pseudomonadati; phylum Bacteroidota; class Flavobacteriia; order Flavobacteriales; family Flavobacteriaceae; genus Flavobacterium; species Flavobacterium keumense. Next base: position 792,185 of record NZ_CP092332.1, read on the forward strand.
CGACGAGTTTAGTTTGTTTTGATAAGGGAAACAATAGCCTATGTGTAGTTTAATTGCGTTTAAAACATTGATTCCTAGGCTAGGCTGAAGGTCTTTGTTAGAAAATGCAATACCTCCTTCAAAAGTTTGTAGAAACCGTTGTTGCACCCCAAGTGTTATCCGGTTTTCTGTCGAAAAATTTGTTGCTAATGCGGCATTCATACTGAAAGGGTTTTTGGTATAATTGTCAGAAAATCGGTAACTAACCCCTGTTTGAAAATAGGAGGTGTTTTGGTATTGGTATCCCAATTCAACAGCCATTCCTTGTGCGTAAAGAAAAGCACTAGAACAGTTACAAATAAGTACATACAGAAGGTGTCGCAAAGGGTAAAAATGTTGGGTTAGGGTTCTTGCTGCAAGATAATTTTGTTTCGGTATTTTTTATCCAATCGGATGGCGGCAAAAGGGCGGAGTGTATAAGAAACGGGATTTCCTGTTGTCACTTTATAATGTACTATAATAGTACCCATAGCACCCATAGCCACACCTTTAATCTCAATTGTGGTGGGTTTATTAGTTTCTTGTAATATAATGGGTACTATAAATTCGCGATTAAAATCAACGGTTGTGGCTTGCCCTTCTTTTCCCATCACGCTCGCAGCACCGAAGAGACTATCAAATTTTTTTTGAGTGTCTATCCGGTTGTTTTTTACAGGAAGTTTAGCGTTATTTTTTACAAAAAAATGAGATAGAAGCTGGTAATCAATGCTTCCTAATTGGGGTGTGTTCTCAACAGGTGTAGCATCAATAAATGCTTCCCCGGAATATATTTTATATTTAACCTTGAATCCATTAGGCACATAAAAAACCAAAGGCAGTTTACTATTGTAGGGCATTATTTTAGGAGGGAGATGGATGAATTTTTCTTGTTTTACATTGTCCAAACAAGCCATTAGGGTCGTGATGCTGTTTCCATTGGACGCTACCTTATAGTAACGGTATCCCCAGCCCTCTAAAGTGATTTCATTACATTCACCTAGTAAGGTGTGGTAATTACAATCGACCATTTCATTTTTGCCAATAAATACTTCAATGTGATGGTTTTCGTCATTTTCGGTGGCTGGCAGCTGTATGTATAGCTGTTGGTAACCTTGTTCAGCTTTTGGGAAAAAATCTAATTCAGAAGGTGATTGTGATTGTGCAAACGCAACACAAGAGGCAACCATCATCAATAAAGCAATAGTAGACTTCATAAATAGGGATTAAATTATATACTGTAAAGGGAATTTGATTTGGGGTCAAATGCAGTCACAGGGCAGTTCAAATGTAAGAAAAATTGTTTTGCAATTGGAAAAGGAGGCAAAATAAATTATACAATAGGGCAAATAAAAAACCTTGTAGGTTAGTATGTAACTGTAAAGGGTCGTTTTGTAGACTACTTTTGAAACAACAAAGGTGCAAATTCAGACAAATAATCACGCCAGTTGGACCATGTATGCCCTCCCGTAGTTTCGTGGTACTCGTATTTGATTTGCAGGCTGTCGAGTAGTTTTCTATATTCATTGGATCTTTCAAAAAGGAAGTCAGAGTTGCCAATACCTATCCAATACAATTTGAACCCATTGTCTCTTTGTGCTTTCAGTTTGTTAGTAAAATCTCTATACACAGCTGCTTGTGAATCTTTAGGTTGTAACATCGCCGATGAAAATACCCCTACATAATCAAAGGTGTTAGGATAATTAGCCGAGATCACTAAACTGTGCATGCCGCCCATAGAAAGCCCTGCAATGGCACGAGACGCCTTTTCTTTCTTTACACGGTAATTGCTCTCAATAAATTGGATGATGTCTCCAAAAGCCGCTTCCGTTCGTCCAGAAAAAGTGGCGGGACGCATAAAAATAGGTTTCACAAATCCTTCGCTAGATTCTCCTGGAGTTGCGGTTTGATCAGCGTTTCCATTTGTCATGACCACAATCATCGGTTTTGCTTTACCTTGAGCGATTAAATTGTCCATAATTTGAACGTTACGACCCAATTCCATCCAAGCATTTTCATCGCCACCTGCACCATGCATTAAGTACAATACAGGGTATTTTTGTTTGCTGTTTTCATATCCCGCTGGGGTGTAAACAGTCAATCGGCGTGTAGTTTCCAGCTTTGGCGAAGTGTACCAACGTTTTGCCACCGTTCCGTGAGGGACGTCAGTTACTTTATACAAATCGGCTTTTCCACCACCCACTAAAAATACGTTTACCACTGTGGATACATCGCGAATTAAAAATGCATTATTTGGGTCGAAAGCTTTAACGCCATCTACAAAAAACGAATAACTGTACAATTCTGGATTAAGTTTTTTGGTAGTAAAACTCCAAATACCGTCTTCGCCTTTGGTTAACAAACCACCTTCAGGAACGCAATCGCCTTGTACTTTTACTTCTTTGGCATTTTTGGCATCCAGTCGAAAAGTAACGGTATTGTCAGCATTAATTTCGGGTGAAATGATGTCTTTCTTTTTGGAAAAATCAACATTTTCTTGTGCTTGTGTTCCAATACTCAAAAAAAGTAAAGCAAGGATTAAAAGGGTTTTTTTCATTTTTGGTTGCGTTAGGTTCATTGTGTCAATATGTCGCAATATAAAATTAATTTACGGATTTTAGAGCAGATATTTTCTGATTTTTTTTGGAAGAACTATGTCGTCCCTACGGGACTTTTTCTTTTCCGTAGACCGTTATGTTACCAATATACAATCCCTACGGGATTAATTAATTGTATGGGTACATATACATAAGTCAAGTTGCACACTATGTGGTTAAATAACTATATCGTCCCTACGGGACTTTATCTCCTTAGTATGTCTAGTGTTACAGCTATGTCATCCCTACGGAATTAAAGACATTAACTTGAAGTGATAAATGGAATGTATTAGTCCATTTTCATTTCGGGAATATCTCCCTCAATGATTAAGTTCGCTTCTGTTGCAGCAATAATATGTTCTACGCTTACACCCGGTGCGCGTTCTAGTAGTTGAAACCCTTTTGGAGTGACTTCCATGACGGCAAGTTCTGTTACGACTTTTTTGACACAACCTACGCCTGTAAGTGGGAGGGTGCATTTTTTAAGAATCTTACTTTCGCCGGCCTTGTTGACGTGCATCATAGCCACGATTATATTTTCGGCAGAGGCCACTAAATCCATAGCGCCACCCATTCCTTTGACCATTTTTCCTGGGATTTTCCAGTTGGCAATATCGCCATTTTCAGCTACTTCCATCGCGCCTAAAATAGTTAAATCGACGTGTTGCCCACGAATCATTCCAAAACTCAATGCCGAATCAAAAAAACTGGCTCCGGGGAGTGTGGTGATGGTTTGCTTTCCAGCGTTGATGATATCGGCATCTTCTTCACCTTCAAAAGGGAAAGGCCCCATGCCTAACACGCCATTCTCCGACTGAAATTCAACTGAAATATCATTGCGCACATAATTGGCCACCAAAGTTGGAATACCAATTCCTAGGTTAACATAGTAGCCATCTTTGACTTCTTGTGCGATTCTTTTTGCGATTTCTTCTTTTGTTAACATAGCATTAATGTATCAATTTATCAATTTATTAATGTAGCAATGGGTTTAAGTTATTTCTTTTTACTAGACGCAATTATTTTGTATATGATTAATGAAATTTCTTTAATTTTTTGTCTTAAATTTTCATTAAATGGGTATGAGTTGGCTTTTTCGCAAAGGATCAACCAATATTTTGTTTCTTCAATTTCTTTAGCTGCGATTTTCATCTTGTGAATGAAGTCAGCTTTACTTTCTGCATTTTGAGCTTCATGAATATTAGCACCAATACTTGTTCCAGACTTTAATAATTGGTTTGCAATTACATATTTTCTTTTCTCTTCTAGGATTTCGCAATAGCTAATAATGTCTAAAGAGAAATCAATCGATTTATTTAAAATTATATTTTCAGGGGGCATAATTGGTATATTTTTAAATTAATTCATCGCTACATTTTTTTCTTACCGTTCTTTGTTCAATTCTTTTCTCAAAAAAATCTCCTCGAAAAATACGTTGCACGAATATACCCGGAATATGAATTTGATTAGGGTCCAAAGTACCTGCTTCGACTAGTTCTTCGACTTCGGCAATGGTGATTGTAGCCGCGCCCGCCATACACGGATTAAAGTTGCGCGCCGTTCCTTTAAAAATAAGATTGCCCGCCGTGTCACCTTTCCAAGCTTTGACAATCGCAAAATCGGCTTTGAAGGCCTGTTCTAAAACGTGCATTTTTCCGTTGAATTCTCGTGTTTCTTTTCCTTGTGCTACTTCGGTTCCATAACCTGCGGGAGTGAAAAAAGCGGGTATTCCGGTTTGTGCTGCACGGCAACGTTCGGCCAGTGTTCCTTGCGGAATGAGTTCTACTTCTAATTCGCCAGAAAGCATTTGGCGTTCAAATTCAGCATTCTCTCCCACATAGGAAGAAATCATTTTTTTGATTTGTTTGTGTTGTAATAACAAGCCCAAGCCAAAGTCATCAACTCCTGCGTTGTTGGAAATACAAGTGAGATTTTTGGTTTGTTTGCGAACCAATTCGGCAATTGCATTTTCGGGGATGCCACACAATCCAAAGCCACCCAACATGAGTGTCATATTGTCTTCAATACCTTGAAGGGCTTCTTGTACGGAGGCTACTTTTTTGTTAATCATGGTTTTTGGTATTAAGTCATGAAATGAAAAACAGTATTTTAGATTTGGTTAGTCTTATTGAAAACATAACCTTAGCCCTGACAGCAACGGCATCCTTTAAGGCTGGTGTTCAGCCTTAAAGATACAGTGAATGGCGGGAAATAGCTCCAAGACATAGTATGTCTCTCGCAATTTATTTTATAGCTCGAATTCTTCGGTACTTTGTTCGGTATCCGTACTATCCTTGACTACTGCGGCTGGCTTAGAATAACAATCTACTTTTATAGAAAGATTAGCAGGCCTGTCAAATTCCTCCTTCGAAACGTTGAGAGTTTCGTCTTCATAACATTTTTTCATAAAGTAACCCCAAACGGGTAGTGCTGTTGCTCCCTGACCGTAGGTAAGACTTCTAAAACGCGCCGAACGGTCTTCACAACCTACCCAAACACCAGTTACTAAGTTAGGTACCATTCCAACAAACCATCCATCGGATTGATTTTGAGTTGTTCCCGTTTTACCTGCGATAGGGTTTTTAAACATATAAGGATAGCCTGTCCAACGGTTGTCTCCGTTTCCGCCACCTTCAGTACGTAAACGTTCTCCAGATCCACCTTCGGTTACTCCTTCTAACAATTTGATTACAGCAAAGGCGATATCTTTGTTCAACACATCGTGCGATTCAGGAACAGGTTCGTAAAGAACCACGCCACTTTTATCTTCTATTTTTCTAATGAATTGTGGTTTCACATATACTCCTTGATTGGCAAACGTACTATAAGCCGCTACCATATCTTGTACCGTGATTTCGACAGCTCCAAGAGCAATAGAAGGTTGTGCTGGGATTTCAGAAGTAACTCCTAATTTATGTGTTAATTCGACAACGGCTTCTGGGCCAGTTTTGTCTATCAATTTGGCCGATACCGTATTGATAGAATTGGCCAAAGCTCTTTTTAAAGTCACCATTCCTCGGTATTTTTGATCGGAATTTCGAGGCTCCCAGTCTTCAGTTACATTGTGTTTTCCTTTACGAATCATAAATGGGCCATCTAGAATAGAGTCACAAGGCGACATGCCTAATTGTTCTATAGCAGTTGCATACACAAACGGTTTGAAAGTAGATCCTACTTGTCTTGCTCCTTGTCCTACGTGGTCGTATTGAAAATATTTATAGTTAATACCTCCAACCCACGCTTTGATATTGCCTGTTTGTGGTTCCATAGCCATCAAACCAGATTGTAAGAAATGTTTGTAGTAACGAATGGAATCCAAAGGAGTCATAATCGTATCTCTTTCACCTTTCCAAGTAAAGACTTTCATTTTGGTTTTTTGTTTGAACGAAGCGATGATTTCTTCTTCGCTTTTCTCCATCGATTCCATAATGTTCCAACGAGCCGATGCTTTCATAGCTTTTTTCATGATGCGATCGGTTTCGGCTTGAGAAATATTAACAAAAGGGGCGTTTTTATTCTCCTTAGCTTGGTTGAAAAATTCTTCTTGTAAGTTAGCCATGTGCGCTTCTACCGCTTCTTCTGCATACAATTGCATACGCGAATCGATAGTAGTATAAATACGCAATCCGTCTTTGTAAATATTATAATCAGAGCCGTCTGGTTTTTTATTGTCTTCCACCCATTTTTTCATGTATTCTCTCAAGTACTCTCTAAAATAAGTAGCTGTTCCGTCTTTATGACTTTCTAATTTGAAGTTTAATTTGATAGGTAAACTTTGTAATTTTAATTTTTGTGCTTCGGTAATAATTTCCGCTTTTTCCATTTGCTTCAATACGACATTGCGTCGATTTCGTACTCCTTCTGGATTTTTTACAGGATTGTATAAGCCCGAATTTTTGAACATCCCAACTAGAACCGCAGATTCTTCTGTGGTTAAATCTTTAGGAGCTTTAGAAAAATAGGTTTTGGCTGCGGAGTTCACCCCAACAGAGTTGTTTCCAAAATCATACACATTGCAATACATAGCAATGATTTCATTTTTAGTGTATTGTCTTTCCAAACGAATGGCAATAATCCATTCTTTAGCTTTTTGGATAATACGGAAAGGCAAAAATTTTGAACCTTCTCCGTGGAATAATTGCTTAGCCAATTGTTGGGTTAGCGTACTGGCTCCACCGCTGGTTCCAAAGCTTAATATAGCTCTTAATGTTCCTCTTCCATCAATTCCTGAATGTTCGTAGAACCGAGCATCTTCGGTAGCTACTAGGGCTTGTACTAAATTTTTAGGAAGGTCGGAATATTTTAATTGGGAACGATTTTTTTCAAAATATTTTCCAATGACCACCCCATCAGCAGAGATGATCTCAGTAGCTAAATTAGAATCAGGATTTTCTAAATCTTCGAATGAAGGCATGGAACCTAAAAGCCCCCAAGAAGCAAAGAGAAAAAACAAGGCGATACCCCCTAAACCATAAAGGAAATACTTCCAAAATAATTTAGAGTAATATTGAATGTCTTTCTCTGAGTCTGGTACTTGATTTTTTTTACGATTAATAAAAGCCATAATAATTCTATTCTTTATTTTCTATTCTAAAACCTACGTCTGTAATTCCTTCTAGCTGTTCTACCCCTGGTACTTTTCCCGTTTCACGAACTGCTTGTTTGATGTACACTTTGTATTTTCCTCTAAACTTTACATTTTCTTTGTAAAATAATTTACTCTCTTTGATATCTGTAAATCCTTCGCCAAGCAATGTCCCGTCTGGATTAGCCATTTGGTATTCTAAAGTGTCTACTTTGGTAAATCCATTAGGCAACTCTAAAGCTACAATTAAGAATAAATTGTTAAATGGATAATTGTCATTGCTTCTCAAATTTACAAATAAATCATATCGTTTAGTTGAGTCTAATTCGGGTAATTGGAAAGTAACCGTGCTGTCTTTGTGCCAAGCGCTGCCTACCGAATGGTATTCGTCAAACACTCTTTTTTTATCGCAAGAAAAAAAGAGAATTCCTATTACAAGAAAAACAAGACTATTTTTGATATTCATTTCAGGTGTTAATTAGCAGATTTTTTTTCTTCACCGCTTCTATTGTTAGAATTGGGACGTTTATTGTGGTGTCTATTATTTCCAGAATGTTTGTTGGTGTTTTGATTTGCAGGTTTATTTATTCCAACAGTTACTTCTGCGTTTTGTTTTGGTTTTTTATTTGATTTTTTCTTTTTCTTAGGTTGGTCAAAACGAGTTAAACTTTCTTGCCCTACAGCATTATTAAAGTTTTTTTCTTGTTCTTCAACTGTTTCAATAGCAAAATCTTCTAGGGAAGCTACTTTCTTCTTTAGTTTGTTTTCGGCAATAATCTCTTTGACTTGTTCGATTTTTAAGACATGCCAGTTGGCAAAATTATCTGTATAAGCAAACCACATTAAACCTTTAAAAATATCTTGTTTTTGACAGATTGCATCTCCTTTTTCAGTGTGTAATTTGGTATCAAAATCAGGGAAATCTTTTAGGGCATCCATATAGGTGTCTAACTCATAGTTCAAGCAGCATTTTAATTTACCACATTGTCCTGCTAATTTTTGCGGATTCAATGAGAGCTGTTGGTAACGTGCTGCCGAAGTGTTGACACTTCTAAAATCAGTTAACCAAGTAGAACAACACAATTCTCTTCCACAAGAACCAATTCCTCCTAAACGAGACGCTTCTTGACGGAAACCTACCTGTTTCATCTCAATTCGGGTATTGAACTCTTTGGCAAAATCTTTAATCAATTGTCTAAAATCAACTCGGTCGTTTGCTGTGTAATAAAAAGTGGCCTTTGATCCATCTCCTTGAAATTCAATATCCGAAATTTTCATTTCTAATTTTTGGATAATAGCTAGTTCGCGTGCGCGAACTTTCATTGGCTCTTCACGATCTCTTGCCGTAGACCAAATATCGATGTCTTTTTGAGATGCTTTTCTATATACTTTTGGAATTTCAGTGCTTTCAGGATTGACTCCTTTTTTCTTCATTTGGACACGAACTAATTCGCCTGTCAAAGTTACAATTCCAATATCGTGGCCTGGAGAAGCAACAGTGGCAACGATATCGCCTATACTTAAACTTAATTTTTCGGTATTACGATAAAATTCTTTTCGACCATTTTTAAAACGGACTTCAACACAATCAAAAGGGGTTTCGCCATTAGGCGCACTCATATTTGAAAGCCAATCAAAAACTGTTAACTTATTGCAGCTATCGGTGCCACAAGTCCCATTATTTTTACAACCCTTCGGTGCGCCACCATCAGTAGTTGAACAACTTGTACATGCCATAATTTTATATGTAGTGTTGCAATAGATGCAACTTAAGTTCTTAAATGAATCAGGTGTAAAGATAGTATTTTTTAGTTGTAAGTTTTATAACCTTTTGTTAAAGAAAAAATCCCATTTTGTAAACTAAATGGGATTTTTTCAAACAGTAAAATCGTGATTAAACCTCTTTTACTGAAATTATTTTTACGGGACAGGCTTTTTCAGCGAGTTCACAAGTTTCAACAATGGTATGATCAGGCGATTTTAAGGTGTAAAAACCCTTGGCGTTAACGGATTTGATCAAAACCGATTTACCATCTTTTTTAGACATTTGAAATTGTGCTGGCGCCATTTCTACACAGTAGTTGCAACCAATGCATTTCTCTCTTTGAAGCGTAACAATGACCATTAGTTTTCTACTATTTTATAGAGTTTGTCAGACAAACGAATACGGAAAGGCACTTTAAAAGTACAACTATCTCCTTTGGTTGCTTTTTCAGAAGTAGCATCATTTACGAAAAAATCTTCTAAAATTAATTCTTGAGCTCCAGTTGAAGGACCCGTAATTAAAATTTTATCACCCTTTTTGATATCATAGGCCTCAATTTTGAATTCGGCTATGCTTGATTTTACAAAATAGTGCATTCCTTTTCCAACGTAAACTTTCTTTTGTGTGGCACTTGATCCCGGGTTATCTGACCATTCGCCAAGTTTTTGCCCTAGATAATACCCACTCCAAAATCCACGATTGTATACCGTTGCTAAACTTGCCATCCATGTGTTGATTTTTTCTTTGGTAAACGTACCTTCATAATACGAATCAATAGCTTCACGATAGGTTTTGATAACAGTAGCGACATAATCAGCCGCACGACCTCGTCCTTCTATTTTTAACACTTTAATGCCTGAGTCAATGACTTGGTCTAAAAAATCTAAAGTGCATAAATCTTTGGGCGACATCATGTATTCATTGTCAATTTCAATCTCAAAACCTGATTCTTGGTCGATTACGGTATATTTTTTTCGACAATTTTGTTTACAAGCCCCGCGATTGGCTGATGAATTGTGCGAATGTAAACTCAAATAACATTTGCCCGAAACCGCCATACATAAAGCACCGTGACCAAAAATTTCTATTTCTACTAAATTTCCACTCGGCCCTTTGATTTGTTCTTTTTCGATTTCGTCTGTTATTTTTTTTACTTGACGTAAGCTTAGTTCACGAGATAACACAATAGTATCAGCAAATAGGGCATAAAATTTTACCGTTTCAATATTGGTCACATTCAATTGAGTCGAAATATGAACTTCCATCCCAATGGTTCTTGCAGCCATTATCACTGCTTGATCTGAGGCAATCACTGCTGTAATACCCGCTTCTTTTGCTTTGGACAAAAGCGTTTTTACAATCGATAAATCGTGATCGTAAATAATGGTGTTTAAGGTTAAATAGGTTCTAACGTTTTTCTCTTGGCATCGACGCGCAATTTCTGGTAAATCGTCTAACACAAAATTCACAGTCGCACGCGCGCGCATGTTTAATTGCTCTACCCCAAAATATACCGAATCACAACCATTATCTAATGCGGCTTGTAGGGATTCGAAATTCCCCGCAGGAGCCATTAATTCTATTTTTCCTGAAGCCGTCATTAGTTGATTATTTTAAATAATTTATCGGATTTTCGCACTCGAAAAGGCACTTCAAATGTTACTTTATCACCAACTTTTGCAGTTGAATTTTCCGAGCCATTCACTAACATTTTTTCTAAAATCAATTCTTGATTTCCTGTGGTTGGACCAGATATTAGAATTTTATTTCCAAGTTTTAATTCGCTATTTTCAATGATAAAAAGACCTACTTGTGCTTTAACATAATAATGTTCTACTTTGCCTAAAAGAACTTTTTTTACTTTTATTTTTTGACGAATATCAGTTGTCTTTGAGGCTGTGGCCAAAGCAGTATCCGAAAGCGCGCCCGAATGTTTGAATTTTAATTTTTCTGATTTTCCTTTTCTAAACACTTTATTGCCAACTTGTTTTCCTCTGCGAAGTTTTATTTGTTCTTCAACTGGAAGGTGAATCGTTTCTTGACATTCGGTAGAACAACAATTTTCCATTGCGGTTTTGCATTCGTCACATTGAATGAATAATAAATGGCAACCGTCATTAGCGCAATTGGTGTGATTATCGCACGGGTTTCCACATTGATGGCATTGCGAAACGATATCGTCTGTAATTCTTTCGCCTAAGCGGTGGTCAAATACAAAGTTTTTTCCAATAAATTTACTTTCTAAACCTTCTTCTTTGATTTGTTTGGCATAATTGATAATCCCACCTTCTAATTGGTACACATTTTTAAAACCTTGGTGCTTGAAGTATGCCGATGCTTTTTCGCAACGAATACCGCCTGTACAGTACATCACCAAGTTTTTATCTTCTTTAAAATCTTTTAACTGCTCGTTGATAATGGGTAAGCTTTCTCTAAAAGTTTCCACGTCAGGTGTGATGGCGCCTTTAAAATGCCCAATTTCACTTTCGTAATGATTTCTAAAATCGACTACAATGGTGTTCGGGTCTTCTATTATTTGGTTAAATTCTTTCGCTTTCAAGTGTACGCCAATATTAGTCACATCAAAAGTCTCGTCGTTCAATCCGTCAGCTACAATTTTATCACGAACTTTTACGGTCAATTTTAAAAACGAATGATCGTCATGTTCTACCGCCACATTCAAACGAATGCCACGCATAAAATCATAGGCTTCTAAGGTTTCACGAAAGGCTTCAAAATTCTCGGCTGGAACACTCATTTGAGCGTTGATTCCTTCTTTGGCCACATAGGTGCGACCAAGGGCGTCAAGGGCATTCCAAGCAATGAATAAATCGTCTCTAAATTTTTTAGGGTCTTCAATTTTGGCATAGGCATAGAAAGACAAAGTAAGTCTTTGTTTTCCGGCTTGATCAATTAGCTCGGCTCTTTCTTCTGCGCTTAAGGTGTTGTACAGTTGCATGCTATAAACGTTTAAGTGAGAAATTATGTATGAGTTCTAAATGGAAGAACTCGGTTGCAAAGGTAGTATTTCACCACAAAGCCTACAAAGAATTATAATAGAAATGCAAATTATGACTAAAAAATAAACCGCAGATTCACAGATTGGTATTAAAAATCTGTGAATCTGCGGTAAATATTTTTCTTTGTGGCTAGTCTAACAAAATTCAGCGTAAGCGTCTTGTAAGTTTTCAGCAATTAATTCGGCTGGACGACCTTCAATATGGTGACGCTCTAACATGTGAACCAATTCACCGTCTTTGAACAAAGCCATACTTGGCGAAGAAGGAGGGAAAGGGAACATGTGTTGACGTGCAGCATCAACGGCTTCTTTGTCCACACCTGCAAAAACCGTTACTAAATGATCGGGTTTTTTGGCGCCTTCTAAACTCATTTTTGCTCCTGGACGTGCGTTTCTTGCAGCACAACCACAAACAGAATTCACTACTACTAAAGTGGTTCCTGCTGCTTTGATGGCGTTTTCTACAGCCTCAGCAGTATGTAAATCTTGAAAACCAGCGTCAACTAATTCCGCTTTCATTGGTCTTACCATTTCTTCTGGATACATAATTATTATATTAGATTTATGATATACGATGTTAGATTTAAAAAAATCTTAGGCAAAGATAAATAGAAATTGTGTCTTTAGAATGATTCTAATCATAAAGATTTGTTATCGTTATATAGCCTAAATTAAAAATGAAATAGCCTTTTTAGCAAAGCCTCAATAAAAAGTCCTTTTGGGCATTTCCAAATGACTTGCAAATCTTCCCAAAACGAAGTTTCGTCATCTAAAAATTTGAAGATAAGTGGCGGATTCCCTTTTTTGAAAAGGGCAGAAAAAATAGCAGATCCCGTTTCATTTTTTTGATCCAAAATGTCTAAGAGCAGTAAATCGTACCACCAGAATTTACTCTTTTTATGAAACTTCCTAAAATTGGTTTGAGCTTCTAAAAATGAAACTAATTCAGTTGATTTTTTGTCTGCATTTTTGAAGGTAAAACCCGTACTCGCTTTGGTCCAACCTCCTGCAGTACCAATATTGATTACATTTTGAGTGTTGTGTTTCCAAAAAGGATAGCAGGTCATGGGAATGGTTCCAGCTTCTTTTTCGACAATTTGATAGTTTTGAATACCTAATTTTTGAATGTAACTTTCGATTTCGGTTTCATATTCTTTTTTTGAAAGCAAGTCTTTTGAAAACAAAGTATATTCCAACAAGGCTTCAGTTTCTGAAGTGGGCAAAACGTACATAAATCGAGTGTTGCCTTTTTGCGCTACCGAAAAATCCATAAAAGTAGCTTGTTCCGGATTGAAAACAGGTACTTCGGTTTGGATAAACCAACCCACAAAATGCTGTTGCAACAAGGGGTATTTAGACTGATTGATTACCAGAGAAGGGTTGTAAATCGAATTAAAAAGTTGGCTACACGAAAAACTTTGGGTTTCGGTTTTCACCAAAACTATGCTTTCTGATTCTTCAATTTCGAGTACTTTTTCTTGGACAAAATCAATATTTTTTCCCGTTGCAATCAATTCGAACACTTGATTGTAAAAATCCAATCCCTGAATTTTATTGTATTGGTAAGGATGTAACTCTAATTTCCTTTGAAAATGAACATTAGCAAATAAAGCCGAATCCCATTTTTTAGAAACAGCCGAATCCCAAAGTGTTGCTTCTCTTGTCCAAAAACACCAAGTTCGGTCGTTGGTTTGTTTGGCATTTTCATCCAAAAGCAAAATGCGTTTGTTTTGAAATTTTCCTGACACGACCATTTTATATACTGTCATCAAAGCGGATAGGCCCGCACCTGTAAAAATGTAGTCGTATTGCTTCATTACAATTTACTAAATAATATAGAATTACAAATGTCAAAAATAGGAGTATTATAATTGAAAAAATGATAAATATAGTAGTTTTGTAAAAAAAATAATTATGATTCAAACGGTTATAAATTACTTCGAGAGTATTGACCCTGTTTTGGCGGCTTTGTATGCTACTCTTTTTACTTGGTTTCTAACTGCTTTAGGAGCTTCGTTCGTTTTCTTTTTTAAAACTATGAATAGAATGGTTTTAGACGGTATGCTTGGTTTTACGGGAGGAGTTATGGTAGCAGCTAGTTTTTGGAGTTTATTAGCACCAGCTATTGATATGAGTGAAGGAGAAGGGTTTCTTAAAGTAGTACCCGCTTCATTAGGTTTTTTCTTAGGGGCATTATTTATTTTTGGGTTAGATAAAATTTTGCCTCATCTACATATTAATTTTCAGGAAACAGAAGGAGTTAAATCACCTTGGCAAAGAACCACATTATTAGTATTAGCTATTACCTTGCATAATATACCCGAAGGCTTAGCAGTAGGAGTTTTATTTGGGGGGGTAGCAGCTGGAATCCCAGAGGCATCAATTGCAGGAGCATTGACTTTAGCTATTGGTATCGGAATTCAAAATTTTCCTGAAGGAATTGCTGTTTCAATGCCGTTACGCCGGATGGGAATGAGTAGAAGAAAAAGTTTTATGTATGGTCAGGCGTCAGCATTGGTAGAGCCAGTTGCAGGAGTTTTAGGAGCAATTGCAGTTACTTTTTTTACGCCGTTGTTGCCGTATGCTTTGGCATTCGCTGCGGGAGCTATGATTTTTGTAGTAGTAGAAGAGGTAATCCCAGAAACACAACAGGATAAAAATACTGATATAGCTACTTTAGGGTTTATTGGAGGATTTATTGTGATGATGATGTTGGACGTTGCTTTAGGTTAATTACAACCGCAATCGCCATTACCACAATTTTTGTCTGATTTTTTCTTCCAAAAATACTTTCGAATTAAAAAAGTAAGGGCAAATAGGAGTATTCCAAAGGCTAAAATTTCTTGAATCATATCCTGTTAATTTAGAATCTGAAAAGCAATCAAAGCTACTAGATAGGCTAAGCTACTCATGAATAGTAATTGCCCTAAAGGCCATTTCCAAGAGTTGGTTTCTTTTTTAGTAATGGCAATGGTACTGGCGCATTGCATGGCAAAAGCATAGAACAATAGTAGCGAAATTCCTGAGGCAAAATTGAATATCTTTTGGCCTGTTTCAGGATGGATTTCTGCCTGCATTTTATTTCTAATGGTTGTATCGTTGTTGCTGTCGCCTACACTATAAATGGTCGCGAGTGTTCCTACAAATACTTCTCTTGCCGCAAATGAACTAATAATCGCTACGCCAATTTTCCAATCGTAACCCAAAGGTGAAATTACAGGCTCAATGGTTTTACCCATCAATCCGATATAGGAATTTTCTAATTTTTGCGAAGCGATGGCATTTCGTAATTCAGAAGTACTGAGTGGCTTGGCTTGGTTTTTCTCGATTACAATCTTTTCTGCATTTTTAAATTTTTCACCTGGACCATAAGAGGCTAAAAACCATAACACGATAGAAATAGCAAGGATAATTTTTCCTGCTCCAAAAATGAATGCTTTTGTTTTCTCAATTACATTGATGGCTACATTTTTGAACATCGGTAATTTGTAATTAGGCATTTCTACAATAAAGTAGGTTTTGCCTTTTATTTTTAAAATTTTATTCAAAATGTAGGCCGAAAATATAGCCATTCCAAAGCCCAAAAGATACAATAGCATTAAAGTCAAACCTTGCATATTAACGATTCCAAAAACGCGTTTTTCAGGGATAACTAAAGCAATAATAATGGCGTAAACAGGTAGCCTAGCCGAACAGGTAGTGAATGGGGTTACTAAGATAGTGATGAGTCGTTCTTTCCAGTTTTCAATATTTCGAGTCGCCATAATTGCAGGAATGGCACAAGCTGTGCCCGAAATTAGCGGGACAATACTTTTACCTGACAAGCCAAATTTCCGCATAATTTTATCCATCAAAAACACCACCCGACTCATGTACCCACTTTCTTCTAAAATAGAAATGAACATAAAAAGGAAGGCAATTTGCGGAATAAAAATTAGGATGCCTCCAATGCCTGGGATGATACCTTGCGCAATTAAATTAGTCAATACCCCAGCAGGTAATTTTTCGCTAGCCAAAGCACTCAAAGAGGCAAATGAAGAGTCAATAAAATCCATCGGAATTTTAGACCATTCAAAAATGGATTGAAAAATCCCGAAAAGTATAAAAAAGAAAATCGCATAACCCCAAACTTTGTGTGTTAACACTCGGTCCAAAACAGAACGAAAATCTTTGGCAATACTGGTGTCAATTTTTAATCCTTCTTTCAGCACATCATTGATGAACTGATAGCGTTTTATGGTTTCTTTTTGTTGTAATCGTTTTAGGTCAGAATGGGATTTGGTATACGAATTACGAATTTCGTTTCGATCCAAATTCAAGAAGTTAACGTCCTGAGTAATTACCAACCATAGTTTATATAATAATTGATTCGGGAATGTTTTGCGTAATGACTCAAAATATTCTTCGTCTATTATAGAAGCGTTCAAACACGGTTCTTTCGGAATCGATTTGTAGCTGACGATGAGTTGTTTTAGCTCTTCAATTCCAGTACCTTTTCTGGAGCTAATTAAAGCTATTTTTGTTTTTAGTTTTTCTTCTAGAAAAGGAACATCAAGAGAAATCCCCTTGTGTTTCATTCTGTCAGCCATATTGATGACTAGAATGGTTGGGATTTCTAAGTCTTTTATTTGGGTAAAAAGGAGTAGATTTCGCTTTAAATTTTCGACATCGGTCACCACCAAAGCAACGTCTGGGTACAATTTGTCGTTTTTGTTCAACAACAACTCAATCACCACATTTTCATCAATGGAACTCGCATTCAAACTGTAGGTACCAGGCAAATCAAGAATGTTGGCTTTGTAATTATTAGGTAATCTACAAAAACCGATTTTCTTCTCCACCGTAATGCCGGGATAATTTCCCACTTGTTGGTTCAATCCTGTGAGTTGGTTAAATACCGAAGTTTTCCCTACGTTAGGATTTCCAATTAGTGCTACATTGATGTTGTGACTGCTTAGCATTAGTTGTTTTCAATTACATCTACTTCGATTTCTTTGGCTGTTTCCACTCGAATGGCTACATGCGAACCGTTGATATTCAAATACAAGGGGTCGCCAAAAGGGGCTATTTGGAGCAATTCAACCACATTTCCTGGCAAACAACCCATTTCTAATAATTTCAATGGAACAGCATCTACATCAAATTCTTTGATGGTTGCTTTTTCGCCTTTTTTGAGAGTATTTAATGTGGTTTGCAAATCTTATTTAGATTGAATTAAGATTACAAAAGTACAGATTTTAATAGTAAACCAAATGATAATTATCATTTTTATACTAAAAAATCAATTGAAAAGAAGTTTTATTGTTCTGACAAAAAAGCAATGTCTTCGATCAGGCGCTGAACGTCTTCTTTATTTGTTCCGTCGTAGAATCCACGAACACGTCTTTTTTGGTCTACCAGTACAAAATTTTCGGTGTGTACCATATCATATAGCTCTGACGGTTTGCCTAGTTTAACAGCTAAATAGGATTTTCTAGCCATAGAATAAATAGCTTTTTTATCACCTGTCACAAGATTCCATTTGCTGTCGTTGACATGATGATTTATAGCATATTGTTTTAAAACAGGAACACTATCCGTTTCAGGGAAAACGGTGTGAGAAAGCAACATGACTTTAGGATTGTTGATAATCGCTTTTTGTACTTCCTCTAAATTAGTGGTCATTTTTGGACAAATCGAACCGCAGGTGGTGAAAAAGAAATCGGCAACATAAATTTTACCTTCATAATCCTTTTGAGTAATGGTTTTTCCATTTTGGTTCACAAAAGAAAAATCAGCAATCGTATGGTATTTACTCACATATTGTACCGCACTATCCACCAACTCTGGATTCACATCAGCAGGGTTGTAGATGGGTAAGGTTTTTTTAGGCTTTAAAGCCGAATAAAACAAAGAAATAGTAACAATTGAAAATACAATTAGTACGCCAAAGAAAATTCTATATCTGTATAAAAATGCTTTCATCTAGTCGATTTGAAGCAAAAGTACAAAATTTGAAGCGGGATTCTATAACTGTAAATTGTTAAAAAATAGTGCAAAAAAGGAATGTTTGTAACATTTTATTCAATAGATTTGTTCTTTCACTTAAAAATTAATACAAATGAAAAAAACAGTTAAGAGTGCCGTTTTATTTGTAATTTCTGTATTGTTTGCTGTAGTTGGGAGCCAAGCTCAAACCACGAAACAACCAGGAATTAATGTAAATTTCATGGATCAAAAAGTGAAACCAAGCACTGATTTTTTCCGTTTTGTCAATGGAACTTGGTTAGACAATACTCAAATTCCTAATGATAAAACACGTTGGGGTAGTTTTGATGAATTACGTCAGAAAACCGATGAAGATGCATTAGCTATATTAAAGGAGGCGTCTAAAAACCCGGTTTACAAATCGTATACAGACCAAGGTAAAGCGATTAACCTGTACAAATCTATAATGGATACTGTTAGTAGGAATAAGAATGGATATGCTCCATTAAAACCCTACTTGGCGAAAATTAATGCGGTAAAAAACACGGCCGATCTACAAGCTTTGTTAACTAAAATGGCTCCTGTAGGGGGTCTTGGGTTTTTTGGTGTTGGTATTGGAGTTGATGCTAAAAACAGTAATAGAAATGTTATCAATGTGGGTCCAGGTAGTTTAGGATTGCCTGACAGAGATTACTATGTTTCAGAAGATGCTGATTCGAAAGAAAAACGAGCTAAGTATGTACTTCATGTGGCTAAGATGTTGCAAATGATTGGTGAAAAACCAGCCGAAGCACAGTCTCAGGCAGAAAAGATTCTAGCTCTTGAAACCGCAATGTCAAAACCACGATTTGATAGAGTGGAACGAAGAGACCGAAGAAAATCATATAATCCAATGACGGTTAAAGATTTGCAAAAACTAACACCTTCAATTAATTGGGATGGGTATTTAACACAAATAGGATTGCCTAAAACCGATTCATTAATTGTGTCTCAGCCAAAATACTTAACTGCTTTAGAAGGTATTCTAAAAGAAAATAAAGTAGAAGATTGGAAAGCATATATGCGTTGGACACTTTTAAATAAGTCAGCAAGTCAATTATCAACCCAATTAGAAAGAGCAAATTGGGAATTTTATGGAAAAACCTTAACAGGAGCTGTAAAACAAAGACCTCTTGAAGAGCGTGCACTTCAGGTTATTAATGGTGCTATTGGGGAAGCCTTGGGTAAATTGTATGTAGAGAAAAAATTCCCAGCTGAAGCAAAGGCTAAAGCAGAGAAAATGATTAAAAATGTATTTTTAGCTTTTGAGAATAGAATTAATAATTTGGTTTGGATGTCTCAAGAGACCAAGAAAAGTGCGATTGCTAAATTGCAAAAATCAAGAATCAAAATTGGTTATCCAGACAAATGGGAAGATTATTCTGCACTAGTAATCAAAGCACCAGCTGAGGGAGGAACGTACTTTGAAAACGTAAAAAACCTTTCGCAATGGTCGTTCAATGAAAATTTAGCGGAATTGAAAAAACCGGTTGATAAAGAAAAATGGGGAATGTCTCCACAAACAGTAAATGCGTATTACAATCCTTCGTATAACGAAATTGTATTCCCAGCAGCGATTTTGCAACCGCCATTTTACAATTACCAAGCAGATGAAGCCGTTAATTATGGTGGAATTGGAGCTGTAATCGGGCACGAGATTTCTCATGGATTTGACGATTCAGGTGCAAGATACAATGCTGATGGTAATTTAGTAGATTGGTGGACAGCAGACGATTTGAAACAATTTACAGCTCTAACTGGAGCTTTGGCAGCACAATATAGTGCATTACAACCCTTGCCTGGAACTTTTGTAGATGGTAAATTTACTTTAGGAGAAAACATAGGTGATTTAGGAGGAGTAAATGCAGCGTATGATGGGTTGCAATTGTATTTGAAAGCCAATGGAAATCCAGGATTAATCGATGGATACACTCCAGAACAACGCTTCTTTATTTCGTGGGCTACAATCTGGCGTTCAAAAATGAGAGACGAAGCCTTGAAAAGCCAAGTTAAAACAGATCCGCATTCTCCAGGAATGTACCGCGCTTACGTGCCTTTACAAAATGTAGATACCTTTTATGAAGCCTTCAACATTCAGCCTACTGACGGAATGTATCTTGCTCCTGAAAAGCGAGTTAAAATTTGGTAATCTTGAATTATAAAAAACAAAAAAACCGATTAGTACTAATCGGTTTTTTTGTTTTTATTCAATAGGAATACACAAGTCCACAATGCATTTTTTCTCCGGATGCTCATTGAAATTATTGTGGATTATTTCAAATGGATTTTGGTCAACTTTTTTATATCCATTTTCATTCATCCAAATAAATAGGGATTGCCAAGACTTCCCGAAATCATGAGGTGCTATCTCAAAATGGCCTACGATGTATTTTCCCTTTTGGGTAAATGTCAAACCAATTTCACCAGTCACTTCAATTGGCGATTGGAGTAAAAGACAAGCGCTCATTCGTACTTTATCAGGTTCTGTTATCTTAAAACTATCGTGATAAATACGTCCCATTTTTAAATCATTCCCCACAAGACCTTTAGGAATAGCCCATTGGAGTAATTTTCCATAAGCAGCATCCAATCCTTCCACTCCAATATGAGTGATAAAAGCCCACTCCATTTTAGGGAGTTCTTTAATTTCAATTGTAGCATTCATTTGTATCCATTTTTTTAGGTTAGTAAGGGTACAAATGTATTCATCTAAAGCGCTATTTTCTTTTCCTTTCTTGCTATTCGTTTTGCTAATCTTGCTAAATGAATTGAAATGAGACTTTCTAAAATCGCTTGGACTTTGTTTGTAATATTTCTTGAAGGCTCTTGTAAATGTAGCATTACTACTAAATCCAAATTGTAAAACAAGCTCTGCAATGCTTATGTCTTTCTGATGCATCAGTAATGAAGCTGCTTTTTCAATTCTTTTGCGAGTCACATATCCATTCAAAGTTTCATTAGTTATTGACTTAAAAAGGCGGTGAAAGTGAAAAGGAGAATAAAAGCTTAGTTTAGCAATAGTTTCTAAAGATAAATCGCCACTTAAATTGTTGTCAATATAAGTCAATATTGTATTCACTCGCTTGATGTATTCTTCACTCATTTTTTTTAGAATTAGAAAACTACTTCCTCACTTGTTATGCTCTATTTTTTCTCATGGATTGGTTGACCATATACAAACCAATTAAAGTTATGCTTCCGCCGATTACAATAGGAGGATTTAATGATTCATTAAAAATAATAGTTCCTAGTAAAACCGCTACGATTGGGTTAACATAGGCATAAATACTACTAATTTCCGATGGAAGCCGTTGCAAAGCATAAATGAAGGCAATGAAGGTCAAGACCGACCCAAACACTACCAAGTAACCAATGGCCCACCAGGAAGCGGCTGGAATTGCAGACAAACTTACAGAAGTTCCTGTAGCTCCCGTAAAAGCAAAAAGCAAAATACTCGAAATAAACATTTGCAATCCTAATCCAAAATAGGGATTAAAACTCGTTGCTTTTTTCTTAGTATATAAGGTGCCAAAAGCCCATGTTAAAGTGGCTATAATAGAAATCAAAATTCCAAATCGAAAATCAGGAAGTAGAAAATCACTCAAATGGTCGTAAAAAACCACACAAATTCCAGAAAAGCCTACGATTAGACCAATTATAGATAATTTTGACAAGCGTTCGCCTCTAAAAAAACTAATAATCACGACCCATAACGGGACCAAAGCCCCAATGATTGCTCCTAATCCGCTACTAATATATTTTACACCCCAAGTGCTAAGCCCATTACTCAAAACAAAATTAAGCCCACTCAAAATCAAGATAAATTTCCATTGTTTGCCTTTCGGCCAAGGGGTTTTCTTCCATAAAAAGAAAGCGATGTAAAGAAATCCACCGATAAATTGTCGGATAGCAGCGAGTTGCAAAGCAGGCATGTGTTTCACACCTTCTTTGGAAGCAATCCAAGTAGTTCCCCAAAAAAAACTAACCCAACAAAGAGCTAAAATGGGCAAACCAATAGTTTTGATTTGGTTTAGAAAAGCATTTTTTATTCGGGTTCTCACGTTATAACGTTGGTTTTATAAAGGAATATTGTAGGAGTTTAATGAGTTTGTCATTCAAAATCGTTTTGCCTACAATGGTATTTGAAGCAGCAAATTTAGGCAAAGCCAAATTCAAATCGGTTGCTTTTTGAGTATAATATTCTTTTCTACTTGGGTGATAAGGCGCTACAGCATTAAAGGTTTTGTTCCAAGAATTCAAGGCTATAATTTTTTCAATAATGGCAATACAATCGTCTTGATGAATTAAGTTAATGGGTGCGTCTGGGTTTTCAATATTTTCTCGTCCTGATAAAAACCGAACTGGATTTCTATCTTCGCCAATCAAACCTCCAAAACGCAAGATAGTTGTTTCAAAAAGGGTGTTTTTTTGCAAAAGACTTTCTACAATTACCAGTTGGCGCCCACCTTCTGTGTCAGGGTTTAAAGGAGTGTCTTCGGTAACTAGATCATTATCATCACCATAGACCGATGTCGAACTCACAAAAAGTACTTTTTCAACCGTTGATTTTTCAATAAAAGGAAGTAAATTTTCAATTTTAGAAACAAAATTTTCAGTTGAATTGCCTCTTAATTTAGGCGGAATGTTCACAATTAAAATTTGGCTATTAGCCAAAAAATCAGTAACAGATTCACTGATTTTTTCTTCCTCTAATTGTACTATAAAAGGCTCAATTCCGGCCGATTTTAAAATAAATACTTTCTCTTTTGAGGTCGTCGAACCTTTTACCAAAAATCCGTTTTGAACTAAGGCTTTCGCCAAAGGAAAACCTAGCCAACCACAGCCTAAAATACTAATTTGTGTCATATTTTTACCTCTTAAGGTACTTTAGGAGTTTCGATTTCTATCTCAGGTTTTGGTTCGGTCAGACTGTCTTGAACTACAGGAACGGCTACAGCTTTTTTTATTACAGGTTGTATCACTGGTTTTGGAATAATTTTTTTCTGAATCACAACTGCGTCATTCAAAACAAATGGAGTTGGTATCATCCAATTTTGCCTTTTAATCATTGGAAACAAGGCATTACGCATCAAGTCAAATGAACTTTCTAATAATTCCATATCAAATGGAGTTGCCTTGTTCATAATGAATTCCATTTCTAACGGTTCATTATTCACCACATAATAACTCAAGATTTTTTTACCTCTTTTACGATCGTATTTAGCGCCTTTTTGTCCAATAGCTTGAACGCCATTTGCCTTGAAATTAGAAAGAATCATTTCTTCGGAAGCAAAAATATCATAACGATTCACGTTGCGATTGGGCGTAATTTTAATTTTTAATTGGCGTTGGTTACCTACTATTTGATCTTTTAAAAACTCGATGGTGGGTTGAGCTAATTCTTTTTTAGGCGCCTCTGCAGCGTAGGTAAAACCTGAATTGTATTTGCTAAACAACGGGGTGTCTTTCATAAAATCAGCAGTTTGAGGATGGTTCCCCAAATAGTTTTTAGTCCACGGGTCTAAATTGGTGTCATAGGTCACCCAATTGGCTTTTTGGGTGTCGGCATTATAGATGTAGAGCAAACTATTGGATTTGGCTTTGCCTAATTCATAACCCGATTGTACGTGTGCTTTTGCAAAAAAGATTCCGGCAATCGCCAAAAACAATAATGACCACGCTCCTTTTTTGGTGTAAGCTCCAAAAACCGGCAACAACAATCCAAAGGTCAAAGCAGTCAAAATAGCACTTCCAAAAAGTACTTTAAGTCCTAGCCCGATAGGGAACATTTGAATGAATGGTGCAATAATTAAAAGTGTAGGAATACTGCAAATTAAATTGAGTAGGGTATTTGATTTTTGCGTAAGGATAAAAAATCCAAAGGCAATCAAACCAAAAAACACCGGAATAATTAAAAACCCAGCTCCTTTTAAAGCAAAAGCCAATCCGCAATTGATCAATATCCAAAGGAAAAGAGGCGCCACAAAATGATTCATTGTGGTTTTTTTCTCGGAGAAAAAATGGTAAAAAATAAAACAAATGGCTAAAGTTAAAGCTACAAATCCTGCAATATAAGAATGACCGTTATAGGTAAATCCATTGAGTAAATCGTTGTATTGCGGATAGTAATTCAGCAAGAACTTCCATCCAAAATAAGCCAACAATCCGCTAGTAAGTGTAGCACCCAAAAACGGAATACCACCTTTGCCAATTTCTTTGAACGATAAAATGCGCTTTCCAACTCCTACAAAAACCAGGAACACAAAAAGTACTAAAGCAATCAATACCATTGGTACAATCCAACTAAATGGATAACTGATGAAAGTAAACGGTAGGGTAAAATAAGCGTAGTCTTCTTTGGAAACTGTAGCATCAAAATTGGCATTAGCAAAATAATGCAATAAAGGCATTAAATACGTGCCTTGATGTTCTAATGTTTTTTTGTTGAGGTGTTTGCTATCGTCTTGTGCTGTGTGGTAATTGTAGTGATCGTCGATGAATGCAAAATTATAACCTTGGATATTGCCTTGTTCTCTAAAGACAGTCAAGTCGGTATCGTTGGGTAGCATTTTATAAATACTATACATCAAGGAATTGGAAGCGGGAAGCGGCACTTTTGCGGCAGCAAATTCGTGTACTAATCCGGCATTGCCACCATTGGTTTCCATCAACATATAACTAGGACCGGATGAGCCGCGCGCTTCAAAGTTCAAAACTACCCCCACTTCTTTTGCCCATTGGTGCTGTGTAACAAAGAGCGCTGCGCCATTCAAACCCAATTCTTCGGCATCAGTGAAGAGAATGATAATATCATTTTTGTGTGCGGTTTTGTTGTATAAAAATGTTCGGACACTTTCTAAAATGGTAGCTACTCCCGAACCTGCATCGCTGGCGCCCAATGAATAAGAATGTGGCGCACTATCGTAGTGCGATAAAAGTAATAATGCTTTGGAACTATCGGTTCCTTTGATTCTTGCCAAAAGATTCTTGGATTTCACCAAATTCCCCCAATCACTCAACGCATAGCCTTCTTGAACTGAGGTCTCTAATCCTAATTTTTCTAATTCTTTTAGTAAATATTGTGCGACCTCTTCGTGGTTTTTAGAACCTACAAAATGAGGTTGACGCGAAATAGCTCTCACTTGTTTGAATGCTCTTTGGGTGGAGAATTCGGTTAGAGGTTCTTCTTCATCCGATGTCCATTGTGGCATCATAGTAAGAAAGGCTAACGTAAGAATCGCTAGCAGAAAAAGCGAACTGTAAAGGGTTGAATAATTTTTTTTCATTGGAGGTGGCAGATTTGGGTGTGGTATTAAATATCTTTTTTGACAAGCATGTAATAATCATTTTCTAAGAGCATATATCCTTGGTCGTACAAGAAATAGTAGGTATTTCCTGTTTTCGTTTGCAAAATATTGGTGAAATAGTCAAAATCAAATCCTTTACTCAATAATTTAGTTCGGGTAGTTTTGGATTTTCCTTCGGTATTCAATTCACACAAAATGCGATAATTTTTACGCAACTTGTTGTTGACGTTGCGCATAAAATTGTTACTGTCTTTGTTTATTTTGTTGTTGTATGCATTCCGACAGCCATCGCTGCAAAACTTTTTGTCCTCACGGCCAACAATTGTATCGCCGCATTCTAAACAATTTTTATTCATAAGATTGGGATTTTTTGACCTTAAATAATTATATAATGCGTAATAAATAGATTCAAAATCAATCAAATATATAAAATATTTTCCATTTACAAATGCTTACAAATAGTTACAAACGAAAGTAAATAGTTAGTAACCGAATAATTTTTGGAACTCATCTCATCTTTGCACTGTTGATTGAAACAAATCAGTTAACACATTTATTTAACCATTTAAATTTATACGCCATGAAAAACAGAGTACAATTAATCGGAAGAGTAGGTCAAGATCCTGAAGTTAAAAACCTAGAAGGTGGAAAAAAAGTAGCCACTATCACAATCGCAACGAATGATGTCTATTACAAAGACAACGGAGACAAAGTAGAGCAAACCGAATGGCATCGCGTTACGGCTTGGGGTAAAACGGCTGAAATTATAGAGAAATACGTAACCAAAGGAAAAGAAATTGCTATTGAAGGCAAATTAACTCACCGCACTTACGAGGATAAAAATGGAGAAAAACGCTATGTAACCGATATCGTTGCTAATGAAGTGCTGCTGTTAGGGAAATAGATATTCCAAGAAGTAAGGAGGGGGTCTAAAAAGCAATTTATTTGTCAAACTGAACTTGTTTCAGTTTCTAATATAATTATAGATTCCGAAATAAATTCGGAATGACAAAATCAGTGTTTTTTAGACTCCCTTTTTATTCATTCATTAATTGTTGTAATCGCTCAATAAATAAACCTACATGGTAGCCATCAACCAAACCATGATGCACATGAACGGATATAGGCATTGATTTTTTACCAATTTCTTCGGTTAGTTTTCCAAAAGAAATTTTCGGGCAACTGTCTGGCCAAGTAAAACTTCGTGCATGAGACAATGAGGTGAAATTAATCCAAGGTAAGGCCGAAAAATGAATCAAATTTTCAGGATATTCTCTTGTAATAACGCCAGTGGTTGTTTGAATTCGGTCAATCTCAGTTTGTACGATTTGTGCAAAATCAATAGGGTTTTCAGTAAAAGCCATATACGAAAATCCAAACGTTTTGTCTTCTCGCATCACTGTTGCTGAGGCATCAATTACGTCAAAAATATAAACTTCGTCCTCGATGATTCGGTACCGAAAATTCTCAACCGTATTCACTGCAGCCAAGGTTTTATGAAGGTAATAGCTAAAAAATGAAATACCTAGTGTTTTGGCTTTGGCATACGCTTGCGTACAATCTATTGTGGTGGTAATGCCATAAAAAGGCTCATCCATTTGTTTGAAAAACAAAAAATGTTCTTTTCGGTTCCAAGTAGTAAGGTCGAGCTTTTGTTTCATTATTTCTATGGATTCTCCCGTTTGTGGAATTTGTGTTACTGTAGTAATTGCAGTACGTCGGTAATTTTTTCAAAGGCATGAAAATTTTCATGTTCAATGGTATGATCAATTCGTTCATGCGCCCAAGTAGTATGAAAAGGAATATGAACACCTTTTCCACCAATGTTTAATACTGGTAGGACATCCGATTTTAATGAGTTTCCAATCATTAAAAAGTCTGAAGGTTCAATGTCAAGTCGTTTGATCAAATCGGAATAATCAATTTCTTGCTTGTCTGACATCACTTCTATATGATGAAAATAGTGACCTAATCCAGAATTGTGTAATTTTCGTCTTTGGTCTAATAAATCGCCTTTTGTAGCAACGACTAATTTGTATTTTCCGTTTAATGCTTTTAAAGTTTCTTCAACGCCATCTAGTAAAACAATCGGTTTTTCAAGTAATTCTTTACCATATTGAATGATTTTTTCAATCACTTCAACAGGAATGGTATGGTTGGAAATGGTCATTGCGGCTTCTATCATCGAAAGGACATACCCTTTGATACCATAACCATACAGTTTTAAATTAGCAATTTCAATTTTGAATAGTTCTTGCGAAATTCCCTGATGTGAAAGGTAATCTTGCATCAATTCGCAAAATTTCTTTTCGGTTTCGTCAAAATAGGTTTCGTTTACCCAAAGCGTATCGTCTGCGTCAAAAGCTATTATTTTCGGATTCATAATTTTTATTTTAAATACAGACTTCACTAATTTGTGGAAATTCGTGAAATTCGTGTTGTACTAATTAATTGTCTCACCATTCCCAACACCTTCAGCGTCTGGGTTTACAAAAACTAATTTTCCTTCGGCATTGGTAGTCATCAAAATCATTCCTTGACTTTCTACTCCGCGAAGGTTTCTTGGTGCTAAATTCACTAAAACAGTTACTTTTTTACCAATGATATCTTCTGGCGCAAAACTCTCTGCAATTCCCGAAACAATAGTGCGAACGTCAATTCCAGTATCTACTTTTAAGATTAAAAGCTTGTTGGCTTTTGGCATTTTCTCGGCTTCCAAAATCGTTCCTACACGCAAATCCATTTTGGCAAAATCTTCAAATTGAATCACCTCTTTTTGTGGTTCGGTAATTGCGAGGGACGAAGCAATCTCGGCCTTATTCGCCGTTTTAGTAGCTTCCAATTTATCTATTTGTTGTTGAATTGCTTCGTCTTCTATTTTGGCAAAAAGCAATTCCGCTTCGCCAATTTGGTGTCCGGCAACTAGTAAATCGCTATCTTCAGCAATGGTATTCCAATTCAACGGCTCCTCTATTTTCAAAATACGTGCTAATTTTTTAGCCGTAAAAGGCAAAAAGGGTTCGCAAAGCGTACTCAAAGCAGCGGCAATTTGTAAAGCCACATACATTTGGGTTTGTACACGCTCTGGATTGTCTTTGATGACTTTCCAAGGCTCTTCGTCGGCCAAATATTTGTTTCCTAAACGAGCGACATTCATCATTTCGCCCAAAGCTTCTCTAAAACGGTAACGCTCAATGGAACTCGAAATTACCGCTGGATAGGCTTGTAATTCGGCCAAAGTTTGTTCGTCCACTTCCGAAAGTTCATTCGGTTGTGGCACGATGCCGTTGTAGTATTTATTAGTCAACACCACCACACGGTTGATGAAATTACCAAAAATCGCTACCAATTCGTTGTTATTTCTAGCTTGAAAATCTTTCCAAGTAAAGTCATTGTCTTTGGTTTCTGGTGCATTCGAAGTCAAGGCATAACGCAATACGTCTTGCTGATTGGGGAATTCTTCCAAATATTCGTGCAACCAAACCGCCCAGTTTTTAGACGTTGATAATTTGTTGCCTTCCAAGTTCAAGAACTCATTGGCTGGTACATTATCAGGCAGAATATAACTTCCTTCCGCCTTCAACATCGCTGGGAAAATGATGCAGTGAAACACAATATTATCTTTTCCAATAAAGTGAACTAATTTGGTTCCTTGGTCTTTCCAATACGGTTCCCAATTTTTTCCTTCGCGTGCCGCCCATTCTTTTGAAGAAGAGATGTAACCAATAGGCGCATCAAACCACACATATAATTTTTTTCCTTCGGCACCTGCAACGGGTACGTCAATTCCCCAATCCAAATCGCGGGTTACGGCACGAGGCTCTAATCCGCCATCAATCCACGATTTTACCTGCCCATACACGTTCGGTTTCCAATCGTTTTTATGTCCTTCCAAAATCCATTCTTTCAAAAACGCATCGTAACGATCCAAAGGTAAAAACCAGTGTTTGGTCGATTTCAAAACAGGCGTTTCTCCGGTAATGGTCGATTTCGGATTGATTAAATCTGTAGCGTTCAGTGTAGAACCACATTTTTCGCATTGGTCGCCATAAGCTTCTTCGTTGCCGCATTTTGGGCAAGTTCCGGTTACAAATCGGTCAGCTAAAAATTGATCGGCTTTGGCGTCATACAATTGCTCGGTTACTTCTTCAATAAAATCGCCTTTGTCATACAAAGTTTTAAAGAATTCCGACGCCGTTTCGTGATGAATTTTTGCCGAAGTTCTAGAGTAATTATCAAAAGAAATTCCAAAATCTACAAACGATTTACGGATAATGCCATCGTATTTATCAATTACTTCTTGAGGTGTAATGCCTTCTTTTTTGGCTTTCATCGAAATGGCAACACCGTGTTCGTCGCTTCCGCAAACAAACAACACGTTTCTTCCTTGTAATCGTAAATAACGGGAATAAATATCCGAAGGCACGTAAACCCCCGCCAAATGGCCAATATGAATTGGTCCGTTAGTGTAAGGTAAGGCTGCCGTAATAGTATATCTTGTTGGATTTTCTAACATAATAACAGTTTAATAATGCTGAAATGAATTCAGAATGAGTGCAAAAATAACTTTTTTTATCATAGGGACAACTACAACTATGGGATTGACTTTTGGAAAATCAACCGCAGATTCGCAGATTGACACTTGTGTTTGGAAGTATTTAGATGTTAATTTTGATTTACCTCGAACCAAGCAAAATGTATTCTATTAAGTTCTTTTAAAATCTGTGAATCTGCGGTGAAACTATTTTGAAGCGTATGCGCTCTTTCGAAAACTCTCAACTTTGTCTCGTTCTTAGCAAACATTTCCTTAAATTTGCGTGCGCAAGGCGCAAAAAATTACAGAGAGTTATAAAAATCAAGCTATGTTACAAATTGCATTTATTAGAGAGAATCAGGAAAAAGTAATCAAAGCTTTGGCAAAAAGAAACATCGACGCCAAAGGAATTGTGGACGAAGTAGTTCAATTAGACGAGCAACGTCGTGCTACGCAAGTGGAATTAGACAACACTTTATCCGAATCTAATAAATTGTCCAAAGACATTGGCGAATTGATGAAAAGTGGCGAAAAATCAAAAGCTGCCATCCTTAAAGAAAAGACCGTTGCATTAAAAGAGAAAAGCAAAGATTTGGGGGAGAAAGCCGAGGCTTTAGCCGAAGAATTGACGCAAAAATTATATACCTTACCTAATTTACCAGCCGACATTGTTCCGGAAGGAAAATCAGCAGATGACAATTTGAATGTTTTTCAAGAAGGCACTATTCCTGTTTTGCACGAAGAAGCATTGCCTCATTGGGAATTGGTAAAAAAATACGACATCATCGACTTTGAGTTGGGGGTGAAAATTACAGGGGCAGGTTTCCCTGTGTACAAAGGAAAAGGTGCTCGTTTGCAACGTGCTTTAATCAATTATTTTTTAGATAAAAATACAGCAGCAGGTTACAAAGAAATGCAAGTACCACATTTGGTAAACGAAGCATCGGGCTACGGAACAGGGCAATTGCCAGACAAAGAAGGGCAAATGTACCATTCGACCATTGACGATTTGTATTTGATTCCAACGGCAGAAGTTCCGGTAACTAATTTGTTCCGCGATGTGATTCTGAACGAAAGCGAATTGCCTATTTTGTGTACGGCCTACACGCCATGTTTCCGTCGTGAGGCAGGTTCGTATGGAGCGCACGTTCGTGGATTGAACCGTTTGCACCAATTTGATAAAGTAGAAATTGTTCGCGTAGAGCATCCAGACAAATCCTACGAGGCGTTGGACGGTATGGTAGAACACGTAAAAAACATTTTACAAGAACTCAAATTACCGTATAGAATTTTACGTTTATGTGGTGGCGATATGGGATTCACTTCGGCATTAACCTATGATTTTGAAGTATTTTCTACGGCACAAGACCGTTGGTTAGAAATTTCTTCTGTATCTAATTTTGAGACGTTCCAAGCGAACCGTTTGAAATTGCGTTTCAAAGACAAAGACGGTAAAAACCAATTGGCACATACCTTGAACGGAAGCTCATTGGCCTTGCCAAGAGTTTTGGCAGGCATTATAGAAAACTACCAAACACCAGAAGGAATTGTAATTCCAGAAGTATTGCGCCCGTATTGCGGGTTTGATATTATTGATTAAAATGAAATGCTTTAACCTTTTTAGATATTATTATTCTGATTTAAACGGCAAATCTGGACGACTTGAATTTGGAATTTATTTGCTAATAGAATTATTTGCTAATTTTTTAATTTTATATCTTAAGAGTAATTTAAGTCTTAATGATAAAACGATTATAAATTGGTTCTATATTCTTTTAATATTAAACATTTATTATATCCCTATTCAAGCCGCAACAACAAGGAGATTAAGAGATTTAGGTATAAATTCTCTATTGATTATTTTCAGCTTTATACCTATATTTAATATTTTTTTCAAGTTATTTTTATTGTTCAAAAAAACAAAAAAAACATAGTGTAAATTAAATCAATGAAAAAACTACTCCTACATATCAGCTTGTTTTTTTCATTGATTGGGTTTTCCCAAAACGAGCAATTAGCCCAATATTATTACGACAAAGGCGATTTTGAAAAAGCCAAAATCAGTTACGAAGAACTTCTGCAGTCGGTTCCTCAAAATTACCAATACTTTATCAGAACCATTGATTGTTACCAACAATTAAAACAATTTGATGTCGCCGAAAAAGCCATTCAAACCCGATTGGATAAGTACAGACAGAGTTCGCTTTTGGTAGAACTAGGGTATAATTTTAAACTCCAACAACAGGATGAGAAAGCCCAAAAGTATTTTGAACAAGCTTTGGCTAAAATCAAATCCAACCCAAACGAAGTGTATGGCATAGCCAATTCTTTTGAGAAAAAAGTCTTGCTGGACTATGCGCTTAAAGCCTATCAAATAGCAGTGCAAATGCAACCTAATTTCAATTTCAATTACCAAATGGGTCTGTTGTATGGGCAGTTGGGCAATACGGATATGATGATTAACACTTTCTTAGATGAGGCTTTTGCCCATCCAGAAAGTACGATTCTGATTCAAAATCAGTTTTCAAGATTCATGACTGATGAAGGCGATGCAGGATTTTCGGCCAATTTGCGTAAAGCATTAATTACACGAACTCAAAAAAACCAAGACGTGTATTGGAACCAATTTTTGAGTTGGTTTTATATTCAGCAAAAAGAATTTGGCAAAGCCTTTATCCAAGAAAAAGCCATTTACAAACGCAATCCGGAATCGCTGAATGCTATACTTAATTTGGCACAATTGACGATTGAAGAAAAGGATGATGCAACAGCCAAAACTATCTTGGGATTTGTGTTAGAAAACACCACCGAAATCGAATTATTGGTTCAAGCCAATAGCTATTTGATGCAACTCAAAATCGACACGACTCCCGAAAAAGACTGGTCCAATCTTGAAATGGAATTATCAGCTTTGGTCACAAAATACGGAATCAGTCCTTTTACCTTATCTTTGCAACTGATGCAGGCGCATTTTTTGACGTTTAATTTAAAAAATCCCGAAGCAGGAAAGACAATTGTTCGAACTGCATTGGAGTTGCCCTTGAACGAATACGAAACGGCGCAGGTCAAAATGGAGTTGGCCGATATTTTGCTGTACGAAGCCAAATTCAATCAAGCATTATTGTATTATACGCAAATTGAAAACGATTTGAAGAACGATGCAGTGGCACACGAAGCAAGTTTGAAAGCAGCTAAAACGAGTTATTTCAAAACCGATTTAGAATGGGCGTTGAAACAATTCAAAGAGTTGAAATCGGCGAGTACACAGTTGATTGCCAATGATGCGTTGGAGTATTTTTTGCTCATCAATGACAATACCGTTGCCGATTCGACGCAGGTGGCATTGAAGGCTTTCGCCAAAGCGGATTACCTTGGATACCAAAATCGAAATCAAGAAGCGATTCAGGCTTTTCAAGCCATTTTGAAACAATACAAAGGGCAAGAGATTGAGGCGGTTACTCTGTTGCGATTGGGAAAACTATACGAGAAAACAGCTGATTTTTTGTTGGCTTTAGGCCAATACCAAAATATAATAGAGCAGCATTCGGACGGAATTTATGTAGATGAAGCGTTGTATTTTTCGGCAGAATTGTATAAAAATCAATTGCAATTGCCCGAAAAAGCAAAGCCAATGTATGAAAAGATAATTTTCAATCACCAAGACAGTATTTATTTTGTGGAGGCAAGGCGAAAATTTAGAGAATTAAGAGGAGATAGCAATTTATAAGGAGCCCCCTAACCCCCGAAGGGGGAATTAGGAGCCAATAGATTCAGAGTAAAAGAAAGTTCAAAAAACAATTTATTTAACCCTACTTAACCCCTAGTAGGATTTCCCCCTTTGGGGGTTAGGGGGCTAATATGATACTTTACAACGTAACAGTTAACATACACGAAAGCGTTCAAGACCAATGGTTACAGTGGATGCAGCAAACACGAATTCCGGCTATTTTAGCAACAGGAAAATTTTCTTCGGCTAAAATTGTGAAGGTGTTAATTGAAGAAGAAATGGGAGGAACTACGTATTCAGTTCAATTTACGACGGATAGTAAAGCGACTTTGGAAAAATACTATGCAGAAGATGCGCCGCAATTCCGTCAAGAAAGTTACCAGTTATTTGGAGAAAAAATGCTGGCTTTTAGAACGGAACTAGAGGTAATTTCTGAACACAATTAAAAAAATAGCGAGATTGCCTCGTGCCTCGCAATGACTCAATGGAAAAAGTAAAAGCTAAAAAACATCTCGGACAACATTTCTTAAAAGACGAAAGCATTGCGAAAGCGATCGCTGATACGTTGAGTTTAGAAGGCTACAATGATGTATTGGAAATAGGTCCTGGAATGGGAGTTTTGACCCAATATTTATTGGACAAACCTACCAATACCTACGTGATTGAGATCGATACAGAATCGGTGGCGTATTTGGATGCTAATTACCCAAAGTTGAAAGATAAAATCATTTCGAAGGATTTCTTGAAATACGATGTCAACGAGATTTTTGAAGGCAAACAATTTGCGATTATTGGCAATTTTCCGTACAATATTTCGACGCAAATTGTGTTTAGAACTTTGGAATTCCGTCACCAAATTCCAGAGTTTTCTGGCATGTTCCAAAAAGAAGTGGCAGAGCGCATTTGCGAGAAAAAAGGAAGTAAAACCTATGGTATTTTGTCGGTTTTGGCACAGGCTTTTTACGATGCCGAATACTTGTTTACGGTAGATGAACATGTGTTCAATCCGCCACCAAAAGTAAAATCGGGGGTGATGCGTTTGCGACGAAAAGAAGATTTTAGTTTGCCTTGTGGCGAAAAATTATTCTTTACGGTAGTGAAAACAGCTTTTCAGCAACGTAGAAAAACCTTGCGTAACAGTTTAAAAACCTTAAATTTGTCAGATAATTTAAGAGAAGATAAAGTTTTAGATCTTCGTCCAGAACAACTTAGTGTTGAAGACTTTATAGCACTCACTCAAAAAATCGAAGCCGATGGAATTTAAAATCAGCAAAGAACTAATTCAAGAATTAGAGCAACTCATTCAAACGAAGAACGACCAACAGCTGGAAGTTTTGTTGAATGACATGCACCATGCTGATATTGCCGAAGTTTTAGATGAACTTGATTTTGAAGAGGCAACCTATATTTTTAAAGTTTTAGATAGTGATAAAACGGCCGAAATTCTTTTGGAATTAGAGGACGATTTACGTGAAAATATCTTAAAACGACTTTCGCCAAAAGAAATTGCAGAAGAGCTTGACGAGTTAGAAACAAACGATGCTGCTGACATTATTGCCGAGTTATCGCAAGAAATTAAGGCAGAAGTAATCTCGGAATTACAAGACGTTGAACACGCCAAAGATATTGTTGATTTGCTTCGTTATCCAGAGGATACTGCGGGGGGAATCATGCACAAGGAGTTGGTAAAAGTGAACGAAAACTGGAATGTGTTGACTTGCGTGAAAGAAATGCGCATTCAAGCCGAAAATATTTCAAGAGTGCATTCCATATATGTGGTGGACGATGAAGACCGATTGAAAGGACGTTTGTCGCTTAAAGATTTATTGACTACTTCTTCGCGAACACCCATCAATGATGTCTATATTCGAAAACTGAATTCGGTGAATGTAGATACCGAAGACGTAGAGGTGGCGCGTATCATGCAAAAATACGATTTAGAGGCCATTCCGGTAGTGGACGAATTGGGTCGTTTGGTTGGCCGAATTACCATTGATGATATCGTGGATGTAATCAAAGACGAAGCTGATGAAGATTACCAGTTAGCAGCAGGTATCTCCCAAGACGTCGAAGCGGATGATAGTATTTTTGATCATACTAAAGCCCGCTTACCTTGGTTGGTTTTGGCGCTTTTAGGAGGTTTTATTTCAGTAAGAGTATTAGGTTTATTTGAAGGAGCAATGTTGAAGCATGGCAATTTATTCTTCTTTACACCGCTTATTGCCGCAATGGCTGGAAATGTTGGAGTACAATCTTCGGCAATTATTGTGCAAGGTTTGGCTAACAACACCTTGAGTGGCTCTTTATTCAATCGTTTAATTAAAGAAGTAGCTTTGAGCTTACTTAATGGGGTGATATTAGCGACTATTTTGTTTGTAGGCAGTCATTATCTATTAAATGTTGAAATTATTATTGGTATAATTGTAACCGTAGCATTGATTTCGGTTATTATTATTGCATCGTTAATAGGTACATTTATCCCCTTATTATTGGATAAATTTGGAATAGACCCCGCCTTAGCTACAGGTCCGTTTATTACTACCAGTAATGATATATGTGGAATTTTAATTTATTTTTCAATTGCCAAAATGATTTTAGGTTTTTAAATTAAGAATTCAAACACAACAACACAAAACAACACAACCATTATAACTACACAACATGAACGTACACATTATTGGCGGAGGCAACTTAGGAGCCTCAATTGCCATTGGGATTGCTAAATTCACCGAAGGCAATCAAGTAACCGTAACAAGAAGAAATACAAAGAGTATTTTGCACTTAGAACAACTGGGGGTTACCGTATCTACCGACAACAAACACAATATTCAAGACGCAGATATTATAATTTTGACTATAAAACCGTACCAAGTGGATACTGTTTTGGCTGAAATATTGCCTGCAATTACCAACAAAACCATTGCTTCGGCAGTGAGTGGATTGTCGATAGAAAATTTGCAAAATAAAATTGGCGCCACCCACCAAGCGGTACGCATCATGCCGAATATTGCTTCGCAATTTGGTGCTTCGGCGACTTGTATTGCGTTTCAAGAAAGCAATAAAGAAGCGGCTCAGAAAGTAGTTACACTTTTTGAAGGTTTAGGAACAGCGCCTATTATTGACGAAAAATTAATGGATGCGGCTACCGTTTTGGCAGCAAGCGGAACGGCATTTGCCTTGCGTTACATTCGTGCCTCAATGCAAGCGGGTATTGAAATTGGATTTGACTGGCAAACGGCTTTGGCTATTTCTGCCCAAACTGTAAAAGGCGCTGCCGAAATGCTACTAGAAGAAAAAACCCATCCAGAACAATTGATTGACCGAGTAACTACGCCTCAAGGCTGTACCATTGCTGGTTTGAACGAAATGGAATTGCACGGTTTTAGTTCGTCTTTGATTAGAGGGATTAAAACTTCGTTGAAACAGATTAAGGGGTAAATATACTTTTTAAATAAAGAGAAAGGCTGCTGTAAATAGCGGCCTTTTTTGGTTCGTTGTTTTAGTAGACACGGATTGCAAATCCGCGCTATCAGGTGATGTTAAGCGTATTTTCCAAGAAAGATAAGCCAGCTATTTCGCAAAATTGCTGTTATGTGATGTAGCTTTATTTAGAGTTACATTTTTCTTTCTATCCCAAGCTAACCTTTCCAATTCTTCATTTTCAAGTTCTAAATTTTCAATTTCGTTAAATCGGCTTTTGTCTGTTTTCTCAACTTCAACTACAATGTATTTTTTTTCGTCAACATTTTCGACATTTGTGAACTTCAAATATTCCTCAACGCAATCTTTGTCAAGCATCACTTTTCCACCGCCAGCCCAATGTCTGTCCTGTCCGTTTTTCTTTATTCCGGAAACCCAATATTCTTCACCAGTTTCAATGTCAAAATGGTTTCCACTAATTCCAGTTGTTTTAAGTTTCTTCAACGCTTTGTTGTCAAAATAAACTGTTTGTCCAGATTTCGAGAATTCAGCGTAACCAATCCAAGCTGAACCGCTATGACCTTCAGACTTATTTTCTATATACATTATTTTCGGCTTCATGATTTCGGGTTTTCTTTTTTGCAGTGTCGTAAAGCTATATCACATAACTTATTTATATGCGAAACTTTCAAACTACTTTTATTCCAAATGGGCAATATTGACGAAAGTTTTGCCTGTTTTTAGTTCAATTTTTTTGATACGCTTTTCAAATGTAGCTAATTTAATGTGAAAATGTACTAATTTGAAAATTTGAGAATGGGGGTTTAGTAGTTTTGAATCAGCACATCAGTGGGAATGTGCAAGCTGGTGTGTAATTGTCGAATCATCTCCAAAGACAATTTTCTTTTTTTACTTAAAATTTCACTAGCGCGGCTTTTAAGACCAATAATTTTAGCTAAGTCATTTTGATTGTAGCCCAATTGTTCCATTCTGAATTTTATAGCCTCAATAGGATCAGGCAAATCAATTGGAAAATGAGTGTTTTCATATTGCTCAATTAGAATGCTTAAAAGCTCTAATTCGTCGCCTTCAGGAGTTCCTTTTTTAGCATCAAATAGTACTTCCAATCGCTCTAAGGCTTGGTTGTAATCGTTTTCTGTTTTAATAAGTTTGATTTCCATATTCCTTAATTAAATGGTGGTAGCATTAATCGCATCGTATTCTTTGTGTGTGCCAATAAATCGAATCCAAACCATTTCGTATTCAAAGTTTATCTTGACAATTAATCGGTATTTATTTCCTTTTATATTAAAGACTACACGATTGTCGTTTAAAATACTAGCGCTGGGATATTCGGTTTTTATCTGATTAGGATTTGTCCATTCTGCTTTGCTAGTTTCCCTAAACCAAGATTTTAGTTGTTGTTCGCAATCCGAATGGACTTCCCAAAAGTCTCTCAATATTTTTTTGGCTATTACTCTCACTATTTTTACAAAGGTATAAATTATTTCCCGTTTTGGGAACTTTAAAAAATAAAAATCTGTAAAAGGAAAACGACTTGGGGTCTATTGCAGTTACAGGGGCTTTTCAAATGTAAGAAAATAATTGATCATTTGGTAATTTGAAAATTCGCTTAATCCGTGTTTTCGTTATGCGAATCCGTTTTGTCATTGTCCAATTAACTATTTCTTTAAACTCATTTTCAACCATAAGAAGCCTAAAGTTCCTGAGACAAACGATGCCACCAAGATGGCTATTTTAGAATAAGTAATTACTTCTACGCCATCGTTTTTGAAGGCCAAAAGTGTAATGAAAATGGACATGGTAAATCCAATTCCGCCCAGCATTCCAGCGCCGAGAATGTGTTTCCATTGCAATTCTTTGGGCAACGACCCAATACCTAATTTGACACATAAAAAAGCAAAAAGAGTGATTCCAATAGGTTTTCCTAAAATTAATCCTGCCATAATTCCGATAGCGTTGGCATGAATGAGTCCTTCGTGCCAGTTACTATTAATAGCAATTTCTGTATTGGCGACAGCAAATAAAGGTAAAATGAAAAAAGCTACTGGGCGGTGCAAAACGTGTTGCAATCGGAAAGAAGAAGTAGCTTTTCCACCATCGCCATAGGGAATGACAAAAGCTAAAAGCACACCCGTTATTGTAGCATGAACGCCTGAATTCAGCATGCAATACCACATCAATCCGCCACCAATCAAATAAGGAAGTAGGTTGTGTACTTTTTTTCTATTTAAAATAAAAAGAATTCCCATAATGCTAAAAGCCATACCTAAATACAGAAAAGAAATTGTTTCTGTATAAAATATCGCGATGACGAGAATTGCTCCCAAGTCGTCAATGACAGCCAAAGCGGTCAAGAAGATTTTTAAAGACGTTGGTACTCGATTGCCCAAAAGGGATAAGATCCCAATTGCAAATGCAATATCGGTAGCCATTGGAATTCCGGCCCCGTTTTGTGTTGGCGTCCCCAAATTGAATGCTAAAAATAGTCCAGCCGGAATTAGCATTCCTCCGAGTGCGCCAAAAACAGGTAAAGCAGCGTTTTTAATGTTGGATAATTCGCCACCGTACAACTCTCGTTCTAATTCTAACCCAATGAGTAAGAAGAAAATAGTCATGAGTCCATCGTTAATCCAATGGGTGATGGAATGATGTCCAATTTCGGTTTCCCAAAACCCAATATAAGTCGTTTGAATGGGAGAATTGGCTAAACCCAAAGAAAGTAAAGTCGCTAAAAGCAATACCAATCCGCCTGCTTTTTCGCTTTCAAAAAATTCTCGAAACAATCGGCTGGTTTTCATAGTTTTTGCATTTTAATGATATTGGCTGCAATTTACACATTTCACACCTATTTTTTTTGTTAATTTGGGTTTACAAAATACAATCCTTTTATGGCGGCACACATTCTTCATATTGATAGCAATCATCTTTTGCTTTGGGACCAATTGGAACAAGCGGGTTTCGTGAATCACGAAGATTTTACCTCTTCCAAAGCGGAAATCGAAGCTAAAATTCACGACTACCAAGGGATTGTTATTCGTAGCCGATTTAAAATTGACAAAGCCTTTTTAGACAAAGCCACTAATTTGAAATTCATAGCTCGAGTGGGGGCTGGATTGGAAAGTATTGATTGTGAGTATGCCCAATCCAAAAATATTGTACTGATTGCTGCTCCGGAAGGAAATCGTAATGCGGTTGCTGAACACAGTTTGGGTATGATTTTGTCATTGTTTAATAATCTCAATCAAGCTGATGCTGAGATTCGTGCCGGACACTGGAACCGAGAAAGCAATCGCGGACACGAATTAGATGGTAAAACGGTTGGAATCATTGGTTATGGCAATATGGGTAAGGCTTTCGCCAAAAAACTACGTGGGTTTGACGTAGACGTTTTGTGTTATGATATTCAAGAAAATGTGGGTGATGAAAATGCCCAACAAGTCAGTTTTGCCGAATTTCAAGAAAAAGTGGACGTCTTAAGTTTGCATATTCCGTGGACTCCCGAAACCGATAAAATGGTGGACGCAACATTTATTAATGGATTTGCAAAACCACTTTGGATCATCAATACGTCCCGCGGAAAAAACATTGTCACAGCAGATTTGGTTGCTGCCTTACAATCAGGAAAAGTACGAGGTGCTGGACTGGATGTGTTGGAATACGAAAAATTGTCCTTTGAAACTTTGTTCCAAGAGGCAACTACACCCGAAGCGTTTCAGTATTTACTGAATGCCAAAAATGTTATTTTGACGCCTCATATTGCAGGTTGGACCTTTGAAAGTCACGAACGATTAGCGCAAGTGATTGTCGATAAAATAAAAGCCCTTTATTCATAATTAAATACTAGTGTATGGAAACTGTAAAACACGAAACTTGGAATACTCCAACACCTCAATTTCAAAACAATAAAAAAGTAGCTTGTGGTATTTTTGCCATTTTATTAGGTCCGCTTGGTGTACACAAATTTTATTTGGGATATACCGGAACGGGAATAATTTGGTTAATCTTGAGTATTTGCAGTTGTGGATTGTTAACTTCTTTATTTGGGTTAATTGAAGGGATTATTTATTTGATTAAATCAGACGAAGAGTTTTATCAAACCTATCAAGTGGGTCAGAAGCACTGGTTTTAGATCTTACCGCAAAGGCGCAAAGGCGTAAGGTTATAAAGTAAAGTAGCAAAGCAAATTCATAGTTTGATTTTTGCCATTGCCATTGATTTTGCTCTAGACTTACTCTTCTTTCTCGCTTAATTTTCGTTCTAACTCGGCCTGAAACTCTTCCATTACCGGTTTCATGGTGCTATCTGGTATGTCTTCTACACGAATGTACATTAATCCGTCAATGGCGTTATTGAACAATGGATCTACATTAAAAGCGACCACGCGTGCATTTTGTTTGATGTATTTTTTAATCAAAACAGGCAAACGTAAACTACCGGGTTCCAATTCGTCAATAATTTTATCAAATTTATTCAAATCGGCTTCAGTTTCATTGAAGATAAAATCCTTGTCGGCATCTTTTAATTTGACTTTAAACGCTTTTTTAGGATGAATATATTGTGCAATATAAGGATCGTAATAATTGGACTTCATAAACTCAATCATCAATGATTTTGAGAAATCAGAAAATTGATTGCTAATACTTACACCTCCCAATAAGAATTTATGTTCTGGGTAGCGTAAGGTAGTATGTATAATTCCTTTCCAAAGCAAAAATAAAGGCATTGGTTTTTGTTGGTATTCTTTGATAATAAAAGCGCGACCCATTTCGATAGACTTACTCATCATATCGTACAATTCTGGCTCAAAACGGAACAAATCGTTTAAGTAAAACCCATCGATACCATACTTAGGATAAATTTCAGATCCCAATCCCATTCGGTAAGCTCCGGCTAC
The DNA here is from genome assembly GCF_029866485.1 of Flavobacterium keumense. Classification (NCBI taxonomy): domain Bacteria; kingdom Pseudomonadati; phylum Bacteroidota; class Flavobacteriia; order Flavobacteriales; family Flavobacteriaceae; genus Flavobacterium; species Flavobacterium keumense. The sequence goes on from NZ_CP092332.1 coordinate 834,078, forward strand.
TTTTTTAGCATCATCATCCCACAAAAACATATGGTGATAGTATTGGTCAAATTGGTCTAAATCGATAGATTCATTGGTTCCTTCACCTACTTCTCTAAAGGTGATTTCGCGAAGACGCCCCAATTCGTGAAGTATAGTAGGAATTGCTGAAGCCTTAGTAAAAAAAACTTCGTAGTTTTTACTTTGTAGCAATCGACAATCAGAGTTGCGTAATGCTTCAATTTCAGTAATGATTTTGTCCTGGTTTGCAGGAGTAACAATCTCTTTTGGACTTTTTGGTGATTTTAAACTAGGAGTAGGAATTAATTTGGTTTCCTTTTCAAAAGGATTGGCCAACATATAGGTTTTCTTTCGTAAGAATTCAGAATAATCATCTAAAGACTCATATTCATTCTGTTCGGAGACTGAAATAGGTTTCCCAATACGAACTTTGATGACGCGACGCTTTTGACTAAAAACCTCTGAAGGTAATTTGGCAGTACGTAAAGTACCACTAATTTTTGAAAGAAAATAGAACAACCCACTATTTTTAGCATGGAAATAAATTGGAACTACAGGGACTTGTGCTTTGCGAATCACTTTGATAGCGCCTTCTTCCCAAGGTTTGTCCACCATTAATTTTCCGTCTTTGTAAGTAGATACTTCTCCAGCAGGGAACATTCCCAATGGTTTTCCATCGCTTAAGTGACGCAAAGTTTCTTTGATTCCCACCACACTTGATTTGGCATCCTTATGATTTTCAAAAGGATTTACCGGCATGATGTATTTTTTTAGCGGTTCAATGCGGTGTAAAAGGAAGTTGGCAATAATCTTGAAATTAGGCTCTCTTTCCAACATTAGTTTTAGCAATAAAACACCATCAATACCACCCAATGGATGATTAGAAATAGTAATATAAGGCCCTTCTTTAGGAAGACGTTTTAAATCCTCTTCTGGAATTTCAAATTTGATTTGTAAATTGTCTAGTACGCCATTTAAGAAAGCTACCTCCGAAAGGTGTTTGTTGTTGTCATACACTTTATTCAATTCAGAAATACGTAAAACCTTCATCAGGACCCAGCCTGAAAAAGTTCCTAATATCCCGTATTTGTCCGTGTTTATTGCTTTTGCAACTTCCTTGGCAGTGACTAGACCCATATAAATTTTGGTTTTAAAGCAAGTGACAAAGATAACAAAAAACTCTATTTTTCGACTTTTTCCGAATCAAACTTCTACTTTTTTATTACATTTGAAGACAGGATAAGGTCTAATCAGGCCTCAATAAAAATCTATTTTAAATGAAAATCATTTCCTATAACGTCAACGGAATTCGTTCGGCCATTTCGAAAGGATTACTCGAATGGTTACAACAAGCTAATCCAGATGTCATTTGTTTTCAAGAAATTAAAGCCCAAGCCGATCAAGTGCCTACTTTAGACATTGAACTAGCAGGATATCCCTATCATTATTGGTTTCCCGCTACTAAAAAGGGGTACAGTGGCGTAGCCATACTTTCTAAAATTAAACCTAATAATATTGTTTTTGGAACCGGAATTGAACACATGGATTTTGAAGGGCGTAACCTTCGTGTAGATTTTGATGAGTTTTCGGTAATGAGTTTGTACTTACCTTCTGGAACTAATGCAGAGCGATTGGATCATAAGTTTATGTACATGGATGATTTCCAAAACTATATTAACGACTTAAAGAAGGACATTCCGAATTTAGTGATCTGTGGCGATTATAACATTTGCCATGAGGCAATAGATATTCACGATCCGATTCGCAATAAAAATGTATCCGGATTTTTACCTGCCGAGCGTACTTGGCTAGACAATTTCTTGAAAAGCGGCTTCATTGATAGCTTCCGTTTTTTGAACAAAGAACCCGATAATTATACCTGGTGGACCATGCGTTTCCCAACGGCACGATTGAATAATAAAGGTTGGCGTATCGATTATTGTTTGGTAAGCGAACCCTTGAAAAACCGAATCAAACGCGCTTTAATTTTGCCCGAAGCCAAACATTCCGACCATTGTCCTATTTTGGTAGAAATTGAGTAGTTTTGTTGGGAGCTTATCCTGCTGTACGCTCTATCTGTGCCGCCGAACCCCGTCGTCACAGGATGCCACTTCCATCAGGGCTAGGGTCACAATAAAAAAGATAAAAAGTAGTTTAATAAACATAAAATAAAAACCTCACATCATGATAAAAAAAGTTTCCATCGGATTGTTCGTATTGGCGCTAACCACTTCTTGTGTGTCCAAAAAAATCTATACCGATTTAGAAAGCAAATACACCGACTTAAAGAAAGAAAACAGAACCCTTGCTGACGAGAATGCCGCTTTGGCAAAAGCCAAAAACCAACTGGAATTAGACGGTGCGGCTTTGAAAACCGATTTAGATAAATTAAAAGCGGATTACACTAAATTGAAAGCAGAGCATGAAACGAATTTAGATAAATACAAAACACTTCAGGATTCGTATGCGGCTCTAGAAAAAAACAGCAATGAGTCTCTGGAAAAAAATATGAAAAAGAATCGTGAATTGCTTGACGAATTGGATGAAAAAGCGAAAGCCTTAGCTTTAGAACAAGAGCAATTAAGTAAAAATGCACAACGTTTGAAAGAACTGGAAGACTTAATTGCAGCCAAAGAGGCAAGCATGAAAAAACTAAAAGAAACCTTATCTAAAGCCCTAAATAGCTTTGAAGGAAAAGGCTTGACCGTAGAACAAAAAAACGGAAAAGTATACGTTTCAATGGAAAACAAATTGTTGTTTAGTTCAGGAAGTTGGGCGGTAAGTGCCGAAGGTAAAAAAGCCGTAATTGAATTGGGAAAAGTATTAGGAGATAATCCAGATATTGCCGTTTTAATTGAAGGACATACCGATGATGATGCGTTTGCTGCTTCGGGACCTATTGCAGATAACTGGGATTTATCAACTAAAAGAGCTACCTCAATCGTAGGAATCTTGAGTGAAAACAAAAAAATCAACAAACAAAATTTGACTGCTGCGGGTAGAGGAGAATTTTCACCATTAGCAAGCAACGCTACTGCTGAGGGTAAAGCCAAAAATCGCCGTATCGAAATTATTTTAACCCCAAGATTAGATGCTATTGCGGAGATGTTGAATGAGATTAACTAGAGTTTCAGAGTAGCAGAGTCATTATGAGGAGGTACTACGAAGCGCACCTGCGGTTGATAATTTAAAACACAGATACACAAATTGCACAGATTTTAAATATTGAAAAGCACAACTCAGTTGTGCTTTTTTATTTATAAATGCGTTTGAATTCGAGTTCTTTTTTGTATTGCAATTGCCTTTCCTTTGTATATTTGTTTTTCAAAAAAAGCAACGTACAAACATGAAATACACCACTATACCCAATACCCAAATTAAAGTCAGTAAAATATGTTTAGGCACAATGACTTTTGGTGAACAAAACACCGAAGCAGAGGGTCACGCCCAAATGGAATATGCCTTGGAGCAAGGAGTTAATTTTTTTGATACAGCCGAGATGTATTCGGTGCCAGGACGTCAAGAGACTTATGGAAGTACCGAACGAATTATTGGGACTTGGTTTAAAAAAACAGGGAATCGTGATCAAGTGGTTTTGGCTACAAAAATTGCGGGACCAAATCCGGCTTTTACCTATATGCGAGAAAAAGTCGATTTTTCGCCAGCGAGTATTCAGTATGCCTTGGATCATAGTTTGCAACGTCTTCAAACCGATTATGTCGATATTTATCAATTGCATTGGCCAGAACGCAAAGCCAATTTCTTTGGACAACGCGGATTCAAAGCACAAGACGATGCTTGGGAAGATAATATTCACGAGGTGTTGACTACTTTGGAAGGTTTTGTCAAACAAGGAAAAATCAAACACATTGGATTGTCTAACGAAACGCCTTGGGGATTGATGCGCTTCTTGGAAGAACACAAGTACCACAATTTGCCAAAAATCAAAACCGTACAAAATCCGTATTCTTTATTGAATCGTTCTTTTGAAGTAGGAAATGCTGAGGTTTGCTTGCGTGAAAATGTAGGTTTGTTAGCCTATTCTCCAATGGCTTTCGGACTTTTATCAGGCAAATTTTTGAATGGACAGCATCATCCAAAATCTCGCTTGGCCTTATTTCCTCAAATGGCACGTTATAGCAGTCCACAGTCGGCAGAAGCGACTTGTTTGTACAACGACATTGCTCAACAACACGGTTTGACTTTAACACAATTGGCTTTGGCATTTATTGAGGAACAACCTTTTGTAACCAGTACGATTATTGGGGCTACTACCATGGAACAGTTGAAAGAGAATATTGCTGCCATTCAAGTAAGACTTTCAGACGAGGTATTGAAAGCGATTGACGGAGTTCAAGCCATAATTCCAGATCCCGCACCTTAGTTTCGAGGGTCGATCGTAATTAAATTATTTACCGCAGATGCAGATTCGCAGATTTTTCAATATAAAATCTGCGAATCTGCGGTTTAATTTTTCCAAATAATTTAAAATTGGTACATTTTAAAATCAATCAATTATTACATTGAAAATTCGTAAATCGTATTTCGTAAATCGTATATTTACTTATTCCCCATCCGTTTTCAAAAACTCAAAATCAAAGTCTTCTTTCGGCGGAATAGAATCTACTGCTATACCAGTAGTGTCTTGGTGTTTGCGAATGGTTAAAAAAGAACGTGCATTTCCGGAAAGCGAAACACCATACGGGTTAATGCTATCACTACTAGTTAAAATACCGCGACGCAACATTAAATTACTCAAATAGCGTTGGTTTTTTAAAGCAAATCCTTTCAGATTTCCTTGATCGTCAAACTGATACATGAATTTCTTTGGGCTCGGAATAATGGTAGCCAAGTACAAACATTCGTTAAAGGTTAAATCGGCAGGGCTTTTCTGAAAGTAAAAACGGCTGGCTTCGCCAATTCCGTATACATCAGGGCCCCATTCAATAATATTGAAATACACTTCCAACATGCGTTCTTTGCTAACAATTCGGTTGTTTTCTAAGATGTAAACCAAAAGAATTTCCTCCAATTTACGCGATAAGGTTTTCTCACGAGTTAAAAACACATTTTTAATCAATTGCATACTGATGGTACTGCCTCCACGAGAGAATTTTCGGGTCTTGATATTTTTAATAATCGATTGTTTGAATGCCTCTGTAATAAATCCGCGATGTCTAAAGAAAGAAGGATCTTCGGTGGTTAATACGCATTTTTTTAAGTAAGGAGAAATTTGATTTAATGGGGTATAATTAGGATTAGAAGGCCCCACAAAAACAGGTCGCTGACGTACATTTTTAATAATGGCTCGGTATTCAAATTCGCCATTGAGTTTTGCTAAATTGGCTTGACCAAAACGGTAAATGCGTAAATTTTCTTTGTTCAATTTACTGTCAAAAACAATGTCTTCTGGTTTGTTTTTATTGAACATAAAATCCAATTTATAATCAAAACTACCGCTGGCTAACATGCCTTGGAAATTAGTAAATAATCCATCAGGAAGCGAAGTAATAAAATGTTGCGCTTGCATTTTTGGAATCCGAATATTCATTTTATAAATGGTATCTTCTTCGGTTTCGTAAGCCAAATAAGGATGGAATTTAATCTGATTCAATTGAACCGTTGATGTACTATCTAAAGAGATAAAATCTTCACCTAGCAAAAAACGGTAATCAAAACGCGCATTGCGAATGACTACATCTTTGCTTGCAATTTTGGGGTGATTGACTTTTAAATTGGCAATAGACGAGTAGCCATCAATATGAAATTCATCGCCATCACTTTCAATATTTTCGATATTCAAACGAATGGAATCAAAACTAGAAAGCAAATGGAATCGTTCGTCAAAATACGGCACTTTTATCGGTCCACCATCCATATTGAAAAACTGAATATCAGCAGTCCGGTCTCTTGGGTCAGCTTCTCCCGCAATGCGCCAACGTTGTGCAAAAGTGTTGGTTTTAACGTGAATGATGCTTTCTAAATCGCCTCCGTCCAAGGCTAATTTCTTGATATCAATTATGGCTTTTTTTCCGTTGTCGTCTAATTTAAAAACGAGGTTTTTAATGTCCATGTCAGAGGGAACCAAATTCAACAATCGGAATATAATGCGTTTAGCTAAAGCAGCATAATCTCTTTTTTCAGTGCTAACTTCTTGATTTTTGTTCTTTTTCAAAAAAGCATCAAAGTTGCGAACGTTGCCTTTTTTTATGAGTTGCACCAAACCATTTTTGATTTCTAAAGTACCCAATTGCACATCACCAATCAGCAAATGCCAAAAGCTGATACTGGTTTTCATCTTTTGAATTTTGAATAAAGTGTCGGCATGTTTGGGAGCTAAAACCACATCGGTTAGATTTACGGCTGAAATTCCGTCAAAAGAGGCTGTTTTTATGGTGAATTTACTATCGTAATCACGATCCATTTTCACCACTACTTTCTCTAAAGTTACTTTTAAAATTTCGTCTCTGAAATAATAGAATGTAGCCAAAGTAGAAGCCAATAAAACCAAAAGAATTCCGAGAGTAATTCCTATTTTATTCTTGTTGAATCTCATAAAAATGCCAAATAATTGAAGTTGTAAAGAAAGTAAAAAAAAGCCAATTTTTCAGTTGAAATTAAAAGCGATAGCACTTTTTTGGAGTGATGCAAAAATCCAAACGAACGTCTTTTTCAAAAATATCAGTAATTGAGTTTTCGGCTTCAAAAAAAGAAAGGCCAATTTTGATGGTTTCGGTTTGGCATTCAGACAAAAATTGATCGTAAAAACCTTTGCCATAACCAACACGATTTCCAAGGGTGTCGAAAGCCAAAAGAGGTACAAACACTACTTGAATTTTGGACGAAGGCACTTCGATTCCGTCCACAGGTTCTGGGATATTGTATTCGTTTTTTTTGATTTTGGTATTGTCAGTTAATAGAAAATGCGTCATTTTTCGTGTGGTAAAATCGGATTTCGAAATCACAATTTCTTTGTCTTTCCCCGATAGCAAATGCAGTAAGAATTCGGTATTGACTTCTTTTTGCTCTTCAATGGGTAAAAAAACGTGGAAATAAGTTTTGTCCCAAATGTCAAGTGCCAACACGCCATTGACAATAGCCAAACTTTTTTCTTCGATTTCGGCTTCTGAAAGATTTTTGCGGAGCGCTTTGTATTGAGATCGTAATTCGTTTTTTGTCATTGTATGAAAAATAGAAGATAAAAGTAGTATTATTTATTACGACCTAAAAGAAAACGACTGATTTTGATTTGCAAAGATGTTATTTGTAAATTTGGAAACAATTCGAGCCAACACAAAATGACGCCACCAAGCATTGCTTTACAAATACAAACCCTGCCGGACAATCCGGGTGTTTACCAATACTACGATAAGGACGGGAAGATTTTGTATGTGGGCAAAGCTAAAAATCTAAAAAAAAGAGTTTCGTCTTATTTTAATAAAATTCACGATACAGCCAAAACGAATGTTTTAGTCAAGAAAATTGTGACCATCAAACACATAGTGGTGCCTACCGAAACCGATGCGCTTTTGTTAGAAAACAATTTAATCAAAACCTTGCAACCACGCTATAATGTGTTGTTGCGAGACGATAAAAGTTATCCGTGGCTGTGTATTAAAAAAGAGCCATTTTCTCGAATTTTCTCTACCCGAAGAATGATCAAAGACGGTTCGGAATATTTTGGTCCCTACACCAGTTTCAAGACGGTGAATACTATTTTGGACTTGATTAAAGAATTGTATCCATTGCGCACTTGTAATTACGATTTGAGTGCCAATAATATCGAAAGCGGCAAGTTCAAAGTCTGTTTGGAATATCATATCGGTAATTGCAAAGGCCCTTGCGAAGGCTATGAAACCGTTGCTGAATATCAAAAACAAGTCGATGCTATTCGCGAAATTCTCAAAGGAAATTTTAAAGAAAGTATGAAAGACTTCAAACGACTAATGACCGAATTAGCACAAGAAATGCGTTTTGAAGAAGCCCAAAAAATCAAAGAAAAAATAGAAATTCTCGAAAATTACCAGTCGCGCTCTACGATTATCAATCCGAAAATCACCAATATTGATGTGTTTTCGATTGTTTCAGACGAAAGTGCTGCCTATGTCAACTTTTTGCAAATTTCTCATGGTTCGATTATTCGTTCCCATACGATGGAAATCAAAAAGAAACTAGAAGAAACCGACGAAGAATTACTGGAATTAGCCATTATCGAACTTCGAGAACGTTTCCAGTTGTTGTCCAAAGAAGTCATCGTTCCCTTTGAAGTTGATTTGGGTGAAAACATCAAAATCACGGTACCGCAATTGGGCGACAAAAAACAAATTTTAGATTTGTCTATTCGCAACGCCAAATTCTACCGCATCGAGCAGTTGAAACAATTGCAAATTGTAGATCCTGATCGACACGTCAACCGAATTATGGCACAGATGCAAAAAGACTTGCGTTTGCCTGTAGAACCCCGCCACATAGAATGTTTTGATAACTCCAATATACAAGGAACCAATCCTGTTTCGGCTTGTGTGGTTTTTAAAGATGGTAAACCGAGTAAGAAAGATTACCGCCATTTCAACATCAAGACAGTCGAAGGGCCCAATGATTTTGCGTCTATGGAAGAAGTAGTATACCGACGATACAAACGTCTTTTGGACGAAAACCAGCCCTTGCCTCAGTTGATTATTATTGACGGAGGAAAAGGACAATTGTCCTCGGCGTTGAAAAGTATTGACGACTTGGGTCTTCGCGGAAAAATCACCGTTATCGGTATTGCAAAACGTTTGGAAGAACTCTTTTATCCTGGCGATTCCATTCCGCTCTACCTCGACAAAAAATCAGAAACATTAAAAGTCATTCAGCAGTTGCGTAACGAGGCGCACCGTTTTGGGATAACTCATCATCGTGACAAACGCAGCAAAGCCGCCCTCAATTCGTCTATAGAATCCATTCCAGGTATTGGCGAAAAAACGATGACAGCCCTAATTCAGCACTTTAAAAGTGTTAAACGATTGAAATTGGCCACCGAAAAAGAAATTTCTGAGGTGGTGGGGCTATCAAAAGCCAAAAAAATTACCGACTTTTACACTGCCAAATAATTTTTTATGAGCCTATCCCAGCTGTCCGTTCCAAGTCCTCTTTCAAAACCCTTTTTTTCTAAGGAAAAAAAAGGAGCTTCTGTGGTCGCTCTTTTTTTTCAAGAAAAAATAGGCTTTGTTCTTTCGGGGCTATCCACTTCCATCTGGGGCTTACTATTTACGGCGCTATTCGTATCTGGTTTTCAAAATACTTTTGCACAAGAACAAAAACGACCAAAAATAGGTTTGGTGTTAAGCGGGGGTGGAGCCAAAGGATTTGCTCATATTGGAGTTTTGAAAGTGATTGAAGAGGCAGGAGTTAAAATCGATTATATAGGTGGAACCAGTATGGGAGCCGTTGTTGGCGGATTATATGCTTCGGGATATAATGCGACTCAAATAGATTCTATTTTTCAGACTACTAATTTTGATGAATTATTAAATGATTATATTCCAAGGTCTTCCAAAAGCTTCTATGAAAAAAGAAACGATGAGTCGTATGCTTTAGTCCTTCCGTTTAATAAATTTCGAATTGGGATTCCCGAAGCCCTATCTAAAGGTATTTACAATTTTAATTTATTGAGTAGATTGACTAGAAATGTAAGACACGTAAACGATTTTAATCAACTGCCCACTCCGTTTTTATGTATAGGCACCAATATAGAAACAGGAAAACAAATAGTGTTGGATAAAGGCAGTCTAGCGCAGGCTATGTTGGCAAGCGCCGCTTTTCCATCTTTGTTTTCCCCAGTTGAAATAGATGGAGAATTAGTAGTTGATGGAGGTGTAGCAAATAATTATCCTATTCAAGAGGTTCGAAATTTAGGAGCTGATATTATAATAGGTGTAAATGTTCAAGATGACTTGTTAGAAAAATCCCAATTGCGAAACGCGACAAAAATCTTAGTTCAAATCACTAATTTACAATCTATCGAAAAAATGAAAACTAAGATTAAGGATACCGATATTTATATCAATCCTGATATCAAAAATTATGGTGTTATTTCTTTTGATAAAGGAAAAGAAATCATCAGAAAAGGAGAAGAAGCTGCTTTTTCTGTGTATGAAAAAATACATGCACTTGCCGATGTACACTATCCTTACAACAAACCAAAACTTGATATTGTAAAGGATAGTTTGCATTTGGTTCAAATAAAAACAAATCGGTTAAAAAACTTTACAAAGGATTATGTTTTCGGAAAATTACGATTCAGACCAGGACAAAAAATAACCTATGAGCAATTGCAGTCGGGTATAAATACTATTAATGCTACAGAGAACTTTAATGCGATTAGTTATTCTTTCGAATCGAACCTAAAGGGAGATATTTTAGCGCTAAATTTAGTGGAGAATCCAACAAAAACGTATTTGAAATTTGGATTGCATTATGATGATTTGTTTAAAAGTGGAGTTTTAGTTAACATAACGAATAAAAACACGCTCTTTAAAAACGATTTGGCATCCTTAGATGTTGTAATGGGGGATAATTTCAGATACAATTTAGATTATTATATAGACAACGGATTCAATTTTAGTTTTGGATTTAAATCGCAGTTTAATCAGTTTAACAAGAATATATCTCAAAACATTACCGATTTAAATTTAAGTTCTTTAGGAATAAATGAAATCAATGTTGATTTTCTTGACTTGTCAACACAGGCCTACTTGCAAAAAGGTTTGGCTCAGAGTTTTTTAATAGGTGCAGGTGTGGAGTTAAAATACTTGAGAATATCTTCAAAAACGCTTGCTAATGTAAACCCTATTATTGACAAGAGTAGTTATTGGAGTGGTTTTGGGTATTTGAAATTTGATTCTTTTGACAACAAATATTTTCCAAAAAAAGGATGGTATTTTACGGCAGATTTTCAATCCTATTTATTTTCCTCGGACTATCATAATAATTTTAAACCGTTTTCTATTCTTAAAGCAAATTTCTCAAAGGCAATTACGATTTGGGATAAAATTACTTTCAAATTTCAAACGGATGCGGGCTTGCCAATCGGCAATGATGGAATTCCTTTCTTTAATTTTGTATTAGGGGGGTATGGTTATACTACAATCAATAATTTTAGACCGTTTTACGGGTATGATTTTTTGAGTGTGGCAGCTAATAGTTATATAAAAACATTGGGAACTATTGATTACGAGTTTTACAGAAAGAACCACATCAACTTTTCGGCTAACTTTGCCAACTTAGGGAACAACCTTTTTCAGTCTGTTGATTGGCTTACTTTTCCTAAACATTCAGGCTATGCCCTCGGGTATGGATTAGAGACGGCTATAGGACCTGTAGAGCTGAAGTATTCTTGGTCTCCAGAAAATGCAAAAGGTTATACTTGGTTTAGTGTTGGTTTTTGGTTTTAGTCTTGATTTACTCCCAACTTGACGTTTTTTCGTAAAAATCCACTCTGTTTTTAGTCTTTTTTTTGTGAATTTGAGCAGAATATATCTAAAATAAATTAATATAATCAAAAAAAAAGTTACTTATTTTTTTATTATGTAAAAAAATAAACGGCTTCAGATTTATAAATAATAAAACTTCTGTTAAAGTCTATTTTAATGAAAAAAATCCTTTGAAGATGCTATAAATTTGTAAAACAAAAATGAAAGGGGTGGTTTCCTTTCGATTTTTGATATAAATTTCATAATTTATAGTTTTTTGGTTAGTTAATAGCACAAAAACTCAGTCAATAGTTGACTGGGTTTTTTTGTTTTAATACATTTGGGACAAAAAGGTGTTTTTTGAATAATGCCTAAATTTAGATTATGAAGAAGGCAATTCTATTTTTGCTACTACTTACCACTTTAAGTTTTAACTCCCAAGATGATTCCGTTTTTGGGTCAGGTGAATGGTTTAAATTTCGCATTCATTATGGTTTTGTCAACGCTGGTTACGCTACTTTAGAAGTAAAAGATGCTATCATTAATAATGAAAAAGTATTCCATCTTATTGGCCGAGGTTATACCACAGGGCTTTCCCGATTTTTTTTCAAAGTAGAAGATCTTTACGAAAGTTATATTGATAGAGAGACATTTGTACCGTATCAATTTGTACGAAAGATTGACGAAGGAGGATACACAAAGAATCAAGAAGGTTTTGTTAATGTAACTACTAATAGAATAGTAGTCAAAGATTATAAACATAAGACAGAAAAAACTTTTACAATTCCTAAAAACACCCAGGACATTTTATCTGCCTTTTATTATTTGCGAAATTCACCTATAATAGATAAAATAAAACCAGGAGAATCCATTTCGATTGATCTTTTTTTTGATGATGAAACTACAAAGTTTAAGTTAAAATTCATTGGTAGGGACAATATTAAAACTAAATTTGGCACTGTTCCTACGATGATCTTTAAGCCATTGGTTCAGTCCGGTCGGGTTTTTAAAGAACAAGAGAGTGTAACAGTTTGGATTTCAGATGATGGAAATAGAATTCCTTTACGAATTCAAGCAAGTCTTGCAGTAGGTTCTATCAAAGCAGATTTAGACGCATACAAAGGATTGAAAAATCCATTTAAACAAAAGCAATAATGACTAGCACCAATAGTTCAGCAGCTATTTTAAACGAAATTGATTTAAAATACAACGCCATTAATCAAAAAACAGAGACCCAGCTCGAAGGTTTACTTTGGTCTAAACCAATAACCTATTGGGATTATATTCAAACAGATGCGTTGTTGAGTCTTCAAACGCAAAGAACTACACTACCTGACGAAATGGTCTTTATTATGTACCACCAAGTTAATGAATTGATTTTCAAAATGATTTTGTGGGAAATGCGTCAAATCTCGTATTGTCAAGATATTCAAATTGATTTTTTTACAGAACGATTACTGCGCATAAGTCGTTATTTTGATATGTTAACCACTTCGTTTGAAATAATGGAAAACGGAATGGAAGTGGAGCAGTACATGAAATTTAGAACGACTTTAACGCCAGCAAGTGGTTTTCAAAGTGCCCAATACCGTTTGATTGAATTCTGTGCGACCGATTTGATTAATTTAATTGATCATCGATTTAGATCTTCTATTGATAGAGATACTTCGTTTGAATATGCTTTTGAACATTTGTATTGGCAAGCTGCAGGGAAAGATTATAAAACGAGAGAAAAATCGTTTCTTTTGGAAGAATTTGAAAGAAAATATAAAAAGGTTTTCTTGAGTCATATGCAAGAATACAACACGATTAATATTTGGCAGAAGTTCAAACAACTACCTATAGAAGAACAAAATAACTCTGAGTTAATACAAGCGATGCGCCATTTAGATTATACGGTAAATATTACTTGGGTAATGCAACATTTGAACGTCGCTATTAAATATATAGACCAAAGTGGTTTGGGCGATGGAGAAGCTACTGGAGGAAGTGATTGGAAAAAGTACATGCACCCTAAATACCAAAGAAGAATATTTTTTCCTGAATTATGGAGTGCTGATGAATTAGCCAATTGGGGAGAAACCAAAATAATATAATTGTATAATGTTAAAAAGAATACCGCCCTTTTTCTTAATCATAATTATGCTGCTATCTGTTCTTTCTTGTACTAAAAATCAAGAAAGTTTGGACGAACAGGAAATTCAATCTGCCCCTAAAAAGAGTGAGTTTGGTTTTACTTATGCTGATTTTAATGTGATTCATGATACGATCAAAAAAGGAGATACTTTTGGTAGCATCATTGAAAGACAAAATATAGGAGACAAGGAAGTCTATGACATTATAGAAAAAGTCAAAGACACTTTTGATGTTCGTATTATGCGGTATAATAAACCATATATTTTACTTCGATCAAAACATAAAAAAAATAAATTACAAGTTTTTATCTATCAACCTGATGCGGTCAATTATTACGTGATTGATTTACGAGACACTCTTGTCGTTGCCTATAAAAAAACGAAGCCAATTACAATCAAACGAAGAACGATAGGTGGGGTTTTAAAAAGTTCGCTTTCAGAAACTCTTGAAAGCGCTAAAGTAGAAGGAGCTTTGGCAAGTAAAATCACCAAAATATATGCGTGGTCGATTGACTTTTTCAAATTAAAAAAAGGTGATCGCTTTGCTTTAACGTTTACCGAAAGGTACATCAACGATTCCATTTATGATGGTGTAGATAGCTTGGAAGCTGCATTTTTTGAATACAAAGGGAAAATTGTCTATGCTTTTCCTTATGCATCAAATCCTTCTGGAAAGACTGAATACTATGATGAAGAAGGAAAGACATTAAAGAATTTCTTTTTGAAAACTCCAATTAAATTTAGTCGAATCACTTCGCGATACAGCTCAAATAGATTGCATCCCGTTCAAGGAATTTGGAAAGCTCACAAAGGGACAGATTATGCGGCACCTTATGGCACTCCTATAACAACTACTGCCTCAGGTGTTGTAGAACAAACGGGTTTTACCACGGGTAACGGCAACTTTGTAAAAGTAAAACACAACGGAACCTATTCGACACAATACCTTCATATGTCTAAAATTTTAGTACGACGAGGGCAACATGTTACTCAAGGACAAGTTATCGGTTTGGTTGGCAGTACAGGATTAGCTACCGGGCCTCATGTATGCTATCGTTTTTGGAAAAATGGCGTTCAAGTGGATGCGTTGCGCTTAAAACTACCTACAGGAGAATCAATGTCGGGGGCGCCTAGAAAAAGATTCTTGCAGCAAATAGAACCTCTAAAAAGAGAGTTGGATAGTGTAGCCAACTTATAAAAACGTTTCTTTTCTTCAAAATTGTGATATGTTTTGGGTACAAGTGGTATTCAAACTAATTTCAGTATTTTTGCCCGAAATTAAAAAATAACAGAACAAACCAATTATAAAAATGGCTTTACACACAGTTAATCCTACTCAAACAGCAGCTTGGTTAAAGTTGCAACAACATTATAATGCAATTGCCACTACAACAATGCAAGAATTATTTCAAGCAGATGCATCTCGTGTAGAAAAATTTAATTTAAAATGGAATGATTTTCTTTTGGATTATTCTAAAAATAGAATCAATCAAGAAACCTTGACTTTGTTATTGGAATTAGCCAATCAAGTGGGTTTAAAAGAAGCGATTGCCTCTTATTTCGAAGGCGAATTAATCAATCAAACAGAAAATAGAGCGGTACTTCATACGGCTTTGCGTGCCAAAGAATCGGCGGTTATTAAGGTCGAAGGCCAAAATGTAATACCAGAAGTGTATGCGGTAAAAAATAAAATTAAAGTGTTTACTAACGAAGTTGTTTCGGGTAAACGAACAGGATATACTGGTAAAACATTCACAGATATTGTTAATATTGGTATTGGTGGTTCTGATTTAGGACCAGCTATGGCGGTAGAAGCCTTACAATTTTATAAAAATCATTTGAACGTGCATTTTGTTTCCAATGTAGATGGAGACCACGTCAATGAAATTATCAAAAAAATCAATCCAGAAACCACTTTGTTTGTGATTGTTTCTAAAACATTCACCACACAAGAAACGTTGACTAATTCAGAAACTATTAAAGAATGGTTTTTGAAATCGGCACAACAAGAAGATGTAGCGAAGCATTTCGTTGCGGTTTCTACCAATTTGAATAAAGTAACAGAGTTTGGAATTAATCCAGATAATGTTTTTCCAATGTGGGACTGGGTTGGAGGTCGTTTTTCTTTATGGAGTGCGGTAGGTCTTTCTATTAGTTTAGCTATTGGATTTGAAAATTACAATGCTTTATTAAATGGAGCCAATGAAATGGACGAGCATTTTAAGAGCGCTGATTTCGATCAAAATATCCCGGTGACATTAGCTCTATTGAGCGTTTGGTACAATAATTTCTTTGGTGCCGAAAGTGAAGCCTTGATTCCGTACACACAATATTTACAAAAATTAGCCCCTTATTTACAACAGGGAACGATGGAAAGTAATGGTAAAAGTGTAGGTCGAGATGGTAAACCAGTCAACTATCAAACGGGAACTATCATTTGGGGAGAACCAGGCACGAACTCCCAACACGCCTTTTTTCAATTAATTCATCAAGGAACAAAAGTCATTCCTGCTGATTTTATTGGTTTTGTAAAACCATTGTATGGAGATGATAATCACCATGACAAATTGATGTCTAACTTTTTTGCTCAAACCGAAGCCTTGTTGCATGGTAAGACAGAAGCGCAAGTGCAAGCTGAATTTGACAAACAAGGGTTGTCAAAAGAAAAAGCGGCAGCTTTATTACCCTTTAAAGTATTTACGGGCAATAAACCAACCAATACGTTATTAATTCAAAAATTAACTCCAAAATCATTAGGTTCATTAATTGCGATGTACGAACATAAAATTTTTGTTCAAGGGATAATTTGGAATATTTTTAGTTTTGATCAATGGGGAGTAGAATTAGGAAAACAACTGGCGAATTCAATTCTAGACGAAATCAATACTAAAACAGTTAAAAACCACGATAGTTCTACTTCGTTTTTATTGCATCATTTTTTGAAGAATAAATAGTTAAAATCCAGTTATAAAAAGTAAAGCGTTTTGAGAGTGTCAAAACGCTTTTTTGTACTTAATGAGTTGATTTAAAGAAAGAATACTCGGTTTTTTATAAAATTTAGAAATGAAAAAGTCAATAAAAGGATTTTATATTCTTCTATAAACCCTTGAGAATCGTTATTTAATTTAAGAAAAATCAACAAAAGACAATTTTTTTAACGTTGTATTAACGTATTAAGACAAAAATGTTATAATTTTGCCAAAAATTAATTAACAAAACAACAATGAAAACAATGAAAAACTGGTTACTTACTGGATTAATGTTTTTAATGGTTTCTACAGCTTTTGCACAAGGGAAAGTTACTGGAACTGTTACAGATGGTAAAGGTTCTTTACCTGGAGCAAATATTGTTATTAAAGGAACAAAGATTGCTGTTTCAACAGATTTTGATGGGAAATTTTCTATCAACACAACGACTAATTCAGGAGAGTTAGTGGTATCTTTTATCGGTTACAAAGCTAAGACAGTTAAATTTAGCGGAGCAGCTAATTTAGGTACTATTGTTTTAACTGCTGATGACAATCAATTAGAGGAAATCGTAGTTAAGAGTTCTGTAGTTGACGTTGCAAAAGATAGAAAAACGCCTGTGGCAGTTTCAACTATCAAAGCTGCTGAAATTCAAGAAAAATTAGGTTCTCAAGAGTTTCCTGAGATTTTAGCGAATACACCGTCGGTGTATGCTACAAAATCTGGAGGAGGTTTTGGAGATTCAAGAATCAATATTCGTGGTTTTGATCAAAAAAATGTAGCGGTATTGATTAATGGTGTACCAGTAAACGATATGGAAAATAGTTCTGTATACTGGAGTAACTGGGCTGGTTTATCTGATGTAACTTCAGCAATGCAAGTACAAAGAGGTTTAGGATCTTCAAAATTAGCGATTTCTTCTGTAGGAGGAACAATCAATGTTGTTACTCGTTCTGCTGATATGAAAGAAGGAGGAAATGTAGCTGTTGGTTTTGCTAACAATAATTACTTGAAAAAATCAGCATCATATTCTACAGGAATAATGAAAAATGGTTTGTCAGCTTCTGTTTTATTAAGTCAAACTACAGGAGATGGTTATATCAATGGAACTAAATTTGAAGGTGGAAACTATTTCATTGGTATTGGATATAAAATTAATGCTAAGCATGATTTAGAGTTTACAATTACAGGTGCTCCTCAATGGCACAATCAAAGATCTACGGCACCAACAATTGCTCAGTTTATTAAATATGGTACTAATGGTGAGCCAAACAGAAGATATAATAATGACTGGGGTACTTTAAACGGTCAAGAATATAGTTTTAGAACGAACTTCTATCACAAACCAATCGCTTCTGTTAACTGGGATTATAAAATTAGTGACAAAACTAAGTTGTCAACAGTTGTTTACGGTTCTTGGGGGCGTGGAGGAGGATCTAACGGAGCAGGAGCAATGAGAGGAAATAGATTTTTCTCAGATAACTTACGATTTGCTGATGGAACAATCAATGTTGATTTAATTCAAGCTTGGAACTCAGGGAAATCGGTAGTTATTCCTGGTACTACAGGGACTTCTACAAGAGCATTGATCTCTGGAGCATATCAAAATAGCTCATCTACTTCTAATAATACTACTAATGGTATTACAAAAATTGCTTCAATTAATTCACACAACTGGTATGGTGGTGTTGTTAACTTGAATACAAAATTATCTGAAAAATTCACTTTAGATTTTGGATTAGATGCTAGAACTTATAGAGGAATTCACTATCAAAATATCACAGACTTATTAGGATCAACTAACTATGCTGATAATTTTGATGTTAATAATCCAAACAGAGTTTTAACAGCTACTTATGCTGCAAGACCAAGTTTAAACCCGTTCTTTAGCTTAGACTATCAAACAGGTAAAATTAATTACAACAATGATGGTTTAGTGAATTGGTACGGAGCATTTACACAATTAGAGTATTCTTCTGATAAATTAACTGCATTCTTCCAAGGAGCTATTTCTAATCAAGGATTTAGAAGAGATGATTATTTCTTGTATTTAAAAGCGAATCCGTTATCTTCTACTGACTATAAAAATATCTTAGGAGGTAATGTTAAAGGAGGTTTGAATTACAACATCAACGAGCACCACAATGTTTTTGTTAATGCTGGATATTATTCAAAACAACCATTCTTTAATGCCGTATATCCAAACAACAAATCTTTAGTAAACGAAAATTTGACTAATGAAAAAGTATTAGGTTTAGAAGCAGGATATGGTTTCCGTTCATCAGTATTCAATGCTAATTTGAACTTGTACCATACTTCATGGAAAGATAGATACCAACGATCTAATGATGCAGATGTAACTAATCCTGGAGGGTATTATGACTTTGCTGGAATTACTCAAGTTCACTCTGGTATTGAGTTGGATATGACAGCTAAAGTGGATAATAAATTGAAATTAAACGGAATGTTCTCATTAGGTAAATGGGTATATGATGGTAATATTACTGGAAGAAGATTTGATGTAAACAACAACAATATTTCTGGAGGTGTAACAACTACATATTATGTTGATGGAACAAGAGTTGGGGATGTAGCTCAAATGACAGCTAGTTTAGGTGCTGCATATGAAATCGCTCCAAGATTAAATTTTGATGCTAATTACAGATTATCAGATAAATTATATGCTAGCTTAGATCCTACTAAACAAACTTCGGCTACTAATAAAGGTACTTTAGAATTGCCTTCGTATGGTTTAGTTGATGCAGGGGTTTCTTATAGAGTACTATTGGGTGCTGATAAATCAAAATCATTGAATTTTAGATTAAATATCAATAACCTTTTAGATGAAGTATATATTGCTGAGTCAAGAACAAATATTTTTGCTAGCGATTATATTTCTGGAACTTCAGGACCTACTTATGCTTCTGCTGGAAGAACGTATAATGGAGTAGCAGATGCTAACCAAGTGTTCTTCGGTTTTGGTAGAACATGGAACTTTACTATGAGATATAACTTCTAATAAAGTTATCTTTAAATAATTTGACGGCATTCTCTTTTAAAGAGAATGCCGTTTTTTTTTGCTAAATTTTTATTACATTTGAAATTCTAAATTAAAAAAATATGTATAATCTTATTCAACATTTTCATTCAGGATGGGCATACCTAGCCATTTTAGTATTAATTATAGCTGTTATTAATTCTTTTCTTGGTAAAAGTTCGAAAAAAGAGTTTACAGCTAAAGATAGAAAAGTGGCCCTATTTGCTTTAATCGGAGCTCACATTCAATTACTAATAGGATTCATTTTATATTTTTTATCTCCTCTTGGATCAGTAGCTTTGGGACAAATGAAAGAAGCTTCTTTGCGATTGACTTCATTGGAACATCCATTAATCAATATTATTGCGATTGTATTAATTACTGTGGGCTGGTCAAAACATAAGAAAGCGTCTTCAAGTGAAGCTAAATTTAAATTTATTGCTATTTTTTATGGAATAGGATTGCTATTGATTTTGAGTAGGATTCCATGGAATTTATGGTTCTAAAAAAGGTCCTTTTTAAGGACTTTTTTTATCGAAGTAATAACTGTGATTAAACTAACAAAGTATAGATGAAAAAAAGATTCGTGTTATTATTTTTTGTTGCTATGATAAGTTTCGCATTGAGTCAAACTACGACTTTGTTGAAACAAAAAGCAGTACCAGCAAAAGACACTATAAAGAAAAATAAACCAGTATTAGAGGGTCAACAGTCGATTGTAGATTCAACAGAGGTTAAACCCCTTAAGTTTAAAATTTATAAGAAATCAGTTATTGCCTCTTATTATGCGGATAAATTTAACGGGAAACGCACTACTAGTGGGAAAAAATTTAGCAATAGTGGTTATACGGCAGCCCATAAAAAATTACCTTTTGGAACTAAAATTAGAGTAACAAATGAGTCTAATGGCAATTCTGTTATAGTCGAAGTTACAGATAGAGGGCCATTTGTTCGTTCTAAAGAAATTGATTTGACCAAACGGGCTTTTATGGAGATTGCTCAAAATAAGAGAAGTGGAATGATGAAGGTGTCTATTGAAATTATTGAAAAATAGTTACCAACTTTTAAAAGGGTGTTTGCTTAGATACGAATTAAAATACCGTGGGTCTCGAGTTACTTCTTGCCCTAACCAAAGTGGTTTTTCAAAAATTTCTGATTCTGATTGCAACTCAACTTCTGCTATAATCAAACCTTCGTTTTCTCTGTGGAATTCATCTACCTCAAAAAGATGCTGTCCCAATTGAATTTCATAACGTGTTTTTTCGATCACTCCTTTCTCACACAGCAATAACAGTTCCTTTGCTTCAGTAATTGGAATTTCTTTTTCCCATTCAAATCTAGAAATTCCAGTCTCACTAGATTGTCCTTTAATAGTTAGAAAACCTTTTTCACCTTTTATACGTACGCGTACGGTACGTTCTGGTTCAGAATTTAAATACCCTTGTGCAATATGGTTTTTGCGCAAAGCATCGCTTTTAAATGCGTTTGATGTTACTAAAAATTTACGCTCTATTTCTATCATCGATATAATTGATTTTCTTGATTCAAAGTTAGGGTTTTCAACTAATCCTTTTTGTATAAATTTGTGCTATGCCTGAAATTAATTCCAATAGAAAAATCATTCATATTGACATGGATGCGTTTTATGCCTCTGTGGAGCAAATGGACAATCCTGAATTGAGAGGAAAACCAATTGCTGTTGGTGGTGCTGAAAACAGAGGAGTTGTGGCGGCGGCAAGTTATGAAGCTAGAAAATTTGGAGTTAGAAGTGCCGTTAGCGGTGTTTTGGCCAAAAAAAGATGTCCAGAACTCATTTTTGTAAAACCTCGGTTTGAACGCTACAAAGAAATTTCAAATAAGATTCATGCCATTTTTCATGAGTATACAGATTTGGTTGAACCACTTTCGCTTGATGAAGCCTATTTAGATGTTACAAATAACAAAAAAGGAAATCCAAGTGCTACTTTATTGGCACAAGAAATACGATTACGTATTTTGAATGAAGTAGGCCTAACTGCTTCGGCAGGAATTTCGATTAACAAGTTTGTCGCTAAAATAGCAAGTGATTATAACAAACCCAACGGACAAAAAACGGTTAATCCAGATGAAGTTCTTTCGTTTTTAGAGGAGTTGCCTATTCGTAAATTTTATGGCGTTGGCAAAGTGACTACTGAAAAGATGTATCAATTAGGAATTTTTACGGGATTAGAACTAAAGAATAAATCATTGGAGTTTTTATCTACCCATTTTGGTAAGTCAGGAGCTTTTTATTATCATGTTGTGCGCGGTATTCACAATAGCGAAGTGAAACCCAATCGAATTACAAAATCAGTTGCGGCAGAACATACTTTTGATACTAATCTATCTTCCGAAATTTTTATGTTGGAACAACTTGAAAAAATTGCAAGTAGCTTAGAGCGTCGTTTGAAAAAGCACAATGTTGCAGGAAAAACAGTGACCTTGAAAATCAAATACAGTGATTTTACTCAACAAACCAGAAGTAAAACGGTACCTTATTTTATTGCTGATAAAGGATTGATTTTAGAAAATGTAAAAGAATTGCTGTACCAAGAGCGAATGAAAGATTCGGTTCGGCTACTCGGAATTTCGTTGAGTAATTTGAATACAGAACAGAAGAAAACGGTAGTGGTGCAATTACAGTTTGCCTTTTAATTGTAAATAATAATTTAACCACATAGAAACATAGAAAAATGGAACAATTAAAAGAGAGGTTTAGATGTTTCATTTTTCACATAAGCAACTATGTGAAAAATAATCTGTTATTTCTATACCTTTTTTCTGAGATAAAAATTATCTATGTTTCTATGTGGTAAAAAAGAGAAGGCTAGAAGATCCTTTAATGAAAAACCCCATTACGATTCGCAATGGGGTTATATTTGTTGATAGAAAGGGCCTAATTAATCTTTACTGTTTAGTTTGGAAAGCAATCGTAAGAATTCTACATACAACCAAACTAATGTAATCATTAATCCCATAGCACCATACCATTCCATGAATTTTGGCATTCTTCTCGTACTTCCTTCTTCAATTTGATCAAAATCTAAAAATAGATTCATAGCAGCTATCACGATAACAAACGCACTGATCCCGATACTCGCCATTGAGTTTCCGTGATGCACAGGAGAGAAATTGGTAAATAAAGAAACTAACCAAGAAATTAGATAATAGGTTGCAATAGCTAGAGTTGCCGCGATAACAATTGATTTGAAACGCTCTGTCACTTGCACAATTTTATATTTGTATAAGCCTAAACAAACTGCAAATGTTACAAAAGTAGCCCCAACAGCTTGTGTTACAATTCCAGGATATTTTGCTTCAAAAATAGCTGAAAGGCCTCCAATGAACAAGCCTTCAAAAATGGCATAACCAGGAGCTAACACACCAGAATGTTGCGGTTTGAATGTTGCAATTATCACTAATACAAGCCCCATAATAGCTCCTCCAATCATTGGAATAGTTGGGTTTTGTCCATTAAAAGCCATCCACCAGGTAATCATAGCGGCCGCAGTTAAAAGTAAGAATAAAATCAAGCTTTTATTGATTGTTCCTGATAAGGTCATGGTTTGTTCATGACCAATTATAGTTGCTTCATGTACTTCTTCTTTGGTAGAATTAAATATTTTGTTGTTTAAAAACGGGTTTTTAGAATTTGAACTCATAGTAAATTTAGATTTAGTTATCCAAAAGTAAGCTATATTTTCATAAATAAATGTTTATTTATTCATAAAATTTCACATAAAAAAACCCTCTTTTGCTAGAGGGTTTTTAGAAAATTATAGGTTTTTGTTATTCGATTTCAGAAACTCTTAAGGTGTTTACCATTCCTTTTTCTGTAATAGGCATTGCGGCTAAATTAATTAAGAAATCTCCTTTTTCAACATAACCTTTTTGTCTTGCAATTTCATTTACATCGGTTACTGTGTCATCAGTACTTACAGATTTAGCATAGTAGAAAGATTTTACTCCCCATAAAAGATTCAATTGAGTTAAAATTCTTTTGTTGGATGTAAAAACTAAGATATGAGCAGAGGGTCTCCAAGAAGAAATTTGGAAAGCAGTGTATCCACTATTAGTTAAAGTACAAATCGCTTTTGCTTTAATAACATTGGCCATTTGGGCTGCGTGTTGGCAAATAGTTTTTGTAATGAAACGATTAGTTCGTACTTGTGGGGTGTTTTGAGGTACTTTAATAAGCGGTGAATCTTCAACAGCTTCAATAATTTGAGTCATTTTTTGAATTACCTGAACAGGGTAATTGCCTGTTGCAGTTTCCCCAGAAAGCATAACTGCATCAGCACCATCCATAACAGAGTTGGCCACATCATTTACTTCAGCGCGCGTTGGTGTTAAACTGCTAATCATCGTTTCCATCATTTGTGTTGCTACAATAACTGGTATACGAGCAGTTTTCGCTCTAACGATTAATTCTTTTTGTACCAATGGTACCTCGTGAGCAGGAAGTTCTACTCCTAAATCACCACGGGCCACCATTAAACCATCGCAGTAAGCCACGATTTTGTCCATGTTTTCAAGAGCTTCAGGCATCTCGATTTTGGCTACGATTGGGATTTTAACGTCAGAGTGTTTTGCAATTAATTCTTGCAAATCTTGTAGGTCTCTAGGCGTTTTTACGAAAGAAAGAGCAATCCAATCTACTCCTTGTTCAATAGCAAAAATAGCATCGGCAACGTCTTTTTCAGTCATTGCAGGAAGTGAAATCTTAGTGTTGGGAAGGTTTACCCCTTTTTTAGATTTTAATTCCCCACCTTGGATTACTTTGGCAATAACTTCTGTTTTTTTATCTGTTGAAACAATTTCAAAAATCAATTTTCCATCATCCAATAAGATTCTTTCTCCTGGATTTACATCATTTGGAAAGTTTTGGTATTTCATGAATACTCTTTCTTTAGTTCCAATAATGTCTTCAGCAGTAGTAAAGGTGATAATATCCCCATCATTAACTACTACGCCGTCTTCCATAACTCCTACACGAAGTTTAGGTCCTTGCAAGTCGGCTAAAATTCCAGTTGTATATCCATATTCGTCATTAATACTGCGAATAATATTGATTCGTTCTTTTACGTCATTATAATCAGCATGTGAAAAATTTATTCTAAACACATTTACCCCCGCCTCAATCATGTCCTTAATGGTCTCCTTTGTACTGCATGCAGGTCCTAGTGTGGCTACAATTTTTGTTTTTTTGTTTGTTTTTAGCATTTCTATTAAAAAATTAAATTGTTTTTAGATTTTATAGATTCTGGGTCCACAACATACACTGTTGATAAACTTTTAATTCTTTTTAATTGTTTTAAGATGTCAGCAATTATCACATCATCTTCATCACTTTCTATTTTCAAAAAATAATCCACCTTCTTAAGTTCGGGAAGTAAAAATACTTTTGTAGCCACTTCCTGAGTACTGTCAGAGAATAAATCTTGGTTAATTATTGTTTTTTGTCCAATAACTTCATTCTTGTTTTGTATTAAATTCCAAGAGATGAAATTATCTTCATCATTAAAGTAAAATCTTGAAAATTGAGTTTCACCTTCTTTAACACTAATGTGAATCTCTTCGTTGCTTTTACTTAAATTAATTGGAAAATGTTGATTAATAAAATAAGCCAATCGGTAATCTTCCAATGTGGTATGAATGGCAATTAGATGATAATCTATTTCATCAAATTCATCAAGATCTAATTTATGAATGGCCATCTCATCACAAAATAAGTTGTAAATATACTACTTCTATTTTAGCTTATATAAGGCAAAAGCACTAGTTTTTGTTAAATTATCAACGAAAACGTTGTAGGTTGAAGAAAATCGTATTATTTTTTATCTATTTTTTCTTGAAATGCAAAATAAGCCCTTTGAGAAGCTTTTTCTTCTGCCTTCTTTTTTGAAGAGGCTCGTGCTTTGGCAATTACTTTTTCATCAATACTTAATTTTACCCCAAAGAGTCGTTCTCCATTAATTCCGTTATCTTCAAAAATATCGTAATGGAACTGTCTTTTTTCTTTTTGACACCATTCAATTACTAAGCTTTTATAACTAATCACTTTTCCTTCTAGTCTTGCGATGTCAACATAAGGGACAATTACTTTTTTATAGATAAACTCCTTACAAAAATCATATCCTTTGTCTAGATAAATCGCACCAACTAATGCTTCAAAAATATTACCATGGATATTATCGCCAAAATGTTGAACAGGGACTTTACTTTCAACCAATTGAACTAAATTCAAGTCTTTGCCCAGTTCGTTCAAGTGTTCCCGGCTCACAATTTTAGACCGCATTTTGGTTAAGTAACCCTCATCTCCTGTAGGGACTTCATTGAATAAGTGTGCGGCAATTACAGCACTTAGCATCGCATCTCCAAGAAATTCTAAACGTTCATAATTCATTGGATTACCCCCTTCGTCTAAAATATTAGAGGAACGGTGCGTGAATGCTTTTTTGTAGAAATCAATATTCTTAGGGGAAAAACCGAGGATTTTTTCGACAGCACCAAAAAAAATCCCGTCTTCAAGAGAACGGGATTTTGAAAATATTTTTCTAATACTAAGCATAGTACTATTTTAGAAATCCAATTTTTTAACCAAAACACAGGCATTGTGTCCACCAAAACCAAAAGTGTTACTCATTAATACTTTAACGTCTCTTTTTTGAGCTACATTAAAAGTAAAGTTCAATTTTGGGTTGATGTTTTCGTCATCTGTAAAATGATTGATTGTTGGAGGAATGATCCCGTATTTCAACGATAGAATAGATGAGATAGTTTCAATTGCTCCAGCAGCACCTAAAAGGTGACCTGTCATTGATTTAGTCGAATTCAAGTTCATAGTGTAAGCGTGATCGCCAAAAACTTGTTCAATCGCTTTAGACTCGGCTAAATCTCCTAGAGGAGTTGAAGTTCCGTGCATATTTACACCATCTACATCTGTTGGTTGTAAACCGGCATCTCTCAAACAGTTTAACATTACATTTTTAGCTCCCAATCCTTCTGGATGTGGTGCCGTAATATGATGCGCATCAGCTGACATTCCGCCTCCGCCAATTTCACAATAAATTTTAGCGCCACGAGCTATTGCATGTTCATATTCTTCTAATATTAACGCTCCAGCTCCTTCGCCAAGTACAAATCCGTCACGGTCTTTGTCCATTGGTCTTGAAGCAGTTTTTGGGTCATCATTTCTGGTAGAAAGGGCATGCATAGCGTTAAAACCTCCCATACCAGCAATAGTTACTGCTGCTTCAGAACCACCTGTTACCATTACATCTGCATGTCCTAATCGGATATAGTTGAACGCATCAATAATAGCATTGGTTGAAGAGGCACAAGCAGAAACGGTTCCAAAGTTAGGGCCTCTAAAACCGTATTTTATAGAAATATGTCCACAGGCAATATCACCAATCATTTTTGGAATAAAGAAGGGATTAAATTTTGGAGTTCCATCGCCAGCAGCAAAATTCAAGACTTCAATTTGAAATGTTTCTAGTCCTCCAATTCCAGAACCCCAAATTACCCCAGCACGATCTTTATCTATTGTATCTAAATCAAAATTAGCATCTTTCATTGCCTCATCCGAAGATACCATAGCATATTGAGCATAGCGGTCCATTTTGCGAGCCTCTTTTCTGTCAATAAAATCTTCAACATTAAAGTTTTTAAGCTCACAAGCAAATTGTGTTTTGAATTTTGAAGCGTCAAAATAAGTGATTGGGGCGGCACCACTAACGCCATTAATTAGCCCGTTCCAATATTCTTGAATGGTATTTCCAATAGGAGTAAGGGCTCCTAAACCTGTAACAACCACGCGACGTAATTTCATAGCTTCTCTTTTTTATCTTTAAACAAACAAAACCCACGCTATTTCTCTGTATTAGTAGTACAAAAGAGCTGTGGGTGTTGGATTATATATGATTTTGATTGAACTTCAATCACCAATTTAAAATTAATAAAAATAATAACACCCGAGTACAAAAAAATGTATCGGGTGTGTTAATATTATTTTTTAGCTTCCTCGATGTAAGAGATTGCTTGACCTACAGTAGCGATGTTTTCTGCTTGATCGTCTGGAATTTGAATATCAAATTCTTTTTCAAACTCCATGATAAGTTCTACAGTATCTAAGGAGTCAGCTCCTAAATCGTTAGTGAAGCTTGCTTCTGTTACAACTTCGTTTTCGTCAACACCTAATTTGTCTACGATAATCGCTTTTACTCTTGATGCAATGTCTGACATAATTTTTAATTTTAGAATTTAATTTGTTGGCAAAAATAAAAAACTTTATTTTAAAACAACTATTTAGTTAATAAATGTGCGAACGAAAATATAAAAATTATTTTAACAAAGCTTTAGGAATGCTATTTTTTTCCAATTTTTATGCCTTTTTTTGCATCATAAATCGTTTGAAACAATGAAAAAAATTCTGGTGTTTGCTTCGGGTTCAGGAACCAATGCTGAAAATATTATTAGACACTTTAAATCAACAGGTATAGCCTCAGTAGTAGCGGTATTTACTAACAAAGCCGATGCTCAAGTAATTCAAAGAGCTGAAAAGTATCATGTTCCTACTCAAGTTTTTTCCAAAAACGATTTAGAAACAGGAAAAGTATTACAAAAAATAAATGCAATTCAACCTGATTTGATAGTTTTAGCTGGTTTTTTATTAAAATTTCCTGAAAGTATTGTTACGTCTTATCCGGATAAAATAATAAACATTCATCCAGCTTTATTGCCAAAATACGGAGGTAAAGGCATGTATGGCATGCATGTGCATAATGCTGTTGTTGCTAATAAAGAGCCTAAAACAGGAATTACCATTCATTATGTTAATGAAAATTATGACGAAGGCAATATTATTTTTCAAAAAGAAGTAACAGTCTTAATTAGCGATACTCCCGAAGTAGTTGCTGCTAAAATCCATGAATTGGAACAAGATCACTTTCCAGTAGTGATTGAAAAATTGATAACTAACGGATAAGTCAGTAGCAATCTGAATCCTATCCTTATAACCTCATAACCTTAATATGTCACACCAGGTTCATATATATACCGATGGCGCTGCAAAAGGGAATCCAGGTCCTGGAGGCTATGGCGTAGTTATGGAATGGGTGGGACAACCGTACAAAAAAGAATTCTATGAAGGTTTTCGCCATACTACTAATAATAGAATGGAATTATTGGCAGTAATTGTTGGTCTCGAAAAATTAAAAAATCCTAACACTAAAGTTCTTGTGGTTTCCGATTCTAAATATGTAGTAGATTCAGTAGAAAAAAAATGGGTTTTTGGTTGGGAGAAAAAAGGTTTTGTTGGAAAAAAAAATCCCGATTTGTGGAAACGCTTTTTATTGATTTACAAAAAGCATCAAGTTGATTTTAAATGGATCAAAGGCCATAACAACCATCCTCAAAACGAGCGTTGCGATGCATTAGCGGTTATGGCTTCGACTCAAAAATCACTTTCGGTGGACGAATTTTACGAAAAAGAAGAGCAGAAGTTGCTGTAATAGTACAATTTATAGGATGTAAAATTCCCTTCACTTTGCTTCTTTGAACCTTTGCAACTCTAAAACTTATAAACTATCTTTGCCCCTTAATTTCGAAACTAAAATAATGAACAAATTATTGATTGTTGGAACGGTTGCTTTCGACGCTATTGAAACTCCGTTTGGTAAAACAGATAAAATTTTAGGTGGAGCAGGAACCTATATTGGGCTTTCGGCTTCTTTTTTCAATTTGCAATCGGCAATTGTTTCAGTAGTGGGAGACGATTTTCCACAAGAATATTTGGATTTATTGACCGCTCGAAATATTGACATTTCAGGTCTTGAAGTCGTTCAAGGAGGTAAAACTTTCTTTTGGAGTGGTTTGTACCACAACGATTTGAATTCTAGAGATACCTTAGCAACTGAATTGAATGTATTGGCAGATTTTCAACCTAAAGTACCTCAAAATTTTAAAGACGCTGAAGTAGTGATGTTAGGAAATTTACACCCATTGGTACAGAGTAGTGTTTTGGACCAAATGGAAGTAAAACCTAAGTTAGTTGTTTTAGATACAATGAACTTTTGGATGAACTGCGCCTTACCAGAATTATTAGACGTGATGAAACGTATTGACGTAATCACGATTAATGATGAGGAAGCGAGACAACTTTCGGGAGAATATTCATTAGTGAAAGCAGCGGCTAAAATCCATACCATGGGGCCTAAATATATTGTAATTAAAAAAGGAGAACACGGCGCCTTATTATTCCATAATGAGAATGTATTTTTTGCGCCAGCACTGCCTTTAGAAGAAGTTTTTGACCCAACTGGAGCGGGAGATACGTTTGCAGGGGGGTTCACAGGATTTATTGCACAAAGCGAAAACGTATCGTTTGAAAACATGAAAAATGCAGTAATCTATGGTTCCAATTTGGCTTCGTTTTGTGTAGAGAAATTTGGAACAGAAAGAATGCTTGCTTTAGATAAAAACGAAGTAGTATCTAGATTGCAACAATTCAAATCATTGACACAATTTGATATCGAATTATAATAACCTATGCCTCGAATTTTCGGGGCATTTTTATAAAAAAATAAAACAACACAACCAATTATTATACAACAATGAGCGATGCTTTACAACACGAATGTGGAATAGCCTTAGTGAGGCTTTTAAAACCGCTTGAATTCTACAAAGAAAAATACGGATCAGCTTTTTACGGAATACAAAAAATGTATCTGTTGATGGAAAAGCAACACAATCGTGGACAAGACGGAGCAGGGTTTGCGAGTATTAAATTAGACGTAGCACCGGGTGAAAGATACATCAGTCGTGTGCGTTCTAATGCATCACAGCCCATACAAGATGTTTTTGCTCAAATTAATGAAAGAATTAATTCAGAAATCAATTTACATCCTGAGTACTTGAATGATGTAGCACTTCAAAAAGCCAATATTCCGTATTTAGGAGAATTGTTTTTAGGGCATGTGCGTTATGGTACTTTTGGTAAAAACAGTATTGAAAGTGTGCATCCCTTTTTGCGTCAGAATAACTGGATGCACCGAAACTTAATTTTGGCAGGAAACTTTAATATGACCAATGTTAAAGAATTGTTCCAAAGCTTGGTTGAATTGGGTCAGCACCCAAAAGAAATGGCAGATACGGTAACGGTAATGGAGAAAATCGGACACTTCTTAGATGATGCAGTAACCGATTTGTACCAAGAATGTAAAAATGCGGGTTTAAATAAAAGAGAGGCTTCACCTGTTATTGCCGAGAAATTAGATGTAGCTCGAATTTTAAGACGCGCCTCTAAAAATCTAGATGGGGGGTATGCTATGGCGGGACTTTTGGGTCATGGAGATGCTTTTGTGTTTAGAGATCCAGCTGGAATTCGCCCAGCCTATTATTACCAAGATGATGAGGTAGTGGTAGTAGCTTCTGAACGACCTGTTATCCAAACCGTTTTTAATGTGCCTTTTGAAAGTGTCCAAGAGATTGAGCCAGGGAATGCTTTAATTATTAAGAAAAACGGAAGTACTTCTATTGATCAAATTTTAGAACCTACTGTAAAAAAAGCCTGTTCCTTTGAACGTATTTATTTTTCAAGAGGAAGTGATGCAGAGATTTATCAAGAAAGAAAAAAATTAGGGAAATTAATTTTGCCATCGGTTTTAAAAGCCATTGATCAAGATACAGATAACACGGTGTTTTCGTATATTCCAAATACAGCCGAAACCTCATTCTACGGATTGGTTGAGGCAGCTCAGGATTTCTTGAACCAAAGAAAAAATGATTATATACTCAAAAACCGAAATACTTTAACCGCGCAAACCTTACAAGAGCTTTTAAAAGTCAAAATTCGTACAGAGAAAGTAGCTATTAAAGATGCAAAACTAAGAACGTTTATTACCGAAGATAGTAGTCGTGACGATTTAGTGGCTCACGTGTATGATGTGACGTACGGAGTGATAAAACCAACAGATAATTTGGTTATTATTGATGATAGTATTGTTCGAGGAACCACTCTGAAAATGAGTATAATCAAAATGATGGATCGTTTGAAACCAAAACGTATTGTGATTGTATCTTCGGCACCACAAATTCGTTATCCAGATTGTTACGGAATTGATATGGCAAAACTAGAAGGTTTAGTTGCCTTTAGAGCTGCTTTGGAATTACTGAAAGAACGTAATTTATACCATATTGTTGACGAAGTGTATACCAAGTGTAAAGCACAAGAAAACTTCAAAGATGCTGAGGTGGTTAATTATGTTACGGCTATTTATGCACCTTTTACTCCAGAAGAAATCTCAGATAAAATTGCAGAGATGCTGAGTTCTCCAGAAATTAATGCAGAGGTAAAAATTATTTTCCAAACGGTAGAAGATTTACATACAGCATGCCCTAAAAATTTAGGAGATTGGTATTTTACAGGAGATTATCCAACTCCAGGTGGAAATAGAGTAGTGAATCGTGCTTTTATGAATTTCTACGAAGGGAAAGACGCTAGGGCGTATTAAAATAGATAGAAAGTCCTTTTGTCGAGTATTTAGGTTGTTTGTCTAAATAAATTGATTTATGGGAATTACAGACATACCTTTACACTACCATTTACATTAGTAGGTTGAGTTTATGGTAGATTTGGGGCAAAAGAGGAGGAAGCAATTCCTCCTCTTTTATTTTTTTACCCTTTCAAATAAGCTGTTTTTGAACTCGAATACGAATCCAAAAATCCTTTAATCAGTTTTAGGAAAAGATCAATCTAAGAATCTGCTGTAAGAGGTACAAAATAAGATTGCCTTTTCGTTCCTCCTCGCAATGGGAGGCATAAAAAAAACCCGCTGAGGTCATCCGCGGATTTTTAATTTTTATTCGAAAGATTATTTGTCTAGAGCAAAACGTCTATTTACTTCCGTCCAATTGATTACATTAAAGAAAGCTTCGATATAATCTGGTCTTCTGTTTTGGTAGTGCAAATAGTAAGCGTGTTCCCACACATCCATTCCAAGGATTGGCGTTCCGCCACATCCTACACCTGGCATTAAAGGGTTATCTTGATTTGGAGTGCCACAAATGTCTAATTTACCCCCTTTGTGTACACACAACCAAGCCCATCCTGAACCGAATTGTGTAGCGCCCGCTTTAGCAAATTTAGCTTTAAACTCTTCAAAAGAACCGAAAGAAGTTTCGATTGCCTCTAATAATTCGCCTGTTGGTAAACCACCACCATTTGGAGACATTACTGACCAAAATAAATTGTGATTGTAAAAACCACCACCGTTATTGCGAACTGCTGCGTTGGTTTTGTCTAAATTAATCAAAATATTTTCGATTGTCTTTCCTTCTAAATCAGTTCCTGCAATTGCTGCATTCAAGTTAGTAGTATACGCATTGTGGTGTTTTGTATGGTGAATTTCCATAGTGCGTGCGTCAATATGCGGTTCTAACGCATCGTATGCGTAAGGTAATGGTGCTAATTCAAAAGCCATGATATAATTTTTTTAAGTGAAACAAAAAAAGTGAATTCAAAATTAGGGATTTAACTTTTAAATAAGAAATGTAATTGTGTTATAATTTTTATAAAAAAATCTTTCTCTTATTTATTAAAGAGATTAATAATTCTATTTGTAAAAGAAAATGTAAATTTGAATTCTAAAAGATTTGTTTTTGAAAAAAATATTGCCCCTTATTTTTTTTTGTGTATTTCTGTTTTCTTGTCAAAACAAAGATAAACCACGACTTTCATTTTATTATTGGAAAACTAATTTTCAGCTTTCCGAAAAAGAAAATCAAACTCTTTCAGCAAATAAAGTAACAAAAATTTACATTCGTTATTTTGATGTTGATTTGCACCCCGACACTGGTTTTCCGTATCCAGTAAGCCCTATCCATTTTGAGCAGAAAATCAATTCTTTTCAGGTTATTCCTGTAGTTTATATTAAAAATAAGGTTTTTAAATCTTTGGAAATCAATACACGAGATTTAGCCCAAAAAATAGTTGATTTTATTGGTCAAATTAATCGAAAAAATCAAATTTCAACTACTGAAATCCAAATTGATTGTGATTGGACAGAATCGACAAAGGAAAGGTACCTAAGCTTTTTGAAGGAATTGAAAGAGGTGTCCAAGAAAAAATTATCAGCTACTATTCGATTACATCAAGTTAAATATTTTAAGAAAACAGGCATTCCAACTGTTGATTATGGTGTGTTGATGTTTTACAATATGGGAGCAATTGCTCCGAATCCCAAAAATTCTATTTACGATTCAGAAATCGCCCAACGCTACTTGTCGAGTTTGAAAAAGTATCCTTTGAGATTGAATGTGGCTTTGCCTATTTTTTCTTGGGCAATTCATATTCGAAACGAGAAAGTTATAGGGCTGAGAAATAAAATTAACTGGTACGATTTTGAAAAAGACAAGCATTTTATTTCTTTAAAAAACAATTGGTTGGAGGTAGTTTCTTCCAATTTTAAACATGGAGTTTTTTATAGAAAGGGCGATAAATTGAAGCCCGAATCGGTTTCAGATGGGATTCTTTTGCAAATGGCTCAAGAACTAAATGAAAACCTGAGAGTAAAGCCAACGGAAATTATTGTTTACGATTTAGACGAATTTAATTTGAACCATTATGAAGACAACATTTTTGAGAAACTGTGTACTTGTTTTTAGCCTTTGTGGATTGTTTTTTTACGGAATTGTATATGCTTGTGCAGATTATTGGGATTGGGACTACGATGGAAATTCAAGTTTTACTCCAGAAACTTTTGTGGATAAATCGTATTCGCCATTATTTTTTTCTAATTATGAATATTTTTATGGAATTGGATTTGATACGGAGCATGTTACCCGCTTTAATAATGAGGTTTTAGCTGAATGGACTACGTTTTTAAAAGGAAGCTGTCATCCTAAATGGGTACGTTATTTTCTTTTAGAATCCAGTTCAAAAACGGTTAAAGAACTCCGTGTCTATTATGCTACCAATAAAAAAACAACCTTAGTTAACCAATGGGAGAGAAAAGTAAAATTAAACGATCCAAAAACTAAAAGTTTTATACAGTTTTATATTAGCTAGAAATAAAAGTGCTTCAAAAGCGTTCGAAATTCTATTATACAATAAAAATGAAAAAAATATTCAAAATAAATACGAAACAGCGACTGATTCTTTTATGAGAAATAGGTATTGGTTTCAGACAATAAAAGGGTATTATTATAGTCAAAATCTAGAAAAAGCGAAGGCTTTTTTTGAAAAAACAAAGGGAAAACACCAAAAAAATTGTATTACAGAGTTGGAATACCAATCAAAACAAACAAAAACAGTATGCACAATCCATTATTTATTCAGTCAAGTTTTTGATAAATGCCCACCTTTACGAGTAGTTGCTGCTACTTGTTTTCATCCACAAGAACAATCCGATTGGACAAGCTTTTGCATGCTTTGGCATGAAAAGCTAGCTTAGAAAAAAATCTACCATTTAAATCCAAAGAGCGAGCATTTACATTATTTATTAACTCGATTAATCAATATTCAAGAACGTAAATTGGATTTTGATTTAAATAGGAAAAGCATTTTTGAAATTAAAAATAATTGTAAAACAGCAATTGAAGAAGATGCCTATCAATTAATCAACACGATTGCACTGGCAGAGAAAACATCTAAACCGTATTTATAGCATTTAGCAGTGGGTTACCTTCAAACATTGAAAGGCGATTTTGAATTAGCTAAGAATAGTTATAAAAAAACAGAAACAAATGCCTTCTACCCTTTTAGCTAAGAATCAACTACGATTATTACGATTTATGAATCAATGGTTTGCTTTGCAAAACATAACCGTCGAAGATGAGTTAGCTCTTTTGCCAGATTTACAATGGTTATATTTAGAGTGTACTAAAAATGCTCCAAAGGATTTTCGTTTTATGAGAGCAGTTTGCAAATTTATATCAACAGCAAAAATTAATATAGTAATGGCAGAATTATTCCAGCCAAAATCAGGATTTTACCAAGTGCCTTCTCAGCTAGATGAAATCGTTTCTGTCCAAACCAAATAAAACACCATTTGACGTTGGCAACCAAGATATATACTTTTGGCTTATCTGATATTAATGATTTTCAAGCAGTGGAAGCAACTTTTAAAATAAAATTTCAGAAGCAATCCGTTTTATGGAGCAATCTACTACTTATGGTCATTTTTATGGTAATCCATTCAATGGTAGAATACAAGATTGTCATGATTGTGAGCATGCCGAATATCAGAAAGTAAAATATTCAAGGTTAGCATTGCTTCAGATTATGAAAAAGATGCAGGATAATATTGCACAAAATAAAGAGGTTTTTTCCAATGCTCTTTTATTAGGAAATACCTTTTATAACATCACTTATTTTGGTAATGCACGCATTTTTTATGAAGGAAAAATAAATGGGTATGGATTAGATACTTATTCTAGAACAGATTGTTATTGGGCTACATACTATTATAAAAAAGCGTTGGCAGCTGCCATAACAGACGAGCAAAAAGCAAAATGTTACTATTTATTAGCCAAATGTGAGCGTAACGAATTTTATGCTAAAAAATATGAAAAAGCATATACCAAAAAATAGTGATATAAAAAATTAATTTTTTGGCTTGGGATGGGTTTAAAAATTTAAAAAATAAATACAAAAAAACAATATCAAGAAGTGATCAATGAGTGTGGGTATTTTAAAACCTATGTAAATAATTCAAAATAAGCAGAAGGGTTATTACGAATCTGCCATTGCCATACACAAACAATACTAATTTTCGCTCCAGGAATTTTTAACAACGCTTTGGCACAAACTTCTAAGGTAGCCCCAGTGGTAATAACATCATCAATCAAAAGAAAATGTTGGTTGTGGTCCTTTTCAGAGAACGAAACATCAAAAACGGAATCAATTCCTTCGGTTCTGCCCAAACGATTTTTTTGGGATTGGGTTTTGGAATACACTTGCCGAAATAAAATTGTATTATTTACTGGAATATGTAGTGATTTCGCTAATGCATTTCCAAATTCAGTTACTTGATTGTAACCTCTTTCACGTAACTTTTTTGGATGTAAAGGCACGGGAATAATGAAGTCAACGGTTTGGAGCAATTGGTGATTTTTTAATTCTTCGGCATACCATTCGCCTAAAAAGGTGCCAATATCCTCTTGGCCTCGGTATTTCAAACTATGAATTAATTCTTGTACAATTCCTTTTTTATGAAAATACAATAAAGCCGAAACGTGTTCGACAGGGATTCGACCATAAAATTTCTTGAAAGCTTCATTTTCAGGATTCAAATGGTGTTGGGTAAGCGGAATTTCGTGTCGGCAATTGGTGCAAATTACGTTTTCGTTAGTAATCAAAACGGTTTTGCAACCCGCGCAAATAGGCGGGAAAAATAAATGTAGGAGGCTTTTGAACATACGATTTGGGTTAGGAAACATAAAATTAAGAAAATCAAGCATTCAAACTTTAAGTATTTTCTTTTTTTAAGGACACTTTTTATATTTTTGCATCACTATGGCAAAACAAGAAGATTTATTTAAGAATGTCGTTTCGCATGCAAAAGAGTACGGATTTATTTTTCCGTCAAGCGAAATATACGATGGTTTGAGTGCAGTATATGATTATGCACAAAACGGAGTAGAGTTAAAGAAAAATATTCGTGAATATTGGTGGAAATCAATGGTTCAGATGAACGAGAATATTGTTGGATTGGACGCAGCAATTTTGATGCATCCAACGACTTGGAAAGCATCAGGTCACGTTGACGCTTTTAACGACCCATTGATTGACAACAAAGATTCAAAGAAAAGATATCGTGCTGATGTTTTGATTGAGGAGTATGCAGAAAAATTAAATCAAAAAGCCCAAAAAGAAATAGACAAAGCTAAGGAGCGTTTTGGTGCTGCCTTTGATGAAGAGCAGTACAAAACAACTAATCCACGTGTGATAGAGTATTTGTCAAAAAAAACAGCTATTCTAGAGAGAATGGCGCGTTCTTTAGAGACCGAAAATTTAGCCGATGTAAAAGCATTAATTGAAGAGTTAGAAATTGCTTGTCCTGAGTCAGGTTCAAAAAATTGGACAGATGTAAAGCAATTTAACTTAATGTTTGGAACAAAACTCGGAGCGTCAGCAGAAAATGCTATGGATTTATACCTGCGCCCAGAAACTGCTCAAGGAATTTTTGTCAATTTCTTGAACGTTCAAAAATCAGGGCGAATGAAAGTACCTTTCGGGATTGCTCAGACAGGTAAAGCCTTTAGAAACGAAATTGTAGCAAGACAATTCATCTTTCGTATGCGTGAGTTTGAACAAATGGAAATGCAATTTTTTGTACGTCCAGGCGAAGAAATGCAATGGTACGAACATTGGAAAGCTACCCGTTTAAAATGGCATTTATCTTTGGGATTAGGAAAAGATACCGTTTTCACGATCACGAAAAATTAGCACATTATGCTAATGCGGCTGCTGATATTGAATTTGATTTTCCTTTTGGATTCAAAGAATTAGAAGGAATTCACTCGCGTACTGATTTTGATTTGAAAGCACACGAACAATACTCGGGTAGAAAATTACAATATTTTGATGCGGAACTGAACCAAAATTATGTGCCGTATGTAGTAGAAACTTCCGTAGGATTAGACAGAATGTTCTTAGCTGTTTTTGCTACTTCATTAAAAGAAGAAACTTTAGAAGATGGTTCAACACGAACTGTTTTAAGCTTGCCAGCGGTATTGGCGCCAACAAAAGCAGCGATTTTACCATTGGTAAAAAAAGATGGATTACCAGAAATAGCCCAACAAATTATTGCTGATTTGAAATGGGATTTCAATGTGACTTATGATGAGAAAGATGCGGTAGGAAGACGCTACAGAAGACAAGATGCCTTAGGAACCCCTTTCTGTGTCACTGTGGACCATCAAACTGCCGAAGACCAAACGATTACTATACGTCATAGAGATACTATGAAACAAGACCGTGTTAAAATTACCGACTTGAAAGCTATTATTGAGAACGAAGTTTCAATGAAAAATTGGTTAATGAAGATGAACCAGTAAATGTTTGAAGTACGATATTAGATGTACGAAATATCAAGAAGTCCCAAATTTAATTCAGTTTGGGACTTTTTTTGTTCCTATTTTTTAAAATTGATAACCGATACCAATTCCGCCACGGCCTATAAATTCCATGCGGTCTACGTTATCTTCTTTGTAAAAAAGATTTCTACCAAGACCAGCGTTGAGTTCAAATATAACGCCAGATTTAGTAATCCA
The DNA here is from genome assembly GCF_029866485.1 of Flavobacterium keumense. Lineage (NCBI taxonomy): Bacteria > Pseudomonadati > Bacteroidota > Flavobacteriia > Flavobacteriales > Flavobacteriaceae > Flavobacterium > Flavobacterium keumense. The sequence goes on from NZ_CP092332.1 coordinate 872,966, forward strand.
TTTACCTCCAAGAGTAAATCCTAACGCAAAATCATTAACTGTGGCATTTCTTAAAGCTACATAGTTCATGTTCTCTAACGTATAGGCTTTTGTTTTGTAATTGTTAATCATCCCAAAACCCTCTACAAAAAAACCAGACACTTTTTTGTTTCCAAAATAGACGCGATAGTAAGGAGTCAAACTGAATTTTTTATCTAAATCTTTGTCATAAGCGATGAATATACTGGCACCATAACTACTATTGTCATTTAGGTATCTTTCATAGCTACTATCCAAAGCTCCTGCAAGAAGTAAAAAAGCATTTCCCTTTATTTCGTATTTTTTAGAAGTTGCGATTTTTTGGTCTTGGCTAAAACTAAGAAGGAAAGAAAACAGGCAAATTGTAGTGATTAGTTTTTTCATAATTTGGTGAGATTTGAGTGTTAAATAATACAGCTAAAATAGAGAAATATTTGAATAAAACAATTATTCTGTAATGGCATTCCATCCTCTGGCTTTCAATGGGATTTTAGTATTGGCACGGGTAACCAAATGTATGCCTTCGCTTTCTTGTGTCATGTGTCCAATGACAGAAAAGTTTGGATTCCCTTTTATTTTGTCAAAGTCATCCATTTTTATAGTAAACAATAATTCATAATCTTCGCCGCCACTTAAAGCAACGGTAGTACTATCAATATTAAATTCTTCACACACGTTAATAAATTGAGGGTCTAAAGGCAATTTGTCTTCATATAAATTACATCCAACTTTTGATTGTTTGCACAAATGGATAATCTCAGACGACAATCCATCCGAAATATCAATCATGGAAGTAGGTTTGATTTCAAGTGCATGCAATAAAGTACGGACGTCTTTCCGAGCCTCTGGTTTTAATTGGCGTTCAATTAAGTAGGTATAAGCATCCAAATCAGGTTGTGAATTAGGGTTTACTAAAAACACTTGTTTTTCTCTTTCCAAGACTTGTAATCCCATATATGCTGCGCCAATGTCGCCTGTTACTACTAATAAATCGGTCGATTGGGCTCCGTTTCTATAGGTTAATTCGGTGGCATCAGCTTCTCCAATAGCGGTAATAGAAATAATCAATCCCTTTTGTGATGAGGTGGTGTCTCCACCAATTACATCCACTTTATATTCATTAGTAGCCAAAGTGATACCTTCAAATAATTCTTCTAAGGCTTCCAAAGGGAAACGATTGGAAACCGCAATCGAAACTGTGATTTGTGTGGCTTTGGCATTCATGGCACAGATGTCAGATACATTAGTCACGACTGCTTTGTAGCCCAAATGTTTCAAAGGCATATAGGCCAAATCAAAATGAACTCCTTCCACCAACATATCGGTTGAAACCACTACTTTTTTGTCTTTAAAATCTAAGACAGCCGCGTCGTCTCCAATTCCTTTTAGTGTAGAAGGTTGTGTAATTGCAAAGTTTTTGGTCAAGTGATCAATCAATCCGAATTCGCCTAATTGCGAAATGCTGGTGCGTTGTGGGTTTTTATCTTCAATCATGGTAGGATAACAAATTTAAAGCAACAAAGGTACAAAGTTTTTTAGGCATACATCTGTAGAAAAAACAAATCCCAACAACTTTCGTCATTAGGATTTAAATTTATACTTTGTATATTCTAATCGTTCAATTTTAATACCGCCATAAATGCTTCTTGAGGAATCTCTACATTTCCTACTTGACGCATACGTTTCTTCCCTTTTTTCTGTTTTTCCAATAATTTACGCTTACGCGAAATATCCCCTCCGTAACATTTAGCCGTAACGTCTTTACGTAAGGCTTTGATGGTTTCACGCGCAATGATTTTGGCTCCAATTGCTGCTTGAATTGGAATGTCAAACTGCTGTCTCGGAATCAATTCGCGTAATTTTTCGGTCATTTTTTTACCAATATTGTACGCGTTATCTTCATGAATCAAAGCAGAAAGCGCATCTACCGTTTGTGCATTCAGAAGTACATCTAATTTTACCAATTTAGAAGTACGCATTCCAATAGGTGAATAATCAAAAGACGCATATCCTTTAGAAACGGTTTTCAAACGGTCATAAAAATCAAATACAATTTCAGCCAAAGGCATGTCAAAGTTCAATTCGACCCTTTCAGGAGTTAAGTAAGTTTGATTGGTGATTAACCCTCGTTTTTCAATACACAAACTCATTACGTTTCCTACGAAATCAGCTTTGGTAATAATAGTTGCTTTGATAAAAGGTTCTTCTACTCGGTCTAATTTGGAAGGTTCAGGTAAGTCTGATGGATTGTTAACAATAAGCGGTGTTTCTGGATCTTTTTTGGTGTAAGCCAAATAAGAAACGTTAGGTACCGTTGTAATTACAGTCATGTCAAATTCGCGTTCCAAACGTTCTTGGATGATCTCCATGTGCAACATACCTAGGAATCCACAACGGAAACCAAATCCTAAAGCAGCCGAACTTTCTGCCTGAAAAACTAAAGAAGCATCGTTCAATTGTAGTTTTTCCATAGAAGCACGCAAGTCTTCATAATCTTCGGTATCAACGGGATAAATACCAGCAAAAACCATTGGTTTTACATCTTCAAAACCATGAATGGCATTTTGGGTTGGTTCTTTAGCATCAGTGATAGTATCTCCTACTTTTACTTCTTTTGCTTCTTTAATCCCAGAAATTAAATAGCCAACATCTCCTGCCGAAATTACTTGTTTTGGAACTTGATTTAATTTTAGCGTACCAATTTCATCTGCAAAATATTCACTACCCGTAGCCATGAACTTGATTTTTTGCCCTTTTTTAATTTCGCCATTAATCACACGAAAAATAACTTCAATTCCGCGGAAAGGATTGTATACTGAGTCAAAGATTAATGCCTGTAAAGGTTCGTCTTTGTTTCCCTTTGGAGCAGGAATTTTTTCAATAATGGCAGCTAGAATATTTTCTACACCAAAACCTGTTTTTCCTGAAGCGTGAATAATATCTTCTAGTTTACAACCCAATAAATCAATAATATCGTCGCTTACCTCTTCTGGGTTAGCGCTAGGTAAATCTACTTTATTTAAGACTGGAATAATTTCCAAGTCGTTTTCCAAAGCCAAATACAAATTAGAAATGGTTTGTGCCTGAATACTTTGTGCGGCATCAACAATCAACAAAGCGCCTTCACAAGCAGCAATACTTCTTGAAACCTCATACGAAAAATCTACGTGTCCCGGAGTGTCAATCAAGTTCAAGATGTACTCTTCGCCTTTGTAGGTGTATTCCATCTGAATAGCGTGACTTTTAATGGTAATTCCACGTTCGCGCTCCAAGTCCATATTGTCTAACAATTGCGCTTTTTCTTCACGAGCGGTTACGGTTTGGGTTGCGCCAAGTAATCGGTCAGCAAGTGTACTTTTTCCGTGGTCAATATGGGCAATTATGCAAAAATTTCTAATGTGTTTCATTATTCAATCTAAAGTTCATATACAAGAGTCAAATCCTTGTTTAATTTGCAAATATAAACTAAAGTTTTTTATTCTTGTTAGTAGATTCGATCTGATAAGAATAGAAAAGTTCAAAAATCTAAAATCGTTAATCTTGAATCTAAAATCTTATTTTATCTTTGCCAAAAAATAGCACCTTGATTAAGATTGGCAACATAGAATTACCTGATTTTCCTTTACTACTCGCTCCTATGGAAGACGTGAGCGATCCGCCGTTCCGTAGACTGTGTAAAACACACGGAGCCGATATGATGTATTCGGAATTTATTTCTTCAGAAGGGTTAATTCGTGATGCCATCAAGAGTCGTCAAAAATTGGATATTTTCGATTACGAACGCCCTGTTGGGATCCAAATTTTTGGTGGCGATGAAGAAGCAATGGCTTTGTCATCTAAAATTGTTTCGACCGTAAATCCCGATTTGATTGACATTAATTTTGGCTGTCCTGTAAAAAAAGTAGTGAGCAAAGGTGCTGGAGCAGGTGTGTTGAAAGACGTCGATTTAATGGTGCGTTTGACCAAAGCGGTTATTGATAGTACCAATTTACCTGTAACGGTAAAAACCCGTTTGGGCTGGGACGAAAGTTCGATCAATATTGATGAGGTAGCAGAGCGTTTGCAAGATATTGGGGTGCAAGCTTTGTCAATTCATGCACGAACCCGTGCGCAAATGTATAAGGGTCATTCCGATTGGACTCACATTGCTCGTGTGAAAAATAATCCTCGAATTACAATGCCGATTTTTGGAAACGGCGATATCGATTCGCCTGAAAAAGCCTTACATTATAAAAATGAATACGGTATTGATGGTATTATGATTGGTCGCGCTGCTATTGGGTATCCTTGGATTTTCAACGAAATCAAACATTACTTTAAAACCGGCGAACATTTGCCAACACCAACTGTTATTGACCGAGTAGAAGCGGCTCGAAACCACTTAATTTGGTCCATGGAATGGAAAGGTGAACGTTTGGGAATTGTAGAAATGCGACGTCATTATACGAATTATTTCAAAGGTATTCATTCGTTCAAAGACTATAAACAAAAATTAGTTACAACTGATGATATAGACGATTTGTTTGGCGTGATGAAAGAGATTGAAGAAGTGTATGCGGGTTATGAGTTTGTGTAAATAATTTTATCCCAACAACTTCTTACTCACCCGGCTACTCGCAATTAACGAAGCGATAAAACCAAGCGAAATAATTGTTCCCAACACAATCAAAACATTTTCTAGGGTAAAAACTACTGGATAGGCCAGTGTAGGTGTAATCATAATTAACTGAAATTGTTGTTGCAAAACCACAATTCCAATTCCTAAAATCAACCCAATTCCTCCACCAAAAACACTTAACAAAGTACCTTGAAGCAAGAATATTTTGCGTAAATCTTTGATTTCGACACCCAAGTTGAATAGGGTTTTCAAATTGCCTTTTTTGTCCAAAATCATCATGATGAGTGCACCAATTAAATTGAAAAGTGCCACCACAATGACCAAAGTAAAAATTAAGTAGACTGCGATGTTTTCGGTATTCAACATTTTATAAAGCGATTCGTTCAGTTGCGCTCTGTTTTTTACCGTGATCGTATTTTTGAAAATCGTTTGCAATTGTTCGATAATGGCTTTTTCGTTGGCTCCTTTCTGAATTTTGATTTCCAATCCCGACACTTGATTGGGTTGAAATTCTAACAATTCTTGGGCAAGACCCAAATCAGCAAAAACATATTTGGAATCCAAATCTTCGTTGATGGTATAAATTCCAATGGGCAATAAATCGGATTGATTGAAGGCTTGTTCGGGATTTTCTATAGCACCTTTGCCAGGTTTTGGAACAAAAACTTGTAACGGTCTGTTGAAGTCCAACAATCCCATCGAGAATTTTTGAGCAATGCCGTAACCCACCACCACTTGATTAGTATTTGGAGCAAGCCATTGTCCGTTAAAAAGATTTTTTTCAATCGGGTTGACTTTCGTAAACAAAGAGTCAATTCCTTTTAAATAAGTCACTTCTTGTTTGCCATCAAAGGTAAAAAGTACCCGCTCTTCAATAATTTTGGAATAGGAAACGAGTCCGTCAATTTGTTTGATTTGGCGCTCTTGTTCGGGCGTAATCACAAGCGATTTCCCTAAAGTTGAGTTGAGTTTTAAATCGGGGTCTATCGCATTGGTAAACGAAAGACTAAATTCTTTCAATCCACTAAAAACGGATAACACCACAAAAAGTGCCAGTGCGCCAATAATAATTCCCATACTAGCAATACGATTAATGATGTTAATAGCATTGTTTTTGCTAGCGCTAATGCTGTATCGTTTGGCTATATAAAAAGGGAAATTCAATTTAAAATTGTCTTCGTTTGTCTAAAAGATCTCGATTTTCAATTGGGTTTTCTGGGTTAGTCAACGCTTTGTCAATTTTTTCGATGTAGTCCAAAGAATCGTCCATAAAGAAAACTAAATTAGGTACTTTGCGCAATTGCAAACGCACGCGTTGCGATAAATCATGTTTAATCAAAGTAGAATTGGATTTGATGGCCACCAGGGTTTCTTGCGCTTTTTCCTGAGGGAAAATGCTTAAATACACTGTAGCAATAGATAAATCAGATGTTACCGCTACTTTAGATACGGAAATAATCAAATTAGTTATTCCATTTTTTCTCACTTCACCTTGCAGGATATCTACCAAATCTTTTTGGATTACCCCACCAATTTTTTTCTGTCTATTTGTTTCCATGTTGCAAAAATACTACTTTTAAACTTTATTCGAACAAATTTTAAATTGAACCAAAATTTCGAGAAGCTATTCCTGCTTTTAAAGCTTCCAGCCTTCAAAAGGCTGGAAGCTTTAGTAGAATTCGTTTTCAGTACCCGATAGAATTATAAACCCAAATGATGCAAAGACACTCTTTTTCGATTTACGACGCCTCAGCCGGCTCTGGAAAAACCTACGCCTTGGTCAAAGAATATTTAAAAATCATCTTGACCTCGCCTAAAAATGATGCGTATCGAAATATTTTAGCCATTACGTTTACCAACAAGGCGGTACACGAAATGAAAAGCCGTATTGTAGGCAGCCTGTCTGAATTTGCTAAAGAAAATCCGTCGCCGAAAGCGCAAGATTTAATGCAAGATTTGTCAGTGGATACAGGACTTTCCATCATCCAAATTAAAACCAAGTCGCAACAAATCATCAAGCACATTATTCATAATTATGCGGCTTTTGACATTTCGACCATCGATAAATTTACACACAAAGTGATTCGTGCTTTTGCTCATGATTTAAATTTACCCATGACATTTGAAGTGTCTTTGGATACCGAAAATCTATTGATTGAAGCCGTTGATGCGATTATTGCTCAGGCTGGTGAAGATGAAATCTTGACTAATTTATTGGTCGATTTTACCATGGAAAAAACAGATGATGATAAATCTTGGGACATTTCGCGCGAAATGCTAGAAACAGGCAAATTAGTTCTAAATGAAAACAACCGAAATGAAATCACTCATTTTCAAGATAAATCCATTACTGAATTTCTCGAAATCAAGAAAAAATTGGTAGCTCTTTGTGCCGAATTAGAAAAGGAAACAATTCTTTTAGGAAATGAAGCGGCTGCTTTAATTGAGCAAAACGGCATTGACGTAAAGTCCTTTTCAAGAGGCACTTTTCCAAATCACATTGCAAGCATTCAAGCGGGGAAATTCAATCCCAAAAACAAAATGTTTCGCGAAATAGAGGATATTGCCATCAATAAAACAGCAACTGACCGCGCGATTATCGAAGCCACTATCCCTGATTTGTTAGCCGTTTTGTCAAAAGTGTACGCCTTATTTGAAAAGATTTATTTTTATAAAGCGTTCTTAAAAAATATTACGCCTTTGTCGTTGTTGAATACAGTTAGTAATGAATTGGCTAAAATCCAACAAGAACAAAATATCTTATCCATTACCGAATTCAATGCATTGATTCACCGCGAAATTCAAAATCAACCCGCTCCTTTTATTTATGAGCGTTTGGGAGAACGCTACCGTCATTTTTTTATTGACGAGTTTCAGGATACTTCCGAGATGCAATGGCAAAATTTGATTCCACTTATTGATAATGCACTCTCGGGTCAAGACGAATTCGGAGTAAAAGGGACTTTGATGATTGTGGGCGACCCCAAACAATCTATTTACCGTTGGCGCGGTGGAAAAGCCGAACAATTTATTGAGTTGAGTAAAGATCAAAATCCGTTCAATAATCCAGATAAGAAATTGACCCAACTGGAGTACAATTACCGTTCGTATTCCCAAATTATTGAATTCAACAACAGTTTTTTTAAATTATTAGCTAACGAATTTCAACACCCGGATTATAAAGACTTGTATGAAAATCACAGTCACCAAAAAGTAAATTCTAAAACGGGAGGCTATGTCAATATTTCATTTCTTCCTGAAACGGCCAAATCGGAGGAAGAAGCTTTGGACAAAACGGAAATGTATGTACAAGCTACTTTAGACACCATCAAAACGGTGCTCGAAAAAGGCTTTGAATACAAAGATATTGTCATCTTGACTCGCAAACGCGGACAAGGAATTGCGGTAGCCAATTATTTGACGGGGCAAGGTGTTCCACTTTTGTCGTCTGAAACCTTGATGATTCAAAATGCGACCGAAGTCCGTTTTATTATTCATTTGTTGAAATACCTAAAAAATAGCTCCGATATTGATGCCAAAGCGCATTTTTTACATTATTTGGCTTTACACGCTCAAGACCAACTGCCAGTGCATGATTTTATTGCCAAAGGCAAAGAATTGATTCAAGAAACCGAATTTGAAAATTGGTTGTTGCAATTTAATTTGGATTTATCATTTCAAAATCTCCGAAAAAAATCCTTGTATGAAGTGGTAGAGATTATTGTGAGTAAGTTTCTCGACCCAGCACTTCGTTCCTCTAGTTATGTGCAATATTTTCTAGACATAGTATTAGAAAGAGACATTCGCAATCAGGCGGGAGTGACTGATTTTTTGGATTTTTGGGACAAAAGTGCCGAGAAATTCAGCATTCCATCTCCTGAAGGAACTAATGCAGTCCGAATTATGACCATTCACAAGTCCAAAGGATTGGAATTTCCAGTAGTCATTATGCCTTTTGCAGAAGAAGATTATAGCCGAAAACCCAAAGATAAATTATGGTTGAATGCCGAGGAAGCATCGGTTGGTTTGCCAAAAGTATTAATAGACAATAGTAGCGCAGTAGAAGGATTTGGCGACAATGCTCGGGAATTGTACACGATTAAAAAACAAGAAGAATTGTTGGATAATATTAACGTGCTATATGTTGCCTTAACACGAGCCGAAGAACAATTGTATGTTATTTCCAGTAAAAATCTGTCGAGTAAAGGCGAAGTCCCAAAGAATAACATGTGTGCTTTTTTTATCAATTATTTAATAGCTCAAGGAATATATAAAGAAGATCTTTTAGAATATGAGCTGGGGAATTCAGCAAAATTATCTTCGGAAGAAAAACATGAAGATACGTCTAAAACCATCCCTTTTGTGTTTGAAGGTTTAAATCCAAAAAACATCAAAATTGCGCAACGAGAAGCAGTAATGTGGGGAACGCACCAACAAGAAGCTATTGAGTATGGGAATATGATTCACGAAATTTTATCATTCGTGAAAACTAAAAACGATGTAGATATAGCTATTACTAAAGCAATTGAAAACGGACTCATAGTTCCAGCCCAACAAGGAGTCGTACGTCATACAATACGTGAAATTATAGAACATGACTCGTTAAAGAATCATTATGCTGAAGGGAATCAGGTTTTAAACGAGCAAACCATTATTCAAAAAGAAGGGCGAATTATTAAACCCGACCGAATGGTGGTCACTCCAGATAATAGTGTTTATCTTTTAGATTATAAAACAGGTGCTCCAAATTCAAAACATGAACAACAATTAGAGGGTTATCAAAAAGCGATAGAAGAAATGGGGTATTCTGTTATTGATAAAAAGTTAGTTTATATTGGACCGAATCTTGTAATTTTTTAGATATAGTTAGGTGTTGATGGTGGTCATATAAGAATCATAAAAGAGTACCTTTTAATTTGTTAAAGATATAAAAAACATACTTTTAGGCTCTAAAAAACAATATTTATTGTCATTTGTTTTGTATTTCTAAAATTTGATTCTATTTTTGTTAAGAAATTTAAAATCATTTGTTAAAAATTATTAATTAAAAATAACTATGAAACATCTTAACAAAATTCTTATTGCTGTAGTAATGATTATGGGATTAAATACTCATGCTCAAGACAGTAAAAACCCATGGGCAGTTTCTTTTGGAGTAAATGCTCTTGATACTAAAACAAGTGCAGGAGGAGGAAACAATTGGCTTGATGGTCACTTTTCAAAAGCTTTTTCAGTTAAAGACAATTGGAACATATTACCTTCAATTTCATATGTAAGTGTTTCTAAATATGTGGGAGATAATTTTTCTGTAGGGGTTTCAGGTTCTATGAATAAAGTAGAAAAATACGTTTCTTACACTAATTCTAAATATACAGTTTCTAATCCAGGAGACTTAAAATATTATGGAATAGATGCATTTGTTAAATACAGTTTGAAATCTTTGGTGAAATCAAGCTCATTTGAACCTTCGGTTTCTTTAGGGTTAGGATATTCTGTTTTAGGTGAAAATTCATATCAAACTGTTAGTCCAGGAGCAGACCTTGTGTATTGGTTCTCTGATTCAGTTGGTTTAGAATTTGCTACTAAATATGTGAAATCTTTTGAGAATAGAGAAATCAATAAAGTAGTTAATGCTCCTTCAATGTTGCAACATTCTTTAGGAATTAAATTTAAATTCGGAGAAAAATAAGATTGTAAAAGATCGATTAGAATAAAAAACACCCTAAGAAATTAGGGTGTTTTTTGTTGTTAACATTGTATTAATAAATCTACAATGTCTAAAAATCTATTTTTCAAACATATTGACATATTTTTGAATTAATAATTTTGTTATTAGATATTTAGATACTACTTTTGTATTAAATAACTGAATGTAATTTAAAAATTTAAGTATGAAACATCTTAACAAAATTTTAGTTGCTATAATAGTGATGATGGGTTTAAACTCATTTGCACAAGATAACAACAACCCATGGGCATTCTCTTTTGGAGTTAATGCTATCGACACAAAAACTAGCGCAGGAGGAGGTCATAACTGGCTTGATCGTCATTTTTCTCAGCCATTTGCAGTTAAAGACAATTGGAATATAGTACCTTCTATAACTTATTTAGGAGTGTCTAAATATGTAGGAGATAATTTCTCATTTGGAGTTTCTGGTTCTGTAAATAAAATAGGAAAATTAGTTAGTTTTAATCCATCTGCAGTTGGCCACGATTCTCGCGGGTATGTAGTTTCTAATCCAGGAGACTTAATGTACTATGGAATTGATGCTACTGTTAAATATAGTTTAATGACTGTAATTAAATCTAAAGTGATTGATCCTTCTCTTTCTCTTGGAGGGGGGTATTCTTTCTTAGGAGATAATAGCTATGGAACTATCAACACAGGGGCAGGTTTAACATTGTGGTTTACAGAAAATATAGGTTTAGAATTAACCACTAAATATAAGAAATCGTATGGAGAAAGAGGAACAGCCACAGCTGTAGATTCGCCTTCATTTTTTCAACATTCTGCAGGTCTTGTGTTTAAATTTGGAGGAACAGATACTGACAAAGATGGAATTTATGACAAAGAAGATGCTTGTCCACAAGTAGCTGGTTTAAAACAATTTAATGGTTGCCCTGATACAGATGGAGACGGAATTATTGACGGGAGCGATGCTTGTCCAGAAGTGGCAGGTTTAGCGGCTTTAAATGGTTGTCCAGATGCTGATGGAGATGGAATTACAGACGCTAATGATGCTTGTCCTCAAGTAGCAGGTTTAGCTTCTTTGAAAGGTTGTCCAGACGCTGATAAAGATGGTGTTGCTGATAAAGATGACAAATGTCCAACAGTTGCAGGGCCTAAAGAAAATGCAGGTTGTCCTTGGGCAGATACTGACAAAGACGGAGTTGCTGATAAAGATGACGAATGTCCTGAAGTAGCGGGTCCTGCTAGTAACAAAGGATGTCCTGAGGTAACCGCAGCAGTTTTAGAAAGTGTTAAAGTTGAGGCTAAATCAATTTATTTTAACTCTGGTAAAGCTACTTTTAAATCAGAAGATGTTCCAGTAAAAATAGAATCAATCTCTTCTTTGTTGAAACAATATCCAAATGCTAAATTCAGCATCGAAGGACATACAGATAGCGATGGTTCAGATGCATTCAACCAAAAATTATCTCAAGAAAGAGCAGATGTAGTTAGAAATGCTTTAATCGAAAGAGGATTAAAACCAGCTAATTTAACTGCAGTTGGTTATGGAGAGAGCAAGCCAGTTGCTACTAATAAAACAGCTGCTGGAAAAGCTAAAAACAGAAGAACTGAAGTAGTATTACAAAAATAATTTACTTTCAAAATTTCTTTAAAAACGCCCTGATTTGTCAGGGCGTTTTTTTATTTTTATAAAATGACAAATACTTCTTTTTTAGATAAGATTGCTGCGGGGCTAATAAATAACTATTCTGATAAATTATCGGATACCGTTGTTGTTTTGCCCAATAAAAGAGCTAAAGTTTTTTTGGTTGAAGCAATTAAAAATCAAGTGAGTCAAACGGTGCTTTCGCCTGAAATAATTAGTATTGAAGATTTTGTTCAAAACATTGCAGGAATCCGCTCTATAGACGCAATCGAACAACTATTTGAATTTTACGAAGTGTATTTGTCTATTACGCCAAGTACTCAGCAACAGTCTTTTGAATTATTTGCCAATTGGGCCAAGACACTTTTGCAGGATTTTAATGAGATTGATCGTTATTTGTTAGAACCCTCTCATGTATTGTCTTATATAAAGGATATTGAAGACATTAAAAAGTGGGGAATTGAGGTGGAGGAGAAAACACAATTACTCGAAAACTATATTGATTTTTGGAAGTTATTGCCCCAATATTATCAATCGCTATACGATCACTTGCTGGCAAAAGGCATCGGATATCAAGGATTGATTTATAGAGAGGCGGTCAAAAATTTAATTCATTTTTTAAATACCGTTCAAAACAAACACTTTGTTTTTGCGGGTTTCAATGCTTTAAATGCTGCCGAAGAAAAAATAGTTCAAGAACTCTTAGCTGTAGGTCAGGCCAAAATTTATTGGGATGCTGACCAAACATTTCTCAATGATCCCTATCACGATGCGGGACTGTTTTTACGCCGATTCAAAGAAAATTGGAAGCATTATAAATCACATCCATTTGAATGGATTGTAGATGATTTTTCTGCCACCAAAAACATTCAAGTTATTGGAACTCCAAAGTCAGTAGGTCAAGCCAAAATTGCAGGAAGTATTTTGGAACAAACCATTTTGGAACACCCCGGAAAAGCCTTAGATAAAGTAGCTGTAGTTTTAGGAGAGGAAAGTTTGTTGGTCCCTTTGCTATATTCGTTACCAGCTTCTGGGGGCGCTTTGAATATTACCATGGGGTATTCGGCAAAGAATAATCCTGCCCAAATTTTGGTAGCCAAATTATTCAAGATGCACACTAATTCGTTGTCGAGAAACAACAAGGGATATGTGTTGTATTACAAGGAGGTTTTGGATATTTTGACACATCCGTTGGTGGAACCGCATGCACAAACACGTGAATTAGTTAAACTCATCAATGAGAACAATTATACGTTCATTACGCACCAAAAATTATTGGATTTAAACCCAAATCCGAGCGAATTATTTTTGTTACTATTCAAAAAATGGGAAACAGGGGCGGTGCCAGTTTTGGAAACCATTATTAGTTTGTTACAGACTTTGAAAAATAATTTGAGTAATGAGAATGAAGAAGAAAAAATAACAAAAGTCTTTGTTTTTGCGATTTTCAAAGTGATTAATAAATTGATTACGTATTATTCCAAACACCAACACATTGACAAAATTGAAACCTTGTATGCTATTTATAAACAGGTGATTGATGTTGCCGAAGTTTCGTTTGAAGGGGAGCCTTTGAACGGATTGCAAATTATGGGTGTTTTAGAAAGTAGGGTTTTGGATTTTGACACGGTGATTGTCACTTCTATGAACGAAGGGAAATTTCCTGCGGGAAAATCCTCGAATTCGTTTATTCCGTATGATGTGAAACGCGAATTAGGTTTGCCTACTTTCAAAGAAAAAGATGCGATTTACACCTATCATTTCTACCATTTATTACAACGAGCAACCAACATTTATTTATTGTACAATACCGAAAGTGAAGGTTTGGATGCAGGCGAAAAAAGTCGTTTTATTACCCAATTAGAGGTTGAAAAACAACCCAATCATACTCTGACTCAAGAAATTTATAATGCGGTTTTGCCCGAAACAGCTTATCTGCCGATGGAAGTGCCAAAATCAGAAGCGGTTATGTCGCGCTTAAAAGAAATTGCAGAACAAGGATTTTCTCCTTCGGCATTGACCAAATACATTCGAAATCCAATTGATTTTTATTTCCAAAGAATCCTCCGTATACGAGAAGTGGAGGAAGTAGAAGAAAGTATTGCCTTGAATACCTTAGGAACAATTATTCACGAAACTTTAAAAACGCTTTACGAACCATTTATTGGTCGGTTGATTTCTGAATTTGATATACAACAATGCTTCAAGCAAATTGATGCCGAAGTTTTGAAACAATTCAAATTGGTGTACAAAGAAGGCGAGATAAAAAAAGGGCGCAATTTGTTGGCTTTTGAAGTGGCTAAACGGAATGTGTTGAACTTCCTGAAAGTCGAATTGGAAACTATTAAAGCAGGAGATGAAATCCAAATTATTGCTTTGGAGCAAACTTTTGAGCGTTTGTTGGAGCATCCTAAATTGCCTTTTCCAGTTTTGATCAAAGGGAATGTGGACCGAATCGAAAATCGTAACGGAACTATCCGAATTATTGATTATAAAACAGGAAAAGTCGAAAAAGCAACAGTCACTCTAAGGACTTGGGAAGATTTAACATTGGACATTAAAAACGAGAAAATCATTCAGGTTTTAGCGTATGTTTTTATGTTTGAAAAAGAAGCAAAAGGATTGCCAATAGAAGCTGGAATCATATCTTTTAAAAATTTAAAAGCAGGATTTTTACCTTTCAATTTTAAATCAGGGAAAGAAGAAATTACTCAAATCAATGAAGATATTCTGAACAGTTATTTAGAACAAATAGTGGTGCTTCTTACTGAAATTTTTGACGAAACGATTCCGTTTATTGAAAAAACAAATTAAGATTTTATTGATTTAAAAAATTGCAATAATGCTGATTGTACAGCTTCTTGGTTTTCAATGTGGGACATGTGTCCGTCCGGGAAACTAAGTAATTGAACTTGGGTATCTTCAATTTGTTCTTTTGTTTCTTCGTAATTTAAAACAGGATCTTTTTTGCCTAAAACTAGTAATTTGGGATAGGGGGTTAAGTGCAATAATACTTCTCGGTCCATGCGAATTTTCATTCCTTCTAAAGAGGCTACAATGCCCTGAAGAGGTGTTTTTAAAGCTTCTTTTTTTACATTTTCTATAGCATCAGAAAGACGTTCTCTGTTTTCTTCGCTAAATAAATTTGAAATAGACAACGAAATGAAATTTTGAAACGATTGTTTTACAGCTTTTATAGCGCGATCGCGATTGGTTTTTCGTTCGTCACTATCAGCTCTGGAAGTTGAGTTTAATAGCACTAATCCTTTGACTACATCTGGGTATAATTCGGCGAAAGCCAAAGCCACATACCCTCCCATAGAATGCCCTACGAGAATTGCTTTTCGAAGACGTAAATCAGAAAGTACTTCGTGAACTACATCGGCATTATTTTCCATAGAATGCACGTAGCCCATACATTCCGTTTCGCCATGACCCAACAAATCAATGGTGATGATTCGGAATTTTTTGCTCCACTCTGGGATAAAAGCGTCCCACATTCTTTTATTTTCCAAAAAACCATGCAATAAAACTACTGCCGTTCCTTTACCTTGGTCGGTGTAGCTAATGGTGGTGTTTTTGAAATGAAGTGTTTTAGTCATGCTTTTTAAAGAAGTACAAAGTTAGTCTTAAGCGCTAAAGTTGTTGCAACACAGATTGAAGAAATTATTAAAATTTTATAAATTTCTTTAATCTGTGTAATAAATAGACTAGTTGTTTATGAGAATAAATAGCAACGGATTACGCATTCATCAAATTCTCAATTTCCTCCACTTCGATAGGAATGTTGCGCATCAAGTTGAAAGGCGAACCCTTTTCTTGGATCACCACATTATCTTCTAAACGAATACCAAAACCTTCTGCTGGAATGTAAATCCCTGGCTCAACAGTAAAGACCATATTGGCTTGCATAGGTTCGGTCAAAATGCCGTAATCATGAGTGTCTAATCCCATGTGGTGAGAGGTACCGTGCATAAAATATTTTTTATAGGCTGGCCAATCTGGGTTTTCGTTTTGTACATCGGCTTTGTCAATTAAACCTAAACCTAATAGTTCAGATGTCATTACCTTGCCCACTTCAATATGGTATTGTTTCCATAAAGTACCTGGCGTTAGCATTTGAGTAGCTTCGTTTTTTACACGCAAAACCGCATTGTAAACGGCTTTTTGTCTTTCAGTAAAACGACCCGAAACCGGAATCGTTCTGGTCATATCACTCGAATAATTAGCGTATTCTGCTGCCACGTCTAGCAAAATTAAATCGCCAGCTTTACACACTTGATTGTTCTCAATATAATGCAACACATTGGCATTATTTCCTGAAGCAATGATGGGAGTATAAGCAAAACCTTTGGAACGATTGCGAAGGAATTCGTGAGCAAATTCGGCCTCAATTTCATATTCGGTTACCTCAGGTTGTACAAAATTTAATACTCTTCTAAATCCTTTTTCGGTAATATCGCAGGCTTTTTGGATTAACTCCAATTCTACATTTTCTTTTACAGAACGAAGGCGTTGTAATATAGGATTGCTTTTGGCTACGTTGTGTGCAGGATATTTCTCTTTCCACCATTTTACAAAACGGGCTTCGCGAGTTTCGGTTTCTACTGTGGCACGATAGTGTTCATTAGTATTAATGTAGATGGTTTCAGAATGTGTCATCAATTCAAACAACACCTTTTCAAATTCGGTTAACCAATACACGGTTTTAATTCCAGATACCTCAAAAGCACGTTCTTTGGTTAGCTTTTCGCCTTCCCAAACGGCAATATGTTCGTTGGTTTCTCTCAAAAAAAGCATTTCTCTTTGATGCTCGTAAGGGGCATCTGGGAAAAGTAATAAGATACTTTCTTCTTGATCAATACCACTCAAATAGAATATGTCGCGGTGCTGTGCAAAGGGCATGGTACTATCGGCGCTAATAGGGTAAATATCGTTCGAATTGAAAACCGCTACACTTTTTGGCTTCATTTGAGCCGTGAATTTAGCGCGGTTTTTTATAAATAAATTGCGGTCTATTGGATGGTATTTCATACTATTTGAAATTAATTAGATTACAAATCTAATCAATCCATTTGTAATAACGCGCACCAATTAGATTTGGATTTTCATTTTCTATGCGATCTAAAATCCATTCGTTTCTGGGAGCCTTGACACTTTGTTTTTGTTCTTTTTTATGGAGTTTTTCGTAAGTAGCAAAGTCGATTTCATGGCTTTCTTCCAATGTTTCAAACAACTTGGTTTTGGCTACAGCCAATTGCCATTCGGGCTGAATAATACCTTCAAAAACTTTGGATTTAGAACCACTTCCATAGGCTAAGAAACCAAATTTCTTTCCTGAAATAGTTGCATTAGTTTTGGCAAAATGTGCTAAAGTAGAAAGGAATCCCATAAAAATAGAACCCGTGTATAAATTCCCAATCAATGAAGAAGCGATTTCTGCAGGCTGTAATTTTTGCGTTACAAAAGCACGGTATTCGTCGGATTTGCTCACTTCTTTTAATTTGTTTTGGTAATCAGCCGAAGATTCATTTCCAGAAAGAATAGAGGTAGCGGCGTCTAGTGCATAAATTTCAGAAAGCATTCGGCGACCTTGAAACGAATACGGTAAGTGCATGATGATGCTTTCCCAAGTATTGTAAAGAGTTTCGGTTGTGTTTTTGATTTTTTTGAACGAAAAGTAAGCGTTGCGCGTACGATCCATATAGCATTGGTTGGAATATTGTCCGTCAAAAACAGGTTGGTCTTTGTGAATTTCAATTTCAGCTTCTAAATTATCAAACCAAGCATCGTTGGTATCATTACCCGTTATGGTTTCTTTAGAAAGAGTTCTGTATGGTTTGAAGAAGTCAAAAACTCCTTTGGTACTCGTTGCCCATTCGTTTTCAAATGCAATTATTTTAGGATTGGCAGTAACTAACATCGCCAAGGCCCCTGCTCCTTGAGTATATTCGCCTGTTGAATTTAAATCATATTTAGCAAAATCAGTAGTGACCACAATAGCTTTTTTGGTAGGATTGAGTCGTACAAAATCCAAGCAGTTTTGTAGCGCGTCTACTCCGCCAATACAAGCAAAAGTAAAATCGACCACATCGCAGTTGGCTAGAATATTGTCTCCAAATTTTTGTTCCATTAAAGCAATTAAAAACGAGCTAATTGGTTTTGAGCTGTCAATAGCACTTTCGGTACCTACATAAATTCTAGAAATTTCGTTCAGGTTAATATGGTTTTCTAGAACTAATTTGGTCAAGGCATTGGCGCCAAAAACAACCGTATCTTGGTGAACATCTGGCAAGGTCATTTTAATTAAACCCAACCCTTTTTCTAGTTTTTCAGGTTCGATATTTCGGGCAATTGCCAAAGTTTGTATTGGTAAATGTAGTTGAGCAACGTCAAAAGCAATAGCGTCAATTCCTGTTTTCATCATTTTTAGTTTGGATTCGCAAAATTAAAATTAGCCTTTCGAATAACAATTAATTTAGGAAGATAAAGAAGTGTGTCTTGTGATTTTTGTGAATTTTAGAATGGATCTAGATAAATAATAAGAAATCAATAATTATATGGGTTTTTAACTATTGATAAATAGAGATTTGTGATTTAGATAGTTTTAGGAATTGTTTAAGTAAATACGGTTTTAAAGCTTGATTATTGTTAATTTGGTAGGGCTTTTGCTAAAACACTTTAAAATCATTATAAATAACAACGAAAAGGTTGTAGTTGAATTGTATTTCTGCTATTTTTGTCTCACTATTTAATAAAAATTTATTCAAATTATTATGGCAAAATCTGCAATTTTAAAGTCATCTCTTGCAAAAAAATATTGGATGGCTCTTACAGGTTTATTTTTATGTTTGTTCTTAGCAGGACATTTAGCGGGGAATCTTCAATTAATTTTTAGCGATGCCTTACATTTTAATCAGTATGCGTTGTTTATGACGACTAACCCAGCCGTAAAAATCCTATCGTATCTTACTTACATTTCTATTCTGTTCCATGCGGTAGACGGAATTGTATTAACTGTTCAAAACAGAAAAGCAAGACCAATTGGTTATGCAAAAACAGATGGTTCTTCCAGCTCATTTTCTTCAAGAAATATGGCGGTTTTAGGAACTATCATTCTGGTTTTTATTGTTACCCACATGGTTAATTTTTGGGCTGTAATGCATTTTGACAAAAACATGCCGTTGCAAACAGTAACCATTGGAATGCAAGGTCAAGAGCAAGAGTACTACTTAACTACAGATGGAGGGTACCTTCCAAAAGCTCAAGTAGATCAAAACATGATTAAGATTGAAAACAGAACGGAGTTCTTTGATGCCGCAGCCAATGTTAAAGTTAAAGAAGGATATAAAGATTTACACAAGATTACCGTAGCATTCTTTAAAGATCCTAAAACAGGATTGATTGCTACTATTTTGTATGTAATTGCAATGATTACTTTGGCATTCCACTTATTACACGGATTTCAAAGTGCATTCCAATCCTTAGGATTGAATAATCCAAAATACACTCCAGCAATCAAAAAAATCGGGGCAGCCTTTGCGATTATTGTGCCTATTTTGTTTGCAATTATTCCAATTTACATTCACTTTTTCTTAAAATAATCAACATCAGAAGATATTATGAAGTTAGATTCTAAAATACCAGAAGGTCACATTTCTCAGAAATGGACTGATTACAAAGACCATTTAAAATTAGTTGCTCCAAACAATAGACCAAAAATTGACATTATTGTTGTTGGGACTGGTTTAGCAGGAGCCTCTGCAGCCGCTTCTCTTGGAGAAATGGGATACAATGTAAAAGCATTTTGTTTCCAAGATTCACCGCGTCGTGCGCACTCTATTGCAGCACAAGGGGGAATCAATGCGGCTAAAAACTATCAGAATGATGGGGATAGTATTTACCGATTATTTTACGATACCATTAAAGGTGGAGATTACAGAGCTCGTGAGGCTAACGTTCACCGTTTAGCTGAAGTTTCTGGAAATATTATTGACCAATGTGTGGCACAAGGAGTTCCTTTTGCAAGAGACTACGGTGGTTTGTTAGACAACCGTTCTTTTGGAGGAACACAAGTACAACGTACTTTTTATGCTGCGGGACAAACAGGACAACAATTATTATTAGGAGCTTATTCGGCTTTGTCAAGACAAATTGGTTTGGGTCGTGTTGAAATGTTCAACCGTCACGAAATGTTAGACTTGGTTAAAGTAGACGGAAAAGCGCGTGGAATTATTGCACGTAACTTAGTAACTGGAGCTATCGAAAGACATTCAGCTCACGCTGTTGTTATTGCTTCAGGAGGATATGGAAACGTGTATTTCCTTTCTACAAATGCTATGGGTAGTAACGTGAGTGCAGGATGGAAAGTACACAAACAAGGAGCTGCTTTTGCTAATCCATGTTATGTACAAATTCACCCAACCTGTATTCCTGTTCATGGAACAAATCAATCAAAATTAACATTGATGTCAGAGTCATTAAGAAACTCTGGACGTATTTGGGTTCCGAAGAAAAAAGAAGATGCAGAAGCGATTCGTGCTGGTAAACTAAAACCAACACAAATTGCCGAAGAAGATAGAGATTATTACCTAGAGCGTAAATATCCTGCATTTGGTAACTTAGTACCTCGTGATGTGGCTTCAAGAGCTGCAAAAGAGGTGTGTGATGAAGGTAGAGGTATTGAAGCTAATGATACCAACGAAGGAGTATATTTGGATTTCTCTACTGAGATTCAAACCAAAGGAAAACAAGCGGCTTACGCCAAAGGGAATCACAACCCAACACCAGAAGAAATTACTGCTTTAGGAAAACAATGGTTAGAAGAAAAGTACGGAAACTTATTTACGATGTACCAAAAAATTACCGATGAGAATCCGTATGAAACCCCAATGAAAATTTATCCAGCGGTACACTATACGATGGGTGGTGTTTGGGTAGATTACAACTTGCAATCGACTATTCCTGGTTGTTTCGTAGCGGGAGAGGCTAACTTCTCTGATCACGGAGCGAATCGTTTAGGAGCTTCGGCTTTAATGCAAGGTTTGGCAGACGGATATTTTGTATTACCATATACTATATCAAACTATTTAGCAGACGATATCCGTACGGGTAAAATTTCAACAGATTTACCAGAATTCGAAGAAGCAGAAAACAGAGTGAAAGAATCTATCAACAAGTTCTTGTCTAATAATGGTTCTAAATCGGTAGATCATTTCCACAAACGATTAGGATTGATTATGTGGAATAAAGTAGGAATGGGTAGAAATGAGGCTGGATTAAAAGCAGCTATCGAAGAAATTGCAGCTTTGAAAGAAGAATTCTATAGAGATGTATATGTGCCAGGAAACGCTGACGAATTGAACCCAGAATTAGAGAAAGCACTTCGTGTGGCTGACTTTATTGACTTGGGGCAGTTAATGGCAATGGATGCATTACAACGTAAAGAATCTTGTGGAGGTCACTTCCGTGAAGAATATCAAGATGCAGAAGGAGAAACACTGCGTGATGATGAAAACTTCTCATTTGTGGGTGCTTGGGAATATAAAGGTGATGACATCACCCAATCAGTGCTTCACAAAGAAGAATTGAAATACGAGTTTATCAAAATTGCAGCTAGAAATTATAAATAATAGAATTATGTCTTCAGCAAAAAATATCAATATAACCCTTAAAATTTGGCGTCAAAAAGACTCTAAAGCAAAAGGACAATTAGAGACTTATACTTTGAATGAAGTTTCTACAGCGAGTTCGTTTTTGGAAATGTTAGACCAATTGAACGAGCAATTAATTAACGAAAGAAAAGAACCTATCGCATTTGATCACGACTGTCGTGAAGGAATTTGCGGAATGTGTTCGTTATTCATTAACGGACGCGCTCACGGACCAGATTCAGGAGTGACTACTTGTCAATTGCACATGCGTATGTTCAAAGATGGCGATACTATCTTTGTAGAACCATGGAGAAGTAGAGCGTTCCCTGTAATCAAAGATTTAGTGGTAGACAGAAGTTCTTTCGATAGAATCCAACAAGCAGGAGGTTTCGTATCTGTAAATACTTCAGGAAATACGATTGATGCTAATGCTACACCAATTGCAAAAGATGATGCTGACAAAGCATTTGAAGCTGCAGCTTGTATTGGTTGTGGTGCGTGTGTAGCTACTTGTAAAAATGGTTCAGCAATGCTTTTCGTTGGAGCAAAAGTATCTCAATATGCATTATTACCACAAGGTAAGGTTGAAGCGACTAACCGTGTATTGAACATGGTTCGTCAAATGGACGAAGAAGGATTTGGTAACTGTACCAATACAGGGGCTTGTGAAATTGAATGTCCAAAAGGAATTTCTTTAGAGAACATCGCTCGTTTGAATAGAGAATATTTAGTAGCAAGCGTGAAGTAATCTACTATCCTCTTATTAAAAAACGCATTCCAATTACGGAATGCGTTTTTTTATATAGCACTATTAAAATTTGTATTTTTATCCAATGAAGACAGCTTTAATCCAAATTCCTTTAGTCTGGGAAGACCCAAAATCGAATCGGGCCTATATCGAACAAAAAATCAACACACTCGAAGTCGATACTGATTTGGTTGTACTTCCCGAAATGTTTACAACGGGGTTTACTATGCAGCCGGAACGTATTGCCGAGACCATGCATGGCGAAACGGTTGTATGGATGCAAGCTTTGGCGAAAGCCAAAAATTGTGCTATCACAGGGAGCTTGGTAATCATTGAGGAAGAAAACTATTATAATAGATTGCTATTTGTTTTCCCTTCGGGAGCAATACACTATTACAACAAATACCATTTGTTCACTCTTGCAGGAGAAGATAAAAGCTATACTAAAGGAATTCAGAAATTAATTATTGAATACAAAGGGTGGAAAATATGTCCACTTATTTGCTATGATTTGCGTTTCCCAGTATTTGCCCGAAATGTGGAGCAATACGATCTGCTTTTATATGTTGCGAATTGGCCTACTATTCGAATACAAGCTTGGGATACGTTACTCAAAGCGCGCGCGGTTGAAAATATGAGTTATACCATTGGTGTCAACAGAGTTGGGAAAGACGAAAAAGACTATGATTATTCTGGGCATTCTCAAGTAGTGGATTTTTTAGGTAATTATGCGATTGTACCACAAGAAACAGAAGGTGTTTTTTATGCTCAATTGGATAAAGAAGCCTTGCTACAAACCCGTACAAAATTAGGATTTTTGAATGATCAAGATACTTTTGAATGGAAATAGATTAACCAATTTAGTTTTGGTTTATTTTCTTTTGTTTTCTACTTTCTTTTTTACCTTTTTCTTTTTTGGCTCAGGAGTGTACGGAATACTTAAATCAAAGGCTTGAACCACATCCCAGTTAGCACGCACATCGATTTCCTTCGAAAAATAAATCACCTCTTCGGCATATTGTTTTGCCAAGAAATTTCCAGGGTCATAGATGGTGTTTTTGTTATCATCATAAATTGCGCGCAACGTATATTTAGCAGGATCTAATAAGTTAAAATTCAAGCTGGTATTTTTGTCCGTGTAAGTTGTAGCAATAGCATCTCCCTTACTATTAGTTAATTCTACAATTACAGGAAACCGCTTTACATTTTGTAAGTTCACTATTAAGTTTCCGAAGTTCTCTAAGGCATTAGCATTTATTTTGAATTCAAGATTAGTATTTGACTTCTCAAACAAATCTGTAACTGAACCGGCCGCTAATTTGAACAGGTATTCTTTATCGGCTTCTTTTTGAAAATTTAGATATAGGAGTTGTTCAAACTCATCGTATTCAGTAGTAAAGGGAACCTGCTTTACATCTTGATCTACTAGGCTCATCTTTGTACTATCGAATTTCACTAGTGGCGTAGCACTTTCTAGAGTAAAACGATTTTTTGCGCTAAGTGTTCCTTGTTGCGCAATTTTGATATTTAAAGTGTCTTTTTTTTGATCTTTTACTTTAAAAGTGAAACTCTTTTTGTAATCGTTTTGTGTAACTTCTATAGATAGAGAATCGGTTTTAATAGGTTTGTACCAAACCTGTAGCGAATCTTTTTTAGGCAATTGAGTCAGGATGGAAGGGATAAGTTGTTCTTTATTTTTTAATACAATTTTAGGTCTGTTTTCTTTTAGTTTGATATTTCCTTCGTAGCCTAAAAGCAATCGGTTTCCAGAAGCTTGAGTGGGTTTAAATGCTTTGAAAGGCAGATTTTCTTTGAATAATTCCAATTCATACACGGTGTCATTAGGAACAGAAATGAATTGTTTGTAAAAGCCAATTTTATCTTTTTTAGGATCAAACTTATTGTTGGAATTGTAATCTTTCATCGCTACTAAAAGATACTTTCCGGCTTGCAGATTTTCTAGGCGAAATGTTTTCAAACTATCTAACGTATTGGTAATATAGCGAGGCATTTGCTTGTACACAATAGAGTCGTTAAAGTTTTTGTTGACGTCGTATAACATTACTGAGACAAATGATTCTACATCTTTGAAATAAGCATCTTTTACTTTGCCACTAATAGCTAATGAGTCAATATGTTTTCCTGTAGAAAAAACGTATTTGAATTGATTGTAGGGATTGCCCTCATTGTTGTCTGCAATACTTTGTCCAAAATTAAAACTGTATGTTGTATTGTTTTGCAGTGTATCGTTAATTTTAATAGTGATTGTTTTTGTTGGAGTTTGCGGACTAATTAAAGGGTCGTTTTTAAGTGGAGGAGAAATAATCAGTTGTTTTTTTAAATCTTTTAGCTTGATGAACTCGTCAAAAGTTAATTTGATAGTATTGCCTTTAAATTCAGTGCTAAAGTTTTTCGGAAAACTTGCGTTTAAGACTGGTGCAATGGTGTCTTTTGCTCCGCCTGTAATGTTGCCTCTTTTGGCGCAACTAGCCAAAATAACCAGCAATAAAGCAGCACTGTATTTTAATAAGGTCTTCCCCATAACGAATTGAAAATTTGATGTCACAAAATAACAACTATATTTAATGGAATGGAAACTTTTTGTTGAAATATTATGCTGTTTGTATTCGGAATTCCTATAAAAATAGTGTATTTTTAAACCATAATTTAACTTTAAATGATGAGAAAAATTGAACATATTGGAATAGCAGTAAAAGATTTAGACGTTTCTAACGCGCTTTTTGAGAAATTGTTTGGCGCACCTGCTTACAAAGCCGAAGTAGTGGAAAGTGAAGGAGTAACCACTTCGTTTTTTATGAACGGTCCCAATAAAATTGAATTGTTGGCAGCGACTAATCCGGATAGTCCGATTGCGAAGTTTATCGAAAAAAAAGGCGAAGGGATTCATCATATTGCGTTCGATGTGGAGGATATTGTGTCTGAGATTGCCCGACTTCAACAAGAAGGGTTTGTAGTGCTGAACGAAACACCTAAAAAGGGCGCTGACAACAAACTGGTTGCCTTCTTGCATCCTAAAAGTACTAATGGTGTTTTGATTGAATTGTGCCAAGAGTTTCACTAATAGGATCCTCACAATCAAAGAGTTTCTTTTTTTTGGATTTTAGAAATAACGAGTTTTTTTAAAACTGCTCTAAAAATAGTTGCGGCAAATTAAAAATAGTAGTAATATTGCACCTCTAAATAAAGCCTTGGCTTTATTCGCTGAACACATCAAGTAATAAAAATGTTGTGAAGCAAACCGGTCCTATAGCTCAGTTGGTTAGAGCACCTGACTCATAATCAGGTGGTCCCTGGTTCGAGCCCAGGTGGGACCACAACAATAAGCCTTTCAAGTAATTGAGAGGCTTTTTTTATTTCACCAACGTATTGAAATCCGTTGTTAGGAATGGGTCGTTGCCTTCGAGAGCCTCAGGCAACGCACGAGAGCCATTGGCTCGATTTATTTTTAAAGGATGGACTTCAGGCCAGTCGATACACATAACTTTTGTCATGCTGAACTCGTTTGCTTCTCCTCTTCGCTACGCTCGAGCCAGCATCTCTGCATCATTCGGTTACCAACGGATTAAAATCCGTTTTTAGGATATCGGTCGTACCTACGGGACTTGTACGTTACACACGAGAGCTATAGGCTCGATTTATTTTTTAAGGCTGGACTTCAGTCCGGTGGGTACAGGCCCTAGATACTTTTTCATTCCGAACTTGTTTCGGAATCTCGTTTACTGTTTTTATTTAGAACCTGAAACGAGTTCAGGTTGACAAACGGAAAGCATGACAGACAAAACGGGATTTTAAAGTAGATCCTATCGATTCCCATACAATCGACTCACATATTTACCAATCACATCAAATTCTAAATTGACAATAGTGCCAATTTGAAAGGCATTGAAATTAGTGTGTTCGTAGGTGTACGGAATAATCGCCACGCTAAATTGATTTTGTTTCGAATTGACTACGGTCAAACTAACACCATTTACGGTAATAGAACCTTTCTCGATAGTAATATTGTTGAGGTTGGAGTCGTATTCAAAGGTGTAGTGCCAACTTCCGCCTGCTTCTTCAATAGCAATACAAGTCCCCGTTTGATCCACATGACCCTGAACAATGTGGCCGTCCAAACGATCTCCCAGTTTCATGGCGCGTTCTAAATTGACAGTATCGCCCACTTTCCAGTGCGATAAATTGGTTTTATTGATGGTTTCGACAATGGCAGTTACGGTATAGGTGTTGTCTTTAATCGCAACTACCGTCAAGCACACACCGTTATGCGCTATGCTTTGATCAATTTTCAACTCGCCAGTGATGCTTGATGCCACGGTAATATGAACATTGTCTTGGTCTTTTTGTATTTCTTGAACTCTTCCGAGTGTTTCTATAATCCCTGTAAACATTTCTTGTTTTATTTTGCTAAATTTGCACTTCAAAATTAGTAATAAATAATCTCAAGGAGTATGAAAAAAGCAGAAAATATAATTGTTGGAATTTCAATTGGAGATTTAAACGGTATTGGAAGCGAAGTCGTTCTAAAAACATTCGAAGATACGAGAATGTTGGAATTGTGTACGCCTGTTATTTTTGCTAATGTAAAACAGCTTTCTTTCATCAAACGCAACTTAAATTTAGAAATCAATTTACAAGGCATTGACCGTTTAGACCAATTGGTTTTGGGAAAAGTGAATGTCTTGAATGTTTGGAGAGAAGGATTTGATTTGAATTTGGGTACCAATGACGATAAAGTAGGTGAGTACGCTATCAAATCATTTGTAACGGCTACACAAGCGTTGAAAGAAGGAAAGGTAGATGTTTTGGTAACAGCGCCAATCAATAAATACAACATACAATCGGATACGTTTAAATTTCCAGGTCATACGGATTATTTAGCACAAGAATTAGAAGGCGATGCGTTAATGTTCATGGTGCAAGATAATTTGCGTGTAGGATTATTGACCGATCATATTCCGGTGAGTGAGGTGGCTAAGCATTTGACAGAAGAGTTAATTGTGAAAAAAATTGAAACGATAAAACAATCGTTGATTCAGGATTTTAGCATTAACAAACCGCGAATTGCAGTTTTGGGAGTCAATCCACATTGTGGCGATGGTGGGGTTATTGGCAACGAAGATGATGCGATTTTAAAACCTACTTTGAAAAAGATTTTTGAAAAAGGGACTTTGGTTTTTGGGCCTTTTCCAGCTGATGGTTTCTTTGGAAGCAACCAATATGAAAAATATGATGCGGTTATTGCTACTTATCACGATCAAGGTTTGATTCCGTTCAAGACCTTGTCTTTTGGTAACGGGGTGAATTATACCGCAGGCTTGAATAAAATTAGAACGTCTCCAGATCATGGAACGGCTTATGATATTGCCGGAAAAGGAATTGCAGATTACAATTCGTTCAAAGAAGCAGTTTATTTGGCAATTGACATTTTTCATTCGAGAAATCAATACCATGAAATCAGTCAGAATCCTTTGAAAATAAGACCAAAACAAGAGTTTTCAAAAAAAGGAGAATAAGGCTATTGGATTTATAATAATTTTATATCTTTGCGCTCCCGTAGTTGAGGGTAAAATGTTGTTGAAATGAAGAAGACGAAAGAATATTTAATTCCGTTTGTAGGATTAAAGCTAGGAAAACATCATTTTGAATATCAAATAGACAATGCGTTCTTTGATCTCTTTGATTATGACGAATTTCAAAATTCGGATATCAAAGTAAATGTAGTTTTAGAGAAAAAGTCCAATATGCTGGAAATCAGTTTCAAGCATGAAGGAATAGTAAATGTACCCTGTGATGTAACAGGAGAAGATTTTGATTTGCCAATCAAAAGCAAAATGAAATTGATTGTTCGTTTCGGCGAAGAATTCAATAATGATAACGAAGAGTTATTGATTTTGCCTTTTGGCGAATTTGAAGTAGATGTTGCACAGTATATTTATGAAATGATTGTACTTTCAGTACCTCTAAAACGAGTTCATCCAGGAGTTAAAGATGGGACTTTAGAGTCAGAAGCTTTAAAAAAACTGAATGAATTAGCAGTCAAAGAAACCAAAAAAGAGAATAAAAAAGAAGAAGATATTGACCCTCGATGGGACAAATTAAAGCAACTATTAACGGATAAATAATATAGTAAAATGGCACATCCTAAGAGAAAAGTCTCGAAAACAAGAAGAGATAAGAGAAGAACACATTATAAAGCAACTGTAGCTCAAATCGCTACATGTCCTGTTACAGGGGAAGCACACTTATACCACAGAGCATACTGGCACGAAGGTAAAATGTACTACAGAGGACAGGTGGTTATCGATAAATCAGAAGCTGTTGCTTAATACATTTTTGTAGCTAAAATAGAACTCTCACGATGTGAGAGTTTTTTTTGTTATCTATAATTTTTAATAAATTGAAGCGCTAAAGATTTGAATTCAAAATTTTTTTGTAATTTTCAAGTCTTTTAGAAAAAATCAACTGCATAGTAGTTGGTAACAATAAATGAATATAATGAGTACAATTACAGCCGCAATTACCGCTGTTGGAGCCTATGTTCCAGATTTTGTTTTGACAAATGAAATCCTTGAAACTATGGTCGATACAAATGACGAATGGATTACCGCTCGTACAGGAATTAAAGAAAGACGTATTCTGAAAGACGATAGCAAAGGCACATCTTACCTTGCTATTATGGCAGCCAAAGATCTAATGGCTAAGGCCAATTTAAATCCCCTAGAAATTGATTTAGTAATTGTAGCGACTGCTACTGCTGATATGCCTGTTGCAGCTACTGCGGCATACGTGGCAACAGAAATAGGTGCAACTAATGCCTTTGGCTACGATTTACAAGCCGCTTGTTCTAGTTTCTTGTTCGGAATGTCAACTGCTGCAGCCTACATTCAATCAGGAAGATATAAAAAAGTATTGCTTATTGGAGCTGATAAGATGTCATCTATTGTAGATTATACGGATCGCGCTACTTGTATCATTTTTGGAGATGGTGCTGGTGCTGCTTTGTTTGAGCCTAACTATGAAGGTTTAGGACTATTAGATGAATATTTACGTTCAGACGGAATTGGACGTGATTTCTTAAAAATTCCAGCAGGGGGTTCATTAATTCCTACCACAATTGATACCGTAAAAGAAAACAAACATAACATTATTCAAGATGGCCAAACCGTTTTTAAATATGCGGTAACTAATATGGCAGATGCTAGTGAGCAAATTTTGAAAAGAAATAATTTGACTAATGAAGATGTAGATTGGTTGGTGCCACACCAAGCAAACAAACGCATCATTGATGCTACGGCTAACCGAATGAATTTAGAAGAAGAGAAAGTATTGATGAATATTCAAAGATATGGAAATACTACCTCGGCTACGTTACCATTAGTCTTGAACGATTTTGAAAAACAATTCAAAAAAGGAGATACAATAATATTTGCTGCTTTTGGTGGTGGATTTACTTGGGGTTCTATTTACTTGAAATGGGCCTACGATAAAAAATAAATGTAAACTAAAAACAAATCATTATGGATTTAAAAGAAATTCAAAACCTAATCAAATTTGTTGCAAACTCAGGAGTTGCAGAAGTTAAATTAGAGATGGATGATGTGAAAGTAACCATCAAAACAACTCTAGAAGGAACTGCCACAGAAACCACTTATGTTCAGCAAATTCCAGCACAGCCAATAGTACAACAGGCAGTAGCCCCTCAAATAGCAGCTCCAGTACCAGCCACACCGGCTACGCCAGCCGCACCAGCTGCAGAAGAGTCTAAATACATTACTATTAAATCGCCAATTATTGGAACTTTCTATAGAAAACCATCACCAGACAAACCCGTTTTTGTTGAGGTAGGAAGTAGTGTTGGAAAAGGAGATGTTTTGTGTGTCATTGAAGCAATGAAATTATTCAACGAAATCGAATCAGAAGTTTCAGGTAAAATTGTTAAAATTTTAGTGGATGATATGTCTCCAGTAGAATTTGACCAACCATTATTCTTAGTAGATCCATCATAATTTAATAGTTTAAAAGTTTAGGCGTTTAGAAGTTTAAGTGTTTTTTAACCTCTTTCTACTAAACCCCTAAGCCCATAAACTTCTAAACTAAAAAGTATGTTTAAAAAAATATTAATTGCAAATAGAGGAGAAATTGCACTTCGTGTAATTCGTACTTGCAAAGAGATGGGAATCAAAACAGTTGCTGTTTATTCTACTGCTGATGCGGAAAGTTTACACGTAAAGTTTGCAGATGAAGCAGTGTGTATTGGTCCTGCGCCAAGTAATTTGTCCTATTTGAAAATGTCCAATATTATTGCGGCAGCAGAAATTACCAATGCTGATGCCATTCACCCAGGATACGGTTTCCTTTCTGAAAATTCAAAATTTTCAAAAATCTGTCAAGAACACGGTATTAAATTTATTGGTGCAGCTCCAGAAATGATTGACAGAATGGGTGATAAAGCTTCGGCTAAATCAACCATGATTGAAGCAGGAGTGCCTTGTGTTCCAGGATCAGAAGGGATCTTAGAATCTTTTGAACAAGCACAAAAAGTTGCTAAAGAAATAGGGTATCCTGTAATGATGAAAGCTACTGCAGGTGGAGGAGGAAAAGGGATGCGTGCCATTTGGAAAGAAGAAGAACTCCATAAAGCATGGGAAAGTGCACGTCAGGAAGCAGCTGCGGCTTTTGGAAATGACGGGATGTATATGGAAAAATTAATTGAAGAGCCTCGTCATATTGAAATTCAAGTGGTGGGGGATTCTTATGGTAAAGCCTGTCACCTTTCTGAAAGAGATTGTTCTGTACAACGTCGTCACCAAAAATTAACCGAAGAAACACCTTCGCCATTTATGACCGATGAATTACGTCAAAAAATGGGAGAAGCTGCTGTAAAAGCTGCTGAATATATTAAATATGAAGGAGCTGGAACAGTAGAATTCTTGGTAGACAAACACCGTAATTTCTATTTTATGGAAATGAATACGCGTATTCAAGTAGAACATCCAATTACAGAACAAGTAATTGATTACGACTTGATTCGTGAGCAAATTTTAGTGGCAGCTGGTGTGCCAATTTCCGGTAAAAACTATTTACCACAATTACATGCAATTGAATGCCGTATCAATGCCGAAGATCCTTATAATGATTTCCGTCCGTCACCGGGGAAAATCACCACCTTGCACATGCCAGGGGGGCACGGTGTACGTTTAGATACTCACGTATATTCAGGGTATTCTATTCCGCCAAACTACGATTCTATGATTGCTAAGTTGATTACCACAGCGCAAACACGTGAAGAAGCTATCAGTAAAATGAGAAGAGCTTTGGACGAATTCGTAATTGAAGGAGTTAAAACTACGATTCCGTTCCACAGACAGTTGATGGACGATCCTCGTTATATTGCAGGAGATTATACAACAGCTTTCATGGACACATTCAAAATGAATGATCCGGAATAAAAAATGAAACACATTTCATAGAAAACCTTGCATCATTGCAAGGTTTTTTGTTTAATGTATTGTTTTGAGAGGGAATACGATTAGTTTTTTGGGTCTATTCACCGCAGATTCGCAGATTTTTTACTAAATTTTCATTCACGATTAAAGATTATGTATTTTTGATTTGCTTAGAGCCAAAAAAACGAAAATCATAAAATGAAAAATAAATTAGATTCTTTATTAAACCAATTAGAACACCATATTCCAAGTAGTGAATTGATTAATTCACAAGTATCTCAATCTACTGTTGGATGGCAAATTGAACATTCGCTTTTAACTATAAATGGGATTGTTAGCGCTGTACAAAAGTCCAATCCGAAAGATTATAACTGGAAGTTTAGTTTGATGAAGTTGATTATTTTGGCAACGAAAAAAATACCTAGAGGAAAAGCAAAAGCACCCAAAGTTGTGGTTCCAAAAGCACTCATAAACAATGATGATTTACAAGAACATTTGTCTAAAACAAGAGACGCGATTAAAGCGTTGGAGATGGTTTCCAAAGATCAGTTTTTTGAACATCCTTACTTTGGAAAATTGAAACTAAAGGAAACAATCCGTTTCCTTGAAATTCACACAGATCATCATTTAAATATCATTGAAGATATTGTCACTAATAAATACTAAAAACCTCGTCATTGACGAGGTTTTCTTTTACATTATAAAGTTTCTTTCAGCCATTTGAAAAATTCTTTTTGCCAAACTTGCGCATTTTGAGGCTTCAATACCCAATGATTTTCTTCTGGGAAATACAAAAACCTACTTTTTATACCACGAAGTTGTGCAGCTTGGAATGCTTCTTGACTTTGTCCAATTGGCACACGGAAATCTTTTCCACCTTGAATGATTAAGATAGGTTTGTTCCATTTGTCTACCAAATTCATTGGATTGAATGTAGTATAACTTTTTTGTGCGGCGGCATTGTCTTTTTCCCAATAGGCACCTCCAAAATCCCAATTATTAAAGAAGACTTCTTCGGTGGTACCAAACATACTTTGGGTATTAAAAACACCATCGTGAGCAATGAACGTTTTGAAACGGTTGTTGTGAATACCGGCTAAATAAAATACAGAATAGCCCCCATAACTAGCCCCCACACATCCTAAACGTGTTTTATCTACATACGATTCTTTGGCCACGTCATCAATTGCTGACAGGTAATCGTCCATTACTTGTCCGCCCCAATCTTTACTGATTTGCTCATTCCATGCTACACCATGACCTTGCATTCCGCGACGGTTAGGAGCGACTACAATATAACCGTTAGCCGCCATTAATTGGAAATTCCAACGGTACGAATAAAATTGTGTCAAAGCACTTTGAGGTCCACCTTGGCAATACAATAAGGTTGGATATTTTTTTGTAGCATCAAAATTAGGAGGTAAAATGACCCAAACTAGCATTTTCTTTCCATCGGTAGTGGTTACATAACGTCTTTCTGTTTTGCTTAGCGCCAAAGTGTTGTAAGTTGCTGTGTTCACATTAGACAATTGAGTCCAGCTTTTTTTCTTTAGATGAAACGAGTAAATTTCAGCGGCATGATTCATGTCGGCACGAGTTAAAAAAACGGTATCTCCAGAGAAACCAATAATGTCATTCACATCAAAATCACCATTGGTAATTTGGCGCACCTGAACCGCTATTTTTGTCGTACCTGGGAAGTTCACTTCAAAAAGTTGTTTGGTTCCGTCAACAGCAGCAATAAAGTAGATGCTTTTGCCGTCTTTACTCCATAAAAAATGATCCACACTTCCGTCCCAATTTGCCGTTAAGTTCAATTTCATTCCTTTAAAAGAAACAATAATGTCGTTTTTGTCAGCCTCATACCCATCGCGTTTCATTTGTAACCAAGCTAAATTCCCAGTCGATGAAAATTGAGGTGCCATATCATACCCGTCATTACCTTCGGTTAAATTAGTTGTGTTTCCTGTAGCTAAGTCATATTGATAAATATTAGTATTGGTCGAAATGGCATATTGTGTGCCTGCTTTTTTCTTGCATACATACAAAATACTTTTGCTGTCTGGCGACCAAATATAATCTTCGTCTCCGCCAAAAGGTTTTTGAGGACTATCAAAGTTTTCTCCTTTTAAGAGGTCAATCCCAATAGCTCCTTCTTTGTTTTCTTTGTAAAAAACGTGGTTGAATTTCCCTTCGTTCCAAGTATCCCAATGGCGATAGTCTAATCCATTGTAGATTTGTACGTCTGATTTTTGTAGTTCCGGATAAAAATCTTTTCCATGTACTTTGTCAATTTTTACCTCTTCGTTGTACACGATGTATTTCCCGTCAGGCGAGACGTTTTTGTCTGTTAAGATAATTTTACTGTCTTTAATTTCTGTTGCCACGCCTCCAGTAATCGGTAAAACGTAGGTTTTTGAATTGGATTTGTTTTCTGCTACAGAGGGCGTACTTACTTTGTAGACAATATTTTTGCCGTCTTTAGAAATACCTAAAGGACTTATTCTGCCTAATTTCCAAAGTAGTTCAGGAGTCATTGTGTTTTGCGCCATGGCATGTAAACTGATTAGAGTGAAAAGAATTATTTTTTTCATAACATTTATTGATTTTCGGTTCATAAAAATAATTAATTCTAATGAGAAACGCGATTTTAATGCGAAATTTTAGCCCAGATGGGAACGGCATCCTTTTTCTTTTTTTGGATGAGGGGAGGATTTGGGATAAAAAAAAGAAAAAGATATAGTGGACAGCTGGAGATAGCTCCAAAAAAGTAGTATTTTTATACCAATTCAAATCAGGCTTTTTTAGAAGCATTTTTAGATTCTTACTTATGGTTAAATTAAAACGTATTTTATATAAAGTTGTAGTGTGGTTTTTGGGGCTTTCGGTATTCTCAGTAGTCTTTTTCAAATTTGTGCCTGTGCCATTTACTCCTTTAATGGGGATTCGAATTATTGAAAATAAGTGGGATAAAAAGCCTATTTATTTTGAACATGATTGGGAGCCCATTGAAAAGATCTCAATGAATTTGCAAAAAGCAGTAATTGCTAGTGAAGATGGGACTTTTTTACGACATCACGGGTTTGATTTTAGCGCTATGCAAAAAGCGTTTCAAAATAATGCGAATGGCAAAAAGATAAAAGGAGGAAGTACCATTTCGCAGCAAACGGCCAAAAATGTATTTTTATGGCAGGGCAGAAGTTATTTTAGAAAAGCTTTGGAAGCCTATTTTACGGTTTTAATCGAATTGATTTGGGGTAAAGAACGTATTATGGAGGTGTATTTGAACAGTATTGAAATGGGAGACGGTATTTATGGAGCCCATGCTGCTACTCGTTACTGGTATGGTAAAGATGCTTCTAGTTTAACTAAAATGGAGGCGGCAGGAATAGCTGCTATTTTACCTAATCCAAGAAAATATAAAGCATCTAATTCTTCTGCGTTTATAAACAGGAGAAAAGAGAGAATTGTCCGTGTAATGCGACATATTGGAAAGATTAAGTATTAAAAAAGCCTCTTAAGAGGCTTTTTAATCAATTATTTTCAATTTAGGTAAGTGAATTATTTGCTTCATTCGGGAAGATGATCCAAGGTTTGAACGTTTTGGCTTCTTCAAAATCTAGGGTTGCATAGGATATAATGATTATAATATCATCTTTCTGTACTTTTCGAGCTGCAGGGCCATTTAGGGTAATTGTACCTGAGTTTTTTTCTCCTTTGATGGCATAAGTTTCAAAACGTTCTCCATTGTTTACGTTAACAATGGCTACTTTTTCACCTTCAATGATATTGGAAGCTTCTAGTAAAGCTTCGTCAATAGTAATGCTTCCGATGTAATTTAAATCGGCTCCAGTTACCTTAACTCGGTGTATTTTTGATTTTACAACTTGAATTTGCATGATGCAAAAGTAATTTAATTTAGTGAAATGGTGTCAATCAATCGAATATTGTTTACAAAAACAGCAATAAAAGCCCGATAATTTTTATTTTTTTCTTTTTTTAAGCAAGGCAATAGCGTTTCTTCGTCGGCTATGGTAAAGTATTCCAAATTAAATATTGGATTGTTTTCAAAGGTTTGTTGAACAGACTGATAAATGGTTTCAAGGTCTTCTTTTCCAAATTTTTCTTTAGCCTCAAGTAATGTTTGGTAAATAATACTTGCTTTTTCTCGCTCTTGTACAGAGAGTCTTTCGTTTCTGGAGCTCATAGCAAGTTGATTATGTTCGCGAGCAATAGGACATCCAATGATAGTTACAGGGATTTGATTTTTAGCAACCAATTTTTTCACAATTTGTAGTTGTTGAAAATCTTTTTCTCCAAAATACGCATTGGTTGGCTGTATTATTTCGAATAAACATTTCACAATAGTGCCTACTCCGTTGAAATGACCGGGTCTAAATTTTCCTTCCATTACATTCTCTAATCCATCAAAATCAAAAGTTTCTGACTTAGGATTTTTACCATAAACATCTTCAACAGAAGGAGCGTATAGGATAATTTCAGAACTTAAATCGGATATTTTTTTAATATCCGCATCAAGCGTTCGGGGGTATTTTGCTAAATCTTCAGGGTTATTAAACTGGGTTGGGTTTACAAAAATACTAACTACAGTTACTTTATTTTCGTTTAAAGATTGTTTGATTAAAGCTAGGTGACCCGCGTGTAAAGCACCCATGGTTGGGACAAATCCGATAGTGGAATTGGCTGATATAATAGGTTTTAAATGGGCTATTAATGGAGCTTTTCCGTAGAAAATGTACATAATGGATGTTTTAAATGGAGTGCAAACTTAACATATTTGTTATAAAGTGCATAAATTTTTGTAATTTTGCTCGGTTTTTATTGCCAAAAAATTAAGTAAATTGTAATATGAAAGACAAGAAGATATTATATGTATCATCTGAAGTAGTTCCTTATCTTGCTGAAAATGAGGTTTCTTTGATGTCCTATGATGCGCCTAAAATGATTAATGATCAAGGTGGACAGATAAGAATTTTTATGCCAAGATATGGAAATATCAATGAGAGGAGACATCAATTACATGAGGTAATTCGGCTTTCAGGGATGAATTTGGTAGTAAATGATTTGGACATGCCATTAATCATTAAAGTGGCATCTATTCCTAAGGAAAGAATTCAGGTTTATTTTATTGATAACGAGGAGTATTTTAAGCGTAAATATACTTTTTTTGATGAATCAGGAAAATTGTACCCAGATAATGATGAGCGTGCTATTTTCTTTGCTAAAGGAGTAGTAGAGACAGTAAAAAAATTAAATTGGGTTCCAGATATTATTCATGTTCACGGTTGGATGGCAGCAATGTTACCCATTTACATGAAGCATTTTTATAAGAATGAGGCCTTGTTTTCTGAAACTAAAATAGTTACTTCTGTATACAGTGAATCATTTGAAGGGACATTAGATTCGGAAATGATTAATAAAGTGAAATTTGATAATGTGCCTTTGGAGTCTATTTTGGATCTTGAAGTGCCTAATTATGAAAACATTATCAAAGCCACAATTAAACATTCTGACGCTGTTATTATTGGTTCTGAAAATCTATCACCAAGTTTAACAAAATTTATAGAAACTTCAGGAAAACCTTTTTTACCTTTCCAATCGAAAGAAGTATTTGCAGAAGCGTATACTAATTTCTATAAAAACGAGGTTCTTTAAAAATTAAACTTTAGCGTAAAACATGTACAATACTTCTTTTTTTAAGAAATTAATTTTAATCTTAGTAGCTCTCATTTTGTATTCTTGTGATAAAGATTATAATGCTATTGGGGCTGATTTATTAGAGAAAATCACTTTGACTTTTTACAATACACTTCTGATGTAGTGGCTCATAATCAAAAGATAGGGCCTGTTGACAGTAATAATTTACCAATAAATGCCCTTGGTATTTATGATGACCCAGCATTTGGTAAAACAACAGCTCATTTTGCTACTCAATTGAGTTTGTCTTCAATAGCTCCAACTATAGGAGCTAATGCTGTGATTGATAGTGTATATTTATCTGTGCCTTACTTTAGTACTTTAAAAACTACTAATTCTGATGGGAGTCATGTCTATGAATTAGATTCGATTTATGGTGGTCAATCTCCTATCAAATTAAGCATATATGAGTCGGGATATTATATGCGTGACTTAGATCCTGCAACTTCATTTCAAGAAAGTCAAAAGTACTTTACAGATCAAAATGTTGTATTTGATAATGCTAAATTGGGTACGCGCCTCAATAATTCCTCAAATCCATCTCAAAACGATTTGTTCTTTTTTGATTCGAAAGAAATTGTTCAGAAAACAACAGCTACAGACGGTAAAGTTACTACAACTCGCTCTGTTCCAGCAATGCGATTAAAACTGAGCGATAGTTTTTTTAGGGATAAAATTCTAAATGCATCCTCTGATAAATTGGTAAGCAATGAAGCATTTAAAAACTATTTTAGAGGTCTTTATTTTAAGGTTGAGACTGTTTCTGGGAGTGCAGGCAGTATGGCAATGATGAATTTCAAATCCGGAAAAATAATAATAAGTTACACAGAGGACCAAGTGAGTAATAATGTTACTACTAGGGTTCCTAAAACTATTGAGCTTAATTTGACAGGAAATTCAGTAAGCCTTTTAGATCAAAGTAATTTGAATGCGTCGTATATAAATGCAGTTACTAATCCCAATTCAAGTTTAGGAGATGCTAATTTGTATTTGAAAGGAGGAGAGGGATCGATGGCTGTAATTGATTTATTTAAAACACCAGGAGAGTTAGATTTGATTAGAAGTAGAGGTTGGTTAATTAATGAAGCGAACCTGATTTTTCATATTGATGCAACCAAAATGGCCTCAAGTACAGAGCCAAACCGAGTCTACCTTTATGATCTCACACATAATAAACCAGTAGTTGATTATTATTTAGACGCTACAAATTCTTCAGATGCTAAAAAATCTAAATATGTCTTTAGTGGTTTAATCAATAAAGAAGCAGTTACTAATGGTAGAGGACAAACGTATAAAATTAGGATTACGAATCAGATACGTAATTTAGTTAAGCATGCAGATTCTACTAACGTAAAACTAGGTCTTGTAGTTACAGAAAATATTTCGGAGTCTAGTTTTGTCAAATTAAGAAATGCAAATTCTTTTTCTGCCAAAATCGTTAAGGCTTCGGTTATGAATCCTCTGGGAACTATTCTTTATGGGACTCATCCTTCCATTCCGGAAGATAAAAGATTAAAACTTCAAATTTATTATACAAAACCTAATTAGATTGCGTTATGTGTGGAATAGTTGGTTATATTGGTTACAGAGAGGCTTACCCTATTGTTATTAAAGGTTTGAAAAGACTAGAATACAGGGGTTATGATAGTGCAGGTGTCATGTTATATGATGGAGAAAATCTAAAACTTTGTAAAACAAAAGGAAAAGTATCTGATCTTGAGGCAAAAGCCGTTAAGGAGATTACCACTAGCGGATCTATCGGGATTGGTCATACAAGATGGGCAACTCACGGTGTGCCAAATGATGTTAATTCACATCCTCATCTTTCTAATTCAGGAAATTTGGCAATTATTCATAATGGAATAATAGAAAATTATGCGCCTCTGAAAGAAGAGTTAATCAAAAGAGGATACGTATTTCATTCAGATACTGATTCTGAGGTTTTAGTTAATTTAATTGAAGATATTCAAATCAAAGAAAAGTTAAAACTAGGAAAAGCGATTCAAGTGGCATTGAACCAAGTGGTAGGGGCCTATGCAATCGCTGTATTTGATAGAAATAATCCAGAAGAAATTGTAGCAGCAAGACTAGGAAGCCCTTTAGCTATTGGGGTGGGAGAGGGTGAATATTTTATTGCTTCAGATGCTTCTCCATTTATAGAGTATACTTCAAACGCAATTTATTTAGAAGATGGTGAAATAGCCAATATTAGGTTACACAAACCAATGAAGATAAGAAAAATTAAAGATGATACATTGGTAGATCCTTATATTCAAGAGCTTCAAATGAATTTGGAACAAATTGAAAAGGGTGGCTATGATCATTTCATGCTAAAAGAAATTTATGAACAGCCTAATGTAATTAAAGACACTTATAGAGGTAGATTGCATTCTAATGAAGGGATAATTCAAATGGCTGGCGTGGAAGATCATCTTGAAAAATTCTTACATGCAGATCGAATTATTATTGTGGCTTGTGGAACTTCGTGGCATGCAGGATTGGTTGCAGAATATGTTTTTGAGGAGTTTACAAGAATCCCAGTTGAAGTAGAATATGCTTCAGAATTTAGATATAGAAATCCAATTATAAGCAGCAAAGATGTAGTAATTGCTATTTCTCAATCAGGAGAAACAGCAGATACTATGGCAGCGATAAAATTAGCAAAAGAACATGGCGCTTTTGTGTTTGGTGTATGTAATGTAGTGGGATCATCTATTTCTAGAGAAAGTCATGCAGGGGCCTATACTCATGCTGGTCCTGAAATTGGGGTAGCATCTACAAAAGCTTTCACAACTCAAATCACAGTTTTAACAATGATTGCGTTACGTTTAGCAAAAGCAAAAGGTACTTTGTCCAATTCGGATTTTCATATGTACCTACAAGAGTTAGAAATTATTCCTGAAAAAGTAAAAGAAGCATTAGAAACGGCAGTTACCACTAAGAAAATTGCAACTACTTTCAAAGATGCCCACAATTGTTTGTACTTAGGTAGGGGGTATAATTTTCCAGTAGCTCTCGAAGGAGCATTAAAATTAAAAGAGATTTCGTACATACACGCTGAAGGATATCCTGCAGCAGAGATGAAGCATGGTCCAATTGCGTTAATAGACGAGCAAATGCCTGTAATTGTTATTGCTCCAAAGCAAGGACATTATGATAAAATTGTAAGTAATATACAAGAAATTAAATCCAGAAGTGGGCGGATAATTGCCGTTGTAACTAAAGGGGATACTCAAGTAAGAGAGTTAGCAGACTATGTTATTGAAGTTCCTGAAACTTCCGATGCATTGTCTCCGTTAATTACCACAATTCCTCTACAATTATTGTCCTATTATATTGCAGTGTTTAGAGGTTGTAATGTTGATCAACCAAGAAACTTAGCAAAATCGGTTACGGTAGAGTAATTTTTTAGATAAATTTTTTTTAATAAAGCGAGATTCATTCTCGCTTTATTTGTTTTAGAATAATTCAATTAGTAAGTAATTTGATGGCTAATTTTACTTAATAAGTTCACAAAATCTTTATTATTTATTTATTCGAATTAGTTAAAAATGAGCTAAATAGTTGTTGAATATGAAATTTAATGACCCAAATTTTAATAATAGCAAAAAATATTTGTATTTTGGTCGCATAAACCAACAAAATTTTAACCAATGAGAGTATACGTGCTTTTTTTATCATTGTTTTTTTGTAGCATTTCTTTCGCACAAACTGCGGTTTCAGGTTCTGTTACAGACAACAACAACCAGCCAATCCCAGGAGCTAATATTAAAGTTATTGGGGATTCGAATGGAGCAATTACAGATAACGAAGGGAAATTCGTTTTGAATTCAAAGAAAAAATTACCATTTCAAATTGAAGTTACCGCTTTAGGTTTTGGCGCTAAAAAAGTGATGGTTTCATCCAATAGTCAAAAACTTGTGGTAAAACTTTCTGATGAAGAAACAAAGTTAAATGAGATTGTAGTTTCTGCTTCAAGAACACCAGAACGTGTTTTGGAATCTCCTGTAACCATTGAAAGAATGGGTATTGCCGACATTAAGAAAACTGCCTCGGCAACTTTTTATGAAGGATTAGAGAATTTGAAAGAGGTTCAAATGAATACAAGTAGTTTGACTTTTAAATCAATCAACACAAGAGGTTTTGCTACAGTAGCAAATGTGCGTTTTATGCAATTAGTTGATGGAATGGATAATTCTTCTCCGTTGTTAAACTTTGTGATCGGAAATATGATAGGTGTTTCAGAAATTGATGTACAAAGTGTTGAATTGCTGCCTGGTGCTTCCTCTGCTTTATATGGAGCGAATGCTTTTAATGGTATTTTGTTTATGAATAGTAAAAGCCCTTTTACAAGTCAAGGAATTAGAGCGTATGCTAAATATGGTCAAACTAGTCAAAAAGCGGCTGGAGTTAATGATTATGTAGATTACGGAATCCGAATGGCAAAAGCTTTCAATCCATATTTTGCTGCAAAAGCTAATTTTACTTTTATGAAAGGTACTGATTGGTTTGCAACTAATTATGATGATAAGACAGTAGTAGGAAGAGACAGAAGTCATGTAAATTATGACGGAATTAATGTGTATGGGGATGAGGTTTCGACCAATATCAAAGGAGTAGGAAATTCATTAGCTTCTATGGGCCTAATTCCTGCAAGTGCAGTTAATTTATTGCCTAGTTATAATGTTAGTAGAACAGGTTATAATGAGGTAGATTTAACAGACAATAAAGCATCAAATACTAAGATAGATTTTTCATTGCACTTCAGACCTTTTGGTAATGAAAAATTAGAAATGATTTGGCAAAGTAAGTTTGGTTTTGGTAATGCAGTTTACCAAGGGGCTAATAGATATTATTTGAATAATTTCTTCATGCAACAACACAAATTGGAGTTTAAAGGTAAGAATTTCTTCTTAAGAGGATATACAACTACTGAAGATGGAGGAAATTCTTACGATATGTTGTTTACAGGAATTAATATCAATAGAAAATGGAAATCAGATAGTCAATGGTTTGGTCAATATGCAGGGGCATATGTTCAAGCAACTTTAGGAG
This sequence comes from Flavobacterium keumense, assembly GCF_029866485.1. Classification (NCBI taxonomy): domain Bacteria; kingdom Pseudomonadati; phylum Bacteroidota; class Flavobacteriia; order Flavobacteriales; family Flavobacteriaceae; genus Flavobacterium; species Flavobacterium keumense. The sequence goes on from NZ_CP092332.1 coordinate 915,580, forward strand.
GGATGACTCCAGAGAACGCTCACAAAGCAGCTAGAGCTGTGGCCGATACAGGTAGATTATTGCCTGGAACAGCAGCTTTTAAAAGCGCATTTGATCAAGTTACCAATGAAGCGAGTGTATTATCAGGTTCTAAACTAGTTGATAATTCTAGAATTTATCATTCAGATGCGAATTATAATTTCAAAGATGTAATAAAATTTGCTGAAATTCAAGTAGGGGGATCCTATAGAGCGTATCAATTGAATTCTCATGGTAGAATTTACACGGATGCTAATGGACCTATTAATTATAATGAATACGGAGCGTATACTCAATTGACTAAAAAATTGATGGATGATAGATTAAAGTTTACGGGATCTATTCGTTATGATAAGTCGAAAAATTTTGATGGAAATATTTCGCCAAGAGTATCTTTAGTGTACACTGGTGGTGAAAGTAGAAAACATAATTTTAGAGCTTCTTTTCAAACAGGTTTCAGAAACCCTTCTACACAAGATCAGTACATAGGATTTAACGTTGGAAGCGCAATCCTTTTAGGATCTGCTCCAGATAACTTACCTAGATTTAAAGAAACATTACCAGTTGCTACAACTGTAGGACAACTTTTTGCAGGAGGAACTACGGTTAATATTACAGGATTAAATGCGTATAATAATTCGTATACCGCAGCTTCAGTTGCAGCTCTTACAGCTTCTGGGAATCCAGCATTACTTAAGAAAACTAATTTAGCATATGTTAAGCCAGAGGAAGTTAAAGCATTTGAACTAGGATATCGTTCAGTAATCAAGGACTTGTCAATAGATATCAATGGTTATTACAATATATACAATAATTTTATTGGAAACATTAATGTAGTTGCACCTTTATACGGAAGAGCTCAAGACGCTCCAAATCCAGCAGGAGGAGCTACTGATTTAGGAACACAATCATTACACGCATTGCAAAACGGAAATTACAGAGCGTTTCAATTGTATACTAATACAGATGTAGAGATCAAATCACTTGGTTTTGGTCTTGGTATAGCTAAAAAAGTATACAAAGATTTTGAAGCAGGAATCAATTATAATTATGCAGAATTCAATTTTGATCAGTCAAAAGACGCAAGTTTTGAAGCAGGATTTAATACTCCAAAACATCGAATTAAAGCCTCTTTTGGAAATGAGAAATTGTTCAAAAATTTTGGATTTAATGTAAGTGGAAGATGGAATAGTGAATATTTATGGCAATCTACTATGGTGGACGGAATTATAAAATCAGCTACTGTAATCGATGCTCAGGTAAACTATTTAATTCCTCAATTAAAATCGACACTTAAAATTGGAGCCGCCAATATTGGGGGGAAAGAATATATCCAAGTATTAGGTGCTGGTGCTATAGGACAACAATACTTTGCTTCTTGGACAATTAATCCTTAATTGAATTCATAATTTTTTTAAATAGAACAATCATGATAAAAAATTTCAAATGGCTATTTTTGGTTTCGTTAACCTTTGTAGCTTGTACTAACAATGATGATGCGGTAGTTGAAGAACCAGTTTCGGCTGGAACTGCTAATTTTTCTAAATATGTAGCTTTAGGAGATTCCTTTGCGGCAGGATACAGCGATGGGGCTTTATTTATTGAAGGACAAAAAGGGGCCTATCCAAATTTACTTTCTCAACAGTTCGCTGCTGCAGGAGGAGGGACGTTTACTACACCTTTAATGGCAGATAATGTTGGAGGTTTGTTATTGGGAGGTAATGTAATAGCTGCAAAGCGCATGTATTTTAATGGTTCTGCTCCAGTTACAGTTTCAGGAACTACCTCGACAGAAGTAAGTACTAAAGTTTCAGGGCCTTTTAATAATTTAGGAGTTCCAGGAGCAAAGAGTTATCACCTAGTTGCAGCAGGATATGGGAATGTTGCTGGTGTTGCTGGGGGTTTAGCTAATCCTTATTTTGCTCGTTTTTCTACTTCGGCTACAACGACAGTTTTGTCAGATGCTTTGGCTCAATCACCTACATTTTTCTCTTTATGGATTGGGGGGAATGATGTTTTAGGGTATGCTACTTCTGGAGGAGTAGGCGTAAATCAAACAGGAAATAATAATCCAGCTACTTACGGTGCAAATGATATTACAGATCCAGGTGTATTTGCTTATGTGTATAATAGTTTGATTACTAATCTTACTGCAAATGGAGCTAAAGGAGTGGTTGCTAATTTACCATACGTTTCTACTTTGCCTTATTTTACAACGGTTCCTTACAACCCATTAACTACATCGGTATTGGGTTCTGGAAATACAGCAGTTGGTCAAGCAACTATTTCAGCTTTGAACACTCAATTATATGGGCCTTTAAAATCAGCATTAACCTATTTAGGAGCTGGAGATCGAATTAATTTGCTTTCTACTACAGCTTCTAATCCATTATTGATTAAAGATGAATCTATTACAAACTTGTCTGCGCAACTTACAGCAGTTCTTACACCTACCTTAGGAGCTCAAACTGCTGCTTTTTATGGAGCTATTTATGGGCAAGCGCGTCAGGCTACGGCTACTGATTTAGTATTGCTACCAACACAATCAGTAATTGGGACTGCTCCAACGGCTTCTAATTCAGGCTTAGGAATAGCGCCACCGTCTCCGTTAAATAAGTTTGGTATTACCTTTCCATTACAAGATGCACACGTTTTAATTCCAGTTGAAATCGACGCTATCAAAGTTGCTACAGATGCTTATAATTCAAGCATAAGAGCTATTGCAGATGCTAAAGGTTTAGCTTTTGTTGATGCTAAAGCAATAATGACTCAATTATCAACTACAGGAATAGTGAGTAATAGTTTTACTATGACCACTACTTATGTAACCGGAGGGGCTTTCTCTCTTGATGGAATTCATCCAAGTCCAAGAGGCTACGGTTTAATTGCTAATGCTTTTATTGATGCGATTAATTCAAAATATACTTCGACTCTTAAAAAACATGATTTAGGAAAATATAGAATTTTATTTCCTTCAAGTTTGTAATAAAACACACACTCGAGTTTGAATTAGGGCCACCACATTTTCATGTGGTGGTTTTTTTTAAACTAAAATTATCCTTATTTTTTTAATAAAAAATTATTGATTTTATATTTTAAAAATTATCTTTGCACTCTGAAAATAGCATTTAATATAGAGCTTCTTGTTAACTGCATTTCATAAACCTAAATAGCTATTTAATAAATACATAAGTAATGTCTAAAGTAATAGGAAAAGTTGCCCAAATCATTGGCCCAGTAGTTGACGTTGTTTTCAACGGTAAAGATGTTGAACTTCCAAAAATTTATGATTCGTTAGAAGTCACTAGAAAAGATGGAACTGTATTAGTTCTAGAAGTACAATCCCATATTGGAGAAAATACTGTTCGTACCATTTCGATGGACTCAACAGATGGTTTGAGTAGAGGGTATGAAGTGGTAGGTACAGGGAATCCTATTCAAATGCCTATTGGTCCAGATGTTTATGGACGTTTATTTAATGTAATTGGAGATGCTATTGATGGTTTAGGGAACTTACCTAAAACAGGAGACAATGGATTGTCAATTCATAGAGCTGCTCCAAAATTTGAAGATTTATCAACTTCTTCTGAAGTTTTATTTACAGGAATTAAAGTAATTGATTTGATTGAGCCGTATGCAAAAGGAGGTAAAATTGGATTGTTTGGTGGTGCTGGAGTAGGTAAAACAGTATTGATTCAAGAGTTGATTAACAATATTGCAAAAGGTCATGGTGGACTTTCAGTATTCGCAGGAGTAGGAGAAAGAACCCGTGAAGGGAATGACTTACTTCGTGAGATGTTAGAGTCAGGAATTATTAAATACGGTGAAGATTTCATGCACTCTATGGAAAATGGAGGATGGGATTTATCTAAAGTAGATATGCCAGGAATGAGAGAGTCAAAAGCTACTTTCGTTTTCGGACAAATGAATGAACCACCAGGAGCTCGTGCTCGTGTAGCACTTTCTGGATTATCTATTGCTGAGTATTTCCGTGATGGAGCTGGATCGGATCAAGGTAAAGACGTATTGTTCTTTGTGGATAATATCTTCCGTTTTACCCAAGCAGGTTCTGAGGTATCGGCACTTTTAGGGCGTATGCCATCTGCGGTAGGATACCAGCCAACATTAGCAACTGAAATGGGGGCTATGCAAGAGCGAATCACTTCTACAAATAAAGGATCTATTACATCTGTACAAGCGGTTTACGTTCCTGCGGATGACTTAACAGACCCGGCGCCAGCAACAACATTTGCTCACTTAGATGCAACAACAGTATTGTCTCGTAAAATTGCTGAGTTAGGTATTTATCCAGCGGTTGATCCATTAGATTCTACTTCTAGAATCTTGACACCACAAATTTTAGGTGATGAACACTACAATTGTGCACAAAGAGTGAAAGAAATTCTTCAAAAATACAAACAGTTACAAGATATTATTGCAATTCTTGGTATGGAAGAGTTGTCAGAAGAAGATAAATTAGCTGTAGCAAGAGCACGCCGTGTACAACGTTTCTTGTCTCAACCTTTCCATGTTGCTGAGCAATTTACAGGAATTCCAGGGGTATTAGTTGACATTAAAGATACTATCAAAGGATTTAACATGATTATTGATGGTGAATTAGATCACTTGCCAGAAGCTGCTTTTAACCTTAAAGGAACTATTGAACAAGCAATTGAGGCTGGAGAAAAAATGTTGGCAGAAGCATAATTGGTTGTTTGTTGTTGGTTATTGGATGCTAGATTTGCAACCTTCGACTATCAACTATCAACTATGAACTAAAAAAATATGATTTTAGAAATAGTATCACCAGAGGCAAAGTTATTTTCAGGAGAAATTACTTCATTGTATCTTCCAGGGGTAGATGGAGATTTTCAAATTTTGAATAATCACGCGCCAATTGTTTCTTTATTAAAGAAAGGAACTGTAAAAATTGCCGCGCCAAGCTTTACACTTTCAAAGGAGGCCGAAGCTAAATTAACGAGAGTAAATGATCAATTGTACACATTGGCAATAGAGTCAGGAACAATTGAGATGAAAGACAATAAAGTAATTCTTTTAGCAGACTAATTAGAAGAATTTAAGTCATAAAAAACGCCTAACATTGTTAGGCGTTTTTTGGTTTTAGATAACTATAATTTTTGAGTACAATATCTTCGATTGTGTTTTCCAGCAATTACTAACGCTCCTGCAACTAACACTACATTTTTGATAATGTATTGGCCCACTAAAGTAGGCTGATAAGGGAATGTATCAAAACAAGCGTTTGTAAGTATGAAAAGAGGAAATAAGGTAGCAACCATGTGTAATAGTAATAGTATAATTGTTAATGGGACTAATCGTTTGATTAATAGTCCTAGCCCAATGAGTACTTCACACAGTCCAAGTACTGGAATGAAAATCTCCGGCTTGAACCAAAAAACAGTTTGTTCTACTAAATCTCCTGCAGGGCTAATTCCAATTATTTTTAAACTTCCAAACCAAATGTAAACAATAGCTAATGCTATTCGCATAAAAATTATGCTATGTTTTTCGATTTTTTCGCTAAATGAAAAATAAAAGTTGTTGAATGTATGTATCATGGTTTATGAAATTATAGTTATTAAATTGGGGTTATTCAGCACCGTCAATTTGTGCTCTTCTAACTGCAAATCCGCCAACAGTTTCTCCTAAAAGCAACCCTTTTTCACAATCACTTCTATAATGAATAGCACCAAATAAGCGTGAGTTAGAGGCATCTTTTGCTAATGCTTTAAATTCAGTTGCTTTGGCCGGAATTATATGAGACAATACTGTCGCAGCGGCACCACTAAAGGTAGAGTGACCCGAAACATAAGCAGGGAAATTAGGAATACCAGTCAATGTCTTGATAGAAGAATCCATTTGTGTTGGTCTTGGATTAAAATAGAAATATTTAGCATCCCAACAACTAATAGCCGCATCCATTAAAGAAAGATTCAATAGCGCCATATTTCTTGCCCATCGCACTTCGCTATAGTTTTGGTTTACAAAAGCATCTGCAGCAATAGCGTTCCAGTGGCCAGGAGGCGTATAGGTTCCTACACCATCAGCCCAAAAAGTTACAATTTCCATTTCTTTTCTGGTTGCATTTTCACTGAATTTTTTAACTTCTGCTAATTCAGTTGCAAATTGAGCAGATCTTGTTGAAGGAGGAGGTACAGGACGGCTTGCTACTACATCAGATGACGACATTAAGAATGAACGAACATTTCCAAATAAAGGTAACATAGGAGGTCTAACAGGTAAGTCTAATGATAACCAAGGAGTTTCTCCAGTAGCAGTGGTTTGGGTTTGTAATTGAGTCCAAATGGTTTGGTTTCCAACGGCGGCTCCCATTCCGTCACCAGCGGCTCTTGTAATATATTTGGTGGCTATTTTTCGGCCTAAAGTAATTCCTGCTTCCACATCACTACGAACGTTAGCACCACTAATAATTCGGTATAACTTTTCTTCTTCTGCTTTTCCATTGATATAAGCAATTTCAGTAGGGAATAATAATTTCAATAATTCTACTGTAACTCCTGCTAATACTCCGTCTTCTGATGGATAAGAAGGCATTCCATTTTTTGGAACCAATACATTTAAAGAAGTATCAGCAACGTAAGGGGCAACTCTGTTATACAACCTTTTGTAATACCAAGTAGCCACTAAAGCATCATATTGAGCGGCACTTACGTAAGCATAAGCGCGTGCTGCATAAGGAGGATTTGAAAAAGGAAAAGGAGTATTCGCAAATGGATTGGCAGAAGATGGAGTTGGGTAGGTTCCATCTGCATTTTGATACGGTGGACGATTGTGTTTGGCAACCAAAGTACGCATAATTTCATTCCAGCGCAATACGCTTCCTGCACTCCAGTATTTAATGATGGCTTTTTGTTCGTCGGTAATATTGGCTTGATAGCTTTTAATCTCGTTTAATTCTCTAGTAAAGGCAGCATTAGTAGTGGCTACTGGAGCGTCTAAGCTAAATTCGTCTGGAGCAGCTAATAATATTGGTCGCCAAGTACCTGCTAAATCATCATTATTTGTAGGACTTAGTATAGGATAATTTTCAGAACGATCGTAAATATCATTACTGCAAGAGGTAAGTAAGCTTAATAGAATAAGGGAAAATAGTATATTTTTCATTTTATTTTTTGTTGAAGTTGATGATATAAAAGAATCCTGCATATACGGCATTTGTTTGACCTACATTGCGTCCCTCTAATACATGATTGAACCCACCCACAAGCGCTAATGCTTCTTTTTTAGGGAAAGTGTATTTGGTATGTATGCCAACTTTAAGGGTATTCATAGTATTACTCGGGAAAGGCATATTGTTTTTTGTAATGTCAAACCCGCCTTGAGTTACTTGGTTGTCCAAAATTGCTTCGGCAATCAAGCGATTAGAACGATACCCCATCCTAAGATTAACATTAATTACATCTGGCATGGCAACTTCATTGGAGTAAATCATTTCGTTGGTGAAATAGGCATTTCTATCAATTGTAATTTTAGCTCTTTTTAGATAAGCGCCAGATAGCGTTGTGAAAAAATGACCTTTTTGATAATCTCCCATCAATCTGAAAGTTCCTGTTTTGCTTTGCAACCCAATACTTAAGGGTAAATAATCTGCAACGTAATTTGTTGTTGGCACAGAGATACCTGCAATGGTGTATAAAGAATAAGTAGCTCCTCCAATAGTCTTTTCAATAGGCATGTATTTCACTGTTGCCGAAAAATCTTGCAATCCATTTTGACCTTTTAAAGTACCTGCAGAAGCTTGTGTGGTCATATAAGGCAAACTCACTATAATATTCAATTTGTCTGACACACCGTAGTTGGCGTTTACGCTGATATTGTTATTTGAGACTGTTCCTAAATTTTGATTGTCTCTTTTGAAAGTTCCTTCCCAGTAATTGTCCCAAGCGCTGTACTGATAAACTGCACCAGTACAAAGTTGTTTTTTACTCATCATAATACCGTCAATTTCGGTTTGAGCATTAGTAAATAAAGTCCCTAATAGTAGGCAACAAAAGTATATTTGTTTCATTTTTTTAGTAATTGGTTGGATCTCAAAATCAAATACTCTGTACTCATTTCTTTTAAAAAAATAGAGTAGGCGTAAGCTTCCAATTAATTTAGAGGATGCTTATAGAATATTCATTTTAAGAAAAATAAATAGAAAATGTAATAATGAATTGGATGTGTAGAAATACCTCTAAGAAAGGTACAACACCAAAGGTTTACACCAATTTATCATGATGAAAATGTATTGAAAGGTATGATTATAATGTACTTATAGCAGTCATACAAATACAACTCTACCTAATTGAAAATCAATCAATTCGTAAATGGGTTAAAACCTAAAATTAAATAAAATCCGGAGGGGAATAGGGTAAAGAAAGGTGTTCAGATTCAGTAAAATTCACAACGGTTGTTGAAATTAAGCTAGTTGAAACTAGTTTTTCGAGTTGTGTAGGAATACTAATTTCTGGGTTGTCGACGTAATCTTTGATAAAAGATTTAAGAATTTTTTTGACAGGAGATTCCTTTGAATTTCCATTATTGAAAAGTTGACTGTCTACGATATCGTTTAAATCCTTACTGACTTTATTTTCATTAGAATTAGGCAAATAATAAAGATGAAGTGTGTTGTCTTTAATTTGTTTCTTAAAGATGTGATAACTCTTCTTATTAATGATAACATCTTCGTTCACATCTTCAAATTCAGTGTCTTCTACGAAGGTGTATAAAGAAGCATTTAATTTCATAACACGAAAATCAGTATGGTTTGTTTTTTCCATACGTGCTACCCATGCTTGCTGTTCTTGGTAAGCAAACATTAAATAGTAACCTATCATGTTATAGAACAAGGTTACAATTAAAAAAAGGGTGGCTATTCTTTTCATTGCTCCGAAAGTAGAAAACTATTTGATTGAGCAATACTATCCAAATCAAATTTTAAGATTTTTTTAACAAAAGTTCAATTTTTAAAAAATCGAAACCGATTTCGATTTTTTTTAATAGGTTAAGTTTGAAAATTTAAGAATCTAAAAGACCAAAAAATGCCTTATTTTTGTGGAGTATGAAAAAATTACCTGTAACTCTTTCAGATAAATTAGCGCTGCGGTTGCAAAACAACGCCTTGAGGCAGTTGCCAAAAGCTTCTGACTTGGTAGATTTTGCTTCGAATGATTATTTGGGATTTTCTAAATCCGATGCGATTTTTGAAGCAACGCATCAGTATTTACTAGACCATAATCAGAAACAAAATGGAGCGACAGGCTCTCGTTTACTTTCAGGAAATCATCAAGTTTATCAAGTTACCGAAGACTGTATTGCTCAATTTCATCAAGCGCCAGCAGCCTTGATTTTCAATTCAGGGTATGATGCTAATGTGGGTTTTTTTAGTGCGATTCCTCAAAAGGGAGATTTGATTTTGTACGATGAATTGTGTCACGCGTCCATTCGTGATGGAATCCAATTATCGAATGCAAAGGCCTATAAATTCCAACACAATGACTTGGAAGATTTAGAACGATTGTTAGTTCGACATCCGGATACTACTATTTATATTGTTACTGAATCGGTTTTTTCAATGGATGGTGATACGCCTAATCTAGAAGAATTAGTTCAATTGACTGAAAAACACAAAGCCTATGTAGTGGTTGATGAGGCGCATGCTTTGGGGGTTTTTGGTGAAAAAGGGGAAGGGTTAGTGCAAAGTTTAAGTTTACAAGAAACTGTTTTTGCCCGAATTATGACGTTCGGAAAAGGATTGGGTTGCCATGGAGCTGCCGTTTTAGGAGGAGAAGATTTGAAGAGTTACTTAGTCAATTTTGCGCGAAGTTTTATCTATACAACGGGTTTGTCACCCCATTCGGTGGCGACTATTTTGACCGCTTATGAGCAGTTAGAAAGAGCAACCCACAGCCAACAACAATTAAAAAATAACATCGCTCATTTCAATCAAGAAAAGAATCGGTTGAGTTTAAAAACGTTGTTTGTTCGCAGTAAATCAGCCATTCAATCGGCTATAATTCCGGGGAATGAAAAAGTAAAAAGCATAGCACAACAATTACAAAGTAAGGGATTTGATGTGAAACCTATTTTGTCGCCAACAGTACCCGAAGGTCAAGAACGCTTACGATTTTGTTTACATAGTTTTAATTCAGAACAAGAAATAACCGAGGTGTTACAATTGTTGAGTGCTCTTATTTTTTTAGGAGCTTAATTGTTGTGAACTTAGTGAAAACTTAGCGACCTTTGTGGTTGAATACTCTATTAATATGAAATTATTTATAACAGGCATTTCGACCGATGTGGGCAAAACAATTGCTTCGGCAATTATTGTGGAAGCGCTCCAAGCCGATTATTGGAAACCGATTCAGGCAGGTGATTTAGAACACTCGGATACCCATAAAGTACAAGCCTTAGTTTCGAATACACAATCGCAATTTCATCCGAATAGTTATGCTTTGCAAACTCCAGCAAGTCCGCATTTAGCTGCTGCGAAAGACAGAATAACTATCGATTTGAACCAAATTCAAGAGCCTCAAACCAAGAATCACTTGGTCATTGAAGGAGCGGGAGGCATTTTGGTTCCGCTTAATGAAACACAATCGGTGGTAGATATTATTCAGTCCGATTATAAAGTAATTGTAGTTTCTAGACACTATTTAGGCAGTATTAATCATACGTTATTAACGGTAGAAGCCTTGCAAAACCGAAAGTTGTCTATTGCAGGAATTGTTTTTTCTGGCGAAGAAAACACAAGTTCTGAATCTATAATTTTAAACAGAACGGGTTTGCCGTGCATTGGCAGAATTGACCAAGAACCGTATTTTGATACCAACGTCATAGTAGAATATGCCGATTTGTTTCGAGAGAATCTTTTGAAAATTCAATAGCAATCACAATATCAAAAATCAATTTCTGAAATCGTTACTCTACAATCAAAAATCTTCAATCTACTATGAGTTTAACCGAAAAAGACAGTCAATACCTTTGGCATCCGTATACACAACATAAGACCGCTTCGGCTCCTATTGCGATTACAAAAGGGAAAGGTGCTTTGTTGTGGGATGAAAATGATAAAGAATATATTGATGCGATTGCGTCTTGGTGGGTAAATCCGTACGGGCATTCCAATATGTTTATCGCTGATGCGATTTACAAGCAATTGACTACTTTAGAACACGTGCTTTTTGGCGGATTTACACACGAACCTGCTGTGGTTTTGGCTGAAAAATTGATGGCGATTTTGCCTAAAAACCAACAAAAATTATTCTTTTCAGATAATGGATCTACCGCTGTAGAAGTGGCGATTAAAGTGGCATTGCAGTATTTTTTCAATAAAGGAGAAAAGAAAACAACAATTATTGCCTTCGAAAATGCGTTTCACGGTGACACATTTGCAGCTATGGCAGCGAGCGGAATTTCTTTTTTTACCGATGCTTTTCAAGGAATGTTTATTGATGTAATTCGGATTCCTGTTCCAGTTGTTGGACAAGAAAAATCCTGTTTTGAAGCTTTGGTCAAAGTTCTAAAAGATCACCATTGCGCTGGATTTATCTACGAACCTTTGGTACAAGGTGCCGCAGGAATGGTGATGTACGAACCCGCTGCTTTGGATACCTTAATCCGAATGTGTAAAGACAATAACGTGTTGACGATTGCTGATGAAGTGATGACAGGTTTTGGAAAAACAGGAAAAACCTTTGCTTCGGATTATCTAACAGAACAACCCGATATGATGTGTTTGTCCAAAGCTTTAACAGGTGGTACGATTCCGATGGCAATTACGACTTTCACTCAAGAAATTTTCGATGCGTTTTATGATAAAGATATTAATAAGGCGTTGTTTCATGGGCACACATTTACGGCGAATCCAACGGGTTGTGCTGCGGCTTTAGCGAGTTTGGAATTGTTACAAACTCCTGAAATGCAAGCCAATATTTTGCGAGTAAATGCCAATCATTTGGCTTTTGAAAAAAGAGTCCAATCACATCCAAAAGTAGTAACTACCCGAGTATTAGGGGTTATTTTTGCTTTGGAAATCAAGACCGAATCGGCTGCAAGTTATTACGGAAATTTGCGTAACAAATTGTATAATTTCTTTATTGGAAATGGCGTGATATTACGTCCTGTGGGCAATATTGTGTATGTGCTGCCGCCGTATATAATTACGGACGAGCAATTAGAAAAAGTCTATCAAGTAGTCGAAAGTGCTCTTGAAATAGTGTAATTTTGCATAAAAATAGTCCTTTGTCACCAACTATCTCCATAACGGCCATTGCTTCTGTTTCTCCTTTGGGGAATGAACCAGAAACTATTTGGAATAAGTACCAAAACCTTAATCCGTGTTTTCAAAGTCGGTTTTTAGATCAAAAAGAAACTTTGATTGCTCCTTTGGACGAAGATTCCAAACCTCAAATCGAGGCTTTGAGACAATCGGATAGTAAATACAAATTTTTAGACAATTCTGTTTTGTTTGCCATGCTCGCTTCGCGCAAAGCTATTGCAAAAGCGGGTTGGTCAAAAAATGATGTTTTCGGAATCAATATTGGTTCGTCTCGCGGTGCCACCGATTTATTCGAAAAGCACTTTCAAGAATATACTACAACGGGCAAAGCACAGACTTTGGCTTCGCCAACCACCACTTTGGGTAATATTTCTTCTTGGGTAGCCCATGATTTGCAGACTGAGGGCCCTGAAATTTCGCATTCAATCACCTGTTCTACCGCTTTGCATGCGGTTTTGAATGGCGTGGCTTGGTTGCGTTCGGGAATGGCAGATAAATTTTTGGTTGGCGGTAGCGAAGCGCCTTTGACTGATTTTACCATTGCCCAAATGCGTGCCTTAAAAATCTATTCTCGAAGCGAAGAACACTACCCGAATCGCGCTTTGGATTTAGATAAAACGCAAAATACGATGATTTTGGGCGAAGGTGCTGGCGTTTGTTGTTTGGAAATTGGAAAAAAAGAAAATGCCTTGGCTTACATCGAAGGCATTGGTTATGCTACCGAAATTTTAGAACATAATATTTCCATTTCTGCGGAGGCAGATTGTTTCCAAAAATCCATGAAAATGGCTTTGGCCAACACAGATGTATCCGAAGTAGATGCCATTGTAATGCACGCTCCTGGAACTATCAAAGGCGATTTGACAGAATATAGAGCTATTGAAAAAGTATTTGGCAGCAAGCTCCCTTTATTGACCACCAACAAATGGAAAATAGGACATACGTTTGGTGCTTCGGGCATTTTGAGTTTGGAGTTGGCCATCTTAATGTTGCAACATAATCAGTTTGTGGGCGTTCCTTTTGCGATAGCACAAACACCAACAAAACCTATCAAAAAAGTATTGGTGAATGCCGTTGGTTTTGGGGGAAATGCGGTGAGTGTGTTGGTATCAATTTAAATTAACTTTTTAAAAAAATAGTGCCTTTAGGCACAGAATAAAGGTAGACTTGTAGGGTATGTTTTCGAGAGTGCCGTTAGGTTCGAAATAATATAAATCCCGTACCTACGGCACGGAAAAACACGTTCGAATTTTTTTTCCATAATCTTGTGCCTAGTAGCACAAAAATCTAATTTTTCCCAGCTTCTAACTCTTTCACTTTTTCGTACACCATAGTACTTTCGTAGCCTTTTCGCAATAAGAAATCACAACATTTTTTACGTTTTTTGAGTCCGTTGGATTCTTTAATGGAATACCAATTTCGTTCGGCCAAAGCATTGAAATTTGCTTCATATTCTTCAGGGGTAATTTCTTTAAGTGCCAAATTGATGTTGTAAGTGGAGATATTTCTCAATTTCAATTCGTTTACAATACGAACTTTGCCCCAAAACTTAATGCGGTGTTTTCCTCGGGCAAAACTACAGGCAAACCGACTTTCGTTGAGGTAGTTTTCTTGGATTAAATGAGCCAAAATTTCGTCAATTTCTGCCGAATCCATTTTCATAGTGCGTAATTTTTGCACCACTTCATCGTGGCAACGCTCCTGATAGGCACAGAAATGTTCTATTTTATGAATCGCTTCTTTAACGGAATTGACTTCGCTCATTGAGGTAGTTTTTATACTCGAAAAATAAGTAATTTATTTGGATTGCCATCTTTCGGTTTGCCAAAAATCACTAAATGTGGGTATTTCAATCTGTTTGTTTTTAAGTTAAGTTTGTGATAACTAGTTGAATTAGTACGTAATAACCATAATTTAAAGCGCCCCCTTTATGTTATCTTTTACCCAAATTAAACCCAAAAAAAGGGTAGTCTTGGTGCTATTCTTTTTTCTTTCTTGTTTTGGCTACAGCCAAGAAGTACAACTTGATCCTAAATTTAACTCCTATGATGACGGACTTTTGGGCGATGGCTTTGATGGAACCGTCCGAACATTGTCTCTTCAAACCGACGGAAAATTAATAGTAGGAGGTGAATTTCTAAATTATAATGGCAGTGCCAGTCCGTATCTCTGTCGCTTACAGACGGACGGTTCTAAAGATATTGGATTTAATCTTGGCACTTCTTTCAACGGAAAAATTTATACTTCGGTTATCCAACCTGATGGTAAAATTATTGTGGCGGGAGCCTTTACTACTTGTAATGGAATTCCAGTAGGACGCTTGGTGCGGTTGAATACAGACGGTTCGAGAGATACAACTTTCGATACCTCTATTGCGGCGAGTAGTGGTACTATTTATGGGCTGGCTTTACAGATTGATGGCAAAGTATTGGTGGTAGGAAGTTTTACCAAATTCAATGGAATTACCGTAAACAGAATTGCAAGGATTTTACCTAATGGTGATTTGGATAGTAGTTTTGTTACAGGGACAGGAACCACAAGTACAATTGACGATGTGGCGATTGCTCCTGATGGTAAAATAGTGCTTTCGGGATCGTTTAGTTCTTTTAATGGGAATACTAATTATTCCAAATTAGTTCAGTTACATTCAGATGGAAGCATTGACACTACTTTTTCTATAGGTGCTGGATTTGATGATGCTATTGAAGCTATTGCAGTCCAGTCAGATGGTAAAATTGTAGTAGGGGGTAGTTTTTTAAATTATAATGGAACATCTCAAAATAGAATTGTTCGTTTGAATGCGAATGGAACTGTTGACACAAGTTTTCTCTCTGGATCGGGGTTTAATAATGGAGCACTTCATGCAATTCATAGTACTTCTAGCGGAATTCTAGTAGGCGGTAGCTTTAGCGGTACTTATAAATCGACAGCTGTCAATCGTTTGGTTTTGTTAAATTCAAACGGGACAGTGAATACCAATTTTGACATAGGCGCGGGACCATCTTCAGCGACGATATACGGTTTGTGTGAGTCAACAGATAGCTTTTTTGTAGGAGGTTCTTTTTCTGTTTTTGATGATTTGAAACAGGGAAAGTTAGCTAAAATTAGTACCGTTGGCGAATTGGATTCAGGGTATTTAACAGCTGGAGTAGGATTTGACAAAGCGGTAGACAAAATAGTTCCTTTAGCAGATGGAAGTTATATCGCTTTTGGAAGTTTTACTCAATTCAATGGAAAACAAGTTAATCGAATGGCAAAACTGACAGCAAACGGTGAGTTGGACACCACTTTCAATTCGAATCAATCTGGATTTGATAATACAGTCAAAGAAGTAATGGTACTACCAGAAGGGAAACTTCTTGTGGCGGGAAATTTTACAAAATACAATGGTGTTCCTATCAAACGAATAGTTCGTTTGAATCCAGATGGGACTATTGATGTGTCTTTTACTATTGGTTCTGGTTTTAACTATATGGTTTATGCTTTGGCTTTGCAGCTTGACGACAAAATTATAGTGGCCGGCAGTTTTACTTCTTATAATGGGGTGTTAGTAAAAAAAGTGATTCGGTTATTACCCGATGGTAATTTGGATACTAGTTTTACTATTGGAACAAATCCTGATGCAACACCGAATTTATTGGTTCTCCAAGCTGATGGGAAGGTTGTAGTAGGCGGAGATTTTGCTATTTTTAACGGAATCACTTCCAATAAATTGATTCGGTTGAACACAGATGGGTCTGTCGATTCTAGTTTCTCTGTTGGGACAGGATTTGTTGGGTCTATTTATACTATAGCATTACAAAATGACGGAAAAATTCTTGTGGGAGGTTCACTATCCAAATACAACGGACAAACGATTGGCAAAATAATACGATTGAATTCTAATGGAACTTCAGACACAACGTTTAATTCAGGAACTGGTTTTAGTGGAGGAACAGTGCGTTCCATCGTGGCACAATCTAACGGAAGGATTTTAGTAGGTGGTTCTTTTTCGCGGAATTATAATGGGGCGACTGTAAAAAGAATGGTGCGTTTATTGCCCGATGGGACTTACGATGTTTCTTTTCCAATTATTTTGAATGGGCAACTCAATAGTATTTGTTTGGTTCAAGGTGGAGCGGTTATTGGAGGTAATTTCAATTCGGTTTCCGGAATATCGAAGCATCGGATAGCTAAGTTGTTATTTTGCCAAGAAGGCACAATTTGGGACGGTATAAATTGGAGTAATGGTTTGCCAACGAAGGATAAAACGGTTATGTTTAATAGCAATTATGAAATTTCGACTGATACTAAAATGTGTTCTTGTGTAGTCAATTCAGGGGTAAAAGTTACAGTTGCAACTGCAGTTACTTTAGAATTGGTATTGAATTATTCGGGAACAGGAAATTTAGTTTTCGAGAATAACGCTTCATTATATCAAACAGATGATTCCGTTGTAAATACAGGAATTATTCAGTTCAAGCGAAAAACCACCCCAGTTCGTAAAACGGATTATACCTATTGGTCCTCGCCAGTGGCAGGTCAACAGTTGAAATTGCTTTCTCCGAATTCGCCTTCTTCTACCTTTTATTCTTTTGATGCGATTTCCAATAATTGGCACAAAGAATTGACAACTAACACGATGGGTTTAGGTAAAGGTTATATTTTTCAAGCTCCCGAAAGTTTTTCAGCAACGACTCCGGCAATTTTCGAAGCTGCTTTTTCTGGAATACCCAATAATGGTTTGGTTTCACTGCCTATAGCTAAAACCAAAACGCCCAATTTAATTGGGAATCCGTATCCTTCATCACTAAATGCCGATGCATTTATTCTGGAGAATCAGAATGTGCTACAAGGGAGCTTGTATTTTTGGACACACAATACTCCTATTGATAATGGGCAATATACTTCAGATGATTATGCGGTGTATACCATTTTGGGTGGAGTAGGAACAGCGGCTAAAAATGGCGGGATAAATAACACAATCCCAAATGGTAAAATCGCATCAGGGCAAGCTTTTTTTATTTTAGGAAACAATCAGCAAGGAAATATTGTCTTTAAAAATGCAATGCGATTAAAAGGTGGGAACAATCTGTTTTTTAAAAATAGTGCTAGTAAATCGATTACTACTTCTACCTTTGAGAAACACCGAATTTGGCTCAACTTATCTAACAAACAAGGGGCTTTCAAACAAATTTTATTGGGCTATGCCACAGGAGCGACTAATGGAAAAGACGTGAAATTTGATGGACTTTCGTTAGATAGCAACGAATGGTTGGATTTTTATAGTCTAAACGAAGGAGATAAAAACAGTATTCAGGCGAGAGCTTTACCATTTGATGATTCAGATTCGGTTCCGATTGGTTATCGAGCCAAACAAGAAGGGAATTATACGATTAGTTTGGATGATTTTGACGGATTGTTTGCAAATCAAGACATTTTTTTGGAAGACCAATTAGAAGCAAAAACACAGAATTTAAAGAAAGCCGATTATTCATTCACTACTACCAAAGGCACGTTTGACAATCGGTTTGTAGTGCGTTTTCAAACTAAAAATACTGTTCCCTCAGCAATTTCCGCTGAAGTTCAAATTGTAACTCGAAACAATCAAGTTCAGATAAATTCCTCTAAAGAGATACTTAGTAAAGTGTCCTTGTATTCGTTAGAAGGGAAGCAATTGTATCATGTCGAATCATTGGAAGCCAAAACCCATACCATTGAAGCGGCGCTTTGGAAGACAAAAGTACTTATTGTTCAAATAACATTGAAAACAGGAGCAGTAGTTAGTCGTAAAGTATTGTTGTAAAAGAAAAAGCTTCCAATCGTAATGGCTGGAAGCTTTTATATGCTTGAATGCTATTTTTATTTTCCTTTAACAGAGGCCTCTAAATTTCTTTCGATAGTATGTCCTGGACGCGACCATTTTGGTTTTTCGCCTAAGGCAACATATTGAGAATCTTCGGCTTCTACAGTTTGTGGTTGTACCATTTTAGTAAATGGTTTCTGTGGTTTTAATCCCAATAATTCAAACATTTTCATGTCTTCATTCACATCGGGATTTGGAGTGGTCAATAATTTATTTCCGGCAAAAATCGAATTGGCTCCTGCAAAGAAACACATCGCCTGACCTTCACGACTCATGTTGGTTCTACCTGCTGATAAACGAACTTGTGTTTCAGGCATAACAATTCGGGTAGTGGCTACCATTCGAATCATTTCCCAAATTTCAACCGGTTCTTCGTCTTCTAGAGGTGTTCCATCTACAGCCACCAAAGCATTAATTGGCACTGATTCCGGTTGTGGGTTCAACGTAGAAAGCGCTACAAGCATTCCTGCACGGTCTTCGATACTTTCTCCCATTCCGATGATACCACCACTACAAACGGTTACGTTAGTTTTACGAACGTTTTCTATAGTTTGCAAACGGTCTTCGAAACCGCGTGTCGAAATTACCTCTTTATAATATTCTTCTGAGGTATCTAAATTATGGTTGTAAGCATACAAACCTGCTTCGGCTAAGCGTTTAGCTTGGTTTTCGGTAATCATACCCAAAGTACAACATACTTCCATGTCTAGTTTGTTGATGGTGCGCACCATTTCTAACACTTGGTCAAACTCGTGCCCATCTTTTACATTACGCCAAGCCGCTCCCATGCATACGCGAGAAGATCCAGCTGATTTGGCATTCAAAGCTTGTGCCTTTACTTGGCTCACCGTCATTAAATCATTTCCTTCTATGTTGGTGTTGTAACGCGCTGCCTGAGGACAATAGCCACAATCTTCAGAACACCCACCCGTCTTAATAGACAATAAAGTGGAAACCTGTACCACGTTTGGATCGTGATTTTCTCTGTGAATAGAAGCTGCTTCATAAAGCAAGTCCATCAAAGGTTTATTGTAAATTGCAATAATTTCTTCTTTGGTCCAATCGTGTTTTGTAATGCTCATGGGTATAATTTTATAGGTCAAAAGTAATCAAATAGTTTCAAACAAGCAATGTAGTGTATTTAAAAGGAAGGCTACTTGTTTTCTAGATTTTGAAGATACTGTTTTGAAAAATTTTGATCGTCTTCCAATTGTTTGGTTAGCAATGCAACGGATTCAAATTTCTTTTCTGAACGAATGCGTTGTAAAATGGCAATTTTAATATGGCTATCGTAAATGTCATCATTAAAATCAAAAAAGTGTACTTCGATAGTTTTGGTTTTTCCTTCAACAGTTGGATTAAAACCAATATTCATCATACCAAATACTTGTGCTCCGTTTATATCTGAACGGACAATATAAACGCCATTTTTTGGAACTAATTTGTACGCTTCTTTTAACTCAATGTTGGCTGTTGGAAACCCAATAGTTCTACCTAATTGTTTCCCTTTTACAACGGTTCCGCTTAAAAAATAAGCATAGCCTAAATATTCATTAGCTAACTGGATGTCTCCTGTTTCAAGAGCCGTTCTGATTTTGGTAGAACTAATTGAAATTGCGTTGATTTCTTGGGCTGATATTTGCTCTACTTCAAACCCATATTGTGTACCAAAATGGATTAAATCATCAATATTTGCCGTTCGGTTTTTTCCAAATCGGTGGTCGTAGCCAATGATGATTTTTTGAATATGTAGTTGATCAACTAAAACGGTTTTGACAAATTCTTCGGCACTTAATTGAGCAAAGCTCTCATCAAAAGGATGGATAATTAGATTCTCAATTCCGATGGTTTCTAACAACTCCATTTTTTCATTGATGGTGTTCAGTAATTTCAAATCGAATTTTCCTTGTAACACCATTCTTGGATGTGGAAAAAAAGTAAGCACGGTACTTTCAAATTCTCCATTGTTGGTATTTTGGGTTAACTTTTTTAGAATTGCCGCATGACCAATATGCACCCCATCAAAAGTACCAAGTGTTAATATGGTTTTCTTGTTGGAATGAAATTCGTTTATGGAATGAAAAATTTTCAAGTCAGTCTCCTCTTTATTTTGGGTGCAAATTTAAACTAAACTATTTGAAAATTCTTGCCAAAATGAATTCCTTTTAATTACAATTTTAAACTATCTGTCAAAAGTGCATTAAATGGCTATTTTTCCAATAAAATTAAGGATTTTACGTTTTAATTTTAAATCAAAAAAACTACTTTTGGAATTCCAAAGACACCAAATCAATGAAAAGATACTTTCTGTTTTTAATTCTTATCTTTTCTTTTTCGTTGATGCAAGCCCAAAATGTATCGCCGTGGAAAAGAATTTCTCGAGCTCAAATTTCCTTAATAGAGCGTGTAAACATCAGAGAAGATAATGAACATTCAGTATTGTTTGAATTAGATGTACCAGCTTTAAAACAAGCTTTACAACCTCTTCAAAATTCCACTATTGCTAGCGAAATTGAAATAGAAATACCAAATAAAAAGGGAGAATTAGAAAAGTTTAAAATTCATGAATTCTCTAATTTTGAGCCCGCTTTACAAGCTCAATTTCCTGATATTCGTTCGTATGCAGGGCTTGGTTTGACAGATAAAAATGCAACGGTCTATTTTAGTATGTCTCCAAAAGGAATTCAAACTATGGTATTGCGTTCCGATAATGCAACTGAATTTATCGAAAAACGTTCTGATGGTCAGGAAATTTATGAATTGTTCGATTCCAATACTAGGCAAAAGGGGAGTTTGCCATTGTATTGTTCTACTTCAGATAGTCTTTTAAATAAGCAATTAGTTAGTAAAACGGCGGCTGTAACAGCTAATAATGGAGTGTATAAAACATTACGATTGGCATTGGCATGTACAGGAGAATATACAGCGTATTTTGGAGGAGTGACTCAAGCATTAGCTGCGATGAATGCCACCTTAACTCGCGTGAATGGTATTTTTAATAGAGATTTGGCCTTGCATTTAAATTTGATTGCCAACAATACAGTTTTATTGTATACGAATGCTGCAACTGATCCGTACTCACCTTCGTCTGTTGGAGTTAATGGTGCCTGGAATTTAGAACTACAACGTGATTTGACTGCTAAGATAGGAAATGCAAACTATGATATTGGGCATTTATTTGGAGCATCTGGAGGAGGAGGGAATGCCGGTTGTATTGGTTGTGTTTGCCAGAATCCAATCTCATCAACTGATTTAGCTAAAGGAAGTGGTTATACTTCTCCGGCAGATGGAAAACCTGAGGGAGATACCTTTGATATTGATTTTGTGGCACATGAGATGGGTCACCAATTAGGAGCAAATCATACGTTTTCTCATGAGGTTGAAGGCACTGGTGTTAATGTAGAACCAGGAGGCGGATCTACTATTATGGCGTATGCAGGAGTTAGTGATTTTAATGTTCAAATGCATTCAGACAATTATTTTGCTTTTGTTAGTATTGCACAAATTCAAAATAATCTTGCAAATAAAACGTGTCCAATTACAACATTCTTGTCAAATAAAACACCAATTGCTAATGCAGGACCTGATTATAGTATTCCTAAAGGGACTCCATTTATTCTTAAAGGTTCTGGCTCAGATCCTAATGGCGATGTGTTGAGTTATTGTTGGGAACAAAATGATGCTGCTATTTCATCGTATGGGTCCAATAGTATTGCCTACCCAACAAAGATAGATGGGCCGCTTTTTAGATCAGTTATGCCAAGTACTTCTCCTAATCGTTATATGCCGGCTTTAAACAAAGTGTTGAGTAATAAGTTGAATTCTAAATGGGAATCGGTTTCAGATATTTCTAGGACGCTACATTTTACGCTTACAGTTAGAGATAATGCTATACAGGGATTAGCACAAACTAATACAGATGCAATGCAGGTTGCAGTTGATGCCACCAGAGGTCCTTTTGTAGTGACCTCTCAAAACACTAAAGATTTATCTTGGGTACCATTAAGTTGTCAAATTATTACTTGGACGGTAAATAACACAGTTACGCTACCCGGAGCTTCACGTGTGAATATTAAATTGTCTGTTGATGGAGGACTTACTTTCTCCAAAACGTTAAAAGCAAATACTCCAAATGATGGCTATGAGTTGATTATTGTACCTGAGGGGATTTCAGGAAAAAATTGTCGGATTATGATAGAACCGACAGACAATATTTTTTATGCTATCAATCAAGAACCTTTTGCTATTGGGTACACAACGGTTTCTAGTTGTGCTACCTATGATTTTTCAGCTCCATTTGTTATTCCTGAAACAGCAACCTATACTACTAAAACAATAGTAGTTCCAACTACTACGGCAGTAGTTTCGGATGTAAATGTGGCAGTTAATGTAACTCATACCTATTTGTCAGATATTGAGATGGAAATTATCAATCCAGAAGGGAGAACCGTGCGTCTATTTTCAAATTCATGTGAGGATACTAACGGGAGTTTAGTTTTAAAATTAT
The DNA here is from genome assembly GCF_029866485.1 of Flavobacterium keumense. Classification (NCBI taxonomy): domain Bacteria; kingdom Pseudomonadati; phylum Bacteroidota; class Flavobacteriia; order Flavobacteriales; family Flavobacteriaceae; genus Flavobacterium; species Flavobacterium keumense. The sequence continues at coordinate 938,254 of NZ_CP092332.1, forward strand.
GATTTAGGAGGGTCTCTTTCTTGTGAAAAACAAACCCATACAAACAGTTGCACCTGAAGAGTCTTTAAGTTTGTATAATGAATCGAATCCTTCAGGGATTTGGTCTTTTAGAGTTAGGGACGAATTTGCAGGAGATATTGGATCAATTAATGCTGCTTCAGTATCTATTTGTACTAAAACGTACACACCTATTGCTGCTCCAGATATTGACAGGAACAGTTTAGCGGTATTTCCAAACCCAAATAATGGAGAGTTTAATGTGGTGTTTTTTAGCATGTATACTTCTGGAGTCACTATAACGCTTCATGATTTAACAGGTAAGAAAATATACCAGGCGAGTTTTCCTAGTACTCCTATCTTTGCAGAAACAATTCAAATAAAAGGAATTCAATCCGGGGTATACTTATTAACAGTAGTAGACGGATATAATGAAACCGTGAAAAAAATATTTGTTAATTGAGTTATTGAATCGTTCTATTTCCCATTAAAAGAGGTCATGGTGTTTTCTAATCCTGCAGTACCGAAAGATTTAATTATTTCTGAAGCTAATTCAAGTCGTTCTGGAAGTTTTGATTTTTCTTCTTCGGTCCATTCGCCAAGAACATAATCTACTTGTTGACCTTTTTTAAATTGGTCACTAATTCCAAATCGGAAACGGCTATAATTTTGAGTATTTAAAATCAAATTGATGTTTTTAAGTCCGTTATGGCCACCATCACTTCCTTTGGGTTTGATGCGAATGGTTCCAAAAGACAAATTCAAATCATCGGTTATTACTAAAACATTTTCCAAAGGAATATTTTCTTTGTCCATCCAAAATTTTACCGCTTTCCCACTTAAATTCATGTAGGTGTTTGGTTTTAGCAATAAAAAAGTACGCCCTTTGAACTTGTATTCCGCTAGAGTTCCCAACTTTACTGTTTCAAAAGAAAGACTTTCTTTTTTGGCTAAAAAATCCAACACTTTGAAACCAATATTGTGCCGTGTGTTTACATATTCAGCACCAATATTTCCTAATCCTACAATTAAAAATTTCTTCATATCCTTGGTTTCCTTTTTTGATTGAGTCGTTCTAAACAGTTGGGTTATCCATTGTATCATTTTGCAAAAGTAAACTTATTTTTTTAATAGTTTTTGACTTTCAAAAGCCAAGAAAAATCAAATAAAAAAAGCACCAGTTGAAAAACTGATGCTTTTGGTATAATTGGATTTGAAAAAATTATTTTTTCTTTCCTTTTGCAGGTGCTTTTGCCGCTTTTGCCGCTTCTTGAGCCGCTTTCATAGCTGCACGAGACATCTTCACTTGACAGATAACGGTGTTATCAGGGTGCATGATTTTGAAGTTAGGCGTAGGAACTTTAGTTACATATAACTTGTTACCCATGTCAAGAGGAGTAATGTCAGCTTCAACAAAATCAGGAAGATTTTTTGGTAAAGCTTTTACTTTTAATTTACGGTTGTTGATACGTAAATCTCCACCTGCCATAACTCCTTTAGAGTTACCGATGATTTTTACAGGAACTTCAATAGTAATTTCTTTGTTATCAAACAATTGAAAAAAGTCAATGTGTAAGATTCTGTCAGATACTGGATGAACCTGAATGTCTTGTAAAATAGCATTGAACGATTTACCGTTACCCAAATCAATCACAACTGTGTGTGCGTTTGGAGTGTAAACCAAGTTTTTGAATGCTTTTTCTTCTGCTGAAAAATGAACTGGTTGATCTCCTCCGTATAACACGCAAGGAACCGCTCCAGCATTACGTAAGGCTTTAGTAGCAACTTTGCCCACGCTTTCTCTTTCTGATCCTTTAATTGTAATCGATTTCATTGTAAAAAAATATAGTTATTAAAAATATTACATAATAAATTTTCCACTGATGGAATTGTTGTTTTGTACCATTTGCATTACTTCTGCAAAAAGTGGTGCACAACTCAACACTTTAATTTTGCTTGATTCTTTCTTCAACGGAATAGAATCGGTAACAATTAACTCGCTTAATTTTGAGTTTTCTATTTTTTCATAAGCATCGCCAGATAAGATTGGGTGGGTACAAATAGCTCTGACGCTTAATGCTCCTTTTTCAATCATTAAATCGGCAGCTTTTGCTAAAGTACCTCCAGTATCGATCATATCGTCTACTAGAATTACATTTCTACCTTTTACCTCACCAATTAACTCCATAGTGTCAATCACATTGGCAACTTTTCTTTGTTTATAACAAACGACTACATCTGAATTTAAAAATTTAGAGTAGGCATATGCTCTTTTTGAGCCTCCCATGTCAGGAGAAGCTATAGTTAAATTATCCAAGTCCAAACTTTTTATATAAGGTAAAAAGATGGTTGAAGCAAAGAGATGGTCAACTGGTTTTTCAAAAAAGCCTTGGATTTGATCTGCATGTAAATCCATTGTCATTACTCTAGTTGCTCCCGCGGCATCCAATAAATTAGCTACTAATTTTGCTCCTATTGGCACCCTTGGTTTGTCTTTTCTATCCTGTCTTGCCCAACCAAAGTAAGGGATAACAGCTGTAATATGTCGAGCTGATGCGCGTTTAGCAGCATCAATCATCAATAACAATTCCATCAAATTATCAGCACTTGGGAACGTAGAGCACACAATAAAAACACGTAATCCACGGATTGATTCTTCATAAGAAGGTTGAAATTCTCCGTCGCTATAGGTTGAGGTTATTACCTTTCCTAATGGAATTCCGTAAGCTTCTGCTATCTGCTCGGCTAAATATACACTTTTTGAACAGGCAAAAATTTTAGCTTCTGGTTCGTGGTGTGACATTGATAATCTGTTGTTAAAACCGATTCAATTAAATAAGTAAGCTTCATTTGCTACTACTTGCTTAAGTATCTATTTGCCTCGGCTGTAGTTAGTTAGTAAGTTGTGTTGTAACGAGGTGCAAATTTAGAAAATTTATTCAACTCTGAAAGGAAAAAATTAAGTATTTTTATTAGAGGTTTTAATTTTATTTTTTACATTTGCACCGTGTTAAAAGAATTGATGGTTGATTTAAAACAATTTCTTCTTTTCTCATGCTAAAATAACACTTGTTATTTTATTTCTGTTAAGCCCAGGTGGCGGAATTGGTAGACGCGCTGGTCTCAAACACCAGTTCTTAGGAGTACCGGTTCGATCCCGGTCCTGGGTACAAAAGCCTCTTCGAAAGAAGAGGCTTTTTTGTTTTTACTTTCTTCTTTAATATTGCTTTATCTTTAGTATTTGCTCCTGTTATTTTCTTTACAATTACTAAAAAACAGTATATTTGTTTATTATTTTTACAAAAAAATTAAACAAAATAATCTATTTTTCTCTTTTGAAAAAACAGCCTATACATATTGTTTGGTTCAAACGCGACTTTCGATTAATTGATAATGAAGCTTTGTTTCATGCCCATCAATCGGGTGTGCCGCTTTTATTGATTTGTTTTTTTGAGCCGTCCGTTATGAATTATCCCGATTCTGATGTACGGCATTGGCGGTTTGTGTACGAATCCATTCAAGATTTGAATAAAAAACTTCAACCATTTAACGCAAAAATTTATTTTTTTCATGATGAAGTTAAGAACGTATTTTCAGAATTAATTCAAAAATTTGAAGTAGAATCTGTTTTCTCTCATCAAGAAATTGGAAATAAAGTGACTTACGACCGCGATTTGGAAATGAAAGCGTTTTTTGATTCCAATGACATCATTTGGAAAGAATTTCAAATGCACGGTGTCATTCGTAAATTAAAATCAAGACAAGATTGGGACAAGCGCTGGGAGCAGGTAATGCGTGATACCCCAAAAATTATAAATGAATCCGATTTAAAAACGATAGTATTAGATTCGGAGTTTTATGAGAAAATAAAAGGAGCCGAATTATCAACTGAAATCACCACTCCTAACAAAAATTTTCAACGTGGTGGCGAATACTGGGCGTGGCGTTATTTGGACAGTTTTGTAAAAGAACGTTATGTCAATTACAGCAAACACATTTCTAAACCCGCTTTGAGTCGAAAAGGTTGCAGCCGACTGTCTCCATATTTGACTTATGGTAACATCAGTATGCGCATGATTTACCAATACACCAATAAGCACTACGAAGTGTCAAAAAACAAACGCGCTATTCTCAATTTTGTTTCGCGCTTGCATTGGCATTGTCATTTTATGCAAAAGTTTGAAGACGAATGCGAAATGGAATTTGAAAATGCCAACCGAGCGTATGATGCTTTGGTAAAACCAAGAAATGAAATCTATATCAAGGCCTGGCAAGAAGGAAAAACAGGTGTGCCAATAGTCGATGCGTGCATGCGTTGTTTGGTGGCAACAGGTTATATCAATTTCAGAATGCGCGCCATGGTGGTGTCGTTTTTTACCTTTAATTTATGGCAAGATTGGCGCGAATTACATTTTTTAGCCCGTCAATTTTTAGATTACGAACCCGGAATTCATTACCCGCAAATTCAGATGCAATCAGGTACAACGGGGATCAATACGATTCGAATTTACAATCCAATAAAAAATTCCGAAGAACACGATTCTGAAGGGGTATTTATTAAACAATGGTTGCCCGAATTAGCAGAAGTACCAGTGCATTTGCTTCACGAACCTTGGAAAATGAACGAAATGGAGCAGCAGTTTTACAATTGTATTATAGGAAAAGACTATCCAGCTCCTATTGTTGATATTGAAGCAACTCGAAAACAGGCTAGTGACATCGTTTGGAGTTTTCGAAAAAAAGAGGAAGTCAAACAAGAAGGGAAACGAATTTTACAAAAACACGTAAGTAACCCCAATAAACCCAACAATGCGAGGAATAAAAAAACAAAACCTACCAACTAAAATCTGTACTGTGTGCCAAAAACCATTCGCCTGGCGCAAAAAATGGGAAAAGGTTTGGGAAGAAGTAAAATATTGTAGTGATAGATGTAGGAATGAAAAAAAGATTGAAAGATTGAAAAACAATCTTAATCTTTAAATTTTTAAATCCTTTAATCGTTAAATTATAAAAAATGTCAAAAACGTTACGATTACTTCTTGGAGATCAATTGAACATCCAACATTCTTGGTTTAGTTCGTTAGATGATTCCGTGACTTATGTCATGATGGAAATTCGAACAGAAACGGATTATGCCACGCATCATATTCAAAAAGTGGTTGGATTTTTCTCGGCCATGCGTCAATTTGCTGCCGAATTACAATCACGACAACATCAAGTTTTTTATATTCACTTGAATGATGCCATTAATTTACAGTCGTTTGAAAAAAATATCAAATATTTAATTGAAAAAGAACAGTTTACCCATTTTGAATACCAACTCCCTGACGAATACCGTTTGGACGAGCAGTTGAAAAACTTGTGCCAGTCACTTTCCATCACTACTTCGGTATGCGATTCGGAGCATTTTATGAGTTCGAGAAACGAATTAGGTGATTTTTTTGAAGGTAAAAAAAACTTTTTAATGGAAAGTTTTTACCACATGATGCGAAAAAAACACCACATTTTGATGGAAGGCGACAAACCGCTAACGGGAAAATGGAACTACGATGGTGAAAACCGAAAAAAATTGCCCAAAGACCACAAACCCACTCCGCCTTTGGTTTTCAATAATAAGGTGACGGAAATTCTTTCAGAAATTCAGAAAACAGACATCAAAACCATCGGAACAATTGATGCCGAAAATTTTGTTTGGCCGATCAATAGAAAGCAATCGTTAGAATTACTCGATTTTTTTGTAACAGAATGCTTGGCACTTTTTGGGAGCTACCAAGATGCTATGACGCCTAACGAATGGTCGCTGTACCATTCTCGTCTTTCGTTTTCTTTGAATTTAAAACTAATTTCACCTTTCGAAGTCATCAATAGAGCGATATCTGAATGGGAGAATCATCCAGATACAATAGCCTACCATCAATTAGAAGGGTTTGTTCGCCAAATTATTGGCTGGCGCGAATACATGCGAGGAATTTATTGGAACAAAATGCCCGAATTCGCCACGATGAATTATTTCAATAACGAAAACCAACTTCCAGAATGGTTTTGGACAGGCAAAACAAAAATGAATTGCTTGAAAGATGCCATCAACCAATCTTTAAATTTTGCCTATGCGCATCACATTCAGCGATTGATGGTGACGGGTAATTTTGCACTTTTGGCAGGCATTCATCCGGATCAAGTAGATGCTTGGTATTTGGGTATTTACATCGATGCTATTGAATGGGTAGAAATTACCAATACACGTGGTATGAGCCAGTTTGCTGATGGTGGAATTGTTGGAACTAAACCCTATGTAAGTTCATCGGCATACATTGATAAAATGAGTCATTATTGTGGTAGTTGTTTTTACAAAAAAGCACTAAAAACAGGAGATAAAGCCTGCCCTTTCAATAGTTTGTATTGGAATTTTTATGATAAAAACGAAGATAAATTGGGCAAAAACCCGCGCATCGGAATGATGTATAATGTGTGGCATAAAATGAATTCCAAAGACAAAGAGGCCTTGTTGAAGCAAGCCGATTACTATTTAAATAATATCAATCAGTTATGATAAAGACAGCATTAGTTTGGTTCAAGACCGACTTACGAATTGGAGATAACGAAACTTTAGTCAAAGCTATTGCTCAAAGTAAAGAGGTAATTCCTGTGTATTGTTTTGACGAATCTCATTTTGAAACTACAGAACATGGATTTAAAAAAACAGGGAGTTTTAGAGCGCAGTTTTTATTAGAATCGCTTCAAGATTTGGATGTCAAATTACGCGAGTTAGGTTCGGGATTACGTATTGTACAAGGGAAGCCAGAAGTTGAAATTCCGAAATTAGTTCAAGAATATAAAGTCCAAAAGGTTTTTGCAAAAAGAGAAGTAGCTTTTGAAGAAAAGCAAACAGAGAAAAAAGTTGAATTAGAATTGTTTAAGTTGCGATGTGAATTTGAAACAGTAAGTACAAGTACACTATATCATGCAGAAGACTTACCGTTTTCTATCAAAGATATTCCGGATGTTTTTACCAATTTCAGAAAAAAAACAGAAAAAGACGCTACTATCAGAAATCCGTTTGAAGCTCCAACGAAAATTAATTCGCCAGCAATTCCAGCAATTGATTTACCAACATTAGAGGCTTTAGGTGTAACCAAAACTACCATCGATTCTCGTGCAGTGTTACCATTTAAAGGAGGAGAAAGCCAAGCCATTCAACGATTGCAACACTATTTTTACGATACGCAATGTTTGTCGTCCTACAAAGAAACTCGCAACGGTATGGTAGGAAGGGATTATTCCTCTAAATTTTCGCCTTGGTTGGCTCTAGGTTGTATTTCGCCTCGATTCATTTATGCTGAAATTAAAAAATACGAAAAACAATTTGGCGCTAATGACTCGACCTATTGGTTGGTTTTTGAATTGCTTTGGCGCGATTTTTTTCGATTTATGTTTAAGAAATACCAAACGAAATTTTTCTTGTATGAAGGAATAAAATCAGAAAAAGTGAATTCAAAATCCTTAAACGAGAAACTACTTTCGCAATGGATGAATGGTACAACACCATCCGATTTTATCAATGCCAATATGATTGAATTACAGCTAACTGGATTTATGAGTAATCGCGGACGACAAAATGTAGCGAGTTATTTTTGTAACGAATTGAATATGGATTGGCGTGTAGGAGCGGCCTATTTTGAAGAGCAATTAATTGATTATGATGTATGCAGTAATTGGGGCAATTGGGCCTATTTAGCGGGAGTAGGCAATGATCCTAGAGGGCATCGCTATTTCAATATTGAGAAACAAGCAATGGATTACGATAAAAAGAAAGTTTTTCGGAATTTGTGGTTAAAAGACTAAGATGATTCAGAACATGTTGTGACTACTATCCATTTTTTGTCGCTATTAAGTTGAAATGAACCAATAAATTTTTTGTTCCATTCGTTAGGTGGGATTAGAGATAAGAATTCTGTCCCATCTTCTCCTAAATACATATGATAAGTCTCGCCAATTACAGGTTCAAATGAAAATTTAGCGTTGTACACTAGTTCATTCCATTTATATTCTTCCATCAGTTTTTGGTACTCTAATTTTAATTCGGCAAATTTATTTTCAAAAACTTTGTTAACGTTATGAATACCACGTGTTTTCCACGCAACTAGATCTTCTGATTGGATTACTGGCGCTCCAACAGTAGTAGCATATGGGAGTAGGCTGGCGTTGTATCCTTGCTCTTCAGAATATACAATATTGTCTGGTTTTTTATTCATTTTTTGCCGTTTTGAGAGAAAAATTTATAGCCAAACTTACAATAATTTAGATAGTATGTTGTTAAACACATCAAAAAATTATGCTAAATAATCTCTTTGTGACGTGGCATAACATTTTATACCTATCATCATCTACTTCAAATAAAAACTAGTATATTTAGTTCCGCTATTTAACCAATTACAATTATGAATCAGAAAAGTCTTGAATTAACCGATTACATTGTCTTTATCATTTATTTTTTAGTGGTATCTATCTATGGATACACTATTTACCGCAAGCGCGAAAAAAACGAAAACGATGCGAAAGCGTATTTTTTAGCTGAAGGAAAACTGACCTGGTGGGCTATCGGTGCCTCCTTAATTGCCTCTAATATTTCAGCAGAACAATTCATAGGGATGAGTGGCGAAGGCTTTTTTTTAGGAATTGCTGTAGCTGCTTACGAATGGATTGCAGCTATTTCATTATTGATTGTGGCTATCTGGTTCATCCCAGTCTATTTGAAGAACAAGATTTACACAATGCCTCAGTTTTTAAAAACGAGATACAATGAGTCGACTGCATTGATTATGGCAGTATTTTGGTTGTTTTTATACGTTTTTGTTAATCTAACATCTATTTTATATTTAGGAGCTGTTGCGATTAATAGTTTGGCTGGAGGGCAGTATTTACATCTTATAATTACAGGGTTAGCTGTATTTGCGTTGATTATTTCTCTAGGTGGAATGAAAGTAGTTGCTTATACCGATGTTATTCAAGTAGCTGTATTGATTATAGGAGGTTTAGTAACTTCCTATATTGCATTGACAACAGTGAGCCAATATTATGGTTTTGGGCACGATTGTATTGCAGGATTTCAAGTGTTGATGGATCAAGCACCAGACCATTTTAAAATGATTATGCCTGAACCAATAGCAACATCTACTCAAGAAGAAATCAATAAATATTTAACTATTCCAGGGTTAATGGCTTATTTGGCGGGAATTTGGATTATCAATTTAAACTATTGGGGTTGTAACCAATACATTACTCAACGCGCTTTAGGAGCCGATTTAGACACGGCGCGTTCTGGAATTTTATTTGCAGGTTTCATTAAACTATTTATGCCTCTCATTGTGATTTTACCTGGGATTGCAGCCTATGTTTTACATGAAAGTGGCCATTTACCACAATTAGTGGGAGGAAAAGACGGAGCCTATTCGGCCATTTTAACCTTCTTACCTACGGGTTTAAAAGGACTTTCCGTAGCGGCATTAACCGCAGCGATTGTAGCTTCATTAGCCGGCAAAGTAAATAGCATCTCTACAATTTATACTTTGGATATTCATAAAAAATACATTCAAAAGGGAGCAACAGATACCAATCAAGTGAATATTGGGAGGTATGCTGTCTTTGCCGCCTTATTTTTAGCGGTACTTTTTACTTGGAACGACACTTTAGGTATTGGTGGTGTGGGCGGTTTTACGTACATTCAAAAATATACGGGTTTTATTAGCCCAGGGGTATTTGCAATGTTTATTTTAGGGATGTTTTGGAAGCGCACTACAGGAGCTGCTGCGGTGGTAGGAGTTCTAGCTGGTTTTGTATTGTCTGTAGTGTTTAATGAGTTGGCACCCGCTTGGTTTGGTAATGATACTTGGCTCTACACGGCTTATGCCAAAGGTAAAGGGGGTTACGAAATCCCGTTCTTGATTTGTATGGGCTTGTCTTTTATTTTTACGATGATCTTAATGATTGCAGTAAGTTTAGCGGGACCTAAAATAAATGAAAAAGCCTTTGAACTAGACAAAGCGATGTTCAAAATGGAACCACAAACCACTATCTTAATTGTCTTGTTAGTCTTGACTATTTTTGCGTTGTATGTGAAGTTTTGGTAGTACATAATCTTAAGCAAACAAAATCCCTTCTGGTGACAGAGGGGATTTCATATTTACATTTTAGGTTATTATAAATACATAAAGTGTGTTGAGATATTAGAATCGGTCTTAATTCTACTAATTATTTTGGAACTTATAGGCTGGCCCTTATGCTTTCGTGGCATAAAGAATAAAAAACCCGTCAAAATTACTCTTGACGGGTTGTATAGAATATAATGAAATTAAACTATCCCAATAAGTCCAATATCAATGATGGAAACAAACCGATAATAATATTCAAAGCAATAGCGGTAAAAGCCACAGCATAAATCAAGAAAGGTTGTCCAGTACGTTCTTCATTAGACTCCTTAGTGTACATAGCTAAGATTAATTTAAAATAATAACCCACACTAATAATCGAGTTGATTACCGCCACAATCACTAAGGCAATAAAACCATTTTGAATCGTTTGAGTGAACAAAATTAATTTAGCAAAGAATCCAGCAAAAATTGGAATACCTGCCATAGAAAGTAATGATGCTGTTAATACCGCTGCTAAGAAAGGATGCGTTTTTCCTAATCCGTGGAAGTTGGTAATGTCTTCGTTATGTTTGTTTTTACAAACGTATAAAATCACGCTAAAAGCTGCAATTCCAGCTAAAGCGTAAGCAGTAGTATAATATAATAAACTACTTGCTGAAGTCGCTAAACTTAATAAGGTCATTAACATAAAACCAGCATGTGAGATTCCTGAGAATGCTAACATACGTTTCACATTGGTTTGTTTCAATGCCATGATATTTCCTACCGTCATTGATGCCATTGAAATTACTACAATTACCATTTTATAATTTTCAGAAATGTCTGCATTGAGGACAGATAGTAGTTTATATAAGGTAGTCATAGCCACTATTTTGGCCAAGGTACTCATTAAGGCTGTTGTTAAAGCTGGAGAGCCTTCGTATACATCGGGTGCCCAAAAATGAAAAGGAACGGCTGCAATTTTGAAAAACATCCCTACAGTCAATAAAGCAATTCCAATAGGGAACCAAATTGGCAATTCAGCAGATTGAGATAATTCATTTATTTCTGCTACATCAAAACTTCCCATAGCTCCATACACCAAGCAAATTCCGAACAATAAAATCCCTGAAGCGAAAGAACCCATCAAAAAATATTTCATTCCGGCTTCGTTACTTTTTAAATTCAATCGGTCGCTAGCTGCTAGAACGTATAAAGAAATAGACAATACTTCGATACCTAAGAAAAACATCGCTAAGTTCCCGAAAGAAACCATAGCTACAGCACCCGACAATAAAAACACTTTGATGGCAATATAATCGGAGATTTTATTTTGATGATTATCATAAAAATGATGTCCCAATGCCACTAAGAAAATAGTCAGCACAATAAACAAAGAAGAGAATGCGGTAGAGAATTTACTCACCACAATCATATTTCCATAGTAACTTTCAGTTGAACCAAATTCAGAGATGTTCAATCCCAATACGGCCAATAATCCAATAATGGTAATAGGCACAATGGCTTTTCTTAGATTTAGAATTTCAAATACAAGGCATAAAACACCTAATCCTATTATAGCTATTAATGTATTCATTTTGTAGTGGACTTATTTGATTCTATTAATTTGGTTTAAAATTCCTTCGATACTTGGCATAATCAATTCAATGATTGGTTTTGGATACAATCCAAAGAAGAACAATACTGCAATAATTACTACCAAAACAATTCCTTCATTAGCGGTTACATCGGCAAAAGGTTTGGTGTTTGTTTCGCCTAACATTACTGATTGGTACATTTTTAACATATAATAAGCACCTAAAATGATAGTAGTTCCTCCTAAAACAGCAAAGGCAATATTCACTTGAGACAAGCTGTACAAAACAGTAAACTCTCCAATGAAGTTAAAGGTAGTAGGCAAAGCTACTGATGCCAAAACGATAAGTAAAAATAGTGAGGCAAATTTTGGTGCTTGTGAGCGAATGCCACCCATATCAGCAATAACTCTCGTTTCGTATCTTCTGTAAATAATTTCAGCAATAAAAAACAAGCCTACTACTACAAATCCGTGAGCAATCATTTGCAATACAGCTCCACTAATACCATCAGCAGTTAAGGTATAAGCTCCTGCTGCAATCAATCCTACGTGTGCCAATGACGAATAGGCTAACAATTTTTTCAAGTCTTTTTGTCTCAACGCCACTATTGAACCGTAAATCACTCCGCCAATTCCAAGAATAAGCATAATGATTACATGACCTTTTGCTGCTAATGGAACGATTGGCAATTGCCAACGAATAACACTGTACAATCCCATTTTTAGCATGATACCAGATAAAAGCATGGTTCCAACAGTAGGTGCTTTTTGGTAGACATTCGCTTGCCAAGTATGGAAAGGAATGATTGGAATTTTGATAGCATACGCCAAGAAAAATCCAACAAACAACCCAACTTGTTCAGCTCCACTTAAGTTCAGTTTATATAAATCTTCAATCAATAAGCTTCCTGCTTTTTGGTATAAATAGGCAAAGCCAACCAACATAAATAACGAACCCGCTAAAGTGTAAATGAAGAATTTCACTACGGCTTTTTTACGTTCTTCAGCATCTCCATTCCCCCAAACTAAGGCAATGAAATAGATTGGCAATAAAGACAATTCCCAGAAGATATAGTATAACAATCCGTCAGCTGCTAAGAAAGTACCTGCCATGGCGAATGCCATAAATAGAATCAAAGCATAGAAGGTTTTGGCATGTTGAACTTCGGTTCCAAAAGATGAAAAGATAATTATTGGCGTCAAAGCGGTTGTTAGCAATAGCATGGCTAAAGCCAATCCGTCTGCTTGTAAAGCAAAAGAAATATTCGGTTTTGCAATCCATTGAGAAATGAATCCGATATTTTCGCCCAAATTGTAATGGTTCAAAACTACAATAGAAGTGCCCAAGGAAACTAGTCCAAAAAGCAACGCCACTTTGGATGCAAATTTGTCACCTACCATATAGGTTGCCAAAGCACCGATCAAAAGAATAAGTAATATAAGAGATACGTTCATAGTAGATATATTATTGAGCTAAAAATAAAAAGGAAATAATGGCACAAAGACCCAAAACAAAGGCAAAAAGGTATAATCCTACACTTCCATTTTGTACTTTTTTTCCTTGAAGACTAATTGCGGTGGTTACTTTTCCGAATCCAAATACGAATGCTGACAAGTTAGTTTCTACTTGGTCTCTGAAGAATTTAGACAATTCGTTAACCGATTTTACAAACAAGGAGTTGTAGATTTCGTCCAAATAGTATTTGTTATACAACACTTTAGCAAATCCTGTAATGGAAGCATCGTCTCCAGGAACCGTATTTTGTTTGTTGTATTTGGCGTAAGCCAATCCAATTCCAACTAACCCTCCAACAACCGCTACCGCCATTAATAGGTATTCAGTATTTCCTAAATGGTGTTCTGCCGAAGCTAATTTTGGTAAAATTGGAATCAAATAGTGATTCAACCAAGAATTCCCTGGCAAGCTAATTACACCGCCAATGGTAGCCAAAATTGCCAACACAATTAAAGGAAACGTAATCAAAGCTGGACTTTCGTGTAAGTGGTGTTTTTGTTCTTCCGTTCCTCTAAACTCATTAAAGAAAGTTAAAAACATCAATCGGAACATATAAAAAGCGGTCATGATAGACGCCACCGAAGCGACAACCCATAACGGAATGTTATGATGAAAAGCCGTTAACAAGATTTCGTCTTTAGAGAAGAATCCCGAAAATACAGGCACTCCTGAAATTGCCAAAGAAGAGACTAACATCGTGATGAAAGTAATTGGCATGGCTTTTTTCAAACCACCCATCTTGCGCATGTCTTGTTCGCCATGTAAAGCGTGGATTACAGAACCAGAACCCAAGAACAAACAGGCTTTGAAAAAGGCGTGTGTGATTACGTGGAAAACAGCTACTTCGTAAGCGCCTAGACCTAATGCTAAAAACATTAATCCTAATTGCGAAACAGTAGAGTAGGCCAAGACCTTTTTAATATCGTTTTGTACTAAACCAATAGTAGCTGCTACTAAAGCCGTAATGGCTCCAATTACTGCAATGATGCTTTGAACGTCTGGTGTTAAATCAAAAACAAAGTTCAGACGCGTAATCATAAAAATACCCGCTGTTACCATTGTTGCTGCGTGAATCAATGCCGAAACCGGTGTTGGTCCCGCCATCGCATCAGGCAACCAAGTGTATAATGGAATTTGTGCTGATTTTCCAGTTGCACCAATAAACAAACACAAGGCAGCTGCTGAAAGCCAATATAAATCGATGTTAGTTGCGCCAGCAATAGCTGTCTTTAACGTTGCATAATCTAAAGTAGAGAATAAATATCCTAAAATGAAGATTCCAATTAGTAATCCTAAATCCCCAATTCGGTTCATGATGAAGGCTTTTTTAGCGGCATCATTATAGTCTTGATTTTTGTACCAAAATCCAATCAATAAGTATGAACACAATCCTACACCTTCCCAACCGATGAATAATACTAATAAGTTGCTTCCCACTACTAACGTAATCATAAAGAAAACGAACAAGTTGAGGTAGGCAAAGAATTTGTGCATGTTTTCGTCGTCGTGCATGTAGCTGATCGAATACAAATGAATTAGTGAACCAATTCCTGTTACAAAAAGCAACCATAAAACAGACAATTGGTCTAACAAGAAACCAAAATCGATTTTGATATTACTCACATGAATCCAATCAAAAAGGGTAATGTTGAATCCTTTTGGTTCAGCAGTTAATGCGCTAAAGAAATAAATTGAAGTAGCAAATGAAATCGCTACCGTAAGTGTTCCGATGATTCCAGAAACGGTTTTTCCTATACTTTTCCCAAAGAAAACATTGATTAAAAATCCCGCAAAAGGAGCAAGAACTAATAGTAAAGCTATAGTGGTATTCATTTCCATTTATCCTTTTAAGTTTTTTAGGGTATCGATACTAATCGAACCTGAATTTTTAAATATCGATACTAAAATGGCCAATCCAACAGCAACTTCTGCAGCAGCTACAGCCATGGAGAAAAACACGAAAACTTGTCCTTGAGCATCTTGATGGTAGGTTGAAAAAGCAACAAACAATAAGTTTACGGCATTCAACATAATTTCGATGGACATAAAAACGATAATGGCATTGCGTCTGTACAGTACTCCGAATATTCCAATGCAAAAAAGGATAACACTCAGGAAGATATAGTTTTCTATACCAATTTGATTTAAAATATTATTCATTTTATTTCTCTAGTTTTTCTTTCTTAGACAATAGAACGGTACCAATCATAGCAACTAACAATAAGATAGAAGCAAATTCAAAAGGAACCATATATTCGTTCAATAGTATTTTACCCAAGACGTTAATCGATTGGTAATCTTCCCCAGTAGCAATGTATTCTCCTGCAATTGGTTTTGAATTGATGAAAATCGCAATCAAAATCAAGCATACCAAACAGAAAGAAACAATAGCTCCTAAACGAGTAATTCTTGGTTTGTGTACTTCATTTTCTTTATTCAAGTTCATTAACATAATCGTAAACAAGAACAAAATCATAATAGCTCCAGAATAGACAATGATGTGTACAATAGCTAAAAACTGTGCATTCAACAATAAATAATGTCCCGCAACCGAGAAGAAACAAATCACCAAGTAAATAGCACTGTGAATTGGGTTTCGACTAAAAACGGTTAAAAATGCGGTTGATAATGTGATTGCGGCTAATACGCAAAAAAGGATAAGTAATATAGACATTAGTTCGCGTTTTTAAGTTGAGCATTTTGAATCGCCATTTCTAAAGGCATGACCAATTGTTCTTTTCCAAAAATGAAATTTTCTCTGTCGTAATTAGCGGGAACTAATTCTTTAGAAATAGTCAAATAAATAGCATCCTTTGGACAAGCTTCTTCGCATAAACCACAGAAAATACAACGCAACATGTTGATTTCGTAGATTTCAGCATATTTTTCTTCTCTGTACAAATGTTTTTCGTCGGGTCTACGTTCTGCTGCTTTCATTGTGATGGCTTCCGCTGGACAAGACAAAGCACATAGTCCACAAGCGGTACAATTTTCACGACCCTGTTCGTCGCGTTTTAGCATGTGACGACCACGGTACACTGGACTCATCTCACGCACTTGCTCTGGATAATGAATTGTTGCTTTTTTCTTAAAAAAGTGTTTGATTGTAATGAACAATCCTTTAATAATTGCGATAAGATACAGTCTTTCCAAAAAAGTCATCTCTTTGTTAGAGACCACTTTTTTTCTTCCCGATAAGGATATTGTTTCTATTGACATTTTTTATTTTTTTATTTTTTTGAAGCTAATCCTGCTATCCGCTCTATCTTTTATAATAAGCCTCCGACAAGCTCCGTCTTAGTATAAAAGGATGCCGCTACTATCAGGGCTAGGATATTCGTTTCTTTATTTTTTATAACCTATTTTTGTTCGTTCTACTTTATTTTCTTGTTTTTCCATCAATTCATCCAAATACGAAAAAACCAATTCTATGTTTTTGTCGTGGTTGAGAATCTTCTTTTTTATATTTTCAATTTCTAATTTAACACTTAAATTGTGGGATAGAAATTCTCTCATTTTAACAAAAGCTTCTACTATTTTTATACTAAATTCAATTGCACGATCTGAATTTAACACATTCCCCAACATCATTGTTCCGTGTTCAGTAAAGACATAAGGCAATGTTGATGAATATTTTAATTTATTGAGGTGGTCGCAATTTGCGACCACCTGCTCTTTTTCAATTGCAGTCAATTGGAACATGAAATTATTAGGAAAACGTTTTATGTTCCTTTTAACTTGTTCATTGAGTCGCTTTGTTGTTACTCCATAAAGAGCGGCTAAATCAGAATCAATCATTACTTTTTGATCTCTAATAAGTAATATCTTACTCATTATAAATTCTTCTGTAATTACTAACTCTGTACTCATTTTACCCTATCTTATAATGAGGTCACAAATTATGACTTCAAAATTTAAATATTTAAATTATTTTCATCCTTACTTGAGATGTCAATTTGGCTCCTCAAGACTTCCATTTTTTTAAAACCCAAAATAAGCAGCGATATCCGCTCTTAAAATTACAATTCCTGTAATCATAATATTCACGATTGCAAGCGGAATTAATATTCTCCATCCCAAATGCATCAATTGATCGTATCTAAATCTTGGAATGGTCCAACGAACCCACATATAGAAAAAGATAAATCCACATATTTTGATGAATAATACGCCAATTCCTATTAGGTTTGCAATATTTACTCCTGCATTTTCTAGTACCCAACTCATTCCAGGATAGTTGTATCCTCCAAAGAATAAAATGGCTAAAATGGTAGAAGAAATGAACATATTAGCATATTCAGCAAACAGATAGAATCCCATTTTCATCGAAGAATATTCGGTGTGGTATCCTCCAATTAATTCACTTTCACATTCGGCTAAGTCAAAAGGAGTACGGTTGGTTTCTGCAAAAGCACAAATCAAGAAGATTAAAAACGAAACAGGTTGGTAAAAAACATTCCAGTTCATTCCTTCTTGTTGTGCCGAAATTTCGCGTAAGCTCAAACTTCCAGTCATCATTAATAAAGCAATCATCGATAATCCCATAGCGACTTCATACGACACCATTTGCGAAGCAGCACGAACTGCTCCCATCAAAGAGAACTTATTATTCGATGCCCAACCTCCAATCATGATGCCATACACTCCAACAGAAACAACTCCGAAGAAGTACAACAAACCAATATTTAAGTCGGTCGCTTGCAGTAAAATATCTTTGCCAAACAAGTGTAATTTATCACCCCAAGGAATGACAGCACTAGTCATTAATGCCGTGCTCATAGCAATGGCTGGTCCTACGAAGAATAAAAAACGGTTAGGAGTATTCGGCTCAAATTCTTCTTTTGAGAATAATTTTAAACCATCCGCAAGAGGTTGAAGTAAACCTCCAAAACCCGCTCGGTTAGGTCCTACACGGTCTTGTAAAAAGGCAGCTACTTTACGTTCTGCCCAAGTAGAGTACATCGCCATAATCATGGTTACAGCAAAAACCACTACAATAACAACACTTTTTTCTATAATAAAGGTACTATCCATTGCTTACGATTTTTTGTTGTTAGTGTCCAATGGAATTTCAGCCATACTGATTTTTTTACGGTCTTCTTCTCTACCTAACAGAATAGTTTCTTCGGTATTGATTACCACTTTTTCTAATTTGTGGTTGTATTTGTTTTGATTGATAACCGAATCTTTTTCAAAAGCTCTTGGGCCTTCGATAGTCCAATCATTTACATCTTTATGGTCAAAACGACATCCGTTACAAATGAATTCTTCCACTTCATGGTATTCGTCTTTTCTTCCAGTTACTCTTTGAATCTCGTCTCCAAACATCCAAACGGTTGTTTTTCCACAACATTTATCACAATCTCTGTGCGCGTTGTATGGTTTACTGAACCAAACTCTTGATTTGAATCGGAACGTTTTGTCAGTCAAAGCACCTACCGGACATACATCAATCATATTTCCAGAGAATTCATTGTCAATCGCTTTAGAGATACAAGTCGAAATATTAGCGTGATCACCACGATCCATTACTCCGTGTACTCTATTGTCTGTCAATTGATCAGCCACTTGAACACAACGTTGACATAAAATACAACGATTCATGTGTAATTGAATATAGGGACCAATGTCTTCAGGCTCGAAAGTTCTTTTCTCCTCTATATAGCGACTTTCTGATTTTCCGTGTTCAAAACTTAAGTTTTGTAAGTCACACTCTCCAGCTTGGTCACAAACTGGGCAATCCAAAGGATGGTTGATTAGTAAGAATTCGGTAACGGATTTTCTAGCTTCAGCAACTCGCTCTGAAGATTTTGAATTCACCTCCATTCCGTCCATACATCCTGTTACACAAGACGCCATTAATTTTGGCATCGGTCTTGGATCAGCGTCACTTCCTTTTGAAACTTCAACTAAACAACAACGGCATTTTCCACCGCTCCCTTTTAGTTTAGAATAATAGCACATCGCTGGTGGAACTACATCCCCACCAATCATACGGGCTGCTTGCAGGATCGTTGTTCCTGGTTCTACTTCTATTGACTGACCGTCTATTGTTACTTTCATTTTGTTTTTTGTTTTTTAGTTTCAGGTTTTACGTTTCAAGTTATAAGCAACTTGGAACATTAAACTTGAAACCTGTAACTAATTTATACAGTTTGTTTTGTTACTAAATGTCTCACTTTTTCAAATGGTTCATTGACAAAATGGTCTCTATGTTTTATTTTTTCTGGGAAACGAATATGGTATTCAAATTCCTCTCTAAAATGGCGAATCGCAGCAGCTACAGGCCAAGAAGCTGCATCACCTAAAGGACAAATCGTGTTTCCTTCAATTTTACTTTGAATGCTCAAAAGCAATTCAATATCTTCTTCACGACCGTGACCGTTTTCAATTCGGTGTAATACTTTTTCTAACCAACCTGTTCCTTCTCTACAAGGCGTACATTGACCACAGCTTTCGTGGTGGTAAAAACGAGAGAAATTCCAAGTGTTACGAACAATACAAGCCGTATCGTCATATACAATAAATCCTCCTGAACCCAACATTGATCCGGTTGCAAAACCACCGTCAGATAAACTTTCGTACGTCATTAATCGGTCATCGCCATTGGCGGTTTTGTAAATTAAATGAGCGGGTAAGATTGGCACTGAACTTCCTCCTGGAACAAAGGCTTTTAAAGGACGATCAGAGCTCATTCCTCCTAAATATTCGTCAGAATTCATGAATTCATACACACTTAAACCTAATTCTATCTCATAAACTCCAGGGTTTTTAATGTGTCCCGAAGCCGAAATTAATTTGGTTCCTGTCGAACGTCCTTCTCCAATTTTAGCATAATCAGCGCCCGAATTGTTGACAATCCAAGGCACAGCTGAAATGGTTTCTACGTTGTTTACCACTGTTGGGTTTGCCCAAAGTCCTGATACCGCAGGGAAGGGTGGTTTAATACGTGGATTACCACGTTTCCCTTCTAATGATTCAATTAAAGCGGTTTCTTCACCGCAGATGTAAGCACCAGCACCACAATGAACGTGAAGTTCTAAGTCGTAACCTGTCCCTAATATATTTTTACCCAACCAACCGGCAGCTTTGGCTTCGGCGATGGCTCTTTCTAAAATTTTGAAAACCCACATGTATTCTCCACGAATGTAGATGTACGAGCGGTTAGCACCCAAGGCATAACTTGAGGTAATCATTCCTTCAATTAATAAGTGCGGAATGTATTCCATCAAGAAACGATCTTTGAAAGTTCCCGGTTCTGATTCGTCAGCATTACACACTAAATGTCTTGGTTTTCCTGATTTTTTATCAATAAAACTCCATTTCATTCCAGCAGGGAAACCCGCACCACCACGACCTCTTAGCCCAGAAGTTTTTACTTCTTCTACTACTTCGTCAGGTGTTAGTGTTTTTAAGGCTTTTTCTACAGAGGCATACCCACCATTTTGACGGTATACTTCGTAGGTTTTAATCCCTGGAATATTGATTTTGTCTAATAATATTTTTTGTGACATCTTATTTATCGTGTAAGATTATTTTACCCGCTTTAGCATCTTCAATAATTTGATTGATTTTTTGTTCGGTCAAATGCTCTTTGTAAAAATCGCCTAACTGCATCATTGGAGCATACCCACAAGCGCCTAAGCATTCTACTCCGCGAACTTCAAAAAGACCGTCTGGAGTGGTTTCGCCCACTTTCACACCTAATTTTTTACAAGTGTAATCCATTAAGTTTTCCACTCCATTCAAACAACAAGGAGACGTTTGGCAAAACTCAAACATATATTTTCCAATAGGTTTTAAATTGAACATGGTGTAAAAAGTAGCCACTTCATATACTTCAACAGGTTTAATGTGAAGGATTTCGGCAACTTTGTCCATTAATTCAATGCTTAACCAGTTTTGGTGTGCATCTTGTACTTCGTGTAAAACAGGAATCAAAGCTGATTTTCTGTTTTCTTCGGGATAATGACTAATCAACTCATTGATGCGATTCATCAAGGCTTCGGTCATGTTTATTTCTTGTTTGTGTAAGGTACGTTCCATAATTTAAGCGTCTAATTCGCCGGCAATAACATTTAAACTTGATAAAATGACAATGGCATCCGAAAGCATCGCACCTTTTATCATTTCTGGATAGGCTTGGTAGTAAATAAAACAAGGTCTGCGGAAATGTAGTCTATAAGGAGTACGACTTCCGTCGGTTACTAAATAGAATCCAACTTCTCCATTTCCACCTTCAACAGGATGGTAGATTTCAGCTACAGGAACTGGAACTTCTCCCATTACAATTTTAAAGTGGTAAATTAAAGACTCCATATTATGGTATACGTCTTCTTTTGGAGGCAAATAGTATTCTGGAACATCAGCGTGGTATGGTCCTTCAGGCAATTTGTCTAAAGCTTGACGAATGATACTTAAACTTTCCCATACTTCAGCATTACGAACGCAAAAACGATCGTAGGTGTCTCCTGATTTTCCAACCGGAACAATAAAGTCAAAATCTTCGTAAGAGCTATACGGTTGTGCTACACGTACATCATAATCTACACCTGCTGCACGCAAGTTAGGTCCTGTAAATCCGTAAGCCATCGCTTGTTCAGCTGAAATAGCTCCTACATTTACGGTTCTGTCAATAAAAATTCTATTTCTTTCGAATAGGTTTTCAAATTCTTTCCAAGCAACAGGAAACTCTTCTAAAAACACTTCTAATTTACGGAAAGCTTCTGGCGACCAATCTCTTTCGAAACCACCGATTCTTCCCATATTAGTAGTTAAACGCGCACCACAAATCTCTTCGTAGATTTCGTAGATTTTCTCTCTAAACTGGAACACATACAAGAAACCAGAATACGCACCAGTATCTACCCCAAGAATGGAATTACAGATTAAGTGGTCTGCAATTCGAGCCAATTCCATTACGATAACACGCAAATATTGCGCTCTTTTTGGTACTTCAATATCCAATAGTTTTTCTAAAGTCATCCACCATCCTATGTTATTAATAGGAGAGGAGCAATAGTTCATTCTATCAGTAAGTGGTGTAATTTGGTAAAACGGACGGTTTTCTGCGATTTTTTCAAATGCTCTATGGATGTAACCAATAGTAGGTTCCGCTTCCAAGATTTTTTCTCCATCCATCAACAAGATATTTTGGAAAATACCGTGTGTTGCTGGGTGAGTTGGCCCTAAGTTCAGAATAGAAAGCTCGCTTCCGTCTTCATTATGGCGCTCTTTGATTATTTTAGCATAGCGATGCTCTGGTGGTAATAATAGTTCTGACATTTAATGAATGTGAAAAATTATATATTGTTGTTTTAGCAATTTGCTGTTGTTCTTCCGAAGAAACGATCGTCTTTATCTGTTCTTCCGCTGTCTTCCATTGGGAATTCTTTTCGCATTGGAAAAGAAACCATCTCATCCATATTTAAAATACGTTTCAACTGTGGGTGGCCAATGAAATTGATACCGAAAAAATCGTAGGCCTCTCTTTCCATCCAGTTTGAACTTAAGAAAATATTCGATACGGTTTTGATTTCAGGATTGTTCCCGCTAATGAACGCTTTGATTTTAATTCGTTTGTTTTCGTACCAATTGTGCAAATGATATACCACTGCAAACTGTCTTGTTTCTTCGTTATCTGGGTAATGAACGCCGCATAAATCTGTCAAAAAGTGAAAACGTAAAACAGGATCGTTTTTTAAGAAAAGGATAACGGCTGTGATCTTATCAGCGGCTACTTCAAATGAAAAAATATCTTTTTCTTGATTGAATTGAAAAACGTCTGAACCAAAAGTGGCTACTAATTTTTCTTGTATTTCGTTTGTTTCTAAAGCCATCTTGTTATTTGATATTATAAGAAGCTAATAATTCTTGGTACTCAGGAGAACTTCTTCTTCTAACCGATTCGTTTTTAACGATTTCTTGTAATTTCATCACGCCATCTACAATTTGTTCTGGTCTTGGAGGACATCCTGGCACATAGACGTCTACTGGAATTACTTTGTCAATTCCTTGTAAAACAGAGTAGGTGTCAAAAACACCTCCTGAAGAAGCACAAGCACCTACAGCGATTACCCAACGAGGTTCTGACATTTGTTCGTATACCTGACGTAAAATCGGAGCCATTTTTTTAGAAATAGTTCCCATTACCATCAACATATCGGCTTGACGAGGAGAGAAACTCACACGTTCAGAGCCAAAACGGGCTAAATCATAATGTGAAGCCATAGTGGCCATAAATTCAATTCCGCAACAAGAAGTTGCAAAAGGCAAAGGCCAAAGTGAATTGGCACGAGCCAAACCTACAACTTCATTAAGTGTTGTGGCAAAATAACCTTCTCCTACAACTCCTTCTGGTGGCGCTACCATTTTTGTTTTTGAATCACTCATTTTGAATTCGTAATTTTTTGAATTTATAACTTTGATTGTATTATTCCCAATCCAATGCTTTTTTCTTGATGATGTAGAAAAAGCCTACTAACAACAAAAGCATAAAAACAACCATTTTAATCATGCCTTCCATTCCTAAATCCTTGAAATTAATAGCCCAAGGATACAAGAAAATCACTTCTACATCAAACAGAACGAAAAGAATGGCTACTAAGAAATATTTTACCGAGAAAGGAATACGTGCATTTCCCACAGATTCAATACCACACTCGAAGTTTTTATCTTTCGATTGGGAGTTCCTTTTTGGACCTAATTTTCCTGAAATAAATATGGTGCCTGCCACAAAACCAACTGCTAAAAGCAGTTGCATGAAAATAGGAATATAATTCAATTGTTCTGATTGCATAATGATTGGGTATTTTTTATTGAATTTTAGCCACAAAGATAACTTTCAAGTTATTAAAACACAAGCACAAATAGGATATTATTTGTACTGTAAATCTAAAAAATAGCTTATTTTTATTCATTATAAATAACAAAGGATTATTACTTGTGTTTAAGTTGTTGTAAAATATACTAAACAAAAAAACGCCTCGATGTAAATCGAGGCGTTTTGACCCATTCTCAGGCTAAAAAAAAATATTTTTCAGCTTAGATAACAGCTACTTGTGCAGCTACTTTTCCTTTTCTTCCTTCTTCTTCTTCGTAGCTCACTCTGTCACCTTCGCGTAATTCTTCCGCTGTGATTCCTGATGCATGAACGAAGATGTCTTTTCCTGTTTCTTCGTCCGTAATGAATCCATAACCTTTAGATTCATTAAAAAATTTAACTGTACCTGTACGCATTGTAATAGTAATAATAATTTATAATAAGACAAATGTAACGTTTAATACAATACGAAATGCGTTCTTCGGTTTTTATTTTCTAAAAATATTGATTTTCAACGTTTTCTGACCAAAATACTCGTTCAGCTACACTTTTATATTCAATTGAATATGCAATTCTTTTAATTGTGCTTCGTCAATAGTTGAAGGCGCATCAATCATCACATCTCGTCCCGAATTGTTTTTTGGGAAGGCAATAAAATCACGAATGGTTTCTTGACCTCCTAAAATAGCGACTAATCGGTCCAATCCAAAAGCCAAACCTCCGTGAGGTGGTGCGCCAAATTGGAAGGCATCCATCAAGAAGCCAAATTGTGCTTTGGCCTCTTCAGGAGTAAACCCTAAGTATTTGAACATCAATTCTTGTGTCGCTTTATCATGAATACGAATAGAACCTCCTCCAATTTCGTTTCCGTTCAACACCATATCATAAGCATTGGCACGCACTTTTCCTGGATTTGTTTCTAATAAGCTAATGTCTTCTGGTTTAGGGGAGGTGAATGGATGGTGCATGGCATGGTAACGGCCGCTTTCCTCGTCAAATTCTAATAATGGGAAATCGACTACCCATAATGGTGCAAATTCGTTTGGTTTTCTCAATCCTAAACGGGTAGCTAATTCCATTCGTAAAGCCGAAAGTTGTGCTCTAGTTTTGTTAGCTGGACCTGATAATACAAAAATCATATCGCCTGCTTGTGCTTGTGTTGCTTTCGCCCATTGTGCTAAATCATCTTGATCGTAAAATTTATCTACAGATGATTTGTAAGTTCCATCTTCGTTGCATTTGACGTATACCATTCCTGAAGCACCTACTTGTGGACGTTTTACCCAATCAATTAAGGCATCAATCTCTTTTCGAGTGTAATTTCCAGCTCCTGGAACTGCAATTCCCACTACTAATTCAGCAGCGTTGAAAACAGGAAACTCTTTATGTTGTGCTACGGCATTTAACTCGCCAAATTCCATTCCGAAACGAATGTCTGGTTTGTCATTTCCGTACGTTTTCATAGCATAATCGTAAGTAATTCTTGGAAATTTAGCTACTTCAACTCCTTTTATTTCTTTTAATAAATGACGTGTAAGTCCTTCAAAAATATTCAAAATGTCTTCTTGTTCTACAAAAGCCATTTCGCAGTCAATTTGAGTAAACTCAGGCTGTCTGTCGGCACGTAAATCTTCGTCACGGAAACATTTTACAATTTGGAAATACTTGTCCATTCCGCCCACCATCAATAATTGTTTGAAGGTTTGTGGTGATTGTGGTAAGGCATAAAACTGCCCTTCGTTCATTCGTGAAGGCACCACAAAATCACGTGCTCCTTCTGGAGTTGATTTGATTAAATAAGGCGTTTCTACTTCGCAAAAATCCAAGTCCGAAAGGTATTTACGTACTTCCATCGCCACTTTGTGACGGAAAAGCAAACTGTTTTTTACTGGATTTCTACGAATATCTAGGTAACGGTATTTCATTCGGATGTCTTCACCACCATCGGTTTCATCTTCAATCGTGAAAGGAGGAGTCAAGGCAGCATTTAAGATGGTCATTTCTGAAACCAAAATCTCAATTTCTCCAGTAGGAATAGCTGTGTTTTTAGACTCACGCTCAATAACAGTTCCTTTTACTTGAATTACATATTCGCGTCCAAGGGTTTTGGCCAATTCAAAAACCGATTTTTCAGTGCGACTTTCGTCAAAAATCAATTGCGTAATGCCGTAACGGTCACGCAAATCAACCCAGTTCATAAATCCTTTATCGCGTGATTTTTGAACCCAACCCGCTAGTGTAACTTCTGTATTGATATGTGAGGCGTTCAATTCGCCACAGTGATGACTTCTGTACATGATTAAAAATATTTGTGTGCAAATTTAGGACTAATTATGAATAAATGCAGGATAAAATTATAAGAATAAAAAAACCTGCAAATTTTACTTTGCAGGCTCTTAATTCACTTTATTTAAAACCAATTTTATTCCGCTATTGCATCTTGATTTCTTTTGTTTCTTCGGTCACGCAACCAGTATTTAGTTCTTTTTACAAGGAAGAACATTACCGGTACCATCACCAAAGTTAATACGGTGGCATAGGTCAATCCGAAAATAATGGTCCAAGCCAAAGGCCCCCAGAACATTACATTATCTCCTCCCATGAAGAAATGTGGGTTGAAATCGGTTACCAAGGTAAAGAAGTCAAAGTTCAATCCGATAGCCAAAGGAATCAATCCTAAGATGGCTGTTAAGGCAGTCAATAATACGGGACGTAATCTTGATTTACCCGATTCGATAATTACTTCTTTTATTTCTTCTAATGATAAATCGTCGTGGCTTTCTAGTTTTTTATCGGCTACTTTTTTGTCCAATAATAAGACAAAGAAGTCCATTAATACAATTCCGTTTTTCACCACAACTCCCGCCAGCGAGATGATTCCCATCATGGTCATCAGGATAACAAAATCCATATTGGCGATCACATAACCATAGAAGACACCACTAAAACTCAACAATACGGTAAACATAATCACCATGGTTTTAGAAACCGAGTTAAATTGCAATACAATGATGATGGTAATTCCAGCCAAAGCTAAAAATAACGCATACATCAAGAAACTTTGGTTTTTACCTTGTTCTTCTTGTACTCCTGAGAATGAATAACTCACACTTTTAGGAAGGCCATAACTTTTTAGTTCCTCCTTGATTTGTTTTGTGATTTCGTCTCCATTATATCCAGTTAACACATTCGAATAAATGGTCATAATTCGTTTGTGGTTTTTTCTCTTAATCTGATTGTAAGTCGTCGTTTTTTCTGTTTTTGAAATCGCAGAAATTGGGACTTGCATAATCTGACCGTTGTTTTGATTACGGAACGTTAACGATTGGTTGAAAAGAATATTTTCATTTTTACGTTGGTCGTCCTGCATACGCATTACAATATTGTAATCGTCATCGCCTTCTTTGTAAGTTGAAATTTCTTGTCCGTAAACCGAACGACGTAGATTGAAACCTAATTGTCCTGTCGAAATTCCCATACTTCCTGCATTGGCACGGTCTACTTTTACTTCTAATTCTGGACTTTCTTTATTGATATCGATACTTAATTTCTCTATACCCGGAATGTTTTTAGAATCGATAAAGGCAATCATTCTATCGGCTTCTTTCAACATTTGATCGTAATCGGCTCCTGTTAATTGGATACTAATTGGGTAACCCGCAGGTGGTCCGTTGGCATCTTTTTCAACAGTAACGGTAGCACCAGCAATTCCGGTCACTTTACTTCTAATTTCTTCTAAAATATCCGAAGTATTTACGCCTTTTCTAAATTTGAATTCAGAGAAACTTACGGTCACTTTACCTTTAAAAGGAGTTTCAGAAGCTGAACCTGCATCCACATTTGGATTTCCAGCACCCACACCCACTTGCGAAATGATAGATTCCGCCATATAGTTTTTGTTGGTTTTTGGATCCACATATTTCTCTAAAATTTTGATAATTTGTTTTTCAACAAATAAAGTGGCTTTGTTCGTCTTTTCAATAGAAGTTCCTTGAGGATATTCAATATAAGCAATGGCTTGGTTTGGAATATTATCTGGGAAGAACAATACTTTTCTTGGAAAAATTCCCAAAAGGATAAAAGATAAGAATAGTAATGCGATGATACCTCCTAAGGCTTTCCAAGCATTTTTACCCGTCAAAATTTTAGCCAAGAACAATTTGTATTTTTCCTCCATTCTAGGGAAAAAACTATGTTGAAAATCTTGTGTCCATTGAAATACTTTCCAATAATACAGCCACATTAATCCGACAGAAATTAGCAATAAATGACCAACACCTCTTAATAATTTACTGTCGTTTAGGTAGCCAGGAATGGCTAATAAAATTCCTAACGCAAGGAATAATATAGTGTAGAAACGCAAGCTTTTTTTCTTGATGTTTTTATCTTCTAATGCCATAGAACCTCCTGTCATAGCGGCGTTGATTACCATGGCTACGAATAAAGATCCTGTTAAAGTTACTGTCAAAGTAATAGGGAAATATTTCATGAATTTACCCATGGTTCCTGGCCAAAGGGCAAATGGTAAAAATGCCATCAAAGTTGTAGCAGTCGACGAAATTACCGGCCAAGCAATTTCTCCAATTCCCACTTTTGAAGCCTGAATTCGGCTCATTCCTTTTTGCATATTGGCATACACATTATCCACTACCACAATACCGTCATCTACTAGCATTCCTAATCCCATTACCAATCCAAATAACACCATAGTGTTTAGGGTTAATCCAAACATAGACAAGATAGCAAAAGCAATCATCATCGATAATGGAATGGCGGCTCCCACAAATAAAGAGTTGCGCAATCCCATAGTAAACATCAATACAATCATTACCAAAATGATTCCGAAGATAATGTGGTTGGACAATTCGTCAACCTGATGTTCCACTCGTGAGGATTGATCACTTGTTAATTCTACTTTTAGGTTTTTTGGCAAATAAGTTTCTTGTGCTCTTTTTACTCTTTCTTTTACCTGCTCAATCGCCGAAATCATGTTTTGATTGGAACGTTTTTTAACATTCAACATTACTACTTCAGTTCCTTTTTCACGAGCGTAGGTTGTTTTTTCTTTTTCTTTGAAACGAATAGTCGCAATGTCTTTTAGATACACTGGGCCTCCAAAAGATTTCACGATGATGTTTTCTAATTCTTTAGGTTCTTTGAATTCTCCCACAATTCGGATGTTATTGCGAGAACCTTGCGAAATTAAATTTCCACCCGAAAGTGTCATGTTTTCATATTTCACGGCATTTTGGATTTCGTCAAAAGTCACCTGTGCCGCCGTCATTTTAAAAATATCTACGGCGATTTCAACTTCTTTGTCATCCACACCAAGGATATCCACCTTTTTGATTTCCGAAATTTCTTCGATATCGTCTTGCAATAACTCCCCGTATTTTTTCAATTGTTGGGTAGTATAATTTCCTTGCAAATTGATGTTCAAAATGGGCACTTCTTCTGAAATGTTCAATTCAAAAACATTTGGTTCTACCTTGCTTCCGTTGTCCATGTTAGGCCAATCGGTGTCGGCTTTGGCGTTGTCCACCTTGTCTTTGATTTTTTGTTTGGCTTGTTCTACCGTAACATCGTCAGAGAATTCAGCGATAATCATTCCGTAATCTTGAAACGAACTCGAAGTTACTTTATCAACACCGCTGATGTTTTTGATTTGTTTCTCTAAAGGTTTGATAACCAGTTTTTCAACATCTTCGGCTGAGTTCCCTGGGAATACAGATGAGATGTATATTTTGTTTTCAATAATTTCAGGGAAATCCTCTCTAGGCATATTAATATATGCGGTCAAACCCATGATGACAATGATAAAAGTTAAGATATAGACCGTAACACGATTATCTACTGCCCAACTTGAAATGCCGAATTCTTTATTTTGATGTGACATAGTAGCCCCCTATCCCCCAAAGGGGGGAATTCCTATTAGGGGTCAATAGGAATTTATGTTAATAATAAAATAGTTTTTCTGCCTTTTTATTTTGTTTACAAAGTTGCTAATTCCCCTTTTGGGGGTTAGGGGGCTTTAAAAGTTCAATTTCATTCCTTCAGAAATGGAGTTTACTCCTTCGGTTACAATGATGTCATTAGCTGATAAACCGGTTAGGATTTCTGTTACATTATCAGATGATTTTCCGGTGGATACTAACACTTTTTTTGCGGTTGCTGTTTTTCCATTACTATTAATGGCAACAAAGACAAATTTGTTTCCTTCTCCGTCTTCTTGAATAACATTGGTTGGAACTACAATAGCATTTTTAGCTGTGTAATCAATCACTTTTAATTTTGCTACTTGGTTAGGACGCAAAAGATTTTCTGGATTTGGAATGCTTACTTCGATACCGAAACTTCTGTTGTTAGGGTTAATAAAATTACCCACTTGGCGTACTTTACCTTTGTAATTTTTATTTAATGAGGTTAAAAAAACATCTACTTGAGTACCTACTTTTAGTTTACCAATGTAGCTTTCTGGAATCGAAGTAGAAACATACATATTATTTAAATTCACAATTCGCATCAAACCTTGAGGGTTTGCCGAAACAACTTGACCTTTTTCAACAAATACTTCATCAATTGTTCCAGAGAACGGCGCGCGAATAACGGTTTTGGCTAACATTGCTTTGGCTTGTGCTACAGAACGTTGTAAGCTCAACATTTGTGTTTGTGCTTGTAAATATTGAATTTCAGATCCGATTTTTTGATTCCAGAGGTTTTTTTGTCTTTCATAAGTTGTTTTAGCCAGTTGGTATTGTGTTTCTAAACTCGCTACTTGTTGGCTTGAACCACCATCGTCAACACGTGCTAAAATTTGACCTTTGCTTACGTGTTGTCCTGCTTTGACATTCAATGCGATGAGTGTACCAGGTATTTCGGGTTGGATTAAAATATTTTCTTTAGTTTCTACACTTCCTTGGATGTCTAAATAATGGTTAAACACAGTATCTTTTAGCGACATAACCGATACTAATGCTTCTTCTTTTTTTACATTTAAAGTAGCTAGTGCCGCATCAATTTTTGCTAAGTCAGCTTGAATTGCTGCTTTTCTTGCTTGTAATTCTTTATTGTTTTTGGCAGCGATCAATTGGTCAACTGTTTGGTTGTTGTCTTTTTCTCCGCAAGAAACAGTTAGTGTAGCCGCAAGAAGTAGAGGGAATATTTTTGTAGTCATAGGTGTTCTATTAGATTTCATATTTGTTGTCAAGATTAGTTTTTAGTTGTAATTTTTTCTAATGCTGCTTTTTTATTGATTACGTCCAGCATGGCTTGTAAATAATTTTGTTGCGCTGTGTATAATTGGCGTTGTGCTTCGCTCAAATCAAAACTCGAAGACAATCCTTCTTTTAATTTGATTTGTTGTTTGTTTTCAATACGTTCTGCCAGTGTCAAACTACTTTTGGTAGTATTTAGTTGTTCCAAGCTGTATTCGTAATCACTTTTTGCTTTTTCAAATTGTAATTTAAGGCTTTGTTCTACTTGTAGCATTTGTGTTTTAGATTGCTCCAAGGCAATTTTAGCTTGTTGTGTTTTGGCACTTCTACCAAGACTACTAAAAATAGGGATGTTTAAACTTACGCCTATATTAGAGTAGTTTAACCAACGTTGATTGGCATTGAAAAATTGAAATTGGTTACCAAAAGCATTGTATCCTAAATTATAAGAAGCGGCCAAACTAGGTAGTGCATTACTTTTTTCTAAAAGCACTAATAGTTTTTTGCTTTGAACTACATTCTCTTGGATTTTATAATCAATAGTGTTTTCTACCAGAAATGGCTCTTGCGTCAAACTAAGTTTAATATTGTTTTGTGCTAATGTAGTTAGCCTGTCTGTCAATATTAAATCGTTTTCCATCTCGATACCTAAAACTAATTTCAGCATATTAGTAGCAATAGTTTTTTGGCGTTTTACATTTTCTTGTGCACTCTTAATGGTTGATAATGTAATTTGTAATTGTTCGACATTCTCTTCTTCAATCAAGCCATTCTTAAAAATCTGGGTGGTTTCGTTCAAGGTTTTTTCCAAGTTAGTTTTATTTTTTTCTAAAATGATGATGCTTTCATCAGCTAATAAAACATTTCCGTAAGCATTGATTACCATTTCGCGAATTTCTTGATTGGTTTTGATTTTGGCATTTTCAGAAATTTGCAAATACACTTTAGCCGACTGTAATCCTACTAAATAAGAGCCGTTGAAAATAAGTTGGCTTAATGAGGTACTTGCAGCCATGTTTTGTTTGGTTCCAAAAGCCACTTCAGCGAATTCTCCAGGTTGTCCTCCAAAAAATTCAGCAGGAATCAAAGAACGTTGTAGTTTAATATTATTTTGGTAACCCACTGCTGCGTTAATTTGTGGTAATCCAATGGTGGTAGTTTCCCATTTTTTCTTTTTTGCAGCATCAATATCTCTAGATGCATTGATTGCGCTGTAATTGTGTGTCAATGCATATTCGATTGCTTCGTTTAAGGAATACGAATAGGATGGTATGGTGCTTTTTTGTTGTGCGTTGATACTAGTGGTAAAAGCTAGTAGTACGATTAATAGTGTTTTTTTCATTAGTGTAGAATGTGGGTTTTTAAATTTTTTTCGAGTTCAACAATACCTTTTTGAGTTGCCATGGCTCTAATGTGGTATTCTAGAGCATTTAATTCGTAAATTTTAGATTCTTTTTCTGAGCAAATATTTTCGTTAATATAATTAATAAGCACTTGATAAAATATTGCGTAATGATTAACATTAATGTCTTTGCGATATAAGCCTTGTTCAATTCCTTTCTGAATATTTTGTTTGAACATGAGATTGCATTCGTTTTCAGATTCTGAAATCAATTTTTGATAAATTTCAGGATAGTGTTTCTTTAGTTGAAAGGAAGGCGAAGTTTCAATAGAGTTAAACATCTCTTTGAACATCTTCATAATTTCAAAGTTTTCTTCGATTGCATTGAAATTTTTCGAAATTATTTCATCAATAATTTTGTCTATTTCCTTCAAACCTGCTTCTGTGGTCTTTTCTATTAAGATTTCTTTGTTAGCAAAATATTTGTAAATCGTTTTTTTTGAGATACACATTTCGTTAGCAATGTCATCCATAGTGACACTTTTGAAGCCAATTTTCAAAAACAGCTTACTTGCTTTGGATATGATTTTATCTTTCATTCATAAAAAATTGTGGTGCAAATATAAAATGGAAACTTTAAATACCAAAAAAGTTTCCAATGTTTTTAGTATTTTTTTAATTTTAGATTAAAAATCTTAAAATCAGTGTGTTTTTTGAATCGAATTTTCGGTATGGAGTTGTATATTTGGAGCTTTGTAAACAGGAATTAAATAGTTATGCATTCTATTCAACAGTATCAAGAATTTGTTTTGGAGTATCTCAAGGCGCAACATTGTGTTAGAGAACCTAAGAATTTGTATGAGCCCATACATTATATATTAGAGTTGGGCGGAAAAAGAATGCGTCCGGTATTGACTTTGATGAGTGCCGAAATTTTTGATTCCGAATATACAAAAGCACTTCCAGCAGCCTTAGCAGTAGAAGTTTTTCATAATTTCTCGTTAATTCACGATGATATTATGGACGACGCACCTTTGCGAAGAGGTAATGTTACGGTACACGAAAAATGGAATATCAATACGGGAATCCTTTCGGGAGATGCCATGTTGATTTTGGCTTACCAATATTTTGAACACTACAAACCAGTCATTTTTAGGGATTTGGCGAAGTTGTTTAGCAAGACAGCGTTAGAAGTTTGCGAAGGTCAACAATGGGATGTGGATTTTGAAACGCGGTCTGATGTAACTATACTCGAATATTTGAAAATGATTGAATACAAAACGGCTGTTTTAGTTGCAGCAGCTTTGAAAATGGGAGCTATTGTTGCTCAAACTTCTGCTGAAAATGGCGATTTGATTTATGATTTTGGTTTGAATTTAGGTTTAGCGTTCCAATTACAAGACGATTATTTGGACGCTTTTGGTGACCCAGCCACTTTTGGCAAACAAGTCGGAGGCGATATTATTGAGAATAAAAAAACCTATTTGTACCTTAAAGCCATTGAATTTGCGTCAAGCGAAGAAAAAAACCAATTGGTGCAGTTATTTTCTGTATCTCTAGAAGACAATACGAGTAAGATAGAAGCAGTTAAAACTATTTTTAACACAACAGGCGCCTCTAAAGCTACACAACAAGCTATTCAGGACTATACTTTAAAAGCGTTTGCCACTTTGGATAAAATGAATATTAGCTCGGATAAAAAAGAACTTTTAAAAGCTTTTGGAGAGAAGCTAATGAATCGAAATGTCTAGTAGTAGCCTATATACAGCGCCTATTAATACGGATGAGTTACTTTCTGAAGCGGAAAAAGAAAACTTGTATCTAAAATTAATCGAGCAAATTAGTAAAGACTTCAACTTTGCCAATGAAGCAATCGATTTGGCCTTAGACATTCAGCCAGAAGAGTTGAAAGTAGCTTTGCATGAAAAAATCTACCGCTTGATTCAATATAAATTTGCCGAATATTTGAACCTGCTTTATATAGTTGATGTTCCAGAAGAACAGATTAAAAGTTTAGATGGTTCGGATATTTTAGAATTATCAAAACAAGTGACGTTTTTAGTTTTGAAACGTGAATGGATGAAAGTTTGGTTTAGAAATAAATATTACTAATTTCTAATTAAAAATACAATCGAACAAAAGGCATCAAAGCATCGCTGTAAATACTTTTATTTTTATCAAACAATAAATTGTAGCGCGCTCCAAGGGTAACATTTCCATTGCGATAACCAGCACCAACATACAATCCTGTGTTCCAATAGTTTTTGGTTACAGGATTCGGAATCATTTGAAACTGAGTATTGACTCTTGCTTGTTCAACCTCTAAAGAAAGTTGTATTTTTTCTATCGGATTGAATAAACTGATGGCGCTCACGCCATAAACTCCTGTGGTGTAGTAATTTTTGGAATTGGTAAAACTACCTAATAGTCCAGCGCCTAAACTCACATAATCATTTACGGGATAAATGGCACTGGGTGCTAAAGTAATTTCGGTGTAGCCTGTACCAAAATTCAATCCAAATCCGCCACCAAATTGTACGTGTTTCCAGAAATCATTTTGGTTGGTTTTCGCAATCGTTTGCGAATTCGAAAATGAAAAAAGAAAAATAAATCCAATAGTTACAATTACTTTTAGATTAAAAATAGGGGCGAAAACGTTTTTTTTCATGGGGATTTTAAATATTTTTAACAAAATTTAACGTAAAAGTAGGTAAAAAATAGGATTAAATAGTTTGGTTTATTGTACTTTTGTCAACAAATTAAACAAAAAGCATATTAATCAATAATTATGGATAGGTTTTCCTTTTTAAACGCAGCTCATACCGAATTTTTTGCTCAATTATACGATCAATATTTAGATAATCCAGATAGTGTTGAACCAAGTTGGAGAAGTTTTTTTCAAGGGTTTGATTTTGGAATGGCAACTTACAATGAAGAAAATGTGGCAGACCAAATGGCAAAGTATTCTTCTAATTCCGTTGCTTCAGGACAAGTTTCTGAAAAAGTATTGAAAGAATTTAACGTTATTAAATTAATTGATGGGTATAGAACTCGTGGGCATTTATTCACAAAGACAAATCCTGTTCGTGAAAGACGAATTCATACACCTAACTTAGCGATTGAAAATTTTGGTTTGTCAACGGCAGACTTAGATACAGTATTTGATGCGGCTAAAATTTTAGGCCATCAACCGGCCACTTTAAAAGAAATTATTAGCCGACTTGAGAATATTTATTGTCAATCAATTGGGGTGGAGTACATGTACATTCGTAAACCAGAAGTAGTGCAATGGATTCAAGATCGATTAAATGTGAATGATAATTTACCAAGTTTTGATGTAGAACAAAAGAAAAATATTCTTGATAAATTAAATGAGGCGGTTTCGTTTGAGAACTTCCTACATACTAAATATGTGGGCCAAAAACGTTTCTCATTAGAAGGAGGAGAAAGTATTATTCCTGCCTTAGACGCTTTGATTGAAGCAGCAGCTGAAAAAGGAGTAGAACAATTTGTAATGGGTATGGCACACCGCGGAAGGTTGAATATCTTAGCCAATATCTTTGGTAAAGCCACTCAAGACATTTTCTCTGAATTTGACGGAAAAGACTACGATCAAGAATATTTTGACGGAGACGTTAAATACCACTTAGGATTAACCTCGGATAGAAAAACTAAATCGGGTAAGTCTATCAATATTAATTTGGCACCCAATCCATCTCACTTAGAGACTGTTGGGGCAGTTATTGAAGGGATTGCTCGTGCCAAACAAGATAAATATTTCCCAGACGATTTTTCAAAAGTATTGCCAATCGCCGTTCACGGGGATGCTGCAGTAGCTGGACAGGGAATTGTGTATGAAATTGTGCAAATGGCACAATTGGACGGATACAAAACAGGAGGAACTATTCATTTAGTAATTAATAACCAAGTTGGTTTTACTACTAATTACTTGGATGCGCGTTCCTCTACGTATTGTACCGATATCGCAAAAGTTACATTGTCGCCAGTATTGCACGTCAATGCAGACGATACAGAAGCAGTAGTACATGCAATGTTATTTGCTTTGGATTATAGAATGGCTTTTGGAGGCGACGTCTTTATCGATCTTTTAGGGTATAGAAAATACGGTCATAACGAAGGGGATGAGCCTCGTTTTACACAACCTGTATTGTACAAAATCATTGCACGTCATAAAAACCCGAGAGATATTTATGCGGAAAAACTGATTGTTGATGGAATTATTGACCAAGCGTATGTAAACAAAATCGAAAGTGAGTACAAAGCAAAATTGGACGAAAATTTACAAGAATCACGTAAGAAAGATTTGACTATTATCAAGCCGTTTATGCAAGATGAATGGCAAGGGTTTGTTCAAGTCTCTGATGATGTGATGTTGCAAAAAGTGGATACCACGTATGACAAGAAAAAATTAGACGGAATTTTAGAAACCATCTCGACTTTACCATCAGATAAAAAATTCATCAATAAGATTACTAAGATTGTAACCGATAGAAAAGTCATGTACGATAACAATCAAATTGATTGGGGTACCGCAGAGGCTCTTGCTTTTGGATCATTATTACAAGAAGGATTTGATGTTCGTTTATCAGGACAAGATGTAGAAAGAGGAACTTTTTCTCACCGTCATGCTGTGGTAAAAGTAGAAGATAGTGAAGAGGAAGTAATTCTTTTAAACTCCGTGCAAGATAAAAAAGGGAAATTCAATGTGTTTAACTCTTTCCTTTCAGAATATGGTGTTTTAGGTTTTGATTATGGTTATGCATTAACTAATCCAAACTCATTAACCATTTGGGAAGCACAATTTGGAGATTTCTCTAACGGTTGTCAAATTATGATTGACCAATATATTTCTTGTGGAGAAGACAAATGGAACAATCAAAATGGTATTGTAATGTTGTTGCCTCACGGTTATGAAGGGCAAGGTGCAGAGCACTCTTCGGCTAGAATGGAGCGTTACTTACAATTGTGTTCTCGTCATAATATGTATGTGGCTGATTGTACTACGCCAGCTAACTTCTTCCACTTGTTAAGAAGACAAATGAAAACGAAATTCCGTAAGCCATTAGTTGTATTCTCTCCAAAGAGTTTATTGCGTCACCCATTGTGTGTTTCTACTCAAGAGGAATTGGCTAACGGAAGTTTCCAAGAAACCATTGATGATACATCTGTAGATAAATCAAAAGTAAAAACAGTAGTTTTTTGTACAGGTAAATTCTATTATGATATTTTAGCGGAAAGAGAAAAACTAGAACGAAAAGATGTGGCTTTAGTTCGTATTGAGCAATTATTCCCATTACCAACAGAGCAGTTAAAAGCGATTATTGCAACCTATCCAAATGCAGATGATTATGTTTGGGCACAGGAAGAGCCTAAAAACATGGGAGCTTACAGCTATATGTTAGTAAACTTTAATTTGGTTCCTTGGCGTTTAGCATCATTGAAAAATTACTCGGCTCCTGCAGCAGGAAGTCATACTCGAGATAGAAGACGCCATGCAGATGCCATTAGAATGGTTTTTGATAAAAATTTATTTAGATAATAATGCCAACTGTTTTTTACATAAATGGATATCGATTTTTCTTTTATAGTAATGAACATTTGCCAAAACATATTCATATTGAAAACGGAGATAGGACGGCAAAGTTTTATCTTGAAAATGCAGAATTAGTTAAATCTTTTGGTTTTAAATCAAATGAACTAAAACAAATACGTACTTTAGTTGAAGAGAATCAGGAACTATTAATACAAAAATGGGATGAGTATTTTAACAATTAACAAGTCGAAAAACGCCATTGATATCGCTTTTGAAAATTCAAAAATGATTGTTTTTTTAGAAGATGGAAGAGAATTATCTATACCGTTAGAATGGTTTCCAAGATTAAGGAAAGCAACTTCCGAAGAATTAAGTAAATGGAGGCTTATTGGTAAAGGAGAAGGGGTTCACTGGTCTGAAATAGATGAAGATATATCCATAGAAAATTTATTAGATTAATCATACAAGAACAACAATAAAATTACAAACGATGATTTTAGAAATGAAAGTCCCTTCACCAGGGGAATCAATCAAAGAAGTAGAAATTGCCACTTGGTTAGTAAAAGATGGCGATTATGTAGAAAAAGACCAAGCTATTGCTGAAGTAGATTCAGATAAAGCGACATTAGAATTGCCAGCCGAAGCGAGTGGTGTGATTACACTTAAAGCTGAAGAAGGTGATGCAGTTGCAGTAGGTGCAGTAGTTTGTTTGATTGATACCGCTGCAGCAAAGCCATCAGGTTCAGCTCCAGCTCCAGTGGCGGAAGCTCCAAAAGCTGAAGAAAAGAAAGTAGCAACTCCAGTAGCGCCTCCAGCTCCAGCAGCAACGTATGCTGCTCAAGCGCCTTCGCCAGCGGCTCGTAAAATATTAGATGAAAAAAACATCCAACCTTCTGACATTGTTGGAACAGGTAAAGATGGACGTATCACTAAAGAAGATGCGGTAAATGCCGTAGCATCTATGGGAACTCCAACAGGTGGAAATCGTGGAGCAGAGAGAGTTAAGTTATCGATGTTGCGTCGTAAAGTAGCAGAGCGTTTAGTGGCTGCTAAAAATGACACGGCTATGTTAACTACTTTCAATGAAGTAAACATGACTCCAATTAACAACTTACGCAACGAATATAAAGATGCATTTAAAGCTAAACATGGAGGTGTAAGCTTAGGATTTATGTCATTTTTTACAAAAGCGGTTACAAGAGCATTGCAATTGTATCCGGATGTTAATTCTATGATTGATGGAGACTATAAAGTAGCCTATGATTTTTGCGATATTTCTATTGCAGTTTCTGGGCCAAAAGGCTTAATGGTACCTGTAGTTCGTAATGCAGAGAACTTAACTTTCCGTGGAATTGAAGCTGAAATCAAACGTTTGGCAATCAAAGCACGTGATGGGCAAATTACAGTAGATGATATGACAGGAGGAACATTTACCATTACTAACGGAGGTGTTTTCGGAAGTATGTTGTCTACGCCAATTATCAACCCTCCACAATCAGGAATTTTAGGAATGCACAACATTATTGAGCGTCCAATTGCTGTAAATGGTAAAGTAGAAATTCACCCAATGATGTATGTGGCGCTTTCATATGAT
Organism: Flavobacterium keumense; assembly: GCF_029866485.1. NCBI lineage: Bacteria > Pseudomonadati > Bacteroidota > Flavobacteriia > Flavobacteriales > Flavobacteriaceae > Flavobacterium > Flavobacterium keumense. Next base: position 978,017 of record NZ_CP092332.1, read on the forward strand.
CACAGAATTATCGATGGTCGTGAGTCTGTTGGGTTTTTAGTTGCGGTAAAAGAAGCGCTTGAAAACCCAGTAGAATTGCTTTGTGATAACAATCCTAAAAAAGCATTTGAATTATAAGAATTTTACAAGCTCAGTCTAAATAATTGTCATTCTGAACTTGATTCAGAATCTAAATCCTAAACTCTCTAGAGAGTTTAGGATTTTTTTGTTTATTTGCCTTTCCTAAAAAGTACAGTTATGTCATCCAATAAAAAGTCGGCCGCCATCGGATTCATTTTCATTACTATGTTAATTGATATTACGGGTTGGGGAATCATTATTCCAGTTATCCCTAAATTGATTCAAGAATTGATTCATGGGGATATTAGCGAAGCTGCAAAATACGGAGGTTGGTTAACATTTGCGTATGCGATTACCCAATTTTTATTTGCGCCACTAATTGGGAATCTTAGCGATAAATTTGGAAGAAGGCCTATTATCTTAATTTCGCTTTTTACTTTTTCAATGGATTATTTATTGTTGGCTTTTGCCCCAACAATTCAGTGGTTATTTTTGGGTAGGATTATTGCAGGACTTACAGGAGCAAGTATTACTACAGCATCAGCCTATATTGCCGATGTGAGTACGCCTGAAAACAGAGCCAAAAACTTTGGGATGATTGGCGCTGCTTTTGGATTAGGATTTATCATTGGGCCTGTTATTGGTGGTTTGTTAGGACAATACGGTTCGAGAGTACCTTTTTACGCCGCTGCGATTCTTTGTTTGTTAAATTTTTTATACGGATTTTTTATTCTACCAGAGTCACTTGCTAAAGAAAACAGAAGAGAATTTGATATCAAGAGAGCCAATCCTATTGGTGCGTTATTGCATTTGAAAAATTACCCTCAATTAATAGGGTTGGTAATCGCTACTTTTTTATTGTATGTAGCATCTCACGCTGTACATAGCAACTGGAGTTTCTTTACGATGTACCAGTTCAATTGGGACGAGAAAATGGTCGGAATATCGTTAGGTGTTATTGGTCTTTTGGTAGGGTTAGTTCAAGGAGGATTAATTCGTTGGATCAACCCTAAATTAGGAAATGAAAAAAGTATTTATGTAGGAATGGCTTTGTATACTGTAGGGATGTTTTTGTTTGCCACTGCTACCCAGAGTTGGATGCTATTTGTGTTTTTGATTCCGTATTGTTTAGGAGGAATTGCTGGACCTGCCATGCAAGCTGTAATTTCAGAACAAGTTCCTGCTAATGAACAAGGCGAAATTCAAGGAACAATGTCGAGTTTGATGAGCGCTTCGGCAATTATTGGACCGCCAATGATGTCAACGGTATTTTATTTCTTTACCCATAGCGAAGCACCGTTTAAGTTTCCAGGTGCGCCTTTTGTTTTAGGAGGTCTTTTGATGTTACTGAGCACGATTGTAGCTTATTTATCATTTAGAAAGCGAGACTAAGCTATATAAATTAACTTTTATGATTATTACCGATACCCATACGCATTTGTGTTCAGAAGAATTTGACCAAGATAGAATGGAAATGATTCAGCGCGCTATTGCTGCTGGAGTGTCTCGATTCTTTATTCCGTCAATTGACAGTACTGGAACGCAGAAAATGTATGATTTGGAGGCGCAATTTCCAAACAATGTTCGACTGATGATTGGGTTGCATCCTTGTTATGTAAAAGAAAATTATTTGGAAGAATTGACGCATGTAGAAGCACAATTGTCCCTTCATAAATTCTATGCTATTGGCGAAATTGGCATTGATTTGTACTGGGACAAAACGACTTTGGATATTCAAAAAATAGCTTTTCAACGCCAAATCCAACTGGCTAAACAGCACGGGCTGGCTATCAATATTCATTGTCGAGATGCTTTTGACGAAGTTTTTGAAGTGTTGGAATTGGAAAAATCAGCTGAATTGTTTGGAATTTTTCATTGCTTTTCGGGTAATTTAGAACAAGCCCAAAGAGCCATATCATTAGGCTTAAAGTTAGGAATCGGTGGAGTGGCTACTTTTAAAAATGGAAAAATAGATCAGTTTTTAAACCAAATACCGCTGGAACATATTGTCCTTGAAACGGATGCGCCTTATTTAGCTCCTGTTCCATATCGTGGCAAACGCAACGAGAGTAGTTATGCAGTTTTGGTTGCCCAAAAATTAGCCGAATTGTACCAACTACCCTTAGTTGAAATAGCTCGGATTACTACTGAAAATTCCAAAGCTGTTTTTGGGATTTAATACAGAATTGATTTTAGTTTGATATTTTTTTTGTTCTTTTGTTCCTTATAAAATTATTCCAAAATGCAAAAGTTTGATGCCATTCGACCGTTTTACGAAACTGAAGTAAATGAGGCTTTACAGAGTGTAATTTCACACCCAATGATGAAAGCCTTAATGAATTTTACTTTTCCAGAAATGGAAGATGATGTTTGGAAAGAGCAATTGAAAAAAACCCATTCTATTCGTGATTTTCAGTGTAATTTTATTTACCATACTGTATTAAAAATTTTAGAAAATAGTTCAGATGGTTTAACTACTTCAGGATTTGAGCATTTAGAAAAAAATAATTCTTATTTATTTATTTCAAATCATAGAGATATTCTTTTGGATACCACTTTATTGAATGCGGCTTTATTTCAAAATGGACATTTGATGACTGCGTCGGCAATTGGGGATAATTTGGTTCAAAAATCATTTGTAAAAACTTTAGCCCGATTGAATCGTAATTTTTTAGTTTTAAGAGGATTGTCACCAAGAGAAATGCTTCAAAGTTCAAAACTTTTGTCAGAATATATAGGGCAATTATTGCTTCATGAGAATCGATCTGTTTGGATTGCACAGCGTGAAGGAAGAACCAAAGATGGAAATGATGAAACTAACCCTGGGGTATTGAAAATGATTGGCATGGCATCGGATGAAGCAGATGTAATGCAATACTTCAAAAAATTAAAAATTGTTCCTGTTTCCATATCGTATGAATATGACCCAACAGATGTCTTGAAAATGCCTCAGTTATTAGCAGAAGCTAATAATGAAGTGTATGTAAAATCTAAAAATGAAGATTTAAATACAATTTTGAGTGGTGTAATGGGTCAAAAGAAACGAATTCATTTGCATATAGGAAAAGTATTGGATACAGAAATTGATCAAATCGTTTCTGAATACGAAAGTTCGAACAGACAAATTCAAGCATTAGCTCAAGAAATTGATGATTCTATATTGAAAAATTATAAGCTGTGGCCAACTAACTTTATTGCGTATGACATTTTACATAAAACCAATACATATAACCATTTGTATACAGAAGCCGAAAAATCACTTTTTGAACGTCGTTTAGAGATGCGAATAGGTATAGATAATCCAATTGCATTGGAAGGTTTTTTAGCTATGTATGCTAATCCAGTAGTAAATAAATTAAAATACACCAATGCATTCTAAAGCAAAAATACTTTTAATTTATACCGGTGGAACTATTGGTATGAAGAAAGATTTTGCAACGGGTGCGTTAAAGGCATTTAACTTTAGTAAGTTATTACAACGTATTCCTGAGCTTAAATTATTGGATTGTGAAATAGAAACAATTTCGTTTGATAATCCAATAGATTCTTCTAATATGAATCCTGAAAAGTGGGTTCAATTGGCTACAATTATCGAAGAAAATTATACTCTATTTGATGGGTTTGTAGTGCTTCACGGTTCTGATACCATGTCGTATACCGCTTCGGCTTTGAGTTTTATTCTTGAAAATTTGACGAAGCCAATTATCTTCACAGGTTCTCAATTGCCAATAGGTGATTTACGAACTGATGCTAAAGAAAATTTAATTACAGCTATTCAAATCGCGTCATTACGTCAAGACGAACAAGCTGTTGTTAAAGAAGTTTGTTTGTATTTTGAGTACAAACTGTATCGTGCCAATAGAACCACTAAAATCAATGCAGAACATTTTAAAGCATTTACATCACCTAATTACCCTTTTTTGATTGAATCAGGAGTGCACCTTACAATCAATTCGCAGTTCTTCTTACCTCTAAAAAATAGAATGCCTTTTCGAGTACATAAAATATTGGATACCAATGTTATTATTCTTAAATTGTTTCCTGGAATTAGTGAGCAAGTGATTGATGCCGTTGTTGGTATTCCTCATCTGAAAGGAATTGTTTTGGAAACATACGGTGCAGGAAATGCATCAACTGCTGATTGGTTTTTAAATGTGTTGCAAAAGGCTATCAATAAAGGAATTCACATTGTCAATGTGACTCAATGCTCAGGAGGAAGTGTTAGAATGGGGCAGTATGAAACGAGCTCAGTCTTGCTTGAAATAGGGGTTATCTCGGGAAAAGATATTACTACAGAAGCAGCTATTACTAAGTTGATGTATCTTTTAGGTCAAAACATTGATGCTACTGATTTTAAAGAGGTGTTTGAAACTTCTTTACGCGGCGAAATTCAACAATAGTGTGGTTTCATTTTTCTAAGTCAGTTTTTTTTAAGTTATTTGCAATCCCAAAAAGAGAGGTGTCCGAGTGGTTGAAGGAGCAAGCCTGGAAAGTTTGTATATGGGTAACTGTATCGTGGGTTCGAATCCCATCCTCTCTGCACTATAAAAAGACCTTGATAAATTACTATCAAGGTCTTTCTATTTTTAATTATTAGTTAATTTATAAATTAACTGTTATATATTTACGAAATTAACAAAAAACACAGGCCGAATCATTGTTTTTTCATCATTATTTTTTTATAATTACCTAATTATTAATAGATTTGAAAGTTATAAATTGCATTGCCCCCACAGATGCAAATTACAATGAGAATACTTTTATTTTTTTTCTTTTCGAGCGCTATGTTTGGACAACAATTGCATCATCAAATGTTGTCAGCACAAGGTAACACTATTGTTACTTCTAAAGGTGTGAAAGTCAGTCAGACTATTGCTCAGCAGTCCGTGGTTGGAACCAATAGAACTAATAAATTGATTGTAAGTCAAGGATTTCAACAAAGTAAAACTTCCAATGTGGCAATTGTTGCTAATGAAGCTGTTGATACTAAGGTCTACCCAAATCCTGTAATTGATCATGTTAATTTTAAATTTTCTTCACCAGTGAATGGTAAAATTCAAATCACATTATTTGATATTCATGGTCGACTTTTGTTGCGTCAAGAAAAAGAAGCTGTCGATAATATTGTAACAATCACCAATCTCCTATTAGCCGAAGGAGAATACATGGTTAGGCTTGAAGGAAGTCGTTATTTATTTACCACCAAAATTATAAAAGCAAATTAAAAAAACATATTAATGAAAAAAATTGTACCCCACATCCTTTTTCTCCTACTTACTTTTACTGCCCATTCTCAAGGCGTATTTTTTAATTTAGGTAAAAATTTTAGTTCATACTCCTACAGAAATAGGTCTTCATTTTCTGAAAAAATCAAAATCAATGGTATTGGAGATGCCTATGAGTTAGGTTATACTGCACCATTGAAATACAAAAATTTGAAAGAATTAAAATATTCAGCCAGTCTCACATTAAATGAATACAATGGGACTGGGGTGTCTTCAACCAATAAATTGTCATATACAACGGCTTATTTAGGAGTTCAGAATACGATAGATTATCAATTTTATGAATCGTTTTATTTTTTCTTGAGTGCTAGAGTGGGTCTGAACGCGGCTACAATGTTGAGAGGCAAACAAGAGATTGACAATTCAGTATACAATTTAGTACATCAAAAAGAATTTTCAGGATTAGTTATTCGACCTATGGTGGGTGTATATGCAAAGTATTATCTCACCAAAACGGGATATTTGAGTGCCGGATTAAATCTTAGCAAAGGCCTAAAGTTGGGAAACAATTCTGATAATGTTACAATAAATAATAGTCAAATTGTATTTGGAGGATATTTTGATTTAATAAAAAGATAATAACCAATGAGAAAAATAGTTTACATCGTTTTATTTTTAGTTTCATCCTTGGGTTTTTCGCAAAACAAAGGAATTACCTATCAAGCAGTAATTTATGCTCCTGGAGGTCAAAACATTCCGGGAGTTAATGTGAATAATGTACCAATGACTAACAAAGCAATTTGTTTGCAATTTAGTTTTTTAGATACTAATACGGGAATAGAGTATGAGGAAGTGATAAAAACAACAACAGACACTTTTGGAATGGTCAATATCACTATAGGTACAGGAAATAAAACAGGTGGATATGCCACTTCTTTTAGTGGGATTAATTGGAATGCAACCGAAAATAAAACATTGAAAGTGGCGCTTGATCCAACAGGCTTATGTAATCAGTTTGAAGAACTTTCAAGCGAAGTGTTGACTTCGGTGCCATTTGCAAATGCTGCAAATACAGCTACTAATGTCTCGGGCGTAGTTGCTTTAATCAATGGAGGTACAGGGGCTACTACAGCAGCAGGTGCACGTACTAATTTAGGCTTAGGAAACGTGGATAATACTTCAGATATAAATAAACCTATGTCAACGGCGACTAAAGCCTATGTAGACAGTCAAATTGTAAGTTCAACTATTCCAGATGCTACTACAACTAGTAAAGGTAAAATTCAATTAGCAGGTGATTTGGGAGGTACAGCTGCCGCACCGACCGTTCCTGGATTAGCATTGAAAGCAAATAGTTCCGATGTAACAACTTCATTAGCTACCAAAGAAAATACCTCAAATAAAAGTACGGACGTTACTTTGTCATCCAATTCGGATGTGAAATTTCCAACAGAGAAAGCAGTAAAAACCTATGTAGATACTCAAGTTGCAGGAGCGACCATTGCAGATGCATCTTCTTTAATTAAAGGTAAAATTCAATTGGCAGGTGATTTGGGAGGTACAGCTGCCGCACCAACTGTTCCTGGATTGGCATTGAAAGCGAATAGTTCCGATGTAACAACTTCATTAGCTACCAAAGAAAACACCTCAAATAAAAGTACGGATGTTACTTTGTCATCCAATTCGGATGTGAAATTTCCAACAGAGAAAGCAGTAAAAACCTATGTAGATACTCAAGTTGCAGGAGCGACCATTGCAGATGCATCTTCTTTAACTAAAGGTAAAATTCAATTGGCAGGTGATTTGGGAGGTACAGCTGCCGCACCGACCGTTCCTGGATTAGCATTGAAAGCGAATACTACTGATTTGACTACTGAGGTAAACAGAGCAACTGCCGCAGAGGCTACATTGACAGCTAATGTAACGGCTAATGCCACTGCGATTGCTGCTGAGATTACAAGAGCAAACGCTGCAGAATCTTTAAAAGCACCAATCAATAATCCAACATTTACCGGAACGGTTTCTGGAATTGATAAAACTATGGTAGGCTTGAGTAATGTAGATAATACTTCGGATGCCAACAAACCCGTTTCAACGGCTACGCAAACAGCGTTGGATTTAAAGGCACCTTTAGCCTCGCCAACATTTACCGGAACGGTTTCTGGAATTGATAAAACAATGGTAGGCTTGAGTAATGTAGATAATACTTCGGATGCCAACAAACCCGTTTCAACGGCTACGCAAACAGCGTTGGATTTAAAGGCACCTTTAGCTTCGCCAACATTTACCGGAACGGTTTCTGGAATTGATAAAACAATGGTAGGCTTGAGTAATGTAGATAATACTTCGGATGCCAACAAACCCGTTTCAACGGCTACACAAACAGCGTTGGATTTAAAAGAGAATATAGCCAATAAAAGTACTGATATTGCTGCTGATGCAAACTCTACTACTAAATATCCTTCTGTTAAATTAATTAAAGATTATGTTGACACATTAAATGCAGCAGCTGGAGTTGCTGACGGTTCAATTACTTCGGCTAAAATTACTGATGGAACAATTGTAAATGCCGATGTGGCTGCTAATGCGGCTATTGCCTATTCTAAGTTAAATTTAAGTAACTCAATTTTAACTATTGATATCGTTAATGATGCAGTTGAAACAGCCAAGATAAAAGATGCCAATGTAACTGAAGCAAAATTAGCAGCTGACGCAGTTACTTCTGCTAAAATTAAAGATGGCGAGATTGTAAATGCAGATATTAGTGCTTCTGCTGCTATTGTGGATACTAAATTAGCTACTATAGCTACATCAGGAAAAGTAAGTAATTCTGCAACTACGGCTACGGATGCCAATACAGCATCTGCGATTGTGTCTCGAGATGCTAATGGTGACTTTGCAGCAGGAACAATTACTGCTGATTTAGACGGTAATGCATCTACCGTTACCAACGGGGTGTATACTACAGATAAAATCAGTGTATTGTCAGCCACAACTTCTTCAGAATTGAAAGGAGTAATTTCTGACGAGACAGGTTCGGGAGCGTTAGTATTTGCTACTTCACCAACATTGGTAACTCCTACTTTAGGAGTTGCAACTGCAACAAGCGTCAATGGATTAACTCCAACAGCACTTGCTACAGGATTTACTATTGCAGGAGGAAGTACTACTTCAAAAACATTAACAGTTAGTGGTGATGCTACAGTAAGCGGAACCACGAGCGGAACAAATACAGGTGATCAAACCATTACGTTAACAGGGGATGTTACAGGTTCAGGAACAGGAAGTTTTGCTGCAACCATTGGAACAGGAAAAGTAACTACCACAACTATTGCAGCAGATGCAGTAACCTCTGCTAAAATTGCCGATGGAACAATTGTAGTTGGAGATATGGCAGATAATGCAATTGAAACAGCGAAGATAAAAGATGCCAATATAACTGAAGCAAAATTAGCAGCTGACGCAGTTACTTCTGCTAAAATTAAAGATGGCGAGATTGTAAATGCAGATATTAGTGCTTCTGCTGCTATTGTGGATACTAAATTAGCTACTATAGCTACATCAGGAAAAGTAAGTAATTCTGCAACTACGGCTACGGATGCCAATACAGCATCTGCGATTGTGTCTCGAGATGCTAATGGTGACTTTGCAGCAGGAACAATTACTGCTGATTTAGACGGTAATGCATCTACCGTTACCAACGGGGTGTATACTACAGATAAAATCAGTGTATTGTCAGCCACAACTTCTTCAGAATTGAAAGGAGTAATTTCTGACGAGACAGGTTCGGGAGCGTTAGTATTTGCTACTTCACCAACATTGGTAACTCCTACTTTAGGAGTTGCAACTGCAACAAGCGTCAATGGATTAACTCCAACAGCACTTGCTACAGGATTTACTATTGCAGGAGGAAGTACTACTTCAAAAACATTAACAGTTAGTGGTGATGCTACAGTAAGCGGAACCACGAGCGGAACAAATACAGGTGATCAAACCATTACGTTAACAGGGGATGTTACAGGTTCAGGAACAGGAAGTTTTGCTGCAACCATTGGAACAGGAAAAGTAACTACCACAACTATTGCAGCAGATGCAGTAACCTCTGCTAAAATTGCCGATGGAACAATTGTAGTTGGAGATATGGCAGATAATGCAATTGAAACAGCGAAGATAAAAGATGCCAATATAACTGAAGCAAAATTAGCAGCTGACGCAGTTACTTCTGCTAAAATTAAAGATGGCGAGATTGTAAATGCAGATATTAGTGCTTCTGCTGCTATTGTGGATACTAAATTAGCTACTATAGCTACATCAGGAAAAGTAAGTAATTCTGCAACTACGGCTACGGATGCCAATACAGCATCTGCGATTGTGTCTCGAGATGCTAATGGTGACTTTGCAGCAGGAACAATTACTGCTGATTTAGACGGTAATGCATCTACCGTTACCAACGGGGTGTATACTACAGATAAAATCAGTGTATTGTCAGCCACAACTTCTTCAGAATTGAAAGGAGTAATTTCTGACGAGACAGGTTCGGGAGCGTTAGTATTTGCTACTTCACCAACATTGGTAACTCCTACTTTAGGAGTTGCAACTGCAACAAGCGTCAATGGATTAACTCCAACAGCACTTGCTACAGGATTTACTATTGCAGGAGGAAGTACTACTTCAAAAACATTAACAGTTAGTGGTGATGCTACAGTAAGCGGAACCACGAGCGGAACAAATACAGGTGATCAAACCATTACGTTAACAGGGGATGTTACAGGTTCAGGAACAGGAAGTTTTGCTGCAACCATTGGAACAGGAAAAGTAACTACCACAACTATTGCAGCAGATGCAGTAACCTCTGCTAAAATTGCCGATGGAACAATTGTAGTTGGAGATATGGCAGATAATGCAATTGAAACAGCGAAGATAAAAGATGCCAATGTTAGCTATGCAAAAATTCAAAATGTTAGTGCCACAAATACAGTTTTAGGTCGTGTATCAACAGGAGCAGGGGTAATAGAAGAAATTGCCACTACAGGATCTGGTAATGTAGTAAGAGCTACATCACCAACCTTGGTAACACCTGCGCTTGGAACTCCTTCGGCCGCGGTCTTAACTAACGCAACAGGATTGCCTTTAACAACGGGAGTAACTGGAATTTTGCCTGTTGCAAACGGTGGTACAGGATCTTCTACTAAAAACTTTGTAGACTTAACAACTGATCAAACTATCGCTGGAGTAAAAACTTTTTCAGGAAGTTCAACTGTAGTAAACCAAAATTTAACCGTTAACGCAGCAGGAACAACAGGACAAGGAATTATTTTATCTGATGATGGAGATATTGTGGACAACAATGATGGTGCCGCTACATTCCGTTTTACGGGAGGGGTTAAAATTAATGATGGCAATGGAAGTGCAGGAACAACAACTAAGATAACCTTAGCAAATACAGGTGCTATCACCGCTGCGGGAGGTGTTACGGCGAGTCAATTAATTTCAAACGTTGCAACTGGTACAGCGCCGCTTGTGGTAACCTCTACTACACCAGTAGCTAATTTGAACATTGGAGGAAATGCAGCAACAGCTACAAAATTTGCAGCTACAAAGAACATCAATGGCGTAGCATTTGATGGTAGTGCTGATATTACAGTTGCGGCAGCTGCAGGTACTTTGACAGGAACTACCTTAGCATCTAATGTGGTAAGTTCAAGTTTAACTAGCGTGGGCACAATAACAACAGGTACTTGGAATGGAACAACCATTGCAATTGCAAACGGAGGTACTGGAGCAACTACTAAAACAACGGCATTTGATGCATTGTCACCTATGACAACTGCTGGCGATATTATTTATGGAGGAACCAACGGTACAGGAACACGATTAGCTAAAGGGACCGATGGACAAGTGTTAACGTTAGCTAGTGGAGTACCAACTTGGGCTTCAGGAGTATCAACAATTACCTCAAAAACATCAAGTTATACACTAACTACAAGTGATAATTATGTTATTGCGTCTTCAGGATCGGGTATTACATTTACGTTGCCAACCGCAGTTGGAAATACTGGAAAAGAATTTACAATTAAAAATATTAGTGCCAATACTGTTACAATTACCACAACAAGTTCGCAAAAAATTGTTGTAGATGCAGCAAACAGTGCAGCTACAACGGCGACCTTAGGGATAGAAGCTTCTAATAATTGGATTCGTGTAATTTCTGATGGAACACAATGGATTGCCTTTAGAGCCTTATTCTAACAAAGACAGCATGAATAAATTGATAGTATTAATAGTATTGTGTTTGGTATTCTTTAAAGGAACTGCCCAAACCGGTATTGGTACCACTACTCCCGTAAATAAGTTACAGGTAGAAACTACCTCTGCAGACCCAGCTACATCAGGAGCATTAGCAAATGGTAATTTACGATTAAGTGGAACAACAGGAAGTCATGTTTTGGATTTTGGGTTGAGTAGTTCAAGTACCTTTTCTTGGTTGCAATCAAGGTCAAAATCGGCTTATGGAACAAACTATAATTTAATATTAAATCCGAATGGTGGGAATGTAGGTATTGGAACTACGAACCCAACAGCAAAATTAAATTTAGTAGGCGGTGGAATTAGAATCTATGACGGTTTTACAAATGCAAGTAATCGACCTGCAATCAATACCGGAATTATAGGTAATTATGAAATAAGAGGAGTCGGTTCCAGCTCTGGTACCACTCAATCTGACACCAGTGATGATGGTTTTCTTCGTTTGTCTGCCGGAGGAGGGACTAATGCAAATACACAATCCTCCATTGATATTTCAGGATTTTCTACGGTGGCTGATATGAACAATAATATTGTGTTAAGAACAGCAGGAACCGAAAGACTCCGAATAGATAATGCGGGTGCCACAACCTTAGCAGGTTCTTTAACAGGAAATGGAACTACCAGTACTTTGGCTAATTTTAGTTCGGTTATGAACGATCAAACAGGAACTACGTACACCCTCACTAATGCCGATAACGGAAAGATCATTACGTTCAACAATGCTAGTGCTATTTCAGTAACAGTTCCCTCATTATCTGTTGGATTTAATTGTATGATTATTCAAAAAGGAGCAGGTCAAATAACTTTATCTCCTTCTGCAGTAACTATTTCCAATAGATACAGTTTTACCAAAACAGCGGGGCAATATGCTATTTTAAGTTTAGTGTGTATTTCATCAGGAGTATATATTTCATCAGGGGATATGTCAAATTAATTGAGCTATGAAAAAAAAATGGTATTTTATTTTTTTTCTATTCCTAATCTTTTTCAAGGTTCAGGCACAAATGATGGCTCCCTATCAGGCCGTTACCAAACAACCTAGGATACAATTTGATTATTGGATTTACAGTATTTGCGGGGGAAATGGGTCAACCTCTCAGTATCCAGTGGTTCCTGCCAATTTGACTGAGATGAATACGATGTTTAATACCATTAATTCCAATACAACTCTATACCAAACAGGCAGAACCAATTCTACTAAAATTTTAGATTGGCAAAGTATCTCCGAACTAAGTTCAATAGGGGTTAATTTGCCAAATAGTGGAACTTATTTTGGATTTAAGGTACAAGGAACATTCATCCCTTTAGAAACTGGAAACTATACTTTTACGCTAGAAGCCGATGATGCAAGTGATTTAATTATTGAAGGCACTACAGTGATTGGAACTTATTCAGGGCAGGCCTTACCTGCATTAGGTACGCATACAGGATCAATTTATTTGACTGCTGGAAAGGCTTATTCGTTTATAGCAAGAATGCAACAAGGTGGTGGAGGTTTTGGATTTAGATTATACTGGAAATCGCCTACTCAAGCTGTTGCACCTAGCGCTTATACAAGTGTGCATCCAGCCAATACTTACTACCCAAGCTGGACACATAACTTGCAAGAAATTGTAACAAGCCCAAATTTGAATGGTTCAACAGCAGCTTTAGCAGCTCCAAGTGCCAAATACATTCAAACCGCATTTAGTAATTACACAGACGGAGTGTATTGGATCAATTTACCTTATGCAGGTCCTACACAAATATATTGTTTGTTGAACTCATCCATTGATGGAGGTGGTTGGATGATGGCGATGAAAGCAACTAGGGGGACTACTTTTAATTATTCGAGTACCTATTGGACAGCAGCTAATACTTTAAATCCTGGAAATACCAATCGAAATGATGGTGATGCCAAATTTGATACTATGAATTATTTTAATGCCAAAGATATATTGGGCTTGTGGCCAGATATTCCATGGAATTATAACGGGAGTACAACTGGAGGAAGTGTAAATACAAATGGTTCATATAATGTTTGGTGTTGGTTACAAAATAATTTTAATAGTGGGACTAGAATAACACCGATTAATTTTTTTAGTTCGGCCAACCGACTTTTTTTGGGCGATGCCAATAATTTTTCTGGTAAAGGAACCGCATTTTCAGCCCAAACAGACATTAGATTTTATGGATTCAATTATTCCAATGCAAATTCTACGGCAAATGTGCGATGGGGATTCGGTTGGAATGAAAATGGAGGAGGTTTGTATCCCAATGGAGAAGCGACTTCTAACGATGTCTCTGGTGGAATTGGGATGACTGGATTGTTTTCGACTAATATTAATTATTCAGCCGGAGATCAATTAAGTTGTTGTTCCACTAATTCTGGTATTAATCGTTCTGCAAGAGTAGAAATTTATATTCGATAAGATGAGAAAAATATATTTAATTGTATTATTATTTAGCTTTATTGGTTTTGCCCAAACCGGTATAGGTACGACTACGCCCGCAGTAAAACTTCATATAAGATCAAACGGTTCTACCTTACGTTTAGAAGGGAGCGATCATACCTATATGGAATTTTTTCCCCAAGGGGCTTTGACACGATTTGGTTGGGTTGGTTATCCTTCAGCAAATTCTAATGATTTTACAATATCAAGTCAGAGCGCAGTGGGATCATTATTATTGTACACTAATAATTCGGAACGATTTAGAATAAATGCATCAGGAAACGTCGGTATTGGTACATCTACTCCATCCGTTCGTTTACAAGTGGCAGGTGATATTATAGCTAATTCTATTGCGGGTTCTTCAGACGCTCGATTTAAAACGAATGTTTTTCCAATTGAGAATCCTTTACAAAAAGTGATGCAATTGAGAGGCGTTACTTTTGACTGGAAGACCAAAGAATTTCCTAATAGAAAATTTACCGAAAACCGCGCTTTAGGTTTCATCGCACAAGAAGTAGAACAAGTGATTCCTGAAGTGGTTCAAACAGAAAATAATGCTGATGGCTATAAATCAGTGCAATACGATAAAGTGGTTGCTTTATTGGTAGAAGCAATAAAAGAACAACAAAAACAAATAGAACAATTACAGCAAAAAGTTAAAGAGCTAACAGAAAAAGTAAATGAAAAGTAACGGATTACATAGTATTTACCTATTTTTTTTAACCCTTCCGTCTTTATTTGCACAGACGGTTACAACTACTGCTGGATCCATAAATTTTAATTTAAGTTCTGCATGGGCATCTCCTACTCAAGTGGCAAATGGAATTACCATTCAAGATGGTCATATAATAAATGTTCCAACAGGAACCGTTTTTTATAGTGGGAAAATTGATTTTGTAGGAACTGGAAAATTACAACTAATTGGAACGGGTAAATGGATGCCAGGCCCTTCAATTACAAGTTTAAAAAGTTGTAAGGAAATATTAAGTTATTATCCCATGTCGCCTTCAGGACAATATAGTATTGATCCAGACGGAGCTGGTGCACTACCAAGTACCAACTGTTATTGCGACATGACTACAGATGGCGGCGGTTGGACATTAGTACTTAATTATTTGCATCGTGGAGGGACTAATCCTGCGCTTCAAGTCAAGACTAATAGTCTCCCTGTTTTAGGGTCAACCGTTTTAGGTACTGATGAATCAGGTTCGTCAACCACTTGGGGACACGCAGCTCCTTCCTATTTAAACTCATTTAACTTCACAGAACTTCGTTTTTACGGAGCTACATCGGGTCATAGTAGAATAATTCATTTTAAAACAAGTCATGCAAATACTATATCCTATTTTAGAACAGGTTCAGGTAGTATGTCAGGAATTAATAGTAGTTATACTGCATTAGTCTCACATTCGGCTTATATTCCTAATAGCGCTGTAAGTAATTTTGTAAATGAAGGAAATTTAGCTATGACCAATTTCCCATTTTGGTTGGGAGCTAATTACCATTGGGGAATAAGAGGGCAAGATTACAGATGGGAAGTAGACGATTATGCAGCAAGTATTGGGAATGGATATCAATTTCACACCTACAATCAGATATGGATACGGTAATAAAAACAATTAAATTAGCAGTAATTGTAGTATTTATAAATACTTCTACCGCTCAAACCGGTATAGGTACAACTACGCCTAATGCTTCTGCTAAATTAGAGGTTGCAGCAACAAATAAAGGATTTTTACCACCACGGATAGTATTAACTAGCGCAACAGATGGCACCACTATACCTTCTCCGGCTACGGGTTTATTGATTTATAATACAGCTACAGCAGGCAGTGCGCCAAATAATGTTGTACCAGGCTATTATTATTGGAACGGGACTAGTTGGATTCAAATTGCCAATGGATTAATTATTGATTCAAGTAAATCAAGTAGTTTTACTTTGGCAGCAACAGATAATAATAAGATCTTTTTTATTAATGCAGCATCAACAGTTACGGTGACAGTTTCTAATACATTACCCATTGGATTTTCTTGTCAATTTATTCAAGTAGGCAACGGGATGATTACTTTATTAGGTTCGGGAGTAACTTTAAATTCGGCTAACGGATTAAGTTCAAGAATTGTCAATAGCGCCATTGGGCTAGTAATGAATACTGCTTCGGTGGGATATGTTTATGGAGATACCATTTATTAATGTCAAAAATAGTAACTATAGTAAGTCTAGTTTGGTTTGTAATTTGTTCAAATGCACAAACACCATTTCCTAATTTAGCTATCAGAAAACCAGTCGTTCCTAATACTTATTATTTTTCGTATTCAGGAGGTATTCAAAAGTTTATAGTGCCAAACCGAGTTACCTCTATTCAAGTAAATGCCATCGGGGCCAAAGGAGGAACAGGTGGTGGCGGTCAGCCAGGTGGTGCTGGAGCTAATATTACTTCTACAATAAATGTAACTCCTGGCCAAGTAGTATATGTTGTTGTGGGTGGTTTCCCAGGGCAATCTGCTACCGCAAAATATGGTTTTGCAGGTAATGGAGGTACAGCAAATAGTGCTTCGGGTTTTGGAGGTGCAGGTGGAGGATTATCGGGGGTGTTTAACTCAATAACTCCTTCAAATGCCAGTGCTTTAGTTGTTGCCGGCGGTGGTGGTGGCGGAACAGGAACAGGTGGAACTACTGGGTATAACGGTGGGGCAGCACTAAATGCATCTAGCGGTTCGGCTAGTAATGGTCAAGGATCTACAAATTACCCTACTAATGGGAGGTATCAATATGGCTATGGTGCTTCAACAACAATTGCAGGTGGCGGAGGATTTGCATTCGATAATGCACCTGCACAAAACGGGACAGATGGGAATGATATTTATGGAGGAACTGGAGGAATTGGAACCGTTTGGCAAGGTGCAGGAGGTGGCGGAGCTGGATTTTATGGTGGCGGTGGCGGAGCTGGAGGCGGAAGTGCCAATGGCGGTGGAGGCGGTGGTTCTTCAAAATCAATATCAGGCATTAGTTCATTTGGAACTGTAAATACTACTGGCGATGGAAGTGTAACAATTACTTGCCTATCAAATTCCGGGTTAGTATTACATTTAGATGCAGGGAATACCGCGAGTTATAGTGGGTCTGGAACTACTTGGAATGATTTGTCAGGAAATGGTTCGAATGTTACATTAAATAATACAACATATAGTTCGGCCAATGGCGGATATTTAACATTTAATAATACAACAAGTTATGCCGATTTTACAGCTAATATTGGAAATACTAATGTGGTCACTGTGGAGATGTGGGTTAAACCTATTTCATTACTAGGTAGCGGGGGCAGTGGAGCCATGTTTTTTGGATTTAATTATTATGATGTTTGGACAAGTGGAGGCAATATAGGGTTCAATACTTCTACTGGTGATCAATACGGGATTAGCAGTACACAAGCCGATTATCTAGGAATTACTGGCGGGTGGAGGCAACTTGTTTTTGTGATGTATGCTGGTTCAAAAACGAATAATAAGATTTATGTAAATGGAGAAAACCAATCCATGTCCTATGTTTCGGGAACTTTTACTTCTGCTAATGCTAATTTTAATTCTGGTGTAGGAAGAATTTCTGGATGGAGAGCTGATACAAATTGGAGGATGAATATGCAAGTAGCTAGTTTTAAAGTATATAATAGAGAATTATCTCCACAAGAAATAACCAATAACTTTAATACATTTCGCACCAGATTTTATGCAGAGAATGACGGTTTAAGCCCAAGTACAGCGTCTACAAGTGCTTACCAAATTAAACAAGACTACCCGAATTCAACTGATGGATTTTATTGGATAAAAAATCCTAATATCAATAGCGGTAATCCATTTAAAATTTATGCTGATATGACTACTGATGGTGGTGGCTGGACTTTAATTTTGAAAAACTCTTCTTATGCAGGATGGTCATATGCTAATTCAATTGTACTCAATACGTCAATTCCTTTTACTACCAATGCAGGAGTAATCAGTACAACTACTTCAAATTATTCTATTATTGGTTGGGCTGATTATATTAAACGAAGTTCCAGTGGTTTTCAGTACATGATTGATGCAGGAAGTAGAAATAGTAATGGAGGAATATGGACTGCGAATGGAAATTATAGTTTTGTAAACACGAATAATACACAAACTAATGTAACTTTGAATACAAAATTTGGGACTTGGAATTATGTTGGTAATAATAATGGCATGGCAGAAAGAATGCCTTGGCGAAGTACAACAGTAGGGGCAGGAACAGGATTTTTAACTCTTTCCGACGGAACGGGCAATTGGTGGGGAACATTAATTTCAAATAATAGTTATTATTCTCCTTCACCTTGGATATCAGACGGTGGCGGTGGATCTTCAAGCCCTAATCCTGGTATAATTTGGTATTGGGTACGCTAATAAATTTATTATATGAAAAACTATTTTTTTATTTTAGTAATTATTGTTTTTGGAAAAATAAATGCCCAAACTGGCATTGGTACTACCACACCTAATGCTTCGGCAAAACTAGATGTGTACGCTACGAACAAAGGGTTTTTACCGCCACGAGTGACTTTGACAAGTGCTACTGATGCTGCTACCATTGCCTCGCCAGCCGAAGGTTTATTGGTCTATAACCTAGGTTCTGTAGGATTACAAGCAGGTTATTATTACTGGAACGGGAGCAATTGGGCTACTATTGCTACTGGTACTACCGCAGGAAATGCTGTAATTGCATCGGATTTGGTTAAGTTATATGGAGAAGTGTATTCTACTTCTTCTGGTAAAATTGCAAATGCGAGTGGGTATTCTTTTACGGTTCCAATATCTGGAAGATATTTGTTTGATTTTTCAAGTAGCGGTTATGCAACCGGCGATTTCACTATGACATTTAAAGTAAGACAAGGAATCTCTGACTTAGGAACAGATTTCCAAACAAGTGCAAATAATACAGTTCATGTGGAGTACAATGGAAAAGTAGAAGTCAATTTACAAGCCGGAACTATTTATAATGTAATTGTGTTATCTACTGGAACAAGAAATAGTGGTGATTATGATCGTGTGTATTACAAAATGGTAGCAGGTAATTTACCTATTAACCAATATAATGTAGGAGATATAAAAACAGGATTACAAACTGTAGATCACAACGGTTGGATTAAATTAGATGGCCGACTCAAATCTACCCTTACTGCTTCACAACAAACTCAAGCTAATTTGCTGGGTATTGGGACAAATCTTCCAGATGCAAATAATGCTGTTTTAATGCAAACCGGAAGTACTTTAGGAAGTGTAGCTGGAGAGAACTCTAAAATTATTGCGCAAAATAATTTACCTAATGTTAGTTTTACAGGAACTGCAGCAACTGCTGGTGATCATTTTCATAGTATAGATCCTCCAAATACGGAAACTGCTATTAATGGATATCATAGTCATTCTATTGGAAGAAGAAGCAATTCAGATAGTGGCGCATATGACACAAATGATGGAAGGAGATGGGAGAATTCAGCCTCTACTACTGATAGAGCATATTATGGTACATTTGAAACCGCAGGAGCGGGAAACCATAGTCATTCAGTTGATATTGCAGCATTTAATAGTGCAAGTTCAGGTTCTCATTCACATACTGTTACTGTTTCATCGGGTGGTTCAGGAGTAGCTTTGGATATTACTCCAAGAAGATTATCAGTTAATACCTTTGTTTATTTAGGAAACTAATTGGTAATTACGAAATTGATAGCAACAACAAGTTTGTTTAACAAAACACCTGTAAATGAAATAGCGATACTGGATGTGAGCGCATAAAATTAATTTTTACATATATGAAAAAGTACTTTCTTTTATTTTTCAGTTTTTTTATTTTTATAGTTCAAGCTCAAACAGGTATTGGAACTACAAATCCTGATTCGTCAGCAAAATTAGAAGTAAATGCAACAAACAAAGGATTTTTACCTCCTAGAGTAGTATTAACAGCTACAAATTCAGCGAGTCCTATAACAAATCCTGCCAATGGTTTAATGGTTTTTAATACGGTTACTGCTGGGACTAATCCTTATCAAGTAGTGCCTGGTTATTACTATTGGGACGGTACAGGACAACAATGGATAAGTTTATCTACTACTGTGGGAAATGTTCAAAATCAAGCTATTTTTCGTTCGACGACTAATATTGGTGCAGGTTCGGCAATTAATTCTTGGAATTCAAAATTTAACAATATAGCATCTGGAGATTTAACAGTTACTTCAAATACAACATTTACCTTATCTAATGGTATATATAAGATTCAATGGGGGCTTCCGCACCAACAAACAAATACTTATAATGCTATGCAATTGCAAGAATATACGAGTGGTGTTTGGAATGCTTGGATGAATGATGGGAATCTTGGAAATATTGCAAATGGAGGAGGGACAGATTGGGGAGGAACGACTTTTATGACCGATATAATAGATTGCAGTTCTAGCCCGCGTACTCTAAGGATAATAAATAGCGATGGTTCTCGAAACTTGTATTATGGAGCATCATTAATTATTACCAAATTAAATCCATCGATTACTACTTCAACTACAGCAGATAATTTAGGGAATCATACGGCTACTAAAAACATCCAGCTTTCAGGAAACTATATTTCAAATGATGGGGGTAATGAAGGGATACGAGTAGATGATTCTGGGAATGTAGGTATTGGAACTACTACTCCAGCTACTAAATTGGATGTGAATGGAGATGTAAATACTTCGGGCAACTACAAATATTCAGATGGGTCCACAACTCCAAAAATGAAATCTGGGTATGTTAATGCAGGATCATTTGTAACACTAGATAATATAAAAGCAACTGTTTCAACTAGCGGGAGTAGAGGTTTATGTATTGCAACAGTGTCAGGAAGTATTGTGACGTATATGGCAGGCATATATAGTATGACAGGAGGTAGTAGTGGTGGTGCATCAAATACAGCTATAACGTTTAATACCTCTTTATCCTCATCTATTTTTGGTTGGAGTTTTGGAAGTGTTGGAGATACTCCAGTGTATTACATGAATGATACAACAAATAATAGGTTTTATCGTATTACTCTAATGATTGGTTACGGATATAATAATAACTTTATTTGTATTGAACGACTACTTTAAAAAAGGATTGTTGATTGCAGATTAGCGATTAACGATTTTTGATTTTGGTACACCGATTAGAGAAATTTAAGAAATTACAAAAAAAACTTAATGTAGCTTAATTCCTTAATGGTTTAAAAAGATATAAGATTGCAGATTAGCGATTAACGATTTTTTGATTTTCTATAATTCAGCCATCAACTATCAACCAACAACCGACAACTGACTACCAAAAGTAGTATCTTTGTATAGAATCCAATATCGAGTTACAATGACAATAGTGCAGTCCTTCAGTAAAAGAGTAGTATTAATCGTTGTGTTTTTATTTTCTTTCTTTCCTATTTTGGCGCAAGAAAATGAAAACTCAATACCCGCAGCTCCTGTAAAAATAGACTCGTTGTATCGAGAAGATCAATTCTATATTGGGATTACCTACAATGTGTTGAAAAATGTTCCAACAGGTTTTTCCAATGATAAATTCTCAGCGGGATTTTCAGCAGGTTTCTTAAGGGATATGCCTGTTAATAAAAACAGAAATCTTGCTATAGCTCCTGGGTTGGGACTAACTTTTAACAATTACAGCCAAAATATAGGAATAACAAACACCAATGGAACCCTTGTGTATACTGTCTTAACGGATCCTACAAGCTATTCCAACAATAAGTTTTCGCAACTGTTTGTAGATGTGCCTTTAGAGTTTAGATGGAGAGGTTCTACTTTTGAGAATCATAATTTTTTCCGTATTCATGGTGGCGTTAAACTAAGTTATTTGCTCTACGATCGTTCGGTACTTAGAAGTGGTTCAGGAGATTCAGTTATTGTGAACAACCCTGATTTTAATAAGTTAGTATATGGAGCTTACCTTGCAGCAGGATATGGCGGAGCCAATTTGTATATCTATTATGGATTAAATCCAATATTTAAAACAGCACAAACCTCTAATGCAGCAATGGATATAAAATCTCTAAATATTGGGCTAATCTTTTATATTTTGTAGTTCCAAAGCCTGAATTTAAAAAGAAACACTATTTTTGATAAACAAAATTATAAATGAGCGTACGAACGTATTGAATTCATGAATGTATCCATCCAAAATTGTACTGCAATACTCCATGCTGAATTTGTTGGCCACTCCTTCAATGCCATTATTGACGCAGTAGCTATAGATAGTCGCTCCTTGCAAAATAGTGATACGACTTTGTTCTTCGCTTTGGTGGGACCAAATAATGATGCTCATTTTTATATTAAAGAGTTAATTGCCAAAGGGGTTCAATATTTTGTGGTGACTCATATTCCCGAAGATTGTCAAGGCAAAGCCAATTTTTTGGTTGTCAAAAACACCTTGCTAGCCCTACAACAATTGGCCAGTTACTATCGTTCATTATTTCATTTTCCAATCATTGGAATAACGGGAAGTAATGGCAAAACCATTGTTAAAGAATGGCTTAATTTTGTATTAAGTCCAGAATATACGATTATTCGAAGCCCTAAAAGTTATAATTCACAAGTTGGTGTTCCGTTGTCAGTCATCGCAATCAACGAACAACATAATTTTGGCATTTTTGAAGCTGGAATTTCGACCGTTTCCGAAATGGAAAAGTTGGAACCTATAATTCGACCAACCATCGGGGTATTGACAAATATTGGGTCTGCACACGATGAGGGTTTTGCCAATACTAATGAAAAAATAAAAGAAAAATTACGTCTTTTTGACCATTCTCAAATTTTGATTTATCCAAAAAGTGATGCTATTGACGCGTTGATTCGTCCAGAATTAAAAACGTTTTCTTGGAGTTTTTACGACCCTACGGCGGATGTTTTTGTGAGCCAAAAACGAATGGGAACCAATACCATTTTAAACATTGCTCAAAAGCAAGAAGAATTTGACATCACAATTCCATTTCAAGACGAGGCATCCATAGAAAATGTAGTTTCGTGTGTACTGGTTTTGTTGTATTTACAATATGATTTTACTACAATCCAAAACCGAGTAGCACAATTGTATCCTGTTGAAATGCGCTTGAAATTGAAGGATGGAATCAATAATTGTAGTTTGATTGATGATAGTTATAGTGCCGATTTTCAGTCGTTGAAAATTGCGTTGGATTTTTTAGAAAGCCAAAAACAATCTAGTAAAAAAACACTCATTCTATCGGATATTTTCCAGAGTGGTTTGACTAATGACGACTTGTATGCAAGAGTCGGACAGTTAATCGTTGCCAATAAAATCAGTCGTGTCATAGGAATTGGTCCCGTTATTTCTCAATTTAAAAATCAATTTCAGAATTGTGTGACTTTCCAGACTACTTCTGATTTTGTATCGCAAATAGACCAATTGCATTTTGAAAATGAAACCATCCTAATCAAAGGTGCGCGTAGTTTTCAATTTGAAAAAATTGTTTTTGCTTTAGAAGAGAAAACGCACGAGACCGTTTTAGAAATTAATCTGAATGCCATCAGTCATAACTTAAATTTCTACAAATCCAAAATGAAACCAACTACCAAAATGATGGTGATGGTAAAAGCATTTGGTTATGGCAATGGCGGATTTGAAATTGCTAAATTGTTAGAGCATCATAAAGTAGATTACTTAGGGGTGGCTTTTGCCGATGAAGGAATAAGTCTTAAGAATGCAGGAATTCAATTGCCTATAATGGTCTTGAATCCAGAATCGACGAGTTTTTCGGCCATTATTCAACACCAATTGGAACCCGAAATTTATAGTATAAAAGGACTAAAGTCCTTTCTTAAAATTGCCGAACAGAAAAACTTACATCAGTTTCCTATCCATATTAAGTTGGATACAGGAATGCACCGATTGGGTTTTGAGGCCAATACAATTGACGAACTGATTACTACTTTGAAAGGCAATCAGCGTGTTGTAGTAAAAAGTATTTTGTCGCACATGGCAACAAGTGATGCCCAAGAACACCAACAATTTTCGTTAACACAAATTCGTTTGTTTGATGAATTGTCAACCCAATTAATGCGTGAATTAGATATTCAACCTATTCGTCATATTTTGAATACTTCAGGTATTAATAATTTTCCACAAGGACAATTTGATATGGTACGTCTAGGGATTGGATTGTATGGAGTTTCTAATGAGAAAGAAGAACAAAAATACTTGGAGAATGTGAGTACATTGAAGTCGGTAATTTCTCAAATTAGAACGATTCCTCCTGGAGATAGCGTGGGCTACGGTCGCCGATTTATGGCTAAAAAAACCACTCAAGTCGCTACCATTCCTATTGGGTATGCGGATGGGATTTCGCGCCTTTGGGGCAATGAAGTAGGCTACGTTACAATCAATAAACAAAAAGCTTCTATTTTAGGAAGTGTTTGCATGGATATGTTGATGGTCAATGTTACAGGGATAGATTGTGCCGAAGGAGATACTGTTATTGTTTTTGGCGAAAGCCCAACCGTTATAGAAATAGCTGAAAAAACACATACCATTCCGTATGAGATTTTAACTAGGATTTCACAACGGGTAAAACGAGTTTTCTATAGAGAATAATTGATTTTGTCTGTTGAATTATTTCTATTCGTAGGGTCGCGATATATTTTTCACCTTTGTTGTCCAGTTAAAAAACAATACGATTGTATTTCAATAAATATATAGTCCCTACGGGACATTTTGTGTTGTGGGGCTTACTCTGTTACCCAAATGTTGTCCCTAACGGGACTATTTAGCAATAACTATGGATTGTAAATAGAAGTAGTTGTTACTTCAATTTTTCTACTCATAAGGCTGTCCCGTAGGGGCAATATATTGGTAAAAAAAGGTAGTATTGGAATACAAAAGTCCCGTAGGGACGAAATAACAAATGGGGTACTTTTGGAACAGCTTCTATTTTTTTGTAAAGGAGGTTCTACATAATTTTTGCTACTAAATCATTCCTGTAGGGAATAGATATTGGTAAGATGATAGGATACGAATGTCAAAAGTCCCTTAGGGACGAAATGTTTTCTATCTGATGAATAAAATTTCACTAATTTTGAAACTATATAAATCATAACACTATTCTTATGGGATTTTTTGCAGATTTTAAAGCCTTTTTAATGAAAGGCGAAATCGTCAACTTGGCTACTGCGGTTATTGTTGGGGGTGCTTTTGGGAAAATAGTAACCTCGTTTACAAATGATGTTTTGATGCCGCCTATTGGGTTATTATTAGGAAAGGTAGATTTTAAAAATCTCAAATTAGTATTGCAAGAAGGTGTACCTGCTGTTGTAGAAAATGGAATTCAAAAAGCTCCGGCTGTTGCTGAGGTTACATTGAATTATGGAGCTTTTATCCAAACTGTTTTTGATTTTGTGATTATAGGGTTCTGTATTTTTATTGTGTTGAAAGCCTATGAAAAAGCCCAACAGAAAATCCATATTAAAGTACAACCAGCCAAAGGCCCAACCCAAGAACAGTTACTTGCTGAAATAAGAGATTTGTTGAAGAATAAATAACCTTGTTATAAATTTAACAATTTGTTATTTTTTGTGAACACCCTTGTTTTCAGTTTAGTATTGGTTACTTTTGCCAAATAAAAATCCAATTCAATAATAAAGATATAATGAGAATAGCAGTAGTAGGAGCTACCGGAATGGTAGGCGAAATAATGTTAAAAGTATTAGCAGAGAGAAATTTTCCTGTAACCGAGTTAATTCCTGTGGCTTCTGAAAAATCAGTAGGTAGAGAAATTGATTTCAAAGGAAATAAATACAAAGTAGTGGGATTACAAACGGCTGTCGATATGAAAGCAGATATTGCTTTGTTTTCTGCAGGAGGGGGAACTTCATTAGAATGGGCGCCAAAATTTGCCGCAGCAGGAACCACAGTAATTGATAACTCATCGGCTTGGAGAATGGACCCAACTAAAAAGTTAGTAGTTCCTGAAATCAATGCAGGCGAATTAACTAAAGAAGATAAAATTATTGCAAATCCAAACTGTTCGACTATCCAAATGGTATTGGCTTTAGCACCATTGCATAAAAAATACAACATCAAACGTATCATTGTTTCAACGTATCAATCCATTACAGGAACTGGCGTAAAAGCGGTACAACAATTCGAAAATGAATGTGCTGGTATTGAAGGCGACATGGTGTACAAATATAAAATCAATAGAAACTGTATTCCACAATGTGATAGTTTTGAAGACAATGGATACACTAAAGAAGAAATGAAGTTAGTGAACGAAACTAAAAAAATCTTAAGCGATAATAGTATAGCTGTTACAGCAACTGCAGTTCGTGTACCAGTAGTTGGTGGTCATAGCGAAGCTGTGAATGTTGAGTTTACTAATGATTTTGATGTCAATGAGGTAAGAACTATTTTGAGCCAAACGGACGGAGTAGTGGTTCAAGATAATTTAGACACATTTACCTATCCAATGCCACGATATGCTGAAGGTAAAAATGAAGTTTTTGTAGGTAGAATTCGTCGTGACGAGAGCCAACCTAATACCTTAAACATGTGGATTGTAGCGGATAACTTAAGAAAAGGAGCGGCTACAAATACCATTCAAATTGCAGAGTATTTGATTGCTGCTCAATTGGTTTAAGTAGTTTAATACTAATAAATAAAACCATTTATGATTTAGATAATTCTGAATTGTAAATGGTTTTTCTTTATTGGTTTACCTATATTTGTTGCCAATGAAACAAAAGCATTTTTTGATACGGTTTTTCTTTGCACTAGTCCTATTGGGGTCACTAGTCCTTCAGTCTTTGCATGGATTGGAGCATCTTGAGAAGCAATTTTTAGAAAAAGTATGCGAGCATAAACAGCTTAATTCAACTGAATTAACACACCAACATAAAGGTTTTGAGCAATGTTTGGTTTGTGCTATTTCGTTTCAAAGCGGAATAATCTCAACAAAGTTTCAATTCCCAATAGCGACAACTCCAGAAGTTGCAACTCATTTCTTTTTTAAATTTCCAACAGTTTTTTCCTTTTCAGGAAGCACGTATTCTTTACGAGGACCCCCTCAATATAATGTTTAAATCGAATTTTTCATCGGTTCTATAGTAGAACACGATTCTTTTAACATTATACTTATATCATGAAAAAATTAATTTTTGCTTTGGTAGTAAATTGTACTGCCTTAATGCAAGCACAAAATACAGTTTCAGGAAGGATTACTGATACTAATAATAAATCGCTTCAAGGCGTTTCAATTTTTATTCAAGAACTTCAAAAAGGAACGCTTTCAGATGCCAATGGGAACTATAGTTTGACTAATTTGCCTAACGGAAATGTCTCGATTTCTTTTGCTTTGATGGGATATGGAACTCAAAACAAAACGATTGTAAACGCACAACGTCAAAATCGATTGGACGTACAATTAGAACCTACCATTTTTCAAATGGATGAAATTATAGTTTCAACAGCATTCAATAAACTTCAGTCACAAAACGTGATGAAAGTAGAACACCAGACCATTAAAAATTTAACCCAAAAAGGCACTGCAACTTTAATAGAAGGATTAGCTACCATTCCCGGAGTGGCTCAAGTATCAACAGGAGTATCTATTGGAAAACCAGTAATTAGAGGATTGAGTAGCAATAGAGTCTTAGTCTATTCACAAGGTGTACGGGTGGAGAATCAACAATTTGGAGACGAACATGGTTTGGGATTAAACGATGCAGGAATTGAGAGTGTAGAAGTAATTAAAGGTCCTGCTTCGTTGCTGTATGGTTCAGATGCTTTGGGGGGTGTGTTGTATTTTAACCCTGAAAAATTTGCTAATGCCAATTCGTTTAAAGTAAATTTTAGTCAAAAACTATTTGTAAACACTTTGGGAAGTAATTCCTCTCTGGGACTAAAAACAAGTACTGATAAATGGAAATTCTTGGCAAGAGGAACATTAAATACTCATTCTGATTATAAAACAGCAGGTAGAGAAAGGGTAACTAACACACGTTACCAAGAAAAAGATTTTAAAAGTGGCATTGGTTATAGTGATGCTTTCTTTTCTTCAGTTTTGAGATACAACTATAATGATTTAAAGCTAGGGATTCCAGAAGAAGGGACTGCAGCACAAAGTACAAGTAAAAGTGTTTTGTATCCAAAGCAAGCGGTTTCAAATCATTTGATAAGTCTAAATTCTACTGTCTTTTTCAATACCTCTAAACTGGATTTGGACTTAGGATTTATTTCAAATGGCAGGTCGGAATATGAAGACAGTGATGTGGCTATTTTGAAAATGAAGTTAAATACGTTCAATTACAATGCAAAGTATTATTTACCATCTTCTAATAAAATACAAACTATAGTAGGAGTTCAAGGGATGTATCAAACCAATGTGAATTTGGGGGAAGAGTTGTTAATTCCAGATGCTATTACTAAAGATTTTGGTGTCTTTGGAACAACTAACTACGAATGGGGTACTAATGTAATTCAGGCAGGGTTGCGTTTTGACACTAGAAATATAACTTCAGAAGCACATGGGATTCAACTCCACGGAGGTTCTTTTGCAGCTTTGGATACATCCTATACGAGTTGGAATGCTTCTCTTGGGTATAAAACTAATATTAACGAAGCTTTTGTTTTTAGGTTGAATGTCGCTTCCGGATTTAGAGCGCCTAATTTGGCAGAGCTTACATCTAATGGTGTTCATGAAGGAACCAATCGCTACGAAGTGGGGAATGCTGATTTGGAGACAGAACAAAACTTTCAAACGGATTTAAATTTGGAATACAAAACCGATCACTTGGAGTTTTTTGTCAACGGATTTTATAATCATATTACGGATTTTATTTATATTAATCCTACCGGACAATCAATAGATGATAATGAAGTTTTCAATTATATTCAAAACAATGCGAATCTTTACGGAGGAGAAGTAGGTCTGCATTTTCACCCTCATCCTCTGGATTGGTTGCATTTAGAAACGAGTTTTGAAACGGTTACAGGCAAAAAACAAAATGGAGATTATTTGCCATTAATTCCTGCTAATAATTGGAACAATACCCTTCGTTTTGAGCTGAACGACTCCAATTGGTTGAAAGAAAGTTTTGCCACGATTAGTTTGTCTTCGACATTCAATCAGAACAAGGTAAGCGGTTTTGAAACCAGAACAGGAGGTTATAGTTTGTTAAATCTTGGACTTGGAGGAACGCTACATTTTGGAAGAACAAAAGTAGAGGTTAACTTGAATGGGAATAATATTACCAATAAAAAGTACATTGCTCACCTGTCCCGACTCAAAGCAGACGGAATTTCTAATATAGGTAGGAATATTGTTTTAGGATTGAATTTTAATTTATAATTTTTTTAATGCTCCAGCCTTTAAAAGGCTGGAAGCATTGTTAAAGCCGGAAGCTTTATTTATTCTTCTAATAGCATCGTAGACAATCTTTCATCTCTCTGGTACACATCGTCATAGAAATTGATCGTTCCGTCTTTGGTCACCCAAGCAGTAAAATAGCCAATATATACTGGAATTTTTTGAGGCAAAGCATACCATTTTTCCACGCCACTTTGCATCGCATTTTCGATTTTTTCAAAGGTCCACTTTTTGTCGTTTTTTAAAATGAGATGGGCTAATTCTCTTGGTTTTTCAAGTCGGATACACCCGTGACTGAAGGCTCTTTTTTCTTGATTAAATAAACTCTTTGAAGGCGTGTCGTGTAGGTAAATTGAATTGGAATTTGGGAACATAAATTTAACAACTCCTAAAGCATTTTTTTGTCCTGGTCTTTGGCGAATGCCGCCTTCATACCATTCCATATCGTTTTCAGATAAATAGTTTGGATTTTTCTCAATCGCAGGAAGTACCTCTTTATAGAGAATATTTTTAGGGATATTCCAGTACGGACTAAAGACAATGTATTTCATCTCGGCACTAAAAACCACTGTTTTGTTCATTGCTTTGCCTACCACTACTTTGGATTCCAATGCTATTTTCCCGTTTTCAAAAAAACGCAATTGATAAGCAGGGATGTTAATGAAAATAAACGTTTTAGAGGTAGTAAAGGGAGACGAGAACCATCGGCATCGTTCCATATTGACGATAATTGTTTTAATTCTATCAGCGATAGGAATATTCAGATGGGCAAGAGTTGATTTTGAAATTATTGTATTGTTTTCTAAACCATTTCTTTTTTTATAATTTTCGATTCCTTTAGCTAATGTGCTGTCATAAAAATCACTTTTCGAATTGGACTTTAAATCACCTAAAAGATACAGTCGGTTTCTAATTTGAATAATAGCTTCTGAATGGTCTCCCATTTTTAATTGAGTTCCTCCTGAATCAAATAGGATGATGTTCCAAGGCTCTTTTTCAATTAAGCGGTATTTTTTTAAAACTTCGCGAAGGCGGTAATACTGCCCAAGAACCTCGCGCTCATCCTTGTCAATCAAGGAAGGGTTGGCCAAAATAGAATCTAAATAATTGATATAGGATTGTTTTTTTCGAGGTAAATACCAACCCAATTGGTTGCTTTTTTCAACATCCAAACCCTTGTAAACTTTGTCAGTATAGAAAAAATACATACAAGAAATTAAAAGCTCGGAATTAACTTCAGGGTTTTGTTTATTCACTTCTTCTTGAAAGAGAGTGTCCAGTTGGTTTTGATATGGAATTGTTGCCGAAATTCCTTCTGAAGATAAATTACTTACTTTGTTGTAGAGTAAATATCCCACTTCTTTAATTCCTTTTTGATCAAACCAAATGTAGTTATAGTGTTGTTTTTGGTACAAGGAAACGACTTCGTTTTGGTATTTTTTAAGTTCAGGGTATTGGTTAAAAAAGGTAGCCACTAAAGTGCTGTCAAAAGCAGATAGGGTTAGTTTGTCTTTTGGAAAACTCGCTTTCATTTCCTTCTTGCTGTTTTGGCAAGAAATAACTATAAGTAAAAAACCTATAATTATTTTGGTTACTAAGCAAACACCCTTTTTCATAATTCGAATTAAATTATGTATTAAATTTACGGAAAAAATAGTAATATGAAACATTTTGTAATCATTGCTTTTGGATTTTTGGTTTTGAATTCTAATGCTGGTTTTGCTCAAATTTCAGATTCAAAAAAAGCAATTAATGTAGTTTTAGATTCTTGGCATAGCGCTGCCTCAGAAGCTAATTTTAAAGGGTATTTTGAATTGATGACAGCCGATGCTGTTTTTGTAGGAACTGATGCCAAAGAAAATTGGAATCGATCTGCTTTTGAGGCCTTTGCAAAACCGTATTTCGATAAAGGTAAAGCGTGGTCATTTTCGGCATTAGAAAGGCATATTTATTTTGATACTACTGGAAATACGGCTTGGTTTGATGAGTTATTATCTACACAGATGAAGATTTGCAGGGGTTCCGGAGTAGTAGTAAAGATAGGGAATCAATGGAAAATAAAGCACTATGTCTTGTCCATGACTATTCCTAATGAGAATGTTAACGAAGTGGTTCAAATTAAAACTACAATTGAGGAACCGATAATTCAACAGTTGCGTTCTAAATCATAATCTTTTTTCTCAGCTTGTCCACTTGTCTTATATATTTCAGTTAAATTTGCCAAAATATTTGAATACAAGTGGGAAGTAAAAATAAATTAAAAAGATTCAAGGAAAACGAAACATTCAGCAATGTTTTTCAGCCAACAAGAGAAGAGGTAGTGGGGAATTTATTTCCATTGAGAGGGAAATGGAATGCTGATTTTTTTAAAAATGAAAATCCGATAGTGTTAGAATTAGGCTGTGGTAAAGGAGAATATTCTGTTGGTTTAGCCGAAAAATATCCTAACAAAAACTTTATTGGAATTGATATTAAAGGGGCGCGTTTTTGGCGTGGTGCTAAAACGGCTGTAGAATCTGGATTACATAATGTAGCTTTCGTTCGAACTCAAATTGAGCTTATCGATCATATTTTTGCTGAAAATGAAGTAGATGAAATTTGGATTACTTTCCCAGACCCACAAATTAAATACAAACGCACAAAACACAGAATGACTAATTCACAGTTTTTGCAATTGTATAAAAAAATCCTGAAGAAAGACGGGGTAATGAATCTGAAAACGGATAGTGAATTCATGCATGGATATACTCTTGGCTTATTGCATGGCGAAGGTCACGAGGTGTTGTATGCGAATCATAATGTGTACAAAAATGAAGGAAGTCCTGAAGAGGTAACTGCTTTTCAAACCTTTTATGAAAAACAATATTTAGAAATTAACAAAGCAATTACGTATATTCGATTTAAAATAAAATAGTGTCGTTTCGGTTTCAGGAATTGAAGTAAAACAACACATTAGTACTGAAACAAAGCACTATATGATTCTAATTACCGCATTGTTTTTTGGATTTGTTAGCGCTGTTATAGGAATTCTTCCGCCGGGATTAATTAATATGACAGCAGCTAAAGTCAATATAAAAGAGGGTAAACGTTCTGCGTTATCCTTCGTAACTGGAGCTATTTTGGTTATCTTCTTTCAAGTGTATTTAGCAATTCTATTTGCACAATTTATTGGAGAACGGCCTCAAGTAGTAGTATTGTTAAGAGAAGTAGGTTGTGGTATTTTTTCCCTTTTGACAATTTATTTCTTGGCTATAGCCAAAACGCCTAAAAAAATAAAAGGGAAAATTAAAAAACAACGCATTTCCACCCGATTCTTTTTAGGAATGTTGTTGTCAGCTTTGAATTTTTTCCCCATTCCATATTATGTTTTGGTAAGTTTGTCCTTGGCTTCTTATGGATGGTTTTCTTTCGAAACACTTTCTATATTTATTTTTGTATTTGGAGCTGTGTTGGGGTCTTTCCTTGTCTTCTATAGTTATATTTCGTTTTTTAGTAAAATTGAAAGCAAAACGGATTTTTTTATGCGAAATATGAATAAAATTATCGGGAGTATAACAGGTGTAATTACTTTGATTACGTTATTTAATATTGTCAAATACTATTTGAAATAAACATTTTAATGACAAAGTCTAACGATAATTTTTTCGAACGGGTGTATGAAATAGTAAGGCAAATTCCTTACGGGAAAGTTACTTCCTATGGCGCTATTGCAAAGGCATTGGGGACAGCACGTTCAGCAAGAATGGTGGGTTGGGCGATGAATGCTTCTCATCATTTAGAAGATGTTCCAGCGCATCGTGTGGTCAATAGAAAAGGATTGTTGACAGGAAAATTACATTTTGACGGAACCCATTTAATGCAACAATTATTAGAAAATGAAGGCGTTGAAGTTCGAGAAAACCAAATTGTAAATTTTGAAAATCATTTTTGGGAACCAGAAGTGCAAAAATAGGCTTCAATTGGATATCTTTTTAAATAATAAGTACTGATTTGAGTATCAATAAATCCAATTCAAAAGCGGTAAAAAACCAATAGAATCTGTTATATTTGCAATTCATATTAAGTTTAAATAAACGGGTTTTATCCCATTTTTTTTGAGCGTATAATTTTTGGAACAAACAAAATGAAATTAGATAGAAAAGAGATTCTTAAGGCTTTAGAAACAATTTCGATTGCTGGTGAAGGGAAAAATATGGTCGAGAGCGGAGCGGTTACTAATGTAATTACTTTTGGAGATGAGGTAGTAGTTGATTTAGTATTGAATTCTCCGGCAATGCATATTAAAAAAAGAGCCGAAGACGATATCAAAAAAACAATTCACGATTTGGTTTCACCAGAAGCCAAAATCAAAGTAAATACCAAGGTAGAAGTGGCTGATAAACCTGAAATTAAAGGAAAAGCCATTCCGGGAATTAAAAATATTATTGCTGTAGCTTCTGGAAAAGGAGGGGTAGGTAAATCTACAACTACAGCTAATTTAGCGGTTTCTTTAGCTAGAATGGGATTTTCTGTTGGTGTTTTGGATGCTGATGTTTACGGACCTTCTATGCCAATCATGTTTGATGTGGAAGAGGAAAAACCGATTTCAATTGAGGTGGATGGAAAATCTAAAATGAAACCAATTGAAAGCTATGAAGTCAAAATTTTATCTATTGGATTCTTTACTTCACCAAGCCAAGCAGTAATTTGGCGTGGGCCAATGGCCGCTAAAGCATTGAACCAAATGATTTTTGATGCTGATTGGGGCGAATTGGATTTCATGTTGATTGATTTACCACCAGGAACGGGAGATATTCATCTTTCAATTATGCAATCGTTGCCTATTACAGGTGCGGTCGTGGTGAGTACACCTCAAGCGGTTGCTTTGGCTGATGCCAAAAAAGGGGTGGCAATGTTTTTATCCGAAGCCATCAATGTGCCTGTTTTGGGAATCATTGAAAACATGGCCTATTTTACACCTGAAGAATTACCAAATAATAAATACTACATTTTTGGACAAGAAGGAGCTAAAAATTTGGCTACCGACTTAAATGTGCCTTTCCTTGGCGAAGTGCCAATTGTTCAATCAATTCGTGAAGCAGGAGATTACGGTCGCCCTGCGGCAATGCAAGAAGGGTCTGTAATCGAATCTGTTTTCCAGGAAATTACTCGAAATGTAGTCCAACAAACCGTAAATAGAAATGAAAGTTTGCCTGCAACCGAAGCAATTAAAATTACAACAATGGCGGGTTGTTCAGCAGTTAAAAAATAATTTTTGAAGATATGACAACAGAAGAAGTAATGGCGAATGTGCTTAAAGCCTTAGACGAAATTAGACCATTTTTGAATTCAGATGGCGGTGACATTTCGTTAATCGCAATAGAAGAAGATAAGCATGTAAAAGTGCGTTTGGAAGGGGCATGTACTAGCTGTAGTGTCAATCAAATGACTTTAAAAGCAGGAGTAGAAACTACGATAAAAAAATATGTGCCTCAAATAGAAACAGTAGAGAACGTGCTGTAAAGCGTCTGTTTTTTACTATAATAACACACAACTAGAAATAAATACAAATGGACGTTTTAATTAAAATTAAAGATAGAGAGGGAGTGGTTCATGAATTGCAAGCGCCAACCGATATGGCGATGAACATCATGGAATTGTGTAAAGCGTATGAGCTTCCAGTTGAAGGAACTTGTGGCGGAATGGCAATGTGTGCTTCTTGTCAATGTTATGTTTTAAACGATGTGCCTTTGCCAGAAAAAGGTGATGACGAAGAGGCAATGCTGTCTGAAGCATTTTATGTGAAATCAAATAGTCGTTTGGGTTGTCAAATCCCAATTACCGAAGAATTAGACGGATTGGAGTTGGAATTGGCTCCAGAGAGTTAAAAAAAAAGCGAGAAAATTTTCTCGCTTTTTTATCTATAATTAGTGTAGGCTAAACCATTGCTGTCTTCAAAGAAATACTTTCCTCAATGGCGTCCCAAAGGCCGATGCGTTTTTCTAATGCAAGAATAGAAACCACCTCTACTTCTTTCCATTTTTGGGCGTCAGTGCTGCACAATTCTGAAATCATTTGCATAGCCATTGGGCCGTGTTCATCTGCATCCAATTCGATATGTCTTTCAAAATAATAGATTAGTTTTCGTAAATCGGTTTCAGGGAAACTAGCTTGGAAGTTTTTCAAAATGGCAGTAAACATACTCGGAATTAAATCTTCTCTTCCAAAAGTGAAAGCAGCTGCTATTTCATGAGTTTTACCTTCTTCAATTACTCTGAAAGTAAAGTCTAAAAAGGCTTTGATGTTGGGGTGTAACTCACTTGTTTTAATCGCTACAAATATATTGTTCAACGAACGAATACTTGTCAAAAATTGCTCAACTTCAGCTGTGTTTGCACCACAGTCTTGCATCGCTTCTAAGTACATTTCGAAATGACTTTGACGGTGACCATCTAGAGTTAAATCACTTTCTTCGGCAGTAACAATTTCGTTGATTAAATAACGGGTTTCGGTATTGACTGTAGGGAACCAAGGCGTTGATGTACAAGTTAGTTTGGATTGTAAGGCTTTTAGTAAAGACATAAAATCCCAAACGGCATATACATGGCTTTCTAGAAAATGGTGTAAGTCCTCAATAGTTTGAACTTTTTGATATAAAGGATGGTGTAGTAAGATATCTTTTTGAGATTGAATACTTTGGTTAATGCTCTCGATATTCATAGGTTTAATTTTTTGTAAAAGTAGAAAAGTGTCTAGTTTTTAAGAAGCTTTTAGTATCAATTTTATAAATACTTTAATAGTTGTTTACTACTTTATACAATTACATTTTTATGTAAAAATCTTTTGTAAGTGCTATGTATTCTGGGGTGTATTCGTGACGATCTATTTCAATAACGAGTTCGTCAATTGTGCTATTGTCAATTTTGTTTCGGCTTAAAGCCAACAAACTACGCTTGGTTTCAGTAGTCGGAGTCCCTTTTACTCGGGTAATATGGGTTGGGTACAATTCAAATTCATGGGCTAATGCCAAAAATCGTGCTTCTTCTTTGAAAGGGATAATGACGGCCAAAATTCCGTTTTCAGACAGTAGTAAATCAGCTGCTTCAATCAAATCTTCAAAAGGGAGTGCGTCTTGAAAGCGTGCTAAATCACGTTGATTATCATTGGTTTTATAATCTTCGGCATAGAACGGCGGATTGGATACAATCAAATCGTACTGCTGTGCCAGTTCGCTATCGCTCGGGTCATCTTCTGGCTCTTCCATAAATTCGTCTAAGCCAGCATGAAAACAAAATAAGCGTTCGTTCCAAGGTGAAGCTTCGAAATTATCTGTTGCTTGTTCATATGCGTTTTCTTCGATTTCTAAAGCGTCAATTTGTTCGGCATTAGAGCGTTGCGCAAGCATTAAAGCAATAATTCCAGTTCCAGTTCCAATGTCTAAAATCGAGAATGGTTGGTGAGATAGTGGCGCCCAAGCACCAAGTAAAACGCCATCCGTTCCAATTTTCATTGCGCAACGGTCTTGTTCAAGCGAGAATTGTTTGAATTGGAATTTTGACATAATGATTTCAGATTGTAGATTAACGATTTTTGATCGTAGATTTTCGATAAACCGAATAAACAAATAACCGATTCACCTTTTTAAAGGTACATTTCAATCAAACCTTCGGGTAAATTCATCACCACTTTTTTGTTTTCCCGATCAACTTTTACCAAAAAATGGTCAATCATTGG
This sequence comes from Flavobacterium keumense, assembly GCF_029866485.1. Taxonomy (NCBI): domain Bacteria; kingdom Pseudomonadati; phylum Bacteroidota; class Flavobacteriia; order Flavobacteriales; family Flavobacteriaceae; genus Flavobacterium; species Flavobacterium keumense. The sequence goes on from NZ_CP092332.1 coordinate 1,015,150, forward strand.
AATTAAAATTTCAACACCCCTGTTGAGTACTTCAAAAAGAGGTTGTGCGGTAGAATCGTTGATGGATTGAATTTTGCCGACCACGCCAAGACGCTGGTCTTCTACTTCAAATCCAATTACTTCGTGAAAATAAAACTTGTTACCTGTTAATTTAGGCAACATACTTAAAGGGAGGTAAAGGTCATTACCTAAAAGGGCTTCGGCCTCTTCTTCGGTATTGACATCTTCAAAACGAATTCTAAGAAAGTCGTTTTTATGAAAAGAAGCATTTTCAATAAAAAAAGGAATCAAGTGTTTGTTGCATTCAACAAACACTGATTCCAGATTTTCGTATAGCTCGGGTTCGTCTGTGTCTAAATAGGCTAAGACTTCTCCCTTGAAACTAAATTTTTTAGCGATTTTACCTAAATAGAAACAATCTTCTTTACGCATTGTCGCCTTAGGGAATTTATGCTTCAGTTGCTTCGTTACCTTCTTCTGCAGCAGGAGTTTCCTCAACAGCAGGAGCTTCTTCCGTTGCTACTTCTTCAGCAACAGCCTCAACAGCAACTTCTTCTTGAGCTTCAGTAACTTCTTCAGCAACTTCTTCTTCTACAGCAGGAGTTGCAGCAGCAATAGCATCTGCTTCAGCTTGAGCCGCAGCAGCAATACGTTTAGCGTTAACTTCTTTTTCAGCTTTTAACGCTTTTGCTTTAACATCAGCTTGTGCTTTTGATAAACCATCTTTTTTAGCGTTAACTTTAGCTGCTTTTTCTTCTAACCAAGCCGCTAATTTAGCATCCGCTTGTTCTTGAGTTAAAGCACCTTTACGAACTCCTCCATCTAAGTGGTGTTTCAATAAGGCACCTTTGTAAGAAAGGATTGCTTTTGCAGTATCGGTTGGTTGTGCACCATTGTGCAACCATTTTACTGCGCTGTCAAGGTCTAACTCAACAGTTGCTGGATTAGTGTTTGGGTTGTAAGTACCGATTTTCTCTAGGTATTTACCATCTCTTTTTGAGCGAGCATCTGCTGCTACTACCCAGTAAAAAGGTTTTCCTTTTTTACCGTGTCTTTGTAATCTAATTTTTACTGACATAATCTTATGATTAAATTTTGAGGTACTCGACCTCGGTTAATTAAGGGTGCAAAGATACATTTTTTATTTAAAAATGCTAATTCGAAATGTATTTTAATGATAGATAATTGTTTAGCTGTCTTTTTGTGCTTATTCAGCGACCTTACCATTCCTTTTATGATAAATAAATCATAAATAAGTTCAATCGTAGTAGATTAGGATTAATTAAGACTACATTTGTCTCTTAATTAAACAAGTTGATATGAACATTTTTGTGGGAAGTCTTCCATTCAGTATTGAGGAAGCAGATTTAAGAGAGTCTTTTGAGGCGTACGGAGCAGTAGATTCAGTTAAAATTATTACTGACAAATTTACTGGTAGAAGTAAAGGTTTTGGTTTTGTTGAAATGCCAAGCGACGAGGAAGCTCAAAAAGCAATTGACGAATTGAATGGTGCTACTGTTCAAGGGCGTACTATTGTAGTAAACAAATCAGAGCCTAAACCAGAAGGCGAAAGAAGAAGTTTTAACAACAACCGTGGTAGAGATTCACGCGGAGGTAGAGGAGGATATTAGTATTTTTTCTTTATATACAATAAAGGTGTCAATTTTCATTGACACCTTTATTGTTTTAAATCAGATTGTGAATTACAAATTAGCCACTAGCCAATCGCCTACTTCGCTTGTTTTGTAAGCTTTAGCTCCTTTTGGTGCTAAATCTTCCGTAACAATTCCTTCCGCTAATGATTTGTTGACTACTGCTCTAATGGCATCTGCTTCGGCTTTTAGTCCAAAAGCATCTTCAAACATCATGGCAGCAGATAAAATAGTAGCCAATGGGTTAGCAATATTCAATCCTGTAGCTTGTGGGTACGACCCGTGAATAGGTTCGTATAGTGAAGTATGTTCTCCCACAGATGCTGACGGCATTAATCCCATTGATCCTGAAATTACAGAAGCTTCATCTGTTAAGATATCTCCAAATAAATTTTCAGTAATTAATACGTCATACGAATTAGGCCATTGTACCAATCGCATCGCAACAGCATCTACAAATTCATACGATACTTCCACTTCTGGGTAGTCTTTTTCCATGGCTTGAACAGTTTCTCTCCACAAACGAGACGTTTCTAATACGTTGGCTTTGTCCACACAACACAATTTTTTGCTACGAGTCATCGCTAATTCGAAACCTTTTTTAGCCAAACGTTGTACTTCGGCTCTAGTGTAAACACAGTTGTCAAAAGCAGTATCGCCGTTGTCTTTTCTTCCTTTTTCGCCAAAGTAAATCCCGCCAGTTAATTCTCTTAAGAAAACTAAATCGGTACCTTCAATACGTTCTCTTTTTAAAGGAGAATTGTCAATCAAAGATGGGAAAGTGAAAGTAGGACGTACATTGGCAAACAATCCTAATTTTTTACGCATCAATAACAATCCTTGTTCAGGACGTACTTTTGCTGAAGGATCGTTGTCGTATTTTGGGTGTCCAATAGCGCCAAATAAAACCGCATCTGCTTTCATACAGATTTCGTGTGTTTCATCAGGGTAAGGAACGCCAACAGCATCGATAGCACAAGCACCTGTTAATGCTGGAGTCCAGTTGATTTCGTGATTGAATTTTTTTGCAATAGCATCCGAAACTTTTACAGCTTCATTAATTACTTCTGGTCCTATTCCGTCTCCGGCTAAAAGAGCAATATTGAATTTCATTGGGTATTATTTTTCGTGTTATATATTTTATTTCGTTCTATCAGTGTTTAGATACTTACTACGTTCAGCATTTTTTGAGTCGCCACAATAGCGGCTACGGTTTGGTCCGAATCCAGCCCGCGGGTTTTGAATTCTTTGCCGTTATTGACCCAAGTAATAATGGTTTCACATAACGCATCCGAGCTACTTCCTGGCGGTATTCTCACAGCGTAGTCTACTAATTTGGGTAAACTCATTTTTTTGCTTTTGTAAATTTTTGCCAAGGCATTCATAAAAGCATCAAATTGTCCGTCTCCTTGTGCATTTTCTTCGATAATTTCTCCGTCAATTTTTAGACAAAGAGTTGTCGAAGGGCGCATTCCTTTGGAGTGAACTAATACGTACGACTCAACAGTAATACGTTCTTCGTAGGTTTGGCTATCCAAAACATCTGAGATGATGTACGGTAAATCTTCTTTGGTAACCGTTTCTTTTTTGTCACCCAATTCGATAATTCGTTGGGTAACCAATTTTAAATCGTCTTGATTGAGGTGTAACCCCAATTCCTGAAGATTCTTTTCGATATTGGCTTTTCCAGAAGTTTTTCCTAAAGCATATTTTCTTTTTCTTCCAAAACGTTCTGGGAGTAAATCATTGAAATATAAATTATTTTTGTTGTCTCCGTCAGCATGGATTCCTGCAGTTTGCGTGAATACGTTATCTCCTACAATCGGTTTGTTAGCTGGAATTCTATATCCTGTAAACGTCTCGACTAATTTACTTACCGAGTACAAAGACGATTCTTTTACGTTGATGTTTACTTCTGGAATAAAATCGTTGATTACTGCTACGGTACTTTCAAGTGGTGCATTTCCGGCGCGTTCTCCCATTCCGTTTACGGTAACGTGTAATCCGTGAATGCCTGCTTTTACCGCTTCGATAGCATTGGCAACACTCAAATCGTAATCGTTGTGAGCGTGGAAATCAAAATGGGTGTTCGGGTATTTGGTTGTAATTTTTGAAACAAATTCAAATGTCTCCGACGGAATTAATACACCCAAAGTATCCGGTAATAAGATTCTTTTGACAGGTTGTTGGGTTAAAAAATCCAAGTATTGAAAAATATAGTCAGGTGAATTGCGCATTCCGTTGCTCCAATCTTCTAAATAGACGTTGGTTTCAATATTATTTTCTTTTGCTAAAGCGATTGCTTGTGCAATTTCAGAAAAATGTTGTTCGGGTGTTTTCTTTAATTGATGCGTCAAATGGTTGAGCGAACCTTTGGTCAATAAATTTTGAACTTTGGCTCCTGCTTTTTTCATCCATTCTATAGAAACGCCACCGTCTACAAAAGAGAGTACTTCGATTTTATCTGTATATCCTTTGGCAGAAGCCCATTCCATAATACCTTTAACTCCTTGAAATTCTCCTTCGCTAACGCGCGCCGAAGCAATTTCAATACGATCAATATGCAGTTCTTCAAGCAACAATTGTGCAATGGTTAATTTTTCTGCAGCAGAAAATGATACTCCCGAGGTTTGTTCTCCATCGCGAAGCGTCGTGTCCATTATTTCAATTTTTCTTTTTCCCATTATACATGTGATTCTAAAACTCGTTTGATTCCTCTTTTTATAAAACGGTAAAAGCAGTTACTCAGTCAAACACTAGATTTGACACGAAGTAACTGCATTTGTTTGATTTGTTTTTAGTAAGGCAGTTCGTTAGCAAAGCTAACGATGTCTTCTTTCATATTTTGTAAATAATCAATATCATCAAAGCCGTTGATCATATTGTTCTTTTTGTATCCATTGATAGCGAAAGACTCACTTTGACCTGTAGCCAATAAAGTAATCGTTTGTGCTGGTAAATTGATTTCTAATTCTGTTTTTGGATCTGCTTCAATAGCACTGAAAATAGTGGCTGCAAATTCTGGACTTACTTGAACAGGAAGTACTCCAATATTTAAACAATTTCCTTTGAAAATATCAGCAAAGAAACTAGAAACTACCGCTCTGAACCCGTAATCGTAAACTGCCCAAGCTGCGTGTTCTCTAGAAGAACCTGAACCGAAGTTCTTTCCGCCCACAAGGATTTTTCCGCTGTAAGTTGGATTGTTTAAAACGAAATCTGCTTTTGGAGTATCATCTCCATTATATCTCCAGTCTCTGAAAAGATTATCGCCAAAACCTTCACGTTTGGTAGCTTTTAAGAAACGTGCTGGTATAATTTGATCAGTATCTACGTTTTCTATAGGTAGTGGCACCGCACTACTTCTAAGAACATTAAATTTATCGTATGCCATTTGATTTTTGATTTTTGATTAGCAATTGAGGATTTTTGATTTTTAAAAAAGTAAATCTCAAGATACTACTTAATTATATAATCTATATATTCTTAAAATAACTCTCTTGGATCAGTCAATTTACCTGTAACTGCAGCTGCAGCAGCCATTATTGGACTTGCCAATAAAGTTCTTGAACCAGGACCTTGACGACCTTCAAAGTTTCTGTTTGAGGTACTTACTGCGTATTTTCCAGCAGGAACTTTATCATCATTCATTGCCAAACAGGCTGAACAACCTGGTTGACGCAATACAAATCCTGCTTCAGTAAGAATGTCTAATAATCCTTCTTCTTTAATTTGTGCTTCTACTACGTGAGAACCTGGTACTAACCAAGCCGTAACGTTGTCCGCTTTTTTTCTTCCTTTTACAATTTCGGCAAAAGCTCTAAAATCTTCAATTCGGCCATTGGTACAACTTCCTAAGAAAACATAGTCGATTGGTTTACCAATCATGATGTCATTTTCTTCGAAGCCCATGTACGCTAATGATTTTTTGTAAGTTTCCTCGCCACCTTCTACTTGGTTAGCATTCGGAATATGTTTAGAAATACCAATTCCCATTCCAGGGTTAGTACCATACGTAATCATTGGTTCAATATCAGAAGCATTAAAATTTAGCTCGGCATCAAACACTGCATCAGCATCCGTTTTTAGGGTTTTCCAATACGCTACGGCTTTATTCCAAGCTTCTCCTTTTGGAGCATGAAGTCTTCCTTCTAAGAAATTAAAAGTGGTTTGGTCTGGAGCAATCATTCCTCCACGAGCACCCATTTCGATACTTAAGTTACACACAGTCATACGACCTTCCATAGTCATATTTTCAAAAACATCACCGGCATATTCTACAAAATAACCTGTACCACCAGAAGTAGTCAATTTTGAAATAATATAAAGAGCCACATCTTTTGGACTTACACCTTTTCCTAATTGACCATTAACATTGATACGCATTTTCTTTGGTTTTGGCTGCATAATACATTGCGTTGACAAAACCATTTCTACCTCAGAAGTTCCGATACCAAAAGCAATAGCTCCAAAAGCACCGTGAGTAGAAGTATGTGAATCGCCACAAACAATGGTTGCTCCAGGTAAAGTAATTCCGTTTTCAGGACCTACTACGTGAACAATTCCGTTTTTTTGGTGTCCCAATCCCCAGTGAGAAATACCATATTCATTGGCATTGTCTTCTAACGCTTTCAATTGATTGGCAGATAGCGGGTCAGTAACAGGTAAATGTTGATTTATGGTTGGTGTGTTGTGATCGGCAGTGGCAAAAGTACGCTCTGGATATAAAACTGAGATACCTCTTGTTTTTAAACCTAAAAAGGCAACAGGACTGGTAACTTCGTGGATGAAATGACGGTCAATAAAAAGCACGTCTGGTCCATCTTCAATTTTACGCACCACGTGCGAATCCCATACTTTGTCAAATAATGTCTTACTCATTGTAACTATTTTTTAATGTATTTTCTCTCTTAACAATTGATCTTGAATACGTCACAATTGTATCAATTTGTGCAAATTTAAAAAAAGAAATAAAGTGGTATTACCAATATATCTGTGATATACGATACCCAAAACACCATTAGATTACTAAATAAATTCAAAAAATGTTGATTTTAGATCGTTGGTAATTTTTTGTTTTAATAAAAAGAGTTGAAAGAAACTCTTTAAAGGCGAATAAATCTTTTTCTAAAATCGGCAAATTTAGGCTTGTTTTGGGTTAAAATGACCTTTTTTGGCTAAAAAAATGTAACAAATCAAAGAAAAATAGTCATAAACTGTTAAATTTAATTCAAGAGCAGTTTTTGTTTTCCCTCTTTTTTTAAAGTAAAATGGATAATTCGGGAGGGTGATTTTTTTGAATTCATTTTACGAAGTCCAAAAAAAACACATGGTGTTCTTTTGTTAATAACTTGCCTATTTTTTTAGGGCAAAAAATTCTAAATTTGGAAACTGCTAAGAGCAATTCTAAACTATCCCAAATCATTAAAATTCAATTATGTATTTAATATTCGATACTGAAACTACTGGATTACCAAAGCGTTGGGATGCTCCCATAACTGATGTGGACAATTGGCCACGTTGTATTCAAATTGCTTGGCAGTTGCATGATGAAATGGGGAAACTCATTGATCATCAAGACTACTTGGTCCAACCAGAAGGGTTCAATATTCCCTATGATGCCGAACGAATTCACGGTATTTCAACAGAATTAGCCGAAGCCAAAGGGATTCCGTTGGTTGAAGTTTTAGAAAAATTCAATATTTCTTTGGCGAAAGCCAAATTTATTGTAGGACAAAATCTAGGTTTTGATGTTAATATTATGGGAGCCGAATTCCATCGAATGGGAATGGCTTCACCCATGGCATCGCTACCTGTTTTAGATACATGTACCGAAGTAACCGCATCGCTTTTGCAATTACCAGGTGGACGTGGAGGAAAGTACAAATTGCCTACTTTGACGGAATTACACAGCTATCTTTTCAATCAACCTTTTGCAGAAGCGCACAACGCTACTGCCGATGTGGAGGCAACTACAAGATGTTTTTTAGAGTTAATTCGTCGAGAAGTATTTACTAAAGAAGAATTAGATGTAACTCCAGAGTATTTCAGGTCTTTCCGTGAAAATAATCCTGCCGAAATCCAATTGATTGGATTACAACATGTCAATTTAAAACAAGCTTCGGATGCCATAAGAACCCGTTTGAAAAAAATTGAACAAGACGATGTTCAAACCACAATTTCAGATGAGGTAAAGTCCGATTTAAAGGAAGCTCCTTTTGCTCATTTGCACAATCATACTCAATTTTCGGTACTGCAATCTACAATAGCGATCGCTAATTTAGTAAAAGCTACGGCAAAGTTTAAAATGCCTGCCGTTGCTATGACAGATACCGGAAATATGATGGGTGCTTTTCATTTTGTGAGTGCCGTTTTAAATCATAACAAAGCAGCAGAAGCAAAAAATAAGGAATTAGCCGATAAGGGCGAAGAACCATCAGAAACGGTAATCAAACCTATCGTAGGATGTGAGTTTAATATTTGCGATAATCATAAAGATAAAACGAAAAAAGACAATGGATATCAGGTAGTTTTATTGGCAAAAATAAAAAAGGCTATCACAATTTAGCCAAAATGTCTTCGATTGCTTATACCGATGGCTTTTATTATGTTCCTAGAATTGATAGAGCAATTGTTGAAAAATACAAAGAGGATATTATTGTTTTGTCTGGAAATCTTTACGGCGAAATTCCAAGCAAGATTTTAAATATTGGCGAAACTCAGGCTGAAGAAGCCTTGATTTGGTGGAAGGAACAATTTGGCTCTGATTTTTATTTGGAGTTAATGCGTCACAAGCAAGAGGATGAAAATCGGGTAAACCAAACCTTGATTGCTTTTGCCAAAAAACATCATATAAAATTAGTAGCCACGAATAATACCTATTATATTGACAAAGAAGACGCTAATGCCCACGATATTTTATTGTGTGTAAAAGATGGTGAAAAACAAGCTACACCAATAGGTCGAGGTCGAGGCTATCGTTATGGGTTGCCTAATCAGGAATATTATTTCAAATCAGGCGATGAGATGAAGCAACTTTTTGCTGATTTACCTGAAGCGATTATCAACATTCAGGAAATCATCGATAAAGTGGAGTCCTATTCTTTGTATCGTGATGTATTGCTGCCAAAATTTAAAATCCCTGATGAATTTGAAGTGGCTGAAGATGCAGTAGACGGAGGGGTTCGTGGTGAAAATGCCTATTTGAAGTTTTTGACTATGGAAGGTGCTAAAAGACGTTATGGCGACATCACTCCTGAAATTCAAGAACGTTTGGATTTTGAATTGCTTACTATTTCCAATTCGGGTTATCCAGGTTATTTTTTGATTGTACAAGATTTCATAGCCGAAGCTAGAAAAATGGACGTTTCTGTGGGGCCAGGTCGTGGGTCTGCTGCGGGTTCTGCGGTGGCGTATTGTTTAGGAATTACCAATATTGACCCTATTAAATACGATTTGCTTTTTGAGCGTTTCTTAAATCCAGACCGTGTGTCGATGCCCGATATTGATATTGATTTTGACGATGAAGGTCGAGGGCGTGTTATGGAGTATGTAATTAATAAGTATGGCGCTAATCAGGTAGCCCAAATTATTACTTACGGTAAAATGGCTACTAAATCGGCTATTAGAGATACAGCTCGTGTGTTGGATTTGCCTCTTTTTGAAGCAGATAGAATTGCTAAATTAATTCCGGGCATGATGCCCTCTAAATGGAATTTGGCTCGCTTTATTGCAGAAAAAGAAGAGGATGTCAAAAAAGCATTACGTTCAGACGAATTTGATAAAGTAAAAGAGTTAATTGCTATCGCTAACACAGCAGATTTAGCAGGAGAAACCATACAGCAGGCAAAGATGTTAGAAGGTTCCATGCGAAATACAGGAATTCATGCTTGTGGAGTGATAATTACTCCCGATGATATTACGAATTTCGTTCCAGTGACCACTGCGAAAGATTCTGATTTGTATGTGACCCAGTTTGATAACTCTGTAGCCGAAAGTGCTGGTTTGTTGAAGATGGACTTTTTGGGATTAAAAACCCTAACCTTAATAAAAGATACGGTCAAATTGGTAAAATATCGCACAGGAGTGGAATTGAATCCTGATGAATTTCCAATTGATGATGTCAAAACCTATGAGTTGTTCCAAAGAGGAGAAACAGTAGGGATTTTCCAGTACGAATCGCCTGGAATGCAAAAATACATGAAGGATTTGAAGCCTACGGTTTTTGCCGATTTGATTGCGATGAATGCCTTGTATCGACCAGGGCCGTTGGAATATATTCCGTCGTTCATTCGACGAAAAAATGGAGAAGAGCCCATCACATACGATTTAGATGCGTGTGAGGAATATCTTGGAGAAACTTATGGAATTACTGTCTATCAAGAGCAGGTGATGCTTTTGTCTCAAAAATTAGCCAACTTCTCTAAAGGTGATGCCGATGTATTGCGTAAGGCGATGGGTAAAAAGCAGAAAGATGTCTTAGATAAGATGAAGTCCAAGTTCATCGACCAAGCGATGGCTAATGGTCATGATGCGCAAAAATTAGATAAAATTTGGACTGATTGGGAAGCGTTTGCGAGTTATGCCTTCAATAAATCACACTCTACTTGTTATGCTTGGATTGCGTATCAAACGGCCTATTTGAAAGCACATTATCCTGCCGAATATATGGCGGCGGTACTTTCTAACAATATGAGCGATATCAAGCAAGTGTCCTTTTTTATGGAAGAATGTAAGCGAATGGGCTTGCAGGTTTTAGGGCCAGACGTGAACGAGTCGTTTTATAAATTTACGGTAAACGATGATTATGCCGTTCGTTTCGGAATGGGAGCGATAAAAGGAGTAGGAGCAGGAGCAGTGGCTACGATTGTAGAAAATAGAAAAGACGGAAAATACAAATCGATTTTTGATTTGACTAAACGTATTGATTTGCGTGCTGCTAATAAAAAAGCCTTAGAGAATTTGGCATTAGCCGGAGGATTTGATTCGTTTGAAGGAACTACGCGAGCCCAATATTTTCATGATGATGGAGACGGAATTACATTCTATGAAAAAGCGATACGGTACGGAGCCAAGTTTCAAGAAAATGAAAATTCATCTCAGGTGAGTTTGTTTGGAGAAGCTAGTGATGTACAAATTGCCGAACCTGTGGTGCCGCCTTGTGATGATTGGAGTACGATGGAAAAATTAGCCAAGGAGAAAGAAGTCGTTGGAATTTATATTTCAGGCCATCCGTTGGATGATTTCAAGTTTGAGATGAAATATTTCTGCAATGCTAAGTTGGAGGCACTGAAACACTTAGAACAGTACGTGGGTAAAACACTTTCTTTTGGTGGGATAATTAATAATGTACAACATCGTGTGGCTAAAAACGGTAAAGGCTGGGCTTCCTTTTTTCTGGAAGGATATGATGAAAGTTACGAGTTTAGAATTTTTGGCGAAGAGTATTTGAAATTCCGTCACTTTTTGATTCAGAACAATTTTACGTATATGCGCGTTTTGGTAAAAGAAGGTTGGGCAGACAAAGAAACGGGTAAAAAGGGAGAACCTCGACTACAGTTTACTTTAATCCAATATTTGCAAGATGTTTTGCCTTCTTTCGCTAAAAAGTTAGTACTTTTATTAAATATCAACGATATTCAACCAAATTTCATTCATCAATTGAACCAACTTTTTCAAGAAAACAAAGGCGACAATACAGTTACTTTTGAAATTATGGAATTGGAAAAAATTACAAAAATTATTGAGACTACCGCTGAAATTAATGAAGCCGATGAAGAAGTTTTTGTCGAAGAAAGTGATAGTGAGGATGCTGATGTTTCTTTGATAGAAAATCAAAAAATTAATGCAACTACAGCAGTTGAAGAAATAAATGTGGTAACTAAATTGAGTATGCCAAGCCGAAAATTGAAAGTAAAAATATCAAACGAGTTATTATTAGAATTAGAAAAAAGACAGATTAATTTTAAGTTGAATTAAATTGACAAATAAAAAAAGGTAATACATTCATAACCAAAACTAATTTAGAAGTGCTGTGAGAATGTGTTTTAATTTATAAATTTGCAATACAATTAATAAACAAATAAAAAATAATATAGTATGGCATTAGCAATAACAGACGCTACTTTTGACGAAGTAGTTTTAAAATCAGATAAACCAGTAGTAGTAGATTTTTGGGCAGCTTGGTGTGGGCCTTGTAGAATGGTAGGACCAGTAATTGATGAAATTGCTACTGAATATGAAGGAAAAGCGGTAGTTGGTAAAGTTGATGTTGATGCTAACCAAGAATTTGCAGCAAAATACGGAGTTAGAAATATTCCAACGGTTTTGATTTTCAAAAACGGAGAAGTAGTAGGAAAACAAGTAGGGGTTGCTCCAAAACAAACCTATACTGATAGTTTAGACGCATTATTGTAATCCTCTGATTGCATTGATATAAAAAAGGTTGACGAAAGTCAGCCTTTTTTATTGCATATAAAATACCAATCGTTTTCTTATATTTGGGTAATGAATATTGAATCACAAAGAGATACTATTTCTAGTTTTCGTCATTTGGAGTTGTTAGCTCATCAAGTGGTGGAAGGATTCATTTCGGGTATGCACAAAAGCCCTTTTCATGGTTTTTCGGCTGAATTTGCAGAGCATAAAGTCTATAATTCTGGAGAAAGTACCAAACATATCGATTGGAAATTATTTGCCAAAACGGATCGTTTGTATACCAAACAATTTGAGGAAGAAACCAACTTGCGTTGTCATATTATTATTGATAATTCTTCGTCAATGCATTATCCCTATTTAAAAGAAAGTCAGCATTTTTATGAAAGTAAAATAGGATTTTCTGTGTTAGCTTCAGCGGTTTTGATGAATTTATTGAAAAAGCAACGTGATGCAGTGGGTTTAAGCGTGTTTTCGGACATCTATGAATATTATGCGCCGGAAAAAGGAAGTGATCGTCATCATCGAATGATTTTGAATGCGCTTGAGGGGCTTTTGGAACAACCGAAAGTTTCAAAAACGACCGATTCGATTACTTTTTTACATCAAATTGCAGAAAAGATACACCGTCGCTCCATGATTATCTTATTTACGGATATGTTTCAGGCTGGAAACGAAGAAGCTTTATTTAGTGCTTTACAACATTTGAAACACAACAAGCATAAAGTGGTTTTGTTTCATGTTTTTGATGCTAAAACCGAATTGGGGTTTAATTTTGATTCGGCTCCTCGAAAATTTATAGACGTAGAAACTGGAGAAGAAGTAGCCGTCTTTGCTAATACCGTTCAGCAAGATTATGAAAAAGAAGTGGCTAATTACTTTAAAAAGCTAGCATTACGTTGCGCTCAAAACCGAATCCAATATGTTCCAGTCGCTGTGGGCGAAAATTTCGAAAAAATACTGTTAACCTATTTAGTTGAAAAACAAAACTTTGGTTAATTTCATGAAGGAATATTTTATTTTTTTTATAAAAATGCTTGTGTAAATAGAAATCTGTTGTATATTTGCAACCGCAATTAAGCAGAGGTTTGGTAGTTCAGTTGGTTAGAATACATGCCTGTCACGCATGGGGTCGCGGGTTCGAGTCCCGTCCAGACCGCTAAATTGGGTAAAGCACTTCATAATGGAGTGCTTTTTTGCCCAAAAACGGTATCTAAAGTTAGTTGTGTTGTTTGGTCGGCCTTGTAAGCTGACCGGGTTTAGTAGTTAGACCAATGAAAAGCTTTCCAGAAATTCTGATTTTCAGAACTAAGGATAGCTTTTTTGATTTACAAGGGTACTAAATCGTTATAGTTACTCTTTTTTATCCTAAAAAATAGCATAACTTTGGTTTTTCAAAATTTTTTTTCTCCCTTTACATGAAAAACTTTGATTACTACATTTTTATTGTTCTGTTTTTTATTTCTTTTACTGCTCTTGCTCAACCAGCATTGATATTCAATGAAGATAAGCAACTAAAGGACTCATTATATAATGTAAACCGCCGTGTTGTGGTAAATTATACTATGAAAGAATTTGATACGTTGTTTTTTGAGTTTTTTGAAAAAAAAGCAAATCCAGCTATAGTTTTGAGTAAAATAGAGTTTTATAGTTATACTATTAAAATTGCTGCTTTTTCCGATCGGCTTGCAAGATTGTATCCTGCTCAAAAAGAAACTGCAGTCGAAAGTAAAAAGAAATGGATGTCTGAATCGTATCAAGATTATTTGCTTTATAAAGCTTCTCAAAAAAAATAATTGTATTTTTATCCCATATTAGTTTTATTCAAACACAAAACATTGAAACATTATTTTCTTTTTTTAGTTATTTTACTTTTTAGTTCTTGTCAATATTTTGAGAAGCAAATTCCTTCTGAAAAAGAATTATTAGCCAAAGAATTAAAAGAAATTAATTGGAAAGAAGTGGATGAGTTTCCTTCACTAGTTGATTGTGAAAAAATTGAAGATAAAACACAACGTAATCAATGTTTTTTTGAAATATTAACTCAGTTAATTCAAGAAAAATTAAGTATTGATACACTATCAGTTCTGTATCCAGAATTGGATACTATAGAAGTTAAAGTTACTGTTTTTCCTAATTCAGCCATGCAATTTGAACCGCAGTTTCCAAAAGATTCAGTAGCATATGATACGGTTAAAATTGACAGTATTTTAAAAGCACGTTTAGTAGATTTTCCGAAAGTAAACCCAGCTATCAAACGTGGAATTCCTGTTAAAACTCAATTTATTCTTCCTGTAATACTAAAAGTAGAGTAGTTCCTTTAAACAAACCTCAATTGGCAAACGAACGTATCATATTAGGAATCGACCCTGGAACCACTATTATGGGTTTTGGATTGATTAAAGTAGTCAATAAAAAAATGGAATTTTTGCAATTGAACGAACTGCAATTATCCAAATACGACAATCATTATCAAAAGTTAAAAATCATTTTTGAACGCACAATTGAGCTCATCGAATCGCATCATCCTGATGAAATAGCGATTGAAGCTCCCTTTTTTGGAAAAAATGTGCAGTCGATGTTGAAATTAGGTCGTGCACAAGGCGTTGCTATGGCGGCGGGACTTTCGCGCGGTATTCCCATTACAGAATACGAACCTAAGAAAATAAAAATGGCCATAACCGGAAATGGAAATGCTAGTAAAGAGCAAGTAGCCAAAATGCTTCAACAATTATTAGGTCTTAAAACCTTACCGAAAAATTTAGACTCTACCGATGGATTAGCGGCCGCTGTTTGTCATTTTTTTAATTCAGGCCGACTAGAAATTGGCAAAAGTTATTCGGGTTGGGATGCTTTTGTGAAAAATAATGAATCTCGTGTTAACAAATAACTTATGAATAGTTTTTTTGAAGAATTCTCAATTATTGGATTAGTTATAGTTCCTACAATATTTTTTATTAGTAGAAAAGTATTGAGAAAGAAAGATTCTTTTATAATAATCTTTTGTTTTACAATTGCTCTAGCATCAATCACAACTTATAAGTTAAGTGTTGAAGAGTTTTTAAAACCGAATTTTTTATTACTTTGGTATAGTCCAATATATTCTCTTTTGTTGTATAGATTGATGTTAATACCTTTTTGGCTAAGAAAAAAAAGAGATCCAAAAATCCCGCCTAGAGAAATGTTTTATTCCGGGGATGTCAGTTTAATAGCGGATAAACTTTTTGGTTTTATTTTTATTATTTTAAGTGTAGTTCTACCAATGGTGTTAATATTAAACACTTAAAAAATGAGCGGAATCTACATCCATATCCCCTTTTGCAAACAAGCGTGTAATTACTGCGATTTTCATTTTTCGACTTCGATGAAGAAGAAAGAAGAAATGGTTTTGGCTTTGGCCAAAGAATTGCAACTGCGTAAAGGTGAGTTTGAATATGAAATTATCGAAACCATTTATTTTGGAGGAGGAACTCCAAGTAGGTTGCAGATTGCAGATATAAGATTTTTGATTGCTACGATTTATGAACATTATACTATTGTAGAAAACCCCGAAATTACTCTCGAAGCCAATCCTGATGATTTGTCAGAATCTTATTTATTAGAACTTAAAGGGATTGGGGTTAACCGGCTTTCTATTGGAATTCAGTCCTTTTTTGAAGAGGATTTAAAGTTAATGAATCGCGCGCATGATTCGGCGCAAGCAAAAAAATGCCTAGAAATAGCTACCCGTTATTTCGATAATATTTCACTGGATTTAATTTACGGAATTCCCGACCCGAGCCAGAATGGCGAACAGGCGAAGCAAATGTCGAACGAAAGATGGCAGCAGAATATTGAAACGGCACTATCATTTGGAATACCACATATTTCTAGTTATGCCTTGACGGTAGAGCCTAAAACCGCGTTGAACAAACTGATTCAAACAGGTAAAGTAGCTTCGCCCAATGATGAGGTAGCCCAAGAACATTTTATGATTTTGGTCGAAACTCTGGAAGCCAATGGATTTGTTCATTATGAGTTGTCTAATTTTGGTAAAGAAAATTATTTTTCTAGGAATAATTCGGCCTATTGGTTGGGTAAAAAATACATCGGAATTGGTCCTTCAGCACATAGTTATAATGGTGATTCTAGAAGTTGGAATGTTGCAAATAATACCTTGTATCTGAAAGCACTTCAGAATGACGAATTGCCTAATGAAGTCGAAAAATTAACACTCGAAGATCGTTATAACGAATATATTATGACAGGTTTACGAACGATTTGGGGTGTTTCTTTAGATCGAATTGAGCAGGAATTTGGTTCTCAATATTTGGATTATTTGAAGCAACAATCACAAAAATTCATTGTTGATGGTTTGCTTTCTATTACCGATGGAATATTGAAGCCAACATTGAAAGGGAAATTTTTAACCGATGGAATAGCAAGTGATTTGTTTTACTTAAATTTGGAATAATCTAACCGCAAGGGTCGCAAAGTTTTCGCAAAGAACGCAAGATAAAAATATACACCAATATTCAATATGACAGAAAACGAATTGTCTAAAATAGTATTTGATTGCGCTTTAAAAGTACATCAAAGTTTAGGTCCTGGACTACTAGAAAGTGCTTATGAAGAATGTTTGTTTTATGAATTAAAAAAGCAAGGATTAAATATTGAAAAACAGAAGCCATTGCCTTTAATTTATGAAGAAGTAAAACTTGATATTGGATATAGAATTGATATTATAGTAAACAATAAATTAATTATTGAAATTAAATCTGTTGAGGCATTGAACGATGTACATTTTGCTCAATTGTTAACGTATTTGAAATTAACAAATTGTAAATTAGGATTGCTAATAAATTTTAATGTAACATTAATTAAAAACGGAGTAAAAAGGGTAGTTAATAATCTTTAAAACTTTGTGAACCTAGCGTAAAACTTTGCGTGCTTTGCGGTTAAAATAAATGAAAGCAAAAATCCACAACATACAAATTGACTTATCAAAACCCATTGATATTTCCATTCCAATAACGAATGACGAGCAAAATCCTATTGCTTGGTACCAAAATGCCCCCGAAATTACTCCTGTAGTTATGGGAGATTGGATTGGGAAAGTAGCTGAAGGGCAATCGTCAACGAATTTTAATAATCTATTTTTCAATCCGCATGCACACGGGACACATACCGAGTGTTTAGGGCATATTACAAGAGAATTTTACAGTATCAATCAATGTTTGAAAGCGTTTTTCTTTTGGGCAACTTTAATTTCGGTTCAACCAGAAAAAGTAGGGGAGGATTTAGTGATTTCAAAACTGCAAATTGATAAGGCGTTACAATCTGTTCCTAATTCAGAAATCAATCCAGAAGCCATTGTTATTCGCACCCTGCCAAATGACGTTTCAAAAAAATCATTGAAGTATTCCAATACGAATCCGCCTTTTTTGTCTGAAGAGGCAGCGTTGTTCCTTCGCGAAAGCGGAATCCAACATTTGTTGATTGATTTGCCTAGTGTTGATAAAGAAAAAGACGGGGGCAAATTAGTAGCACACAAAGCCTTTTGGAATGTCAAAGATGTGAACCATTTGAATGACGATGCGAGACTGAATTGTACGATTACCGAGATGATTTTTGTACCTAACGAAGTGCTTGATGGCAATTATTTATTGAATTTACAAATCGCTTCATTTGAAAATGATGCTAGTCCGAGTAAACCTATTTTGTATAGTTTGGAGTAAGGAGTTGAGAGTAGGGAGATAGTTTTAGGTTTTAAAGATTTGAATTATGGATTATAAAGATTTATTAGCTTATAAAAAATCATTTGCTTTAGCAATGTTTATTTTGAAGAATCCAAAGGTTTTCCAAATGAGGAAAAATTTTCTTTAACAGATCAAATTAGAAGAAGTTCGAGAAGTGTAACAGTTACAATAACTGAGTCTTATAGGAAAAGGGTTTATCCCAAAAATTTCTTAAGCAAACTTACTGACGCAGAAGCTGAAAATTCCGAAACTCAAGTTTGGTTAGATTTTTCTTTAGCTTGCGGTTATTTGAAAGAAATAAAATACAACGAATTAACTTCTCTAAATACTGAAGTTGGGAAACTGATTTACTATATGATGAATAATCCAGATAAATTCGGTTCGAGCAAGATTTAAATTAAACATTTTAAAACTCCCAACTAAAAACTCAATACTCTCAACTATTATGGATATTCAACAATTTTTCGAATATTGTCTTTCTAAAAAAGGAGTTACAGAACATTTTCCGTTCAATGAAGATGCTTTGGTGTTAAAAGTAGGCAGTAAAATGTTTCTTTTGACTTCGCTAAGTTCATGGGAAAACGGAAATCCGCAGGTCAATTTGAAATGTGATCCTGATAGAGCTCAGGAATTGCGTGCTGAATACGACGGAATTCAGCCGGGGTATCATATGAGTAAAAAACATTGGAACACCATTTCAATCAATCAAGATGTTGCTGATGCTTTGGTTAAAGAGTTAATCGACCATTCGTATGAATTGGTTTTTAGCAGTTTGCCTAATAAAATAAAAAATGAAATCCTGAGTTTAGAAAATTAGATAGTATATTTACTTAAATAAAACTAATTCCCAAATAAATAGTATATGAATGAGCAACTTAAAAAGTTTTTAAACGAAGAACAAGATCCTAAAGCCATCGAAAAAGTCATGTCAAAATTGAGTGATTTATTGATGAAAAATGAAGAAATTGGTTACATAGCGGTGCAGAAAAAACCCGCAATTACCGTTTTGCCAGATAGTATTGTGGTGACTAATAAACGAATCATTATTTGTCAACCTAAAAATTTAGGGCTTTCAATGAATTTTACAGATTATTCTTGGGATGAGATTGAAAGTACTTTTGTTAAAGAAGGTATTTTAGGCTCTGATTTTTCATTTGTAACCAAAACCGAGATTTCGGTGACTATTGAATACATTCCGAAAGTTCAAGCAAGAAAGATGTACGCTTTTGCTAAAGAACAAATCGATTTGTTAAAAGGAGGTTTAGGTTTGAACACTAACCCAGCGGTAGAAGAAGTCGAAACAGAAGAAGTTAGTTCTTTTGCAGAGATTATGCCTACTCAAGTTCCTTTTTTTACTGGAATCAGTACTTTGGATGGAGATAAACCACTCAACGAATTGACATCAGATGAACTTTTTGAAAAGTTACAGAACTATAAAAAATTACTCGATAACGGTCTGATTTTACAAGGTGAATACGATGCCTTGAAAAAGGAAATTTTGAGTTATATGTAATAAAATAGCGGTTTCAAATGAAACCGCTATTTTTATCTTTTTACTTTTAGAATAGAAAAACCAAGTATCCCCCAAGCCAAGATGAGTAATAAGCCACCTAGTGGGGTAATCAATCCAATACTTTTAAAATTGATCCCTGAGATTCCCATTGTGGACAACAGATAAATCGATCCTGAAAAGAAAAGGACTCCTGATATAATCAGGGTATAGATCGTTTTTTTAGTTTTCTCTAGAATATTATTTTGAGCGGCTAGAAAGAATAAAAAGAACGCTTGGTACATTTGGTACCGCACCCCTGTTTCAAAACTAATCAATTGTTCGGGAGTGAGTACTTTTTTCAAAGCGTGGGCACCAAAAGCGCCTAAAATAATGGCGGTCATTCCTAAGAATGCGGCTGTTGCTGTAATTTTTTTATTCATTTTTTCAGATAAAGAGGAAAATTATTTACTCAGTTCTACAAAATATTTATAGAACAACGGAATAGTTTCAATCCCTTTCAAGTAGTTGAAAATTCCGAAATGTTCGTTTGGTGAGTGAATCGCATCGCTGTCCAATCCAAATCCCATCAGTATCGTTTTGCTTTTCAATTCTTTTTCAAACAACGCAACAATAGGAATACTTCCGCCAGAACGAACAGGAATAGCTGGAACTCCAAAAGTTTCGGTGTAGGCTTTGTTAGCGGCTTGGTAGCCAATGCTGTCGATTGGGGTCACATAGCCTTGTCCGCCATGATGTGGAGTTACTTTTACGGTTACTCCTTTTGGAGCGATACTTAGAAAATGGTTAGTAAATAATTCAGTGATTTCCTCCCAATCTTGATTTGGAACCAAACGCATTGAAATTTTGGCGAAAGCCTTACTTGCAATCACAGTTTTGGCTCCTTCGCCAGTATAGCCACCCCAAATTCCGTTCACGTCTAATGTGGGACGAATGGAGTTTCTTTCATTAGTTACATAGCCAGTCTCGCCATAGACTTCTTCAATGTTTAACGCTTTTTTATAGTTTTCCAAACTGAAAGGTGCTTTGGCCATTTCGGCTCTTTCGGCAGCAGAAAGTTCTTCTACTTTATCATAAAAACCAGGAATCGTAATATGATTGTTTTCGTCATGTAAAGAAGCAATCATTTTAGTCAGTACATTGATTGGATTAGCCACGGCACCGCCATACAATCCGGAGTGTAAATCACGATTAGGTCCTGTAACTTCTACTTCTACATAACTCAAACCGCGAAGGCCTGTCGTAATAGACGGTTGTTGATTTGAAATCATTCCGGTGTCTGAAATCAGAATCACATCGGTTTTTAGTTTTTCTTGGTTGCGTTCTACAAACCAACTCAAACTTTTGGAACCTATTTCTTCTTCGCCTTCAATCATGAATTTTACATTGCAAGGCAGGCAATTCGAATGAATCATGTACTCAAATGCTTTCACGTGCATGTACATCTGTCCTTTGTCATCGCAAGCGCCACGTGCAAAAATAGCGCCTTCAGGATGAATTTCGGTCGTTTTAATTACTGGCTCAAATGGAGGAGAAGTCCATAATTCCATTGGATCGGGTGGTTGCACATCATAATGTCCATATACCAACACGGTTGGCAAATTGGGGTCAATTATTTTTTCGCCATACACAATTGGATAGCCTGGCGTATCGCAAATTTCGACTAGATCACAACCTGCTTTTTCTAAACTTAATTTTACGGCATCGGCGGTATCGAATACATCTTGAGAGTAAGCTGTGTCTGCACTGACAGAAGGGATTTTTAATAATTCAATTAATTCATTGATGAAACGTTCTTTGTTTTCTTGAACGTAAGCGGCTATATTTTCCATAATTGGGTTTCAAATTATACAATCAAAAGTACAAAAAATGACTGAAATATTTTTTGTTTAATTTGCTTTGAAAATTAGAACTTATGTGTATATTTGCACCCAATTCACGCGGATATGGTGAAATTGGTAGACATGCCAGACTTAGGATCTGGTGCCGCAAGGCGTGTAGGTTCGAGTCCTATTATCCGCACCAAAAACCTTAAAAATGGAAACATTTTTAAGGTTTTTTTATTTTATATTCTTCCTTTCTCCTAAATTTACTTTTTTAAAACGTAACATATGATAAAAAAATCTTTATTTGTTTGCCTAGCCATTGGAAGTATGCTAACTGCAAATGCTCAAGAAACGACTACTATGAATCCATTTTTTCAAGCGTACAATACACCATTTAATGTACCACCTTTTGATCAAATTAAAAACGAACATTTCAAACCTGCCATTTTAGAAGGGATTAAAAGAAATGCTGCCGAGATTGAGGCAATAGCCAATAATCCAGTAGCTCCTACTTTTGAAAACACCATTTTAGCTATGGAAAATGCAGGAGAGTTGTTGTCTAATGTCAATACAGTTTTCTCTAATTTAAATTCGGCTAATACCAACAAAGAAATTCAGACAATTGCCAAGGAAGTTTCCCCTAATTTATCGGCGCATCGCGATAACATTTATTTGAACGAAAAATTATTTGCTAGAGTTAAAGCGCTTTGGGACAAAAAAGAAACCTTAGGATTGAATTTAGAGCAGGCTAAACTTTTGGATAATGCTTACAAAGACTTTGTTCGTTCAGGAGCTAATTTAGCGGCTACTGATAAAGAGAAGTTGCGTAAAATTAACGGAGAGTTGTCGATGTTGAGTTTGAAATACGGTCAAAATATTTTAGCGGAGACCAATAAATACCAATTGGTAATTACCGATAAAAAAGATCTAGAGGGATTGCCACAAAATGTCATTGATGCGGCAGCAGCTGATGCTAAAGTAAAAGGAAAATCAGGAAGTTGGGTATTTACTTTAGCTAATTCGAGTGTGATACCGTTCTTGCAATATAGTGCTAACAGAAAGTTGCGTCAAGAGATTTGGAATGCGTATCAAACTCGTGCCAATCACGATGATGAATTAGATAATAAAGCAAATGCAATTCAGTTAGCGAATCTTCGTGGGCAGAAAGCCCGATTGTTGGGGTATGCCTCTCATTCTAATTATGTTTTGGAAGAATCAATGGCAAAAACACCAGAAAATGTCAATAAATTATTAAACGATTTATGGAAACCTGCTTTAGAAAAAGCAAAAGTAGAAGCTGCCGACATTCAAAAAATGATGGCTAAAGACGGAATTAAAGGAGCTGTTCAACCGTATGATTGGAGGTATTATACGGAGAAAATTAGAAAAGAGCGTTTTGATTTGGACGAACAGGAATTGCGTCCTTATTTTAGTTTAGAGAATGTAAGAAATGGAGCTTTTCAAGTCGCTCAAAAATTATATGGATTGCAGTTTAAAGAATTAAAAGATGTACCTAAATATCATGAATCGGTTACTGCTTTCGAAGTTCTTGAAGCTGATGGAAAGCATGTTGGGGTGCTTTACACTGATTTTCATCCTCGTGAATCTAAAAGAGGTGGAGCTTGGATGACTTCATATAGAAATCAAAAAACGGAAAATGGAGAGCGAAAAGCACCAGTAGTTTCTATCGTGTGTAATTTTTCAAAACCTACTGAAACAACCCCAGCCTTATTGACCTTTGATGAGGTAAGTACATTATTTCATGAATTCGGACATTCATTGCATGGGTTACTTTCAAATGTGACCTATAAGAGCTTGGCGGGAACTAGTGTTCCAAGAGATTTTGTGGAACTGCCTTCGCAAATTATGGAAAACTGGGCTGCAGAACCTGAAGTGCTTAAAATGTTCGCTAAACATTATCAAACAGGTGCAGTCATTCCAGATGCATTAATTGCTAAATTGAAAAAATCAGGCACGTTTGACCAAGGTTTTGGTACTACCGAATATCTGGCAGCTTCCTTATTGGATTTGGCATACCATTCACAAACTAAAGACATCACCATCGACGCCAACACCTTTGAAAAACAAGCCATGACTAAAATTGGCTTGATTGAATCTATTATTCCAAGATATAGAAGTACGTATTTCAGTCATATTTTTTCAGGAGGGTATTCTTCAGGATATTATAGCTACATCTGGTCAGGAGTGTTAGATACCGATGCTTTTGAAGCGTTTAAAATCACTACACTTTTCAATCCAGAAAAAGCGAAGTCTTTCCGTAAAAATGTATTGGAAAAAGGAGGAACAGAAGACCCAATGGTTTTGTATAAACGTTTCCGAGGGGCTGAGCCAAGTATTGAACCTTTGTTGCGAAAAAGAGGCTTGGACAAGAAAGAAGAAGCTCCGGTTAAAAAGATAAAAGGATAGCCAAATTAAAACACAGATTTCACAGATTAGCACAAATTCAAAGCAGCAGTTTAATCCCTGACAAAAAGTACTATTTGAGAGTCTGTTTATTGATAGTATCTAAAAAACAAAAACCTGCAAAGTAATTTGCAGGTTTTTTTATGATTTGATTGGAGCAACTTAAATGTTCTTCAAATTGATAATTTCTTGATCAGTTAAATAACGCCAATTGCCTCGAGGTAAATTCTTTTTTGTTAAACCGGCAAAAGCGACACGGTCTATTCGCAACACATTATAATCAAAGTGTTCAAAAATAGAGCGTACCACTTTTACATTTGCAGTACGTAATTTTAGCCCGATTTCGCTTTTAGGTTCGTTCTCGATATAACTTACCTCTTCAACAAATACGCGGTGACCGTCTAATACTAAACCCTTGCTTATTTTTTCTAAATCTTCGTATTTCAAGTTTTTATCTAACGAAACTTGGTAAATTTTTGATGATTTCTGATTAGGTAAGGTAAATTTTCTAATCATATCGGTATCATTGGTAAACAATAACAATCCCGTAGTGTTTTTGTCCATTCTTCCTACAGCGCTTATTTTTGCTGTAGTAGCTCCACGAACTAACTCTAATACATTACGAAATTCTTGCCCTTCGTCTAAGGCAGTTGTGAAATTTTTTGGTTTGTTTAACAAGATGTATTCTTTTTTCTCTGGAGTCAATGTGACACCATCAAAATTGACTACATCATTTAGCTTAACTAAATATCCCATTTCTGTCACAGGAACGCCATTCACTTTTACGTTTCCTGATTGGATGTAAATATCGGCATCACGACGCGAACATACTCCTGAGTTAGCAATGTATTTGTTCAAACGAATTTCGTCTGCTGCTTTAGCTCTTTTTGGCGCTTGATTGGGTTTCTTAGCCGTTTTATTAGCTTCCACTTCGGCTACTTTGGTATTGATTTTAGCCTTTTTAGGCCCTTGCGCACGCTTTTGCATGGCAGGTTTAGCTCCGCTTCGTTCGCCTTTGGCTCGGGTCGGCTTATTTGAATTAGGTCTAGAACTATTGGTTCTTCCGCCTCCTCTTGTAGTACTCATAATAGTTGTAATTTATTGCTGCATTCGGACAGCCTTGTCCTTCAATTGGCAAAGATAGTATTAAAATTCTTGAGAATGTCTATTTGGAGCGATTTCCCGCTATTTGCTCTATCTTTTCCTTTTTAAAGAAAAAAGGAAAAGGATGCCGCTGCTATCGGGGCTAGGGGAGTAGTAGTCGTTTTCCGTGCCACAAAACGGACGGATTGATTAGAATGATGCAAAATACTCCAGCAACAATTAAAAATTTAAGTAGGTTGTGCAATCGGAGAAATGCTTCTTTACTGCTTGCTTTTTGTAAGGATAATAAAAAGAAAATCAATACAATTAGGCAGCTGTAAAAGTACGTGTCCATATAACCCACATCATAAATTTCAATTAAAATATAGACAGGAATCACAGTGCAAAAGGTCAATCCAGAAATTATATTTTTGGAAACACGTTCTCCATAAACAATTGGAATCGTTTTGTAATTGTTGGCCAAATCGCCTTTTAAGTTTTCTAAATCTTTAATCATTTCTCGTATGAGCAATAACAAAAACAAAAAGCTGGCGTGTGCAAAAATGACTGCCAGTTGATTGCTGTAGTTTTCAATTTCTTCAAATGGGATTTGGTTATAATAATACAAAAGGATCGCAAAAAAAGGCAAAACCGCTAAAAAAGCCGACATTAAATTACCAATTAGCGGTTGTTTTTTGATTTTATGAGAATAGAACCAAATTAGGAAAATATATACCGAAAAGAACAGCAAGGCACGCCAAGAAACAAATAATGCCATTAAAGCCACAATGAAATTGAGTGAAAAATAGACGCTTAACTTTGTCTTTTGACTTACAAATCGATCCAACATCGATTTGTTGGGACGATTAATTAAATCTTTTTGGCTATCGTAAAAATTATTAATGATGTAACCCGATGCAATGGTCAATGCTGAAGCAAAAACCAAAATAAACAAATTAAAATCGAGCAATACATTCAAGGCTCTTTTTTCGGGAGCCAATATGAAAATGGCTGATAGATACTGTGCCAAGATGATAACGGGAATATTATATCCTCTCACTACAGAGAACAAGCTGATAATTTTTTTAATCACCAATTTGTTCGCTCTGCTTAACATTGTATTGTTTTTGTCGTTAAATGTATTGTACTAGAATTGGTACACCACTTCTAATTTGTAGTCTTTCAAAGAGGCTTTGGCGCGTTCTAAATCTTCGGTGAAACCTAAAATATAACCGCCTCCACCAGAGCCACATAATTTCAAATAGTAATCGTTGGTGTCAATTCCTTTTTGCCAAATTCCGTGGAATTGTTCCGGAATCATAGGCTTGAAGTGATTCAAAACTACTTTTGATAATTTTTTAGTATTGGCAAACAATGATTTCATATCGCCACCTAAGAAATTTTCTACACAAGAATCGGTGTATTTTACAAATTGTGTTTTCAGCATGTTACGGAAACCTTGATCTTTCAGGTTTTCCATGAAAATATTGACCATTGGGGCTGTTTCTCCAACAATTCCAGAGTCGATTAAGAAAACGGCTCCTTTGCCATCAAAGCTTTGCGTTGGAATCCCTGTGGCTTCAATATTGTCTTTTGAGTTGATTAGAATAGGAATACTTAAATAACTGTTTAGAGGATCTAAACCCGAACTTTTTCCGTGAAAGAAACTTTCCATTTGAGAGAAAATAGTTTTCAGTTCCAATAATTTCTCACGCGTCAAGTTTTCTAAAACGGTGATTTTATTTTGGGCATATTTGTCGTAAATCGCAGCTACTAAAGCACCACTACTTCCCACGCCATAACCCTGTGGGATGCTTGAGTCAAAGTACATACCATTGTTCACGTCATTCTCTAAAGTAGCTAAATCGAACTGAACCAGATTAGGTTGTTCAACAGCTAATGTTTTTAAATGAGTTACAAAACGTTTCAAATGCCCGTTAGAAGAAATAGCTTCTTCGGAAGGATTGTTATCCGTTTTTAAGGCACCGTTATAAAAATTATAAGGGATAGAAAGTCCTTTGGAGTCTTGGATAATTCCGTATTCACCAAAGAGTAATATTTTTGAGTAAAATAAAGGTCCTTTCATGTTGTTTGCTAACTACTTTATTGTTTTGATTTTTTTTGGGTTTTGTCTTGTATCAAATAAGGCCAAAATCCAAACTGCTTTAGCGTTGTATTTATAATAAATCGTGGTTTGTTTTGATAACACGCATTTATATTGATTTTTGTTATATTGTGATTTTGGAAATAGAGAAGGTTCTTTTCTAATTAAGTAAATTGACTCATCAAGTTTTGAAATAAATTGATTTCTAACGTTTACAGACCATTTTAATTCTAAAAACTCTAATAAACTAAGTAATGATTTTTCAGCATTTTTCGAAAAGATAATCTCTCTTTTCATTACCTGTATTTTTTCATTATATCCTCATAAAGAACAAACTCCCCTCGCTCAATCTGTTTTTCTCCTTCTTCAATTTCAAATTTTTGCTCTTCAGTCAATTCTTCCCACCAATCTTTTTTACTAGTCGAAAATATATTTTTTATTGATTCAATTACCGATTCGTCGTTAGTCTCTAACAACTTTTTCATCAATTCTATTTTTTCTAATTGAATATCCATTATTATACAATTAATTGACTACCAATTCCAATTTCATCACAAATATACTGACCATTTTGACAATAGCCAACTAATTCGTCCTGAATAAATTGCAAGACTTTTTCTTTCACTTGATTTGGGTAGAGAACGTGAACATTGGCGCCAGCATCTAAAGTGAAGCAAACAGGTATTTTAGTTTCATTTCTAAAACTCCAAATACGATTGATAATTTCCAATGTATTGGGTTTCATTAAGATGAAATATGGCATCGAAGTCATCATCATAGCGTGTAGTGTTAAGGCTTCACTCTCAACAATAGCAATGAATTGTTCTAAATTCCCTGATTCAAAAATTGAAATCAGATGGTCTAAATTTTCATGTGCTTGTGCAAATCGCCTTTCGGCAAAAGGATGATTGTGCATTAAATCGTGCCCTAAAGTACTCGAAACTTGTTTTTCACCTTTGTCTACTAAAAGAATGGTGTCTTGGTAATTTTTGAAATTATCGTGAATAGTGTGTGGGAATTCAACTCCAAAAAAATCAGAACTTCCAGGAATATTAGCTTGTTTCCCCCAAACAACAACTTGTCCTTTTACACTTCTGCAAGCACTACCGGATCCTAAACGTGCCAAGAAAGAGGCTTTTTGGTAAAAATAATCTTCAGTCATTGCAGGATTCAATTCCTTTTCTAAACTCATCAAGTTCATCGCTAAAGCTGCCATGCCCGATGCAGAAGAAGCAATTCCAGAACTGTGCGGAAATGTATTTCGAGTGTCAATCGTAAAATGATAGTCTTTTAAAAAAGGTAAATAGGGTTCAATTCGCTCCAAAAATTTCTGAATTTTTGGTTTAAAATCTTCCTTTGGTTTCCCTTCAAAAAGCAAATCAAAAGAAAAATTCGATTGGACTGTATTTTGTTTTTTGGCGAAAGCCAATTGCGTAATTGTTTTGCAATTATTTAAGGTAAAACTCACTGAAGGATTGGCGGGAATTTGATTTTCTTTTTTGCCCCAATATTTTACCAATGCAATATTACTTGGCGCACTCCATTGAAAAACACCTTCTTCAATAGAATTTGTATAGGGGCTTGGAATAAAATCGTTTGCTGTTACCATGAATGAAAATTTTAGCAAAGATACTTTTTTTGCTGAATTGGTTTTGAGTTTATTTTGGCTATAGAATTGAAAGTTTTGAGTAAATTTGATTCTAAATAAAAAAAGTAAAATGAATAAAGTTACTCGTATTGCAATTGTTGTCGTTATTTGTTTGGTTGTGGGATATGTTTCTGGAATGGTTACGCGTACTTCAATAACGACTTGGTATCCTACTTTAATAAAGCCGAGTTTTAATCCGCCTAATTGGATTTTCGCACCTGTTTGGACTTCGTTGTATATTATGATGGGAATTGCTGCAGGCTTAGTTTGGAATCAAATAACAACCCATAAAGAAGCGGTTACTAAAGCCTTACAATTCTTTACCATCCAATTGGTTTTGAATGCACTTTGGTCGTATTTGTTCTTTGGATTGCATAACCTGATATTAGCCACCATTGAGGTTGTTTTACTTTGGCTCATGATTTTTGAAACCTATTCCCAATTTACTAAAATCAGTAAAACGGCAGGCTATTTACTATTGCCGTATTTAGCTTGGGTGAGTTTTGCTTCGGTATTAACGGCTAGTATTTGGTGGTTGAACCAGTAACTTTATAAACTATCAGATAGAATTATTCTGAAATTGCATTAGCAACAATAAACCCAGATGTCCACGCATTTTGGAAATTAAATCCACCTGTAATAGCATCAATATTGACTATTTCGCCAGCAAAATAAAGGTTAGGGTGTAATTTGCTTTCCATGGTTTTGAAATTGATTTCTTTTAAATCAATTCCGCCCGCAGTAACAAATTCATCTTTAAAAGTACTTTTACCATTAACTTGAAAAATGCCTTTTGTTAGTTGATTTGCTAGGTTTTGTAATTGAATTTTGGACAAATCCGCCCATTTGGTTTCATTGCCAATTCCCGAGGCTAGAACCAAACTTTCCCATAACCGATTTTGCAATTCTAAAGGCGACTTTTTGACTACCGTTTTTTTGGCATGTTCTTGTTTGAGTTCTTTCAAAAGGGTTTCGGCATCTTCGGTATCTATATCATTTAGCCAATTGACTTCTATTTTAAATTGGTAATTCTTATCGTGTAAGATACGCGCTCCCCAAGCAGATAATTTTAATATAGCTGGGCCGCTCATTCCCCAATGGGTAATCAATAAAGAGCCTGTCGATTCTAGTTTGGTATCCT
The DNA here is from genome assembly GCF_029866485.1 of Flavobacterium keumense. Taxonomy (NCBI): domain Bacteria; kingdom Pseudomonadati; phylum Bacteroidota; class Flavobacteriia; order Flavobacteriales; family Flavobacteriaceae; genus Flavobacterium; species Flavobacterium keumense. The sequence goes on from NZ_CP092332.1 coordinate 1,044,710, forward strand.
TAACTTTAACGGTTACTTGAGTCGCAATTCCAGGTAATTCTTTAATTCGGGTGTCTTTGATATTAAAGGTAAATAGGGAAGGTACAGGTGTAATAATGGCATGCCCAAACGTATGTAATAAATCCCAAATTTTAGGATTGCTTCCTGTAGCTAAGATGAGTTTTTCGGCTAAGAAGCTTTCGGATTGCGTATCGATTTTCCAATAATTTCCTGTCGAGCCTTCGGTATAAAAAATGGATTGTACACTTTGTCCCGTTACAATGGTTATACCTAATTGATGACTGGCATTTAAAAAACAATCGATGATGGTTTGAGAAGAATTGGAAACAGGAAACATTCTGCCATCGTCCTCAATTTTCAGTTCGACTCCGTGTTTTTCAAACCATTCAATGGTGTCGCCAGAGCAAAATTGATGAAATGGACCACGCAATTCTTTCTCGCCCCTAGGATAGAATTTGACCAATTCGTTGGGTTCAAAACAAGCGTGGGTTACGTTGCAACGTCCTCCTCCTGAGATACGAACTTTGGAAAGCACTTCTTTTCCCCGTTCTAAAATCGCGACTTTGAGTTTTGGATTGCGCTCTACAATGTTGATAGCCGAGAAAAATCCAGCAGCTCCACCACCTACAATTATAATATCAAAGTCTTGATTCATTTTTTGTTTTTGAATGACAAAGTTAAGAATAAAAAAAGAGCCCATCTAAAAAGACTTCTTTCTGTCAAACTTTTCCGAAGATTTAGGAGTTTTAGTTTCTATAAATAAGAATAATTATTATTTATAGATTCCGAAATAAATTCGGAATGACAAATTTTGTGCTTTTTAGAGAGACTCTTTATATAACTTAATTCGATTTTATTTTTTCAATTCCAGAAGAACCAAATCAAATTCCGAATCAATTGTTACTTTTCCATTAGCAACAACAGCTTCTTTTCCAGAATACGCATCTTTTACTTTGGCTCCATTTTTAAAAATAGTTCCTGTTGGGATTGTTTTTTTGCCTTTCACTAAATTCAATCCAACGACCACTTGATCCTTGTATTTTCCTTGAGTAAAAGTACGACTGAACACATAAGGAGTAGCCGAAATTTGTAGGTGAATACCAGCTCCTACTGCAGGGTGATTTTTTCTAAACTGTCCTAATTTTTGCCAGTGTGTCAAGGTTTTTTTAGTAGTTGGGTTGTTTTTGATATCATCCCAATTCATGAATGAACGCAAAGTTGCATCGCCTTGTGTTCCCTCGATAACTAAATTTCGTCCTGACTCATCTCCATAATATACCTGAGCCGTTCCTGGAGTTAGTAATAATTTTGTAGCACTTTCAAAGGTTTTTTCTCTTTTTCCGTCAAAAGGAGTAGCGTCGTCGTGAGACGAAACATAATTCAATACACCAAATCCTTTTAATTCTTTTTGTAATGTGTTTGAGTAGTAAGAGAACAAACTTTCATAATCTTTTTTGGCTTCATTTTTAAATTCAAAATTGATTAAACTATTGAATCCATTGGCAAAATAATTTACTTTTTTGTCACCAAAATCATAGTACAATCCTCCACTGATGTTATACCCTGAAACCTCTCCAGTAGTATAAAAAGCATTGTTGTCTAGCACTTTTTTAGGATTGTTCTTTTTCCAAGTAGCAAAAGCATAGTTGCATTGCTTTTTGAATTCAGCCCAAACGCCTTCTTCAATATGTTTGGCAGTATCAGCACGGTAGCCGTCTATTCCATATTCGCTAATATAATCGGTTAACCATTTGATGATGTAATATTTAGGTGCTCTTGGGTAGCCTGTTCGGGCAAAGAAAGCATCTAATTCTTTCACTTCTTGTTCGTAACGTCCTTCTTTTTTCCATTTTTCTACTAAAGCTGCTGGTAGTTCTACATTTTGCTCGCTTTCAGTACGTGTGTCAGGAAGATTGGCTACCAAGGTACAAGCGGTTGTATTTGCGTAGTTTTTGTAGTCGCAAGCTGGGCTTGTTCGTACCCAACTTTCTGGCCAAACCGCATCCTGAGGGGTTACTGGCCCCGTATGATTGATAACTCCGTCAAAAACAATACGAATTCCATGTTGGTGTGCTTTTTCAACCATGGTTTTTAAATCTTCGGCTGTTCCAAAGTTGGGGTCTAAAGCAGTCCAATCTTTAGTCCAATAGCCATGAAATCCATAACTATATCCGGTTCCTTCATCCGTTCCATCGTGAATTTGTTCTACTAAAGGGGTCATCCAAATAGCATTGATTCCTAATTGGTCAAAATACCCTTCTTCAATTTTTTGGGTAATCCCTTTAATATCACCTCCCATAAAACCACGTAATTTTCCAGTTTCTTTATTTCGATTAAAATTGACGTCATTATTGGGATCTCCGTTATTAAATCGATCCGTCAACAAGAAATACAAATTGGCGCCTTCCCAAACAAATGGAGCTGTTTGGTTTGTTTTTTTATGTTGAGCTTGTGTTTCATTTGATGAAATGAAAACAGCCAAAAGGGCTAGTAGTAAAACATTTTTTTTCATGATAATAATTATTTAAGTTCCAATATCAAAGCCGATTTAGCCTCGATAGTGATGTTGTTTTTAATATTGATACTTTGTCCAGAAATTACGTCTTTTCCTGTTGAATAGTGTTGCGTATTTTCTTTAAAACGAGCAACAGCCAGATCTTGTTTTTCATCTGAATTGTTGATGATTACCATTACGCTTTCAGCATCATTGTATCTAAAATAAGTATAGACATTATTTTCAGGAACATAATGGGTGGTTTTCCCGTTGTGGATTACCGATTTTCCTTTTCTCCAATTGAATAATTTGGCAGTAAAATCAAAAAATTGTTGTTGCTCTTTGGTACGACCTTCATTAGAAAAAGCATTGTTGGAATCGCCTTTCCATCCGCCTGGGAAATCCCTGCGAATATCACCATCCCCAACATTTTTATCCCCTTTCATTCCAATTTCAGAACCATAATACAATTGTGGAATTCCTCGAATGGTAGCCACTAAACTCATCGCCATTTGGTATTTTTTGAAATCCCCTTGGTAGATTTGGTTGAAGCGGTTGGTATCATGATTTTCGGCAAAAACTAAGATGTTGTTTGTATTTGGATACAAGAAATCATTGGTAAAATTTTCATATACTTTAATTATTCCTTTGTCCCAACTGGCTTTGTTTTCGTTAAAAACACCTCCGTTAATAGCATCGTGCAGCGTAAAATCCATCACCGAAGGCAGATTGGAATTATAGCTTTGAATAGCTCCAATTTTACTGTCCTTTTGCCAATAGGCCATTTGAGCTTGATCGTGCATCCAAACTTCTCCTACGATATTGAAATGTGGATATTCATCTGTAATGGCTTTGGTCCAAGCAGCAATTCCTTTTTTGTCGCAATACGAATAGGTGTCCACTCGGAACCCATCTAAGTCGGCATATTCAATCCACCAAATGGCATTTTGAATTAAATAATTTAACACCAAAGGATTCGATTGGTTCAAATCAGGCATGGATTTGACAAACCATCCATCCATACAGATTTGAGCATCTGTTTTGGAAGCATTTTGATCAAACTGAGAGGTCATTCGGTAATTAGTTTGCGCAAAACCAGGAAATTGATGAATCCAATCATAAGTAGGCAAATCATTCATCATCCAATGTTGGTATCCCCAATGGTTGGTCACATAATCCATTATGTTTTTCATACCACGTTGGTGCAATTCGGCACTCAATCGAACATAATCTTCATTGGTTCCAAAACGAGAATCAATTTTATATACATCAGATTGACCGTAAGTATGATACGATCCTTTTTCGTCATTGTCTTCGCAAAGTGGGGTAGGCCAAAGTGCGGTAGTCCCCAATGATTTGATGTAGTCTAGGTTTTTGATAATCCCTTCTATATCACCCCCGTGGCGTCCGTCTTTATTAGTACGATTGGCTTTTTCAATCGTTTCTTGGGTGCTGTCATTGTTCGGATTACCATTAGCAAAACGATCGGGCATTAATAAATAAATCATGTCGGAGCTATCAAATCCTTTGCGGAAACGTGAATTTTCTCTCCTTGATTTTAAACTGTATTTTTGGGTAAATGTTACTTTTTTATTTTTCGAAAACGAAAAAAGCAAGTCTTGAGCAGGAATATTCTTGGTATCAACAGTTACAAAAAGATAGTTTGGATTTTCCGTTTTTTGAATGTTTTTGATGACTACTCCATTAGAAACACTTACTTCATTTTGTGCAATGTTTTTTCCGTAGAACATAATTTGCACTTCTGATAAATTCATATTGGCATACCAAAAAGGAGGTTCAACTCGGTCTATTTGAGCAAATGCAAATGTTGTAGTCAATAATAAAAAGAGTAATTTTTTCATAGAAGTAACATTTATTTTTTTAATAAAAATTGCAAAGGAATATGTAACCGTTCTGCCCAAGATTTTTCGGAATGATCTTTACCTTCAAAAAATTGGGTGGTCCAATTGGTGTTTGTAAAACCTTTTTTTTGCATTAATAGATCTACTTTTTTCTGTAAATCAGGATATAAGGCATCTAGTGTTTTATTGCCATAATCAAAATAGATGGAATGCGTTTTCGGATTTGGCAAATGCAACTCCATATAATTGATAAAAGCATCTGGAATAGGGTTGTTTTGAGTGCTAAATGTTCCCGGCCAATGGGTAGAAATACAAGCTGCTCCTCCAAAAACCTCAGGATATTCGCAGATAGCATACATGGAGATTAGTCCGCCCATACTAGAGCCCGCAATGAATGTGTTTTCACTGTTTGTTAAAGTAGCAAAATGGCTGTCGATGTAGGGTTTTAATTCGGTCACCAAGAATTTTAGATACAAATCGGAGATGGGTTGAAAGATTTCTTTCGTTCTTCCTGCTTTTTGTAATTGAGCCGTTATCGAATCTTTTTGAGTTAGACTTAAACTTTCATAGGGCTTTTGCGGAAAATATTCGGGATGTCGTTTTTGTCCATTATTCCAAATACCCACCACAATAAAAGGTTTGGTTTTTCCTTTAAATAATAATTCACCAGCGACTTCATCAACTTCCCATGATTGCTTGTTCCAAGTTGTTGCTGCATCATATAACATTTGCCCATCATGCATGTACAAAACAGCATATTTTTGAGCACCTGAATAACCTTCAGGTAACCAAACATCAATATTTCTTGAATCAACATAGTTCGATTTAAAGTTTTCAAGACGATGTACTTTCCCCGTACTTGCTTGAGGTATTTGTCCAAAAGCAATAGATGTGATAAGAAATACGATGATTTTTTTCATAGTGATTTTATTTTTACCGTGTCATTCAACGGATTAAAATCCGTTGTTAAATAGTGAGTCGTTCCTACGGAACTTTGATTTACTTCAAAGACCGTAGGTTCGGCCTATATTTTAATTCTTGATTTTAACCCAGTCTGTTTTGGTTATATGTTCACTAAACCATTAGCCTCCACAGTAACTTCTTTTCCATTCACCACAACAGTAATAGGGGAGTTGCCTTCTAAAGCAATTTGAGTTGCTTTTTGGTTCACAGTTACTTTTACAATTTGATTTCTAAAATTAATTTTGAAGGAGTACCCTTGCCATTCTTTTGGAATTTTAGGTGCAAAATGTAAGGTGTTGTCTTTTACACGCATGCCACCAAATCCTTCTACGATACTCATCCAAGTACCTGCCATAGAAGTAATATGACATCCTTCTTCTACTTCTTTGTTATAATCGTCTAAGTCCAAACGAGAGGTCCTTAAATAGAAGGTGTATGCCATTTCCATTTTATCCAAAACAGCGGCTTGAATAGAATGCACGCAAGGCGATAGCGAACTTTCGTGAACTGTAAAGGACTCGTAAAATTCAAAGTTATTTTTTAATTGTTCTTTAGAGAAATGATCTTCAAAGAAGTAAAAACATTGCAATACATCGGCTTGTTTAATGTATGGCGAACGTAAGATTCTATCCCAAGACCATTTTTGGTTGATTGGACGTTGGCTTCTATCTAAATCGCTCACGCGAACTAATTCTTTATCCAAAAATCCGTCTTGTTGTAGATATACTCCTAATTTTTCTGAGTAAGGGAAGTACATGTTATCAGCTACTTTTTTCCATTCTTGCAACTCAGCATTCGATAAATTTACTTTTTCGATAATACGTTTGTGATCGGATGGGTATTCTAAAGATACTTTTTGAATTTGTTCCGCCGCATAATCAATACACCATTTAGCAATATAATTGGTATAGAAGTTATTATTGACATTATTTTCATATTCATTTGGTCCTGTAACGCCTAAAATCACATACTGATTTTTGTTTGTTGAGAAAGTAGCTCTTTGGTGCCAAAAACGAGCAATACCAATCAATACTTCCAATCCTTTTTCAGGAATATAGCTGTAATCTCCCGTATAACGGTAATAGTTAAAAATGGCAAAAGCAATCGCTCCATTTCGGTGAATTTCTTCGAATGTGATTTCCCATTCGTTGTGGCATTCTTCTCCGTTCATGGTTACCATTGGATACAAAGCGGCGCCATTGGTAAACCCTAATTTAGCTGCATTTTCAATAGCTTTGTCCAATTGATTGTAGCGATAGGTCAATAAATTACGGGCTACTTCTTGGTCTTTTGTTGCCATGTAGAAAGGAATACAATACGCTTCGGTGTCCCAATAAGTAGAGCCGCCGTATTTTTCTCCGGTAAATCCTTTTGGTCCAATATTCAAACGAGAATCTTTTCCTAAATAGGTTTGGTTCAATTGGAAAATATTGAAACGAATTCCTTGTTGCGCTTTGACATCGCCTTCGATGGTGATGTCTGACATTTCCCAGATTTTAGCCCAAGCAACTTTTTGCTCTTCTAAAAGGGCTTCATATCCTTTGGCTAAAGCCGATTTAATTACATTTTCCGCTGCTGTTTGCGTGTTAGCATGATTCATCGAAACAGTGTATCCACCAATTTTTTGAATCGCAGACGTTTGACCTTTGGCAATTACGGTTTCGTAACTGTATTGGATTTTCTCAGAAGAAGCATCAATAGCAACAGGCGAAATGTTTTCATTTTTTCCATTGGCCCAAATACTATTGTGCATAAAAGTAGTTGCTTTGAAATGTGTTTTGAACGTTTGAGCGGTTACAAAAGCCTCGTTATTCCCTTTTTTTACCTCTAATGGTTCCCAAAACTTCTCTTCCCAGTTGGCATCTTCATTGGTTACACCTGCATCAATATAGGGTTTGTATACAATTTTGGCGTCTTTGTTCAAAGGAGAAATGTCATAATTAATGATTCCTATTTCGTCCAAATCTAAAGATAGAAAACGTTTTACGTTCACTGCAATTTCGGTTCCGTTTTGTAAACTAGCCTCAAAAGAACGTTGGTACCAACCTTCTTTCATATTCAATTCACGACGGAAATTACGAACCGAAGTACAGTTGTGCAAATCTAAATTCTCCCCATTGATTTCGATATCGATTCCAATCCAATTAGGAGCGTTCAATACTTTGGCAAAATATTCTGGATAGCCATTTTTCCACCAGCCCACTTTGGTTTTGTCTGGGTAGTAGATTCCGGCAATATAACTTCCTTGGAAGGTTTCGCCTGAATAGGTTTCTTCAAAATTGGCACGTTGCCCCATAGCACCGTTTCCAATACTAAAAAGACTTTCGGATGATTTTACTCGTTCTACATCAAATCCTTCTTCAATAATCGACCAGTTGTCTGGTTTAATATAATCTTGGTTCATTCTTTTTTTTGTTTTAAAAAAGTTTCAAGTTTCAGGTTTCAAGTTAAGTAGGTACTTGAAACCTGAAACTTGAAACAAAATTTATTTTATAAGTGAATTTAAAAAAGCTTCATCAATATAAGTGAAGTCTTTAAAAATGTATTTCGCTTCGTTTAAAATGGTTGCCTCTCCAATTCCAATACTGGTCATATTGGCAATATTTGCGGCTTGAATTCCAGCAACCGAATCCTCAAAAACAATCGAGTTTTCATTGGAAACACCTAATTTTTGTGCTGCTTGAAGAAAAACTTCAGGATCTGGTTTGGCGTTACTTACGTCATTACCGTCCACAATGGCATCAAAATAAGATAGAATTCCTGTTTTCTCTAAAATAGGTCGTGCATTTTTACTTGCTGAACCCAAAGCGATGGGTTGCTGATTGGCTTTTAAAAATTCTAATACTGGCATCACTCCAGGAAGAATTTCACTCTGATCCATATCCACCAAATAAGATAAGTAATCTTCGTTTTTTTGAATTAACCATTGGTCTTTTTGCTCCTGCGAAGCTTCAACTTGTCCCAAGCCTAAAATGATTTCGAGTGAGCGTACGCGGCTAACCCCTTTTAATAATTCGTTGTGTTCGTGTGTAAATTCGATACCTAAGTCGGTTGCGATTTTTTTCCAGGCTAAATAATGGTATTTAGCCGTATCGACAATTACACCGTCAAGGTCGAATAGGAATGCTTTTTTAGTCATTAATTAAATTTTATTTTTTTATTACGTCATCAACATCTTTAACTCGTGTAACTAAAAGTGCGGCAATAATAAAACTAACTCCGCTGGTTACAATAGCAAATATGGCGTTGTCATGATATACATATTTTACAAGTGGACCACCTAGTAAGGCATTTACGATTTGTGGTAGCACCACAAAAAAGTTGAAAATCCCCATATAAACCCCCATTTTAAAAGGCGAAATGGAGCCTGCAAGAATGGCAAAAGGCATTGATAAAATACTAGCCCAAGCAATTCCAACAGCAATCATAGAAAGAATCAACCAGTTTTCATTGGGCATAAAATACATCGAAATTAACCCCAAACCTCCAATGATTAATGAGATGGCGTGGGTTAATTTTCGGCCTATTTGTTTTGCGATATAAGGCAAGGCAAATGCATAAAATGCAGACACTAAATTATATACTCCAAAAAGAACACCAACCCAGTCTCCAGCATTTTGATAGGCTTCACTTTTATTATCGCTTATAGGTAAACCATAAATATGGTGGGCAATGGCAGGAGTGGTAAATACCCACATGCCAAACAATCCAAACCAAGAGAAGAATTGTACAAAAGCCAATTGCCTCATAGTGGTAGGCATTTGTCTGAAATCATCAATTACATCTAAAAGACTGGATTCTTTTTTTGGAGTTATTTTTTCATCTGAAAATTGCGCTAATTCGGCTGGCGAATATTCTTTAGTACTTAAAACCGAGATAAGCACTGATCCTACTAATACGATAGCTCCAATGATAAAAGATAGAATTAAGTTGTATGGGACTCCTCCGGCTTCGTCTTTATTGGAAACTCCAAACCAGTTGCTTAAAGTGTATGGAAGTAAAGATCCAATTACAGCTCCAAAACCAATTAAAGCGGTTTGGACACTGAATCCTGCTGTTCTTTGATCGGTTCTTAAATTGTCTCCTACTAAAGCTCTGAAAGGTTCCATAGCAATGTTAAACGAAGCATCCATAATCATTAACATTCCAGCCCCTACCCATAATGCAGGGAGTACGGCAATGAAAATTTCAGCTTGAGGCATTAGGATTAATCCAATAGAAGCAAGAATAGCTCCCGTAAAGAAAAAGGGTTTTCTTCTCCCAAATCTTCCCCAAGTTTTGTCGCTATAGTAACCAATAATTGGTTGTACAATAAGTCCCATTAGCGGAGCTATAATCCAAAACCAAGAGAGTTCATGAACATCGGCACCAAAAATTTGAAGAATTCGGCTTGCATTAGCATTTTGTAATGCAAATCCCATTTGTATCCCAAGGAAACCAAAGCTCATAGTCCAGATTTCAAAGGTACTTAATCTACGCTTTTCCATTATCGTAATTTTTAAAATTAATACGATAAGCGCTATGCTTATCAAAACTTAACTATAATTTTCGAAGTAAAAGTAAAAGTTTTGATGCTCCAAATATAGAGATATAAAATTTACATTTAATTCAAAAAATGAATTTTAAACAAAAAAAGTGAACTACAAGGTTGTAGTAACGAACAAATTAACAAATTAAATTTAACTTGTGGATTCTCTTTCAATCAAATGTGTTGAAATTACTTCAGTAGTATAGTTTTCTTCACCTTCATCATAGTCTTCGGATTCTAATCGTTTGATTAGCATCTTTGCTGCTTTAGCTCCCATTTTTTTTCCATTTTGACTTACTGTAGTAATTGTAGGGGTCGAATATTTGGAAATAATACCATCAGTAAATGCAATAACAGCTAAGTCTCTAGGTACGTTAAGGCCCATTTTATTTGCCATTTTAATTATAGTAACAGCAAATAATTCATTTACAGCAAAAACGGCATCGATGGCTTTGTCTTCTAACAGTTTTCCAATTGTAATTTCACAGGTATCAATATCTTCAATTTTAATTATAAGATTTTCATTAAATGGGATGTCGTAATCTAATAAAGCTTTTATATAACCATCTGTTCTAAGCTTTCCTACACTCACATAATCTACCGTGGTAACTAAAGCTATTTTCTTTTTTCCTTTTTCGATTAAACTTTGTACTGCTTCATATGCAGCTGTTTTGTCATCAATGATGACTTTATCACAAAGAATTTCATCAGTCACTCGATCAAACATAACTACGGGCATACCTTGACTAATTACTTCGCTAATGTGATGAAAATCACGTTTGTACTGAGTTTCTTTAGAAAGAGACATAATAAAGCCATCGATACTACCGTTAGCAAGCATCTCCATATTCAAGACTTCTTTGTCAAAGGAATCATCTGATAAACATATAACTACACTATATCCGTTTTCATTAGCAACATGTTCAATTCCATTGATGACTGTAGAGAAAAAATAGTGCACTATTTCAGGAATAATTATTCCAATAGTTTTGGTTTTTCTGTTTTTTAAACTTAGGGCAATATTATTAGGTTTGTAATGGTATAACTTAGCAAAGGCCTGTACTTTCAATCGGGTTTCTTCACCTATTTCATGACTATTTCTTAATGATTTTGATACCGTAGATATGGAAACATCAAGTTCTTTAGCAATTTGTTTTAGCGTTACTTTTCTTTTCATTTAAGGTGGTAGGATGAGTTAGATACAATAAAAGTATTGTTAATTTATTTTAATCGCAAAAATATCCGATTTAATTTCATGATGATATAAACTTTTCAACACTATCACGTTTTCGTAAAAAGAAATCGTTGTAGTATATATCGAAAACGTTATCGTTTTTATTATGTTTGTTACTCGAAGTAAAAGGAAAGCATAATAATCAATTAATTTAAACAAACAAGTATGAAAGCAATTTACAAAAAGTTGTTCGTTTTATTACTACTCCTACCTGCAGGCTTATTGGCTCAGAGCTCATTAAGTGGTGTTGTTGTTGATTCTAAATCGAATCAGCCAATCTCTGGTGTGAATGTAGTTGTAAAAGGAACACAACAAAATGTTACTACAGATTTTGATGGAAAATTCAAGCTGTCAAAAATCAAGCAGGGAGATGCAGTTGTATTTTCATTTGTAGGATACAATGCACAAACGGTTACTTTTACTAATCAAACCAATTTAACAATCAAACTTCAAGAATCTGAAAATCAATTACAAGAAGTGGTAGTTCAGGTGGGTTATGGTTCAGTTAAAAAGAAAGATGCAACAGGTTCTGTAGCTGTTATCACTGCAAAAGACTTTAATAAAGGAGCTATTACAAATACTGAAAACTTGCTTAATGGTAGAGTTGCAGGTGTAGTAGTTACTCAAGGTGGTCGTCCAGGAGATGGAGCTGCAATTAGAATTAGAGGTGGAGCTTCGTTAGGAGCTTCCAATGATCCTTTAGTAGTTATTGATGGTTTACCAGTTAATAATGGATTGTCATCAATTAACCCGAATGATATTGAATCGTTTTCTATTTTGAAAGATGCTTCGGCTACAGCTATTTATGGTTCGCGAGGGTCTAATGGAGTTGTGTTGATTAAAACCAAAAAAGGATCTAAACAAGATGGAATAAAAGTTTCTTATAACTCATTAACTACTTTAAATACTATTGCAAAAAAAGTAGATGTTTATTCTGCAGATGAGTTTAGAAACTTAATTACAACTTATGTGCCTTCTAGAGTGTCTTTGCTAGGAACTGGAAGTACAGATTGGCAAGATGCAATTTACCGCAATGGTATTACATTTTCTAATGATGTTTCTTTCAGAGGGAATTTATTGAAAGCAATACCAACAAGATTATCTGTAGGTAATACTTCTATAGATGGAGTTTTAGAGACTTCTTCTTTTAAAAGAAATACGATTGCTTTATCGATGACTCCATCGTTTTTGGATAATCATTTGAAATTTGAGGTGAATGCCAATTATGCAACAGAAAAAAATAGATATGCTGATGAAGGGGCTATTGGTGCAGCAATTTCGTTTAACCCGACTTTTGTTAATTACGATCCAAATTCTCCGTTTAGTGGATATAAGGAGTATTATACTTTGAATTCACCAAATAATTATACTGTTTATGGAGCTTCAAACCCTGTTGCTTTATTGCAACAGAAAGAAAATAGAGGAAGAAGTAATAGATTCTATGGTAATATTCAAACGGAATATAAATTACATTTTTTTGAAGATGTAAAAGCAGTTGTTAATTTAGGATACGACAGAAGCCAAGGCAAAGGAACTAACTTGGTGAGTCCTAATTCTAGATCTGGGATATATAATGCGGCTAAATTAGGTTATGACCAAAATACGTGGGGTAATTCAACCAATACATTATTAGATTCGTATTTGAATTATAATAAAAAATTTGGTCAAGTTAAAGTGGATTTAACAGCAGGGTATTCGTACCAAAATTTCGAGTCAGAAAGTTATTATTCAACTAATAAGTTGCTTCCTTTGTCTGAGCAAAAACCAGATGTTGTTACAAGTCCAGGAGTTAATTTACAAGCCTATTATTCAAGATTAAATATTGATTTGAGTGATAAATATTTACTTACAGTGAATTTTAGACGTGATGGTTCTTCAAGATTTTCTGAGTTAAATCGTTGGGGTAATTTTCCTGGAGCTGCGTTCGCTTGGAAAATCTCTAGTGAAGAATTTTTGAAAAATTCTAAAACAGTTTCTGAATTGAAATTACGTTTAGGATGGGGTGTTACAGGACAGCAAGATATTGGGGCTGCTGCATACGATTATTTTCAAAGATATAATTTAAGTGCTGCAACTTCGGGCGCTACCTACCAATTTGGAGATCAATATTACCAATTAGGAAGACCAGAAGGATACAACCGTAATTTGAAATGGGAAGAAACCACTACTATTAACGCAGGTTTAGACTTTGGATTATTTAATGATAAAGTTACAGGTACTTTAGATGTTTACAGTAAAACGTCTAATGATCTGATTGCTTATGTGCCAGAAGGTTCATTACAAAATTTTAGAACTGCTGGGTTTCAAAATATTGGGTCATTAACTTCAAAAGGGGCCGAGTTAAATGTTAATTATAAAGCAATTCAAACTAAAAATTCTACATTAAGTTTTAATTATAACATTGCTTATAATGATATTAAAATTAAAGATTTAGGCGGATTGAATTTTGCACAAGGTTCAGTTGGTTTGGACTTGTACACACAAATTCATCAAGAGCGTTTGGCACCTAATACATTCTGGTTATACGAGCAAGTGTATGATGCCGCAGGAAAACCTTTAGAAGGAGTGTATGTTGATAGAAATGGAGATGGTCAAATTACCTCTTTGGATAAACATGCATTTAAAAAACCAAATGCTGATATTACAATGGGATTCATGACAAACTACAACTACAAAAAATGGGATTTCTCAATGGCTTGGAGAACAAGTTTAGGAAATTATATTTTTGATAATGTAAATGCAAGTAGAAGTTTCTTGTCTCAAAGTATTTCAGATAATAATGTTAATGCAATTAATAATACAACAGTAGACTTTAGTAATACTTTATTTACTCAAAAAAGAGCTGAATCAGATTATTATGTTAAAAATGCATCTTGGTTAAAATTAGACAATGTAACGATTGGTTACTTAATAGAATCTCCATTTAATGTAGAGTCATCCTCTTTACGTTTATACTCAGGGGTTCAAAACGTACTAACAATTTCTAAATATAAAGGAATGGATCCTGAGGTGTTTGGAGGTATAGATAGTACAATTTATCCACGTGCAAGAATGTTCCTATTAGGGTTAAACTATAATTTTTAATATAAACTATTATGAAAAAGATAAAATCAATTAATTTTAAATTATTTGTATTTTTTGGATTAGTTGCATTTTTTATGTCATGTACCAATGATATGAATGTAACCCCAAAAGATGATGATGATTTTACATCAGAAGCATTTTACTCTAATCCGAGTTCTTACAAACAATTTTTAGCTAAAATCTATGCAGGTTTAGCTGTTACAGGTCAGAATGGACCTGATGGGAGTGCTGATATTCAAGGAATAGATGAAGGTTTCGGTCAATATCTTAGAGGGTATTGGCAACTACAGGAGTTACCTACTGATGAAGCAATGGTTTCATGGGGAGACCCAACACTTCCTGAATTAAATAACCATACATGGAATGCTGATAACCGTTTTGTTAAAGCATTTTATGCAAGAGTTTTTTATCAAGTTGGATTAGCTAATGAGTTTTTACGTGCTACAACTGACGAGAAATTAGCTTCAAGAGGTGTGAGTGATGCTTTAAAAGCAGAAATTAAAGTTTTTAGAGCTGAAGTTCGTTTCTTAAGAGCACTTTCGTACTATCATGGTATTGATCTGTTTGGAAAAGTTGCTTTTGCAACTGAAAATGATTTGGTTGGAACTAAACCAGTTGAGAAAGATAGAACCTATGTATTTAATTATTTAGTGTCAGAATTGAATGCTATAGATGCTGATTTAAAAGACGCTAGAACTAATGAATACGGGAGAGTAGATAAAGTAGCGGCTAAAATGTTATTGGCTAAGTTATATTTAAATGCCAAGGTGTACACAGGAGCTAGTAAAGATGCTGAAGCCCTTGCTGCAATCAATTCAGTTATTGGTTCTTCATACTCAATTGCAAATGTTCCTTACAGCAATTTATTCATGGCAGATAATGATAGAACTGCAGTACGAGCTGAAATTATTTTTCCAATACGTTTTAATGGTGTAAATACTAAAACTTGGGGAGGGACTACTTTCATTATTCATGCTTCAACAGGAGGATGGAATTCAGATATGGGAATTGATGGTGGCTGGTATGGATTAGCAGCTAGAAAAGAATTTGCTAATTTATTCTCTGATTTATCAGGAGCAACCGATAGAAGAGCAATGTTTGATGCTGCATCAACCTCTTCTCTAACTATTAATTCGGTTTCTGATTTCTTTGGAAATGGAGGATTAAAAGTTAAAAAATATTCAAATAAAACTTCCGCAGGAGCAAATGGAAGTAATTTGACACATACAGATACTGATTTCCCATTATTTCGATTGGCAGATGCTTATTTAATGTATGCAGAATTAGCAGCTAATAATGTGGCTTCTGCATCAAAGTCAGTAGCCAGAGGGTATGTTAACACTTTGAGAGCTAGAGCTGGAGCTCCTCTTATTGCAAATGACTCTGATATTACACCAGACTTTATATTAGATGAAAGAGCTAGAGAGTTGTATTGGGAAGGTCATAGAAGACAGGATTTAATTCGTGCTAATAAATTTACTGGAAGCGCAAAATTATGGCAGTGGAAAGGAAATGCATTGAATGGAGCTAGTATTGATTCTAAATTCAATGTATACCCAATACCTCAAACTGAATTGAATACCAATTCTAATTTGACTCAAAATACAGGATATTAATGTTTAAAAAATCCATTGGTACTAATTTTTTTACCGTTGGAAATAAATTAATAATTATGAAAAAAATATATTTAAGTTTAATTTTAGTAGCAGGAATACTATCAAGTTTAGTTTCTTGTTCAGATGATCTTTTGGATCCAGTGGCAGCAAAAGGAGACGCCATTGTTCTCTCTGCTCCAACAGGTGGTACTTATGCTTTATCGGCTTCTACTGCTTCTGCAACCGCGTTTACTGTAAAGTGGACTTCATCTACTTTTGGATATTCTGCTGCCGCAAGATATACTTTGCAAGTAATAAAAAGCACAGGAAACTTTGCAACTCCAGGAACTTTTCCATTAGGTGATTTTGCTGTTAATGCCTCTGTTAATTTAGAGAAAGCGATAACAAACAGGCAATTGAATGCAGCTTTGTTAGGTGCTGGTGGTCCAATTGGAACTTCTCAAACTTACAAACTACGTGTAGTTGGGAGTCCATTGAATCAATCATCATCAACGGTAGATGCATATACTGTGGTTTCAAATGAGATTACAATTACGGCTACAGCATTCGATACTTACGATGAGTTTTCAAGAATTTATGTTCCTGGAAATTACCAAGGAGCCAGTGGGTATGGTTCAGATTGGTCTCCAGGAGATGCAGCTGTTGCAAAGTTATTTTCAGCTGGAAATAATGGTATATATGAGGGATTTGTATGGTTTGCTAATGCTACACCAGAATTCAAATTTTCTCCGGTTCCGTCATGGAATGGAGATAGGGGAGAATCGAATGGATCAGGAGCTTTTTCAGGGGTTTTAGGAGGAAATAACATTAAGCCTTCTACAGGAGGAACTTATTTCTTCACAGTCAATTGGGCAGCAGGTACCTATACCATGGATCAAAGACAAGTATCAATTATTGGTGCTGCTACACCAAATGGATGGGGTGCAGGGACGCCATTGACATTTGACACAAATCCAAGTTCTCCATATTATCAAATGTATACGATTACATTAACATTAGCTGCTGATGAATTTTTAATTCGTTTGAAAGATGATTGGTCAGTAAAAATGGGAACCCTTTCAGGAAATACTGAAAATACTACTACAGGTGGACAATATAAAATTAAACTCGGTGGTGGTAATATGAAAGTACCTACTGCTGGTACTTATAAAGTAGTTTTAGATATCAGAAACTCTGCTAATTATAACTTACGATTAATGCCACAATAAAATGTAGTATTCGATAAAAAGCACTTAATTTGTATAATTAAGTGCTTTTTTTGTTTTAACTAACCAAACAACTCAATAATGAAAAGAATTCTACTAATTTTTTTATTTGTACAAGGTTTTACTGCATTTGCTCAGCAACAAACCGCAACTTATAGTGTGAGTCCTGCCGCTTTTGAGGAAAACACATCAATTACAATTACAATCAATGGAAGTAGTATCAATGAAGCTACTTGGGGAGTTACAGGTAATAGTTTGTATATGTGGGCTTGGGCATTTGGTCTCGATGGAGTGACTACCAAAGGGAATCCACTGAATGGAGATTGGAATAATTCTAATGAGGCTAGTAAATTCACCTACAATCAAGCAAACGATACATATACCAAGACTTTCACTCCCACGACATATTATAATACTACAGGAATTGGAAAAATAGGTTTCCTGATCAAAGCTAAAGATGGTACTGGCGATAAAAAGTCACAAGATATTTTAGTTGAAGTAGGCTCTTTTCAAGTTAATCTGACGGCTCCAACCCCAAATAGCGCTACTATTTTAAATTCAGGTTCTAGTTTTACTATAACAGCAACTAACACTAACGGAAATGCAAGTTATAATTTGAAATCGAATGGAGTGAGTATTAATACCAACGTTTCGACTTCAAATTATTCTTATACACAAACTAATATTATAAGTAATCAGAATTATGAATTAGAAGTGCTTCAAGGAACTACAACCATTACGAAAAAGTTTTCGGTTATTGTCAATCCTGGAAATAACAGTCAAGCTTTACCATCTAATTTAGTTGAAGGAATTAATTATGATCCTAACGATGCGACAAAAGCTACTTTGGTTTTAGATGCTCCTTTTAAAGATTTTGTATATGTAGCGGGAAGTTTTAATAATTGGCAACCCACTAATGCCTATGCTATGAAAAAGGATACCAATTCGGATAAATTTTGGTTGGAATTGACAGGTTTGACTTCAGGAACAAAATATACCTATCAATATTGGGTGGTAGATGCCACCCCAATAGCTGGTACACCTGCTATGGTAAAAACTGCCGATCCTTATTCTACTTTGGTTTTGTCTCCTTATGACGATCCCTCTATCCCCTCTGCATCCTACCCTAATTTGCCTGTTTACCCAACAGGACAGGAACGTGAAGTTACAGTGTTACAAACAGGTCAAACACCTTATAATTGGAGTACAGCTACTACTAATTTTGTAAAACCAGCTAAAGAAAAATTGGTTGTTTATGAATTGTTAGTTCGAGATTTTGACGCTAGTAGAAATTTTCAGGCAGTGATTGATAAATTAGATTATTTTAAAAATTTGAAAATTAATGCGATTCAACTTATGCCTGTAATGGAGTTTGAAGGTAATGAAAGTTGGGGATACAATACAGCTTTTCATTTGGCTTTAGATAAGTTTTATGGGACATCTGACAAACTGAAAGAATTAATTGATAAATGCCATCAAAAAGGTATTGCGGTCATTTTAGATGTGGCTTTGAATCATGCTTTTGGTAGAAATCCAATGATTCGAATGTGGATGAATGACCCTGATGGCGACGGTTGGGGGAGTCCTTCGACTGAAAATCCATATTTTAATACCGTGGCTAAGCATAGTTACAGTGTAGGGGAAGATTTTAATCATCAACAATTACGAACTCAAAATTACACAAAACGTGTCATAAAACATTGGATTGAGGAATTTAAAATTGATGGGTTCCGTTGGGATTTGACTAAAGGATTTACGCAAGAATGCACCGCTGGAGATGAAACCTGTACTAATGCTTATCGAGCAGATCGTGTTGCAGTGTTAAAAACCTATGCCGATTATTCTTGGAGTTTAGACCCTACTCATTATACCATTTTTGAACATTTAGGAACGGATGCAGAAGAGAAAGAATGGGCAAATTATAGAATAACTGAGTCGCCTAGCAAAGGAATAATGTTGTGGGGTAAAATGAACTATGAATATAATGAACTTTCAATGGGATATGTATCAAATATTTCCAGAATGAATAGTGCTAGTAGAGGATTTGCCAATCACAGATTGATAGGATATGCAGAAAGTCACGACGAAGAACGTTTGATGTATAAAAATATTCAATATGGTAATAGTGCTAACTCAGCTCATAATGTTAAAACATTAAACACAGCTTTGTCAAGAATGTCAGCGATTGGAGCAGTTTCTTTATTGGTTCCTGGACCAAAAATGATTTGGCATTTTGGAGAACTAGGGTATGACGATTCAATTTTTACCTGTAATAATGGGACGGTAAATACTTCTTCAGATGCTGCAACAGGTGATTGTAAGTTAGATACCAAACCACAATTGCAATGGACGAATAATTGGTTAGCTAATGCTAATAGATTTAAAATCTATTCGGATTGGGCCAAAATGATTCGTCTAAAAACAGAAGAGCCTGTTTTTTCAGGAACTGCGACAATAACTAATGTGAGTTCATTATTGCAAACCATCAAAATTACCGATACCAATTTACCAGCAACAAGTTTGAAAGATGTTATAATTATCGCAAATTTTGATGTCACAAGTAAAAGTGTACCAACAGGATTTCCGTATGCTGGAGAATGGTTTAATTTAATGGACAATTCGAGTTTGAATGTGATTAATGTTAATGATCCAATTACGGTTTTACCAGGACAATTTAAAATTTATGGGAACAAACAAGCTTTTGGAGCTAACGCACCTTTTACATTACCATCAGATAATTTTAATGTTGAAGCTAAAGCTGAATCATGTTTGAATAAAAATAATGGAGAAATAGTTATTACGGGTGCTCAAACGTATAATTATGTTGCTACTATCAATGGAACATCGTATAATTTCACCAATAATAGCTTGACTCTTTCTAATTTAGCCCCTGGGACTTATTCAGTTTGTATTACAATTCCTGGTAAAACCTTTGAACAGTGTTATAGCTTGACTATTGCAAGAGGCTCTTCTTTAACAGGTAAAACAACCGTATCTTCTAATGTGGCTTCAGTCCAAATATCCGAAGGGACTGCCCCTTTTGAAGTATTTGTAAATGGATTACCTCAATTTCAAACTACTGCAACAAGTTTTAATCTGCCAGTAAAACAAGGGGATTTTCTTGAGATAAAAACCGCTAAAACATGTGAAGGAGTTTTTGCAACGAGTATTATGGATCCATTACATGGTTGTGTAGCTTACCCAAATCCGACACATGGATTAATTGAAATAGCTGTACCAACTCTTCAAACAGAAATAGCCGTTGAATTATATAATTTGAATGGACAATTGATTTCAAAAGATACGTATTCCGTAATAAATGGGAAGGTTCAGCTTAATTTAGAAAAGGAATCAGCCGGAATATATTTTGCAAAAGTACATTTAGAAACTCCAATTAGTTTAACAATTGTAAAAGAGTAAAAAGATGAGAAATAGTATATGTTTTTTTTGTATATCCCTTTTGTTTATCTCATGTGGAGGTGGAGGTTCTGATGGGCCAACTCCAACACCTGAACCGGCAAATACAGCACCAACTGTTCCAACTTTGGTAGCTCCAACAAATGCTTTATTGTGCATTAATAACGTAGTGAATTTTGAATGGGGTACATCAACGGATGCAGAAAACAATCCCATAACGTATCAGATTCAGATTGCAACAGATAATCAATTTGTACAAATTGTAAGTACTGCTGATGTATCTTCGCGTACTCAAACTTTTACATTAGATAAGGGGAAAGCCTATTATTGGAGAGTAAAAGCTATTGATAGTAAAAATGCTTCTAGTGCTTATTCAGGAACGTATAGTTTTTATACTGAAGGAATAGGTGTAACGAATCATTTACCTTTTTTGCCGGAAATAATCCAGCCAGAAACAAATACCACTATTACGGGAACTATAGCAACCTTAAAATGGTTTGCTTCTGATGCTGATGTAGCGGATGTTTTAACTTACGATGTTTACTTAGGAACTGTAAATCCACCAACCGTAAAAGTTTTAGAAAATAGTACATCTTCAATTTTTGAGGCTACTTCATTACAAGCAGCTACACAGTATTATTGGAGAATAGTGGTTAAAGACAATAAAGGGGGTGAAACAAGAGGTCAAGTTTGGAATTTTAGAACTAATTAATTGTTTTAAATAGTATTACAAACAAAAAAGCTACTCCTCGAAAGGAGTAGCTTTTTTCAACTACAATTAACACATAAACTAAAAACTAAATTTTCCCATTTTTAATTTCATCTACAATTTCAGGATTCAATAAAGTGGTAGTATCTCCAAAATTAGAGAAATCACCTTCGGCTATTTTACGCAAAATTCTACGCATGATTTTTCCAGAACGTGTCTTTGGTAAACCTGAAACGAATTGGATTTTATCCAATTTGGCAATTGGTCCAATATGGTCTGAAATATGTTGGTTAATCTCTTTGCTCAAGTTATCTCTATCACGGTACTCCCCTGTTTCTTTCAAAATAACAAATCCGTACAACGCATTTCCTTTGATGTCGTGAGGGAAACCTACAATAGCTGACTCGGCTACTGCTGGGTGTTCATTGATAGCATCTTCAATTGGTGCTGTTCCTAAATTGTGTCCAGAAACAATCACCACATCATCCACACGACCTGTAATTCGGTAATAACCTACTTCGTCACGTAACGCACCGTCTCCTGTAAAATATTTTCCAGGGAAAGCACTGAAATAGGTTTCTTTATAACGTTGGTGATCGCCCCAAATGGTTCTAGCAATACTAGGCCAAGGAAATTTAATGCACAAACTTCCAGTCACTTGATTGCCTTCTATTTCGTTGCGTTTTTCATCCATCAATACCGGTTGAATACCCGGTAATGGAAGTGAAGCATAGGTTGGTTTTGTGGGTGTTACAAAAGCTAAAGGCGAAATCATAATTCCACCTGTTTCGGTTTGCCACCACGTATCGACTACTGGACATCTTTTTCCACCCACGTGGTCGTTGTACCAGTGCCAAGCTTCTTCATTAATAGGCTCTCCTACTGATCCAATTACTTTTAATGATTGTAGAGGGTATTTTTGAACATATTCTATACTTTCTTTTGCCAAAGCACGAATAGCTGTTGGGGCAGTATAGAATTGAGTTACTTGGTGTTTTTCAATCACTTCCCAGAAACGACTGAAGTCTGGATACGAAGGAACTCCTTCAAAAATTACGGTAGTTGCACCGTTTAATAAAGGTCCGTATAGAATGTATGAGTGTCCTGTAATCCAACCAATATCGGCAGTACACCAGAAAATGTCATTTTCTTCGTAACTGAATACATTTTTGAAAGTATAGGCAGTATATACCATATATCCTGCTGTGGTGTGTACCATTCCTTTTGGTTTCCCTGTAGAACCTGAAGTATAAAGGATAAATAATGGATCTTCAGCATCCATGATTTCAGCGACGTTGGTGTTCATTGCGTCATCTAAAAGGGGTTGCAACCATTGGTCACGACCTTCTTTCATGTTGACATTGGTGTTGGTTCTTTTGGCAACCAATACTTTCTCAACAGAAGGGCATTTTTCTAATGCTTCATCAACAATGCCTTTTAAGTCAATGTCTTTGTTACCACGGTAACTTCCATCAGAGGTAATGACCATTTTACACTCACAATCATTGATTCTTGAAGCCACCGCAGAGGCAGAGAATCCTGCAAAAACTACAGAGTGAATGGCTCCAATTCTAGCGCAAGCTAATAATGAGATGGCTAATTCTGGAATCATTGGTAAATAAATACAAACACGATCTCCTTTTTTAATGCCTTGCTCTCGCAACACATTGGCCATTTTTGAGACTCGTTCGTACAATTCATTATACGAAATGTGTTGTGCTGCTTCCGATGGATCGTTTGGTTCAAAAATAATCGCCGTTTTATCTCCTCTTTTAGCCAAATGGCGGTCAATACAGTTCTTGGTAATGTTAACTTTGGCATTGGTGAACCATTTGATTTCGGCTTCAGCCATATTAAAATCAATTACATTGTCCCATTCTTGGTACCAAGTAAAGTTTTCAGAAGCAATTCTGTCCCAGAATTTTTTAGGTTCACGAATTGATTTTTTGTAATGTTTAAAATATTCTTCTAGATTTTCAATTTTGTAATAACTCATGGTATTCTATTTAATATGTTGTTATTCGGTTATTTTTATTTACTATAAATTCCAATTTTATATTTTTTTAATACTTCAATGATTTCACCTACAATAGCTTCGTCATCAATAGTAGATGGGATTTGGTATTCTTCACCATCAGTGATGCTTCGCATTAGTTTGCGAAGAATTTTACCCGAACGGGTTTTTGGTAAACGTTGCACAATTACCACATTTCGTAGCGAAGCTACTGCCCCGATTTGTTGTCGCACTAATTTTACGATTTCTTGTTCCAATTGGAAATGTTCAATATCTTCTCCGTGTTTTATTACTACTAGTGCCAATGGAATTTGACCTTTAAGTTCGTCATTAATTCCAATAACGGCACACTCTGCCACAGACGAATGTGAAGCAACAATTTCTTCCATTTCGGCAGTAGAAAGGCGGTGACCCGCTACATTGATTACATCATCCACACGACCGGTAATAAAAATATAATCATCATCATCTTTGAATCCGCCATCACCTGAAAAATAGTATCCTGGGAATTTTTCCAAATAACCTGCTTTGAATCTTGGGTTGTCTTTCCATAAATCCAATAAGGTTCCTGGAGGTAGAGGCAATTTGATCACTACATATCCTTCTTCGTTAGGTCCTACTTCAGTTCCGTTTTCACTAAAAATTTTAATATCGTATCCTGGAACTGCTTTTCCAACAGATCCTGGTTTGATTGGTAAATATTCAATTCCCATCATATTGGCTACAATTGGCCAACCCGTTTCTGTTTGCCACCAGTGGTCAATTGCCGGAACCGGAATATGTTCTTGGTACCATTCTAAAGTGGCTACATCGCAACGTTCTCCGGCTAAAAACTGAATTTTCAACGAACTTAAATCGTGTTTTTTTATGAATTCTCCGTTTGGATCTTCTTTTTTAATAGCACGAATGGCCGTTGGAGCCGTAAACATAACGCTTACTTTATGCTCTTCAATCATTCTCCAGAACGTACTCGCGTCCGGTGTTTTGATTGGCTTTCCTTCAAAAATAATAGTTGTATTTCTATTGATTAGTGGGCCATATACAATATAACTATGCCCTACAACCCAACCCACATCCGATGCAGCCCAAAATACTTCGCCTTCTTTGGCGTTGTACACGTTTTGCATGGAATATTTCAAAGCAGTGGCATACCCGCCAGAATCACGCACAATCCCTTTTGGTTTACCAGTAGTTCCGGATGTATACAAAACATACAAAGGATGTGTGGAGTTCAACGGTACACACTCGGCTTCTTCAGATCCGTAAACCAAAGCATCATAATCCACATCGTATTTCTTGAACGGCACTTTGGCACCTAATTTTCTATTCAGAATAATTACTTTTTTAGGTTTGTGTTCTGCTAATTGAATGGCTTCGTCAACCAACGGTTTGTAAGCAATCAATCGGTCGATTTCAATCCCAGAAGAAGCGGTGATAATAGCTCTAGGTTTGCAATCATCAATTCGAATGGCTAATTCGTGAGGAGCAAATCCTCCAAAAACTACTGAATGAGTAACGCCAATTCGCGCACAAGCCAACATGGCAAATGCGGCTTGTGGAATCATAGGCATATAAATAACTGCAGTATCTCCTTTTTTCAATCCCAAAGATTGCATACCTCCGGCTAATTTTGCAACTTCGGTTTTTACTTCTAAAAAAGTATATTTTTTAACAGTTTGAGTCACGGGTGAGTCATAAATTAAAGCCACTTGGTCACCAAAACCCTCTTCAATGTGTTTGTCTAATGCTAAATAGCACACGTTTAATTCTCCGTCTTTGTACCAAAGCGGATACCCATTTTCATCCGAAGATAGAATTGTTTTTGGTTGTGTAAACCAATGAATATTATGGGCTTGTTCTTTCCAAAAAGTTTCTGGATTTTCAGTGCTTGCGGCGTAGGTGTTTTTATAATTCATGGTAAAGTATTTTAAAATAAGAAATGGGATTAGTTTTCAATCAATTCGTGTACTTGTTCTACTAATTTTTTAGCAGAAAAAGGTTTGACGACATACAAGTTTGCTCCTAATGCTAAACCTTTTTCAATGTCTTTGTCTTTGTTTTTTGCTGAAAGAAAAATGACTTTGCAATGCGCTAAACGGTCGTCTTTTTTTATTTCTTCTAAAGTAGCATATCCATCTACCATAGGCATCATTACATCGAGAATGATGACGTCTGGTAGTTGTTTTTCTATGATTTCCAGCGCTTCTTTCCCATCACGGGCAATGAATACTTCAAAATTATTTTTTTTGAAAGTATATTCTAAAGCCATTACGATATTGGGTTCGTCGTCTACAATTACTATTTTTTTCATCCTCTTAGTTGTTTTCTGTTGTGTTGTAGTTGGGTAATGTGAAGACAAAAGTGGCTCCCTCTTTTACATTGTTTTCGGCCCAAATAGCGCCTTTATGATGTTCTATAATTTGTTTACAAATGGCTAATCCTAATCCGCTACCAATAGGTTTTTTTACATTTTGATTTCTCGACTGGTAAAATTTATCAAAAATGGCTTCAAAATCTTCTTTTTTAATTCCTTTGCCGTTGTTGTGAATTGTTACGGCAACATTAGATTCATTTTCTATAATTTGTATGCTAATTAAACCGTCTTTTTCAGCTGAAAATTTGATGGCATTAGACAATAAATTATGAATGACTTGAATGATGCGCTCTTCGTCATAAAATGCTCTGATTTCTTTGCCGGCATCTTCAAATTCTATCTGTATTTTTTTGTTGTTGATGAGTTGTTTCAGAGAGTCTAAAGTTTTTTCGACTGTCTTTACGATGTTGTTTCTAGAGAGATATATTTTTTGTTTTCCGGTTTCAAATTTCTCTAAATCCAAAATTTTATCAATCAAACGATTCAAACGATCGGATTCAGAAATAATATTTTGCAAAAACTGTTTGCGCATTTCAAATGGCACCTCTTCGTCGTCGTGCAAAATTTCACTTGCGGCACGTATAGCAGTGATTGGTGTACGTAATTCGTGTGTAACCGTATCTAAAAATTCGTCCTTTTGAATGTCTTTTTTCACAAGTTCTTCATTAGCAATTTTTAGCTGTTCGGATATTTTTTGCAATTCATTAGAAGTGTCTGTAAGTTTTTTATTGATGATTATGTTTTCTTTCGATTCTTCTAAAATTCGTAATACTTCAGGCAAACTAATTTCGTCTTCTTTCACTACACTAGCAATTAATATTTTGGCAGAAGCCGTGCCAATATGCCCCGTCAATAAATTTTCGGCAAACTTGATAAAACGAGCATCGGCAGTAGCTACATTTTTGTCAATATTGTATTTTAAGTTGAAAATGGATAGCGCACGTTTGGTTCTTTCTTCCCCTAAGAACCGTTGTAAAACGCGTTCAATATCGGATACATATGCGGTACCTTTCCAGACAAAAGCATCCTCGTGATTGGTAATGTATTTGTCAATGTCGACAAACATTTCGGCATAATTGCGTTCTCTATAATTGCCTCTAAAACTCACAGAAACAGCAGCAAAACTCATTAAATTAAAGAATAAACTCCAAAATAAGGCATGAGGAATAGGTTGAAGATAATCCAAACCAAAAAGTTGGAATGGTTTAAGTAATTCAATATCCCAAGGGCCTTGCTGTATGAATAAGCTAGTTGAATTTGTAATTCCTAAAGCGTATGGGATTAATAAGGTATAACAGCAAACGATAAAACCAATAATAATTCCAGTAATAGCCCCTTTATTAGAGCCTCTTCTCCAAAAAAGAGCACCAAAAAAAGCAGGAGCTAATTGTGCAATTACTACAAATGAAACCAGTCCAATAGAGACTAATGAGTAGTCTAAAATAAAGATTCGGTAAATGGCATAGGCCAAAATAATCAATAAAAAGATTCCGATTTTTCTACTTCGAATAATGCGTTGGTTGTTTTTTTCTTGTGATTTATTTTGTAAAGACCCTACAAATCCATAAGGGATTAATAAGTTATTACTTAACATGGTTGCTAATGCAATTGACGAAACAATTATCATTGAAATCGCTGCTGAGAAGCCTCCAAGGAAAACAAGTACAGTAAGAGTATTATTCTCAAAAAATTGAGGAATTAACAAGGAGTAGGTGTCTGAATTTAGACTTTTTCCATGAAATAAGATGTTGCCACCCCAAGCTATTGGGAATACAAAAATATTGAAGAGTAATAAATATAAAGGGAACAACCACATGGCTGTTCGGATATGAATTTCTTTGTTATTTTCGACAATAGCTGTATGAAATTGTCTTGGTAAAAGGAAAATAGCGAACATAGATAAAATGCACAGAAAAAACCAATTGATACTACCAGATAAGCCTCCTATTGAATTTTTTTTATGAAAATTTTCTAGCACAGATGCTTTAGTATATATATCATCAAATCCATCAAATACAAAATAAGTTACATAAATACCTATAATGAGGAAGAAAACAAGTTTTAAAATAGACTCCATTGCTACGGCAGTGACGATTCCGCGTCTTTTTTCGGAAGCATCTACGTAGCGCGTTCCATAATAGGAAGTAAATAAAGCTAATGCGATACACGCATAAGTAGTGGTGTCGTAAAATATATTGGAACTGGATTCAGTTTCGGTAACAATATGAAAGGTGTCAGAAATTGACTTAAGTTGTAAGGCAATATAGGGTACAATAGCAAAGATGCATATCGTAGTAACTAATGCGCCTAAAAACCTGTCGTTGCCATATCTCAACGAAATAAAATCAGCAATACTCGAGATTTTATTTACTCTTGATATACGGATAATTTTTTTTAAGATAATTAACCATGTTGGAATAATTATGATAGGTCCTAAATAAATAGGGAGGTAGCCTAAACCTGAGTTGGCAGCAACACCAATACTTCCGTAGTAGGTCCAAGCGGTACAATATACGGCTAAAGAAAGGGAATAAATATAAGGGTTATTTGACCATTTGGAATGACCTCTTTTCTCTGCCCAATAAGCAATGTAAAAAAGAATAAGCATGTATAATGCTACTATAAACAAAAGACCCAAACTACTCATAATAACGTTTAATAATTAGGTAGGTAGTGCCAATCGTGAATAACCAAGTAGAAAATACATAGATATAAATGACAGGGAATCCAAGAATAGGCTTTGAGCTGTCAAAAAGTAATAAAAGAGGCATATTCAAGGCTAATAGCATTAGCATTGAAAGTATAACTAGTTTTTGTTCGTGTCTCTTTTTCATACTTATAAAAATATACAAACGCTGCCAAAAATGACAGCGATTGTATATAAAAAATGATATTAATTTTTATTTCTCATCAAACTCTCCTGTAAGTGAATAGTATCCAAAGATGCCTAAACCACCCACAATAATTGGAGCTAAGATAAAAGTATATATAATGGCAGGAATTAAATCTTCCTGTTTTCCTGTTTCAAATTTTGGAATTGCTTGATCAATCAAAAGGAAATATGCAGCTGCAATTCCTGTAGCAATCCAAACAATGCCTAATACTCTTTTTATTGCATTCATAATATGATGTTTTTTAGTTTAATTAAAATTACTTATTCTTTATGAGCGGTACTTTTACCATCAACATAGATAGCTCCAATTACAAAACAGATAGCTCCGATAATAATTGGATACCAAAGCCCCTCTAAATAAGCGTCTTGTACCACAGGTTCATTTCCTGCAGCAACTGCAGCATCATTTAATTTACCTGCGCTTACAACTAATGATGTAGCGATAGCTGGTAATAATCCTCCAAAGATTCCATTTCCAATATGATACGGTAATGACATCGAAGTATAACGGATTTTTGCAGGGAACAATTCTACTAAGAAAGCTGCTGTTGGCCCGTATACCATAGTTACTAAAAAGATCTGGAAGAAAACTAATAAAGTTACCATCCATTTGTCAGAATCGTTAACAACCATTGTAGTTACTTTGTCTACTTTTGGTTTTCCATCAACAATTTTAGCTACTCCGTTTTCTAAGGCAACGGTTTTTACTTCTTTCCAAGTAGCACCATCTGTAAATTCTTTAGTAGTAGTATAAACAGAATCTAATGCCTCTTTATTTTCTTTTGTTTCAGCTACTACAACTGTTTTTTCTACGATTTCAGTTTTGTTTTTGATGCTTGTAGTTTCGTACATTGCTTTGTAAACGGGTCTGTAAGATACAACAGCGATCAAAATCCCAACAAGCATTAACCATTTTCTACCAATTCTGTCAGATAACCAACCGAAAAACACGAAGAATGGAGTTGCCATTAAAATTGCAATCATCATAATATCTCCCTTTTGATCTGCAAGTCCCATCGTTTTTTCAATAAAACTCATCGCATAGAATTGTCCAGTGTACCAAACTACACCTTGCCCCATCACAAGTCCAAATAAAGCTAATAATACAAATTTGAAGTTTAATTTGTGTCCAAAACTTTCTTTTAATGGGTTTTTACTGGTTTTTCCTTCTGCTTTTACTTTCGCAAATTCAGGAGATTCACTCATGTTTTTACGAATTAAGTAAGAAACCAAGATCATTAAGATAGAAACCCAGAACGGTACTCTCCATCCCCAATCTTCAAAGGCTTCTTTAGTCATGGAGCTTTTTGTAGCCATAATTACAAAAAGAGAAACAAATAAACCAATAGTAGCCGTAGTTTGAATCCATGAAGTCCAGTAACCTCTTTGTCCTGGACCAGCATGTTCGGCTACATAAGTAGCAGCACCACCATATTCTCCACCAAGAGCAAGACCTTGAAGTAAACGTAAAATTAATACTAATGTTGGTGCCATAAAACCAATAGTTTCATAGCTAGGAATACATCCAATCATGAAGGTAGCCCCACCCATTAATAATAGAGTAACCATGAACGTGTATTTACGTCCAATTAAGTCTCCAAGGCGACCAAAGAATAACGCTCCAAAAGGGCGCACTACGAAACCTGCAGCAAATGTTGCCAAAGTAGAAAGGAAGGCAGCTGTTGGATTGTCTGAAGGGAAAAATTTAGTTGAAATAATAGTAGCTAAACTACCAAAGATGTAAAAGTCATACCATTCGATCATGGTACCTACTGAAGATGCTCCAATTACAGTCCATAAGGAGCTTTTTTTGTGTTGATTCATAATTTAATATTTGGTTGGTTAATTAATATGTGTTAGAAAGTGTAAGCACAAGAAATCATTGTTCTAAAATTACTTACGTTTGTTAAAGCTCCAGTTACTTTTCCATAAGCATCTGCAGCACCCCAATCAGCTGATGTTAGTTCTAACTCTGGGGATACTCTAAATTTATTTTTCTTAAAGTCAATACGTCCAGAAAGTCTCCATACATTGTCAACCATTCTGGCGCCATTAACTCCAATACCTCTTCCATAAGCAACAGTACCGGTTTTGTCTGCACCATTATTTTGAGTTCTTCCAAAGAAAATACCAGGAGCAACTGATTTTCCATTGCTAGCAATATCAATCCAAAAAGCCGATGTTTTGGTAGCTTCATAGGATTCGATACCGTTTGCAGTAGATCCTATATACCCGCCAAGCATTACCATATTGAATAAGTTGCCTCCAGAAATTCCGTATGCTTTGATGGTGATATCATCATTAGAATATTTACCGTATCCGAAAATACTTGTGCTGTTTGCTTTTTCTGTTGTGTTTTTCTTAGCACTACCAGTTAAGCCATTATCGGTTCTTGGTTGTAGCGATTTAACTTCGATTCCAGCTCCCATAAAAAGGTTTTTGCCTTTGTATTGTAGTTGAGTATTAATAGAAGGAATAGCTGAGTTGATTGAAGCTGAATTTTGAGTTCCAGGACCTGTAGTTGTAAACTCACGTTCTTTGTACGCAGTAAAACTAATCGAAAGATCTTTGCTTAAATTTTGTTTTAATTTCACTTGAGATGCCCATCCAAAAGGATTAAACATAATTCCAGTACTGAAATTAGCCACTCCAGGGAAAACTTCAGGAATAAAAGTTGGGTACCAAGTTTGTCCCATGGTCAAGGAAGTTTTTTTCCAATCTAATTGTGCGTAGGCATGACGTAGTCTTAATAAACCTACAGTAGTTGTGCTTGTTGAAGCATTTTCGAAGTTTCCAAAGAAATCGCCTTCAAGTGTTCCGCTTACTTTAGCACCCCATACGTCAGGCCCTTTTACTTTAACACCTAAACGGGAAACTACCGATAAAAAGTTAGATTGCCCCACGGCATTAGCATCTTTACCATCTCCTGCATTGATAGACTTGTCTAACGGGTATAAATTTAAATGGTCTTCTCTTACTTGAGCAGATTTGCGGGTGTCCCACATATAATCAGTTCGAATGAAACCGTACCAAGAGATACTGTAATCATTGGCCGCTGGGGCAGCTGCGGTTGGAGTTTGGGAATATCCTTTGAAAGAAGCAATAGCTGCTAAAAGGATGAAATAGCGTTTTTTCATAATGTATTTGGTTTGGTTAGTAAAATGGTTAATTTTAACAGGGCCAAATTCAAATATTTTTACATTAAAAAAAATTATTATATATATAAGTGTAAAAATATATAGTTAATCTTTGAATCGCTCCCATTTTATAAGCATAAATTTATCACCTAGTTCGGTAATAATCATACCTGCTCCTGATAACAATTCTTTATTTTTTAAATACTCTACGAGTTCTAAATGATTAAATATCTTATAAGTAGGATGGTAGTCAGTATGAGAAGGTTTTTTGATATTAAAGCTTTTTACCCAGTTGCTAATAGTAACATGCGAAACCCCAATAATACGCTCTATTTCGCGATAGCTTAAACCTTCTAAGTACAATTGTAATGCCTTGGTAACATAATAATCATCTATCTTTTTACCCATTTTATTGACCGTAAAAAAATAGTTACATTTTTTACATAAATACCTTTGTTTGTTGTTGATAATGCCACTTTTGATGATGTGGTTATTTTGGCATTTTGGGCAGGATACAATTTCCATATATATAAATTTTGCATAAATATAATAAATTAGCAAATATACTAATTCAATATTTGTAATAAAATTTAAAAAAAATTACAAAACCTTTATTTTTATAGGACGAATAATGAATGATTGATAGTAAAATCTATTGAAATGAAAAACAGATAAGAGTAGGGGGCTTGAGGGAACTAGATTTTAGGTAATCGTTATTTTGGTTATCACTCGCGAAAGGACTGACTTCGTCGAATTTCATTTCGCGCTGTAGTAGGGGCGAAAGGATTCGCGTGCAGGGGATTTATTTACAGAATCAGGCTCCGTTAGGAGTTGCATCTTGGTAATAAAAGCCTTGTATAGCTGAAAAAAGTCCCGTAGGGACGATATATAATGTAAGTTGCTGTCTTGTCCTGAAATAGGTTTACACAAAGGTATAAAAACAAAAAACCCACTCGTTTGAGTGGGTTTTGTGGTACCTCCAGGGATCGAACCAGGGACACATGGATTTTCAGTCCATTGCTCTACCATCTGAGCTAAGGTACCTTGCTTATGCGGGTGCAAATATAGAACCATTTTTAATTTATCCAAAACAAATAGTAAAAAAAATCAATTCGTATCTTCGCATGGTCAAACTATAAAATATGATTCTAACAATAGATGTAGGCAATACCCGAATTAAAGGTGCTGTTTTTGAGAACGATACCTTTTTGGAACAATTCCTTTTTGAACCGAATGCGTTGCAAAATGCAATTGAAAATATTTTAATACAATACCCAGACACCACTCATTTGGTAGTGGCTAGTGTTGGAAAATTAGGAGAGGAAGCTTTTTCAAGTCTAGCTACTAAGGTATCCATTCATTTTGTAACACATACGGATGCTTTTCCGTTTTTG
This sequence comes from Flavobacterium keumense, assembly GCF_029866485.1. NCBI lineage: Bacteria > Pseudomonadati > Bacteroidota > Flavobacteriia > Flavobacteriales > Flavobacteriaceae > Flavobacterium > Flavobacterium keumense. Next base: position 1,077,634 of record NZ_CP092332.1, read on the forward strand.
AATGCGTATGCGACCCCGCAAACCTTAGGAATTGATCGAATGGTTTTGGCTGCAGGCGCTACTTTGTGTTATCCAGCTCAAAACCGCTTGGTAATTGATGTGGGAACTTGTGTTACTTATGATTTCATCAGTCAAGACGATGTGTATTTAGGAGGAGCCATTTCCCCGGGCTTGCGGTTGAGGTATGAATCGTTACACAATTATACGGCAAAACTCCCTTTATTAGCATCAGAATGTCCGGATTATTTCATTGGGAATTCCACAGCAAATTCTATTCATTCGGGTGTAGTAAATGGTTTGGCACATGAAATAGATGGCTTTATAGAAGAGTATCGCACACGCTATTCAAATTTTATCATAATTTTAACGGGTGGCGACGCAGAATTTTTGGCTAAACGATTAAAAAATACCATATTTGCCAATTCAAATTTTCTTTTAGAGAGTTTGAACCAAACCTTTCAATATAAAATCAAAAATGATTAAAAAAATTATAGTAAGCACTTGTTTGCTTTTTTCATTCGTATCTTTTGCACAAGAAGGAACTGCTTCTCCGTATTCGTTTTTTGGAATTGGTGATGTTCGCTATAAAGGAACAGCAGAAATGCGATCTATGGCAGGTATAGGTGTGGAACAAGATAGTATTCATATTAATTTGGACAATCCAGCTAGTTTTGCCTCACTTAAGTTAACTACATTTGCTTTAGGAGGTAGTCTAGCTACCACTCAATTAAAAAATGCATCCACTTCGTCAGGAGTTCAAAGGGTTACTTTGGACTATTTGGCTGTTGGGTTACCCATGGGAAAATTGGGTGTTGGTTTTGGATTGATTCCTTTTTCGTCGGTGGGTTATAAAATACAGTCAATAGCTCCAGATGCTTCACAAAACAGTAAACGTTTTGATGGTTCAGGAGGGCTTAACAAAGTGTTTTTTGGTGTAGGGTATGCTATTTCACCTTCTTTAAGTTTTGGAGCCGATGCGCATTATAATTTTGGAAAAATAGAAACTTCAAATTTGGAATTTTTATCGGGTATTCCAGTAGGGACAAGAGAAACCAATAATGCGATTCTTTCTGGATTTAATTTTAATTTGGGTTTACTATTTCAAAAGAGTCTTACCAAAAAAATAAACTTGTACTCTAGTTTGAATTATGCACGTGAAAGTACTTTGAAGTCTACCAACACTAGTGCTATTTCAACTGTTTTGATTGATGCGCAGTTCAATACCACACTGGTAGATGCGGCAAGTGATGTAGTTACCAATGCTAATTTAAAAATTCCGAGTAAGCTCACAGTCGGTTTAGGAATTGGTGCGTCTAAAAAATGGTTAATTGCAGCACAGCTAAGCACTAGAGATGCTGCCTCATTAGCCAATACCTACAATTCATTTAATAATGTTTCTTATGAAAAATATCAGAAATATAGTGTAGGAGGTTATTTTATTCCTAATTATAGTTCATTTGCTAGTTATGGTAAACGTTTGGTATATAGGGCTGGCTTGAAATATGAAAAAACAGGATTGGTTGTGAATTCAAAATCAATACAAGACACAGGTCTGACTTTAGGAATTGGTTTTCCGGTTACAGGTTCTTTTTCCAATGCTAATATTGGTTTAGAGTTGGGTAAAAAAGGGACTACACAATCTAACTTAGTTCAAGAAAATTACATGAATTTTTGTTTGAGTTTATCATTAAATGATAAATGGTTTCAGAAAAGAAAGTACAATTAATTAAAACTAGCTTAGCTGCTTTTATTAAGTTTAAAAAAGTATGAATTTTTTCAGCAAAAATAAACTAATTCAAGGTTTATCAATAGTGTTTTTTCTATTGATTCTAGGTTGCGAGAGTAATTTTAAAGAAATTCAGAAAGATAATTTTTCAGATTTTGTACCTAGTAGCGAAGCGGATAAAATCAATTTGAAATACACGGATTCCGGAAAGATTACGGCTATTTTAATTAGTGATAAAATGAAGGATTATGCAGTAGTAGATTTTCCTTTTACTGAGTTTCCAAAAGGAATTCATGCTACTTTTTATGACAAGAAGGCCAAAAAAACACAAGTTACATCCGATTATGCAATTTCATACAAACAAACTGGAATTATTGATTTGCAGGGTAAGGTAAAAATAGTGTCTGATGACGGCCAGATGTTAGAAACACAACAATTGTACTATGATCAAAAAAACGCTTGGTTTTTTACTGAACGAAAATTTAAATTTACTTCTCCTAAAGGAATTTCAAATGGCCAAGGAATAGATTTTAGTAAAGATTTTAAAGTAATCAATTCACAAAGAATAACAGGTGAAGTAGATTCAAACCAATAAGATTTAATTATGACATACCTTAAATACACTCCGTATTTGTACCTTATTTTAGGCGTTTATTTAGTGATTGATTCCATCGTAAAATGGAATGATCCAGCTGGTAATTCGGGTTTAACTTTAATTTTTGCTGGCTTAGCTTTCTTTCTATTTGCTTTTAGAAGGCGCTATGCTAAACGATTCGAATCACGAAGAAATAATAAAAATTAAATAGAATTAGAGTGCGTTAGACGAAAGAATATTTTGGAAGTTTTTTTAGAAATTAAAAAAAACTTTCAAAATAAAACGCGACGAGTATAATTATTAATTAGATAATTGTATTTTCGCAAACTGAAAATAAAATTAATTACTATAAAAATGGCAGTTTTAGCAAAAATTAGAAAACGTTCTGCATTATTAATTGGTGCAATTGCATTGGCTTTATTTGCGTTTATTATACAAGATTTAATCGGTAAAGGCGGTCTTGGGCAAAATACAAAAGATGTGGGAACTATTAATGATAAAGACATTTCTTTTGAAGACTTTAGAATTAAAGTAAGTAATGTGGAAAAGAGTGGTCAAGGAATAACAGCGACTCAAGCTGCTAATCAAGTTTGGGACCAAGAAGTTTCGATTGCTTTGTTGACCTCTGAATTTGAAAAATTAGGTTTAAGAGTTGGAGAGAAACATTTGATCGAGGTTTTAAAAGCAGATCAAAATATTGGAAGTAATCCTTTATTTTTAAATGCTGCAGGACTATTTGATTTAGCAAAGTTTAAAGACTATTTTAAGGCTAATCCTGAACAAGCTGCTTTTTTACAAGAAAGAGAAAAATCTGCAGAATTGAATGCAAAGTTTCAAATTTACAATACCATGGTAAAATCAGCTTTATATACAACTGAAGCCGAAGGGAAATTGAAATATGAAATGGAGGCTAATAAAGTAAATTTTGCTTATGTTGCGGGATTGTATTCAACTATCAAAGACAGCCAAGTTAAAGTAACTGATGCTGAAATTGTAGACTTCATGAAGAAAAATGAAAAAAAATACAAAGCAGATGAATCAAGAGAAATTGAGTATGTTTTAATAGAAGACAAAGCATCTAAAGAAGATGAGGCTGAGGTGAGAGCAAAAATCACGTCTTTATTGTCAGGAAGTGTGGTATACAACCAAAAAACAGGTAAAAACGATACTTTGCCTGGATTTAAAAATGCTCCGAATGCCATTGAGTTTGTAAACTCAAATTCTGATGTGCCTTATGACTCTTCTTTTGTAGCCAAAAAAGATTTACCAGCAATTGATGCAGATCAATTATTCAATTTAGCTCCTGGAGCGGTTTATGGTCCTTATAAATTTGGAAATTACTACTGTATTTCTAAATCATTTGGTAAAAGAGCAGGAGTTAATGCCAAAGCAAGCCATATCTTAATTAGTTATGAAGGGACTCAAGTACCTAACAAAAGAGAAAAAAGAACTAAAGAACAAGCCTTGGCAAAAGCCCAAGCTATCTTAGCACAAGTGAATGCTAATCCAGATAGCTTCATGATGTTAGCATTTTCTAACTCAGATGATTCTTCGGCACAACAAGGGGGTGATTTGGGTTATTTTGGCCCAAACCAAATGGTAAAACCATTTAACGATTTTGTTTTTGGTAACCCAATTGGAAAAGTTGGATTAGTAGAAACACCTTTTGGATTCCACATCATCAGAATTACAGATAAACAAGACGGAGTACGTTTAGCAACTGTAGCTCAAAAAGTAGAGCCATCAGAAGCTACTTCAGATAAAATATTTACTCAAGCTACTCAATTTGAGATGGATGCTGCTAGCAAAGACTTTGCTAAATTGGCAAAAGACATGAAATTAACAATTGCTCCTGCTGTAACAGTGACAGGGATGCAAGAACAATTTGCGTCTTTAGGAAATCAAAGAGCTATTGTAAGATGGGCTTTTGAAGAAGATTCTAAAGTAGGATCAATCAAACGATTTGAGTTAGCTAATATTGGTCACGTAATTGCGAGAGTAAAATCAATAGATAATTCAGGTTTAGTGCCAGTTTCTCAAGTAAGATCCTATGTGGAGCCAATCCTTAAAAATAAGAAAAAAGCAGAGTTAATCAAAGCGAAAATGACAGGTTCTTCATTAGAAGCGATTGCAAAATCAGCGGGATCTAAAGTAGAGCAAGCGGCTAACCTTACTATGGAAAATCCAGTTTTAGGTTTAGTTGGGGCTGAGCCAAAAGTAGTAGTAGGAACAGCTTTTGCCCTGGCTGCTAATAAAGTGTCAGCACCTATTGAAGGAGTAACGGGTGTGTATGTTGTGAAAAATGTAAGTACAGTAAAAGCACCAGCCTTGAAAAACCACGCTGCTTATGTAGCTAAATTAAAACAACAAACTGCAGGGGATGCGGGTAGAATTCTTCCAGCATTGAAAGCCAATGCTACTATTGAAGACAATAGAAGTAAGTTCAATTACTAAGAAGTAAAATTCACTATACAAAAAAGCCAAGACATTGTCTTGGCTTTTTTTATGGTTTAAATTTATTTGCTTATTGTGTAGTATAATTTTATATGGTTATTGTTCATTATATTTGATAGTAAAAATAAATATTTTAGTAATAATCGAATTTAAAATCTGTGTAAACAATCTTATATATGAAAAATTTTATTTTTCTTTTTATTGCTTGTCAATTATTGTTTAGTTGTAAAACCGTAAGTTTTCAGTTAACTCCTATCAATGATTATGTATCGAGTCTTAATTTAAAAGATTCAGATACTATTATGGTAATTGAAGAGAAAATTAATAATAATGTGACTATTGATATATTTAAAGGACAAATTTATTTTGAACCATTTACATCCAAATATGAAAGATATGAGGGTGTTGAAAAGCCTTTATTTAATGAGAAGTATTGGGAAAAAATGAAATGTAAGTATGAAAATAAATATATTGAAGATCGTTGGGTAAAAGGGGATTATTGGACGATCAATGATTTTAATCATAAAAATATTGTTTTTATTAAACAGGAAAAATTTCCAGATCCTGGGAAATATGAAGTTTTCGACTTTAAAGAGAATTATAAAGTATTTTCGTTTTCAAAACCTATTTATTACAAACATCATAAATATGTTGCTTTTAGTGTAACATCCACAACAACTGATAATAAATATATTGATGACATATTCATAGTAGTTATGGTAAAAATCAACGGAAAATGGAGTGTTCTTGAAAAAGTTAGTGATGGTGTTTATAGATAGTATTAATTTTAGTATAAAAATTAATTTATTTTAAATCACAAAATCATTTCTGAATACGGAATCACCGTTTCATATCCTTTGGCAATAAAATATGGTTTTGGATTTTCTTTTGAAACTGCCAAAACAAAATCGCCACCCCAAGCGCCTAAACTTTTTATAGCACCTTCAAAGTCTGGGAATAAGGTATTTTTCACTGTTTCTGTTTTTAAAAGCGCACTTAAAACGCTTTCGTGTTGGTGTAGTAATTGCGCAAAAACATCAATGTTCTTTGCGGCAAGAATGTCTTGAGTTAAGGAATCAATCGTAGCAATGTAGTTCGATAATTGGGAGGTTTTATTGGAATGATATTCCGCTATGGCCGATTTACTATTGCGTTTTTGGTTCAAATACACAAAATAGAGATTTTGACTAAATTCAGGTTTAAAAGCTACTTTTTCTACTTTGGGTTTCCCATTTGCAATAGAATAAGTAATAGGATTGTTGTTTTGCGCACAAGCAATATCATAGCCGCTGCCACCAAAACTTTTATGCAACAATTCAAAAGCGTTTATTTGAAACCATTGCGCTATATTGTTAATCAAGGTGGACGAACTGCCTAAACCCCAATTTCGTGGAAAACTCAATTGTGTAGTTATACTAAAACCAGCTGAATTAGAAAACACACTTGGATTCATCGCATCAGCGACCTGCAAAATTTTGATGAGTGTCGCTTTTACTGATTCTGTAGTAATGTTATTGTCTTGAATTTCTTCAAACGAGAGAGTATCTTCAAACCAAACACTTCCATTAAAATCATAACTTTTCCAATGAATAGCACCTGTACTTGTATCTTCCACAATGAGATTTTGTCCCATTTTAGTGGGTAAAGCCAATCCTTTGGCGCCATCCAAAATGAGGTATTCTCCTGAAATTAATAATTTGCCGTTGCTATAGAAGGTCTTTTGCATTCCAATTAGTTTCTCAATTGGTTCATAAATTCGACTACCGCGCTATGGGAAACGGTTTGGTGCTTGAAGTGTTTTCGTACTGCTATACGTTCGTCTTCTGTTGCGTCAAATTGATTTAAAATATTATTCAAGTGCATTTTCATGTGTCCGTCTTGGATTCCTGTTGTAGTTAACGAACGCAGGGCAGCAAAATTTTGGGCTAAGCCTGCTACTGCTACAATTTGCATTAACTCTTGAGCAGAAGGTTTTTCGAGCATTTCCAAAGCTAATTTTACCAATGGATGCAAAGAGGTCAATCCGCCGACAGTACCTAAAGCCAAGGGAATTTCCATCCAAAAGCTAAAAACACCATTTTCTATTTTGGCATGCGATAAACTAGAATACTGTCCGTTGCGAGATGCATAAGCATGAACGCCTGCTTCGATGGCTCTAAAATCATTTCCGGTTGCCAATACTACTGCATCAATTCCATTCATAATCCCTTTGTTGTGCGTTACGGCACGGAAAGGTTCTACCTCGGCAATGCGAACGGCTTGCACAAATTTCTCGGCAAACTCCTGCGGATTCGGTATGTGTTTTTCTTCTAAGTCGGCAATAGGACACGAAACTTCAGCACGGACGATGCAATTGGGAACGTAATTTGACAAAATACTCATTACGATTTGAATGTCTTTTTCGGTTTCCGAGAACAATTCGTATTGGTTAGCCTTTTCTTTTAAGGTTTTGGCAAATTGCTCTAAACACGAATTGATAAAATTAGCTCCCATACTGTCTTTAGTCTCAAAACTCACATGAAGCTGAAAATAGTTTGGAATTAAATCGGTTTTGTCTTTTAAAACAATATCTAGGATACCACCGCCACGAGCTTGCATGTTTTTAGTAATGCTCGCGGTTTCTGTAAATAAATCGGATTTGATTTCAGCAAAGAAAGTATGTAGTTTTTCAGTTTCCCCTTTGAAAATGAAATGTACCTGACCAATTTTCTCCGTGTCAATTACTCGGGTGGTAAATCCGCCACGAGTAGACCAAAATTTAGCGGCTTTGGAAGCGGCTGCTACCACCGAACTTTCTTCGATAGCCATCGGAATGGTTTTGTATTTTCCGTTGATTAGAAAATTAGGCGCAACACCCAAAGGAATGTAGAAATTAGAAATCGTATTTTCGATGAATTCGTCGTGTAGTTTTTGGATTTTTTCATCTGAATTCCAATAGTTTTTCAATAATTGAATAGCATCTTTTGGAGTTGAAAAATAGGTTTGGGCAATCCAGGCTATTTTTTCTTCTTTGGATAATTTAGAAAATCCACTTACGGCTTGGTTCATTCTCAATTGATTATAATAATTTCCTAGCAAAGATACACTTTTAGAACGTTTTTTTTATAACTCCTTGTATCCAATAAATGAGGGATTTATTTTTTGGTTTAACATTTAACAACTCAAATGTGAAATAATTGTAAATTTTTCACTAAAATTGGGGTCTGTTATAACCAAATTTAAATTATGAAATCAAACTTATCTTTTGTTCTGTTTTTTGTGTTCACAATGGCAGTTTTTGGACAACAAAAAATTACTGTTGAAGAAATTTATTCGGGCGCTTTTAGAGCCAAAGGAATGGACGAATTGCAGTCCATGAAAAATACCAATCAATACACGGTTTTGAATTATGATGCTCCTTCACGAAGCATGCAAATTGATTTGTTTGACTTTGCTACTTTAAAAAAAGTAAGTACGTTAATTGATACTAAAAATCATTCCGTATTAACGGATGGTATTGACAGCTACACATTCTCTCCTGATGAGAAATTAATTTTGATAGCTAATAATTCGAATTCTATTTACCGCCATTCTTTTACCGCTGATTATTATTTGTATGATACCACTACTAAGAGCGTATCTAAGTTATTTGATTTCCAAGTACAAGAGCCTACTTTTTCGCCAGATGGTAAAAAGATTGCTTTTGCTAGAGAAAACAATTTGTATGTGTACGATATTGCAAGTAAACAAACTACTGCCATTACCACTGATGGAAAAAAGAACAGCGTAATTAACGGAATTACGGATTGGGTGTATGAAGAAGAGTTTGCTTTTGTTCGTGCGTTTGATTGGAGCAAAGACAGTAAAAAAGTAGCCTACATTCGTTTTGACGAAAGTCAAGTTCCTGAATTCTCGATGTCTATTTTTAAAAAGGATTTGTACCCAACGGTAGAAACGTTTAAATATCCAAAAGCAGGTGAGAAAAACTCCGAAGTATCCTTGCATATTTATGATATAGCTTCTAGAGGAACTCAAAAAGTAAATTTATCTCAATATGCTGATTTTTACATTGCAAGAATGCAATGGACGAATGAAGCAAATGTACTTTCGGCTCAAGTATTGAACCGTCACCAAGATAATTTGGATTTGTTGTTCGTTGATGGAAATTCAGGAGCTGCTAAAGTGGTGTTGAATGAAAAAGACAAAGCGTATGTAGATGTTACTGACAACCTAACATTCTTGAAAGACAATAGCTTTATTTGGACTAGTGAAAAAGACGGCTTCAATCATATTTACTTGTATGATAAAACGGGAAAATTAAAAAATCAAGTGACCAAAGGCAATTGGGAAGTAACCAATTACTATGGTTTTGACGAAAAAACAAATACAGTTTTCTACCAATCAGTTGAGAATGGGTCGATTAATAGAGATGTATATAGCATCAATTTGAATGGAAAAAACAAAGTGCGTTTGTCTAAAAAGACTGGTACAAATGCTGCTACTTTTAGTCCAAATTTTCAATATTTTATCAATACTTTCTCTAGTGCTACTCAGCCTACAACTTACACTTTGAATGAAGCTAAAACAGGAGCGCAAGTACAAGTAATTGAGAATAACGAAGCATTGGCATCCAAATTAAAAGCATATAATTTGCCTGCTAAAGAGTTCTTTGTGTTAAAAACAGCTAAAGGAAACGAATTGAATGCTTGGATTTTAAAACCAAAAGATTTTGATCCAACCAAAAAATATCCGGTTTTTATGTACCAATATTCTGGTCCAGGATCGCAACAAGTGAATAACGATTGGAATTCAAATGATGATTATTGGTTCCAAATGTTAGCACAACAAGGCTATATTGTAGCTTGTGTTGACGGACGTGGAACAGGATTTAAAGGTGCTGCCTTCAAAAAAGTAACGCAAAAGGAGTTAGGAAAATACGAAGTAGAAGACCAAATCGATGCGGCTAAAGTAATTGGAAATTATCCGTATGTAGATAAATCTCGAATTGGAATTTGGGGTTGGAGTTATGGAGGTTTCATGGCGTCGAATTGTATTATGAAAGGGGCTGATGTATTCAAAATGGCCATTGCAGTGGCTCCGGTAACTAACTGGCGTTTTTACGATAGTATTTATACGGAACGTTATATGCAAACACCTCAAGAGAATGCAAGTGGCTATGATGAAAATTCGCCAATCAACCATGTGAATAAATTGAAAGGAAAATTCTTGTTGATTCATGGTTCAGGGGATGATAATGTGCATGTTCAAAATTCAATGCAAATGATGGAAGCTTTGATTCAAGCCAACAAACAATTTGATTCTCAAATTTATCCTGACAAAAATCACGGAATTTACGGAGGTAAAACCAGAATCCAGTTGTTTACCAAAATGACTAATTTTATCAAGGAAAATTTATAAAACGAACCAATAATTACAACCAAAAAATAAATTTATGACAGCAACTCAATCGAAAACAGCGCATCCAAAAGGGCTTTGGGTATTGTTTGGAACAGAAATGTGGGAACGATTCAATTTCTACGGAATGCGAACTTTATTAGTGCTTTTCCTTGTGAATTCATTGGTAATGAACGAGGAAGATGCGTCCTTAATTTATGGAGGTTTCTTAGGGCTTTGTTATTTAACACCAATGTTAGGCGGGTTTATTGCCGATCGGTTTTTAGGCAATAGAAATTGTATTTTGTTGGGTGGATTGATCATGGCCATTGGTCAGTTGTTGTTATTTACCAGTGCGAGTGTTTTTGGTGATAATTTACCTTTGGCAACAACCATTATGTACAGTGGTTTGGGAGCCATTATTTTAGGTAATGGATTCTTCAAACCGAATATTTCTTCTATGGTGGGAAGTTTGTACCCAAAACAAGAAAAAAATAAATTGGATACGGCATTTACTATTTTTTATATGGGAATTAACATTGGAGCTTTCTTAGGGCAATCTATTTGTCCATTATTAGGAGATGTTAAAGATTCCGCTGGAATTAGAGATATTCATGCGTTCAAATGGGGATTCCTTGCCGCTTCGATTGCGATGCTTTTAGGGACTATTTTATTTTACTTTTTAAAAGACAAATATGTGGTTTCGCCAGAAGGAAAACCAATTGGCGGGTTGCCTTCTAAAAATGAATCCTCAGATTACGAAGAAGGAGAAGCGCAAAAAGCAGTATTCACTCCAAAAGCATTATTCATTGCTGCACTTTGTTTTGTAGGCTTATTTTTCCTGTTCCATTCTTCGGTTGAAGGGGATAATGTAGTAAAGACGATTATTTATCCAATAATTTATGCGAGTGGAATTACCTTAGCAGGATTAATTTTATCTGATAGTTCGTTGACCAAAATAGAGAGAGACCGAATCTTAGTCATTTATATTGTATCGTTCTTTATCATTTTCTTTTGGGCCGCTTTTGAACAAGCAGGTTCTTCTTTGACCTTTATTGCCGATAATCAAACCGACAGAACGTTTTTATTTGGATGGCAAATGCCAGCTTCGATGGTGCAAATTTTTAATGGACTTTTCGTTGTTATTTTAGCGGTTCCATTTAGTATGTTATGGGACAGATTAAGAGCTAAAGATAAAGAACCTATTTCTCCATTCAAATTGGCGTTAGGCTTATTTTTAATTACAGTGAGTTTCTTTATGATTGCTAATCAAGTTAAAGGCTTAGGAACTTCAGGCTTATTAGCAGTTAAATGGTTGATTTTATTGTATTTCTTAAATACATGTGCTGAGTTGTGCTTGTCGCCAATAGGTTTGTCTTTAGTTGGGAAATTATCACCAAAGCGTTTTGCTTCTTTATTATATGGTGTTTTCTTTTTGTCGAATGCTTCTGGATATGCATTAGGGGGGACATTAGGTTCTATCTTGCCGGCGACAGGAGATAAATTTGATAAAGCAAAAAATCTTGGGATTGATTTACAAGCTATTTTAGATAAAAAAATTACGCCAACAGCAGAGCAATTGAAGTTGTTAGCCGATAATCAAATTAGCGATCATAATCCAATTTTTGCTGGTTTTGAAATTCACAATCTATTTGAATTCTTCATGGTGTTTGTGGTGTTGACAGGAATTGCATCCTTAATTTTGTTTGCGTTGACTCCAGTATTGAAAAAAATGATGCATGGTGTCCGATAATTTAACCATAGAAAAAATTCAAAACTTTGAAGGCAAATACCCCAAGCAATTGTGGTATTTGTTTTTAGTAGAAATGTGGGAACGTTTCTGTTTTTATGGAATGCGTGGAGTTTTGACCTATTTTATGGTAGATCAATTACTCTTAAAAGATGAAGCGGCTAATTTGCAATATGGAGCTATTCAAGCTTTTGTCTACGCGTTCACGTTTATCGGAGGGATTTTTGCTGATAAAATTTTAGGGTTCAAAAAATCGTTATTGTTTGGAGGAATCGTGATGATTTTAGGCAATCTATTAATTGCTTTTTCTCCAGCAACTTTGTTTTATTATGGAATAGCGTTTTCAATTATTGGAACAGGTTTTTTTAAACCGAATATTTCTTCTATGGTGGGTGAATTGTATCATGAAAATGACAACAGACGCGATGCAGGTTACGGAATGTTTTATGCTGGAATTAATGTAGGCGGACTTTTAGGAGGCGCATTATGTATTTATTTAGGTAAATATTATTCCTGGCAATGGTGTTTCTTATCGGCGGCGATTGTGATGCTTTTGGGTTTGATTACATTTTTGTTGACCAAAAAACAGTTAGGACCTATTGGCAATTCTCCTTTATTACATCTGACTTCAAATAAAAGAAAAATTCGTGAAATTTTAGTTTATATAGGTTCGTTGTTGAGTATTCCATTGATATTTTTAATGGTAAAAAACACGGATTACACGGATTATTTTATGTACTCCATAGGAGTATTAGCAGTTCTCTATTTTGTATTCGAGACAGTCAATTTGAAAAATAGTGCTTTGCAAAAAAAATTAATTGCAGCGTTCTTATTCATCTTTTTTTACTTTTTATTCAATGCGATATACGAGCAAAGTGGTGGTTCATTATCTCTTTTTGCCAAAGACAATTTGAATGATAGTTTGCTGTTCTTTCATATCGATCCCAATGTAGTTAACAATAGTTCCAATACTTTTTTTGTAATTGTATTGAGTCCGCTAATTGGGTTGCTATGGTTGTGGTTAGGGAAGAGAAAAATAGAACCCAATACTATTGTCAAATTCGGAATCGGATTTTTATTCCTTGGCGCTTCGTTTTATATCTTTTATCTCACTCGATTTTTTGCCAACGTGAAAGGAGTTGCTTCTTTGAATGTGTTTACATTTGCTTATTTGGTAACTACCGTTGGCGAATTGTGTTTGGGTCCTATTGGGATGTCAATTATTACAAAGCTTTCGCCAAAACGTCTCTTCGGGATGATGATGGGATTGTGGTTTTTGGCTAGCGCATTTGGTCAATTAGCCGCTGGGAAATTAGGCGCTGCTATGTCCAATTCAGATACGGGGAATACATTAGTGTCTAAATTGCAATCGTACACCGAAGGCTATTATCAATTGGCTATTTATTCCATTATTGCAGGTGTATTTTTAATTGTGATTACACCTTTGATAAAAAAATTAATGCAGGAAGTGAAATAAATCACTAATTTTGATTTCATAAATATACAACAAAATGAAAAAAATAATTATCACCTTAGTATTTGTTTTAGGTTCAATTTCTCTACAAGCACAAGAATTGTATTGGGAAACTAATGTAAATAAAGCCATTGAAGTTTCTAAGAAAACTAAAAAGCCATTGTTGTTATTTTTTACGGGAAGTGACTGGTGTGGTTGGTGTATTCGTTTGCAAAAAGAAGTGTTGAAAACACCTGAATTTGCTACTTGGGCAAAGGATAATGTGGTTTTGGTTGAATTGGATTATCCAAGAGCAAAAGCTCAAACCAACGAAATCAAACAACAAAACGCACAATTACAACAAATTTTCGGTATTCAAGGATATCCAACTGTGTTTTTTAGCAATGTACAAGAATCGGCTGGTAAAATTAACTTTCAAGCTTTGGGAAATACAGGGTATGTTGCTGGTGGGCCTAAGGCGTGGTTAGCAGTTGCCGACGGAATTTTGAAGAAAAAATAAATACTTTAACGTAGGATATAAAATCCCTTTTCACTTGTGGAGTGAAAAGGGATTTTTTCTTTTTCACAACTGGCTTTCCAAAGTTTCTGTAGGGTTTTGTAATTCGACGCATCGGCGACAATTTCTTTAGGCTGACTTATTCGAATGAGTCGTTCTAAATTAATTTTAGGTGATTGAGTGAGTACAATAATATCAGGGTGATTTTCCGGATAAACCCCTGTGCTATCTATAATCAAAATACGCTTTTTGTTGAAGTAAATGGTGTTTTTTAATTCTTTGGCTGCGGCCAAATGACTAAAATTACCCACAAGATAAGCGTTGAGTGTCTTGTTTTTTGCACCGACTTTTTGGAGGCTATCATTTGCGTAAAGTGTAACCGTTCTCCCGTTGCGTTCGGCAATCAAGGTGTTCTTTTTTGAATTAAATACTACCCATTCTTGTTGGTTTGTCACTTGCCATTTGTTCCATAAAAAAGCTATTTGTACTACAATAACCGAAACTAAGACAGCAACCAAACGTTGAAATTGCGGTTTCTTAAACCAAAGAATTGTACTGAAAACTACCGCATAACTACTCAAGAGAAAAGTTAGCGTGAACGGAATATCTTTAATGATAAATTGTTCTGCATTTGCGATGGTGTGGATGATTTTGTCCACTACAAACAAACTCCATTCCAATGCTTTGGATACGAAAAAAGGACATTGGTCAAAAAATGCCAATACCATTACTAACACGCCTAACCCCATAATGAATCCTGTTAAAGGAATGATAACCAAATTAGTTATAAAAAACAATCCTGGAAACTGATGAAAATAATACAAACTCAAAGGCAGTGTTCCTATTTGTGCGGCAAATGAAACGCTAAGAATGTCCCAAATGTATTTTGAGATTTTGTTTTTGGGTTCCCAAAGGCTTGATAATAGAGGGTGAAACCACAAGATAAAAAATAACGCCAAATAGCTTAGTTGAAATCCTACATCAAATAGAAAAGCGGGTTGTACTAACAAAATTAGTAAAATAGACACCAATAAAGTGTGGTAAATATTCACGCTTCGGCGAAGGTGTTGCCCAATGGCTACAAACGAAAACATGGTTACAGAACGCACTACTGATGGTGCTAATCCTGCCAAGATTCCAAACAGCCAAAGCGAGCATAAAATGACAATCAATTTCAACAACGAGCCTTTTCTATTGTTAGGGACAGGTTTTAGTATAAAAGTAACAAACAATAAAATAAATCCGATGTGTAACCCAGAAACGGATAAAATATGGACTGCGCCTGCATATTGGTAGTCTTGGATAATTTCAGGGTCAATGTCTTGTTGCTGACCGAGCAGTAAAGCAACGGCTACATTCAGTTCAGTGGAGTGAAAACCGTCTTTTTTTAAATTGTTAATGATGGTGTTCCGAATTTGGGCAGCATAATACCAACTATCTTTTTCAATCAGAGAACTTACTTTGATGTCAGAGGCATCAGCATACAGCTGGCCATAGATTTGTTTGTTCGTTAGGTATTTCCCATAATCAAATTGGTTGGGGTTTTTAGGACTGCTGTTGGGATACAAACTGCCTTGGATTTGGAGCCGATTGCCAATAACAAAAACATGATGCAAACTGTCTTTTTTGATATTGAGCAGTAATTTTCCAGAACATTGGGTTTTGTCTATTTGGCTTACCAAAGCCACATACCGCTGACTAGAATTACTACTTTTTAATTTTTCGTTGAGTACTAACGTAAAGGCGTGTTGTTGCTCAAAAACGTTTTGAATTTGGGTGAAATGATTTTTTTGATAGGAATCAGTATGAATGGTTTGGGTACTTACACCAATGGCAAAAGCAAGTCCGTAAACAGTCAGGCCAAAATAACGAAGAAGATTTGGTTTTTTGGTACACCAAAAATAAACACCACCCAATAATAGGGTAGCCACAAAGAGAGAGGCGAACACAAGATTGGGACTAGGTTGTTTATAATAGGCAAATACAATACCTACAATAAAAACCAATGTAACTCTTGCTAGGGGGAATTGCAAAACTTTCATGTTACTAAAATACAAAAAATTAAAAGCGAACTATATAAAATTTAAAAGCTTCCAGTCTTTTAAATTTGGAAGTTTTTTAGTATATATTTTAAAACTACTTTAAATTAGTTACAATTAACTGTGCTGTTTTTTGACTCGCGCCAATACCACCTAGTTTTTCTTCTAATTGGTCGTAATGGGCTAATAGTTGGGTGCGTTGGTCGCCTTCTAGAATTTTAGCTAATTCCTCTTTGATGCGTTTCGTGGTACAGTCGTCTTGAATTAATTCGGTTACCACTTCTTTATCCATGATGAGGTTGACTAACGAAATATATTTCAAAGTAATGATACGTTTTGCAATTTGGTACGAAGCCCAGCTTCCTTTGTAACATACCACTTCAGGAACTTTAAAAAGAGCCGTTTCTAATGTAGCCGTTCCAGAAGTTACTAGAGCAGCTGTGGCTATTTGCAGTAACGAGTAGGTTTTATTCGAGATGAATTTGATGTTGGAGTTGGTAATGAACTTTTCGTAAAAAGAAAATTCTTGACTTGGCGCACCCGCAATCACAAATTGGTAGTCTGGAAAATCATTGACTACACTTAACATCACGGAGAGCATTTTGGTTATTTCTTGTTTTCGACTCCCCGGCAAAATAGCAATAATGGGTTGGTCGCTCAAGTTGTTTTCTTTTCTAAAAATAGGGGAATCAATTGATGGTTGGTTGTGGATGGCATCAATCAAAGGATGTCCCACAAAGTGAACCGGGTAATGGTGTTTGTTTTCGTAAAACTCTTTTTCAAAAGGCAAAATCACATACATCTCATCCACATCACGCTTGATATCGGTGATCCTATTTTCTTTCCAAGCCCAGATTTGAGGCGAAATGTAATAGTGGGTTTTGATATTTATGGTTTTTGCCCATTTGGCAATACGCAAGTTAAATCCGGGATAATCAATAAAAACGATTACATCAGGTTGGAACTCCAAAATATCTTTTTTAGCAATGGTAATATTGTTTAAAATGGTTTTTAAATTGAAAAGCACTTCAATAAATCCCATGAAAGCGAGTTCTTTGTAATGTTTTACCAAAGTTCCGCCAACAGCTTGCATCAAATCGCCTCCCCAAAAGCGAATCTCGGCTTTCGGGTCCTCGTGGTATAAGGCTTTCATTAAATTGGATCCGTGTAAATCGCCCGAAGCTTCTCCTGCTATAATGTAATATTTCATCTTTTTTATTGCGTATTTTTCTGAAAGTTATACAAATAAAGTGATAATGGTTAAGACGATAACGGCCAAAATTACACCGCGTGCCATGAACTCTTTGTATGATTTTAACAAGGCCCAAAAAACGATTAAATCCAAGACGGTCCCAAGAGTGATTATCTTGCCTAATTTACCATCTGCGTGTAATAATTCGATTCCAGTAACGAAAGTATACTCAGTGAATAAGCTAATGAATAGAAAACATCCTAAAAAAGAAGTGATTAGTCCAATTACAAATCCAAGAAGTAAGTCGGTTTTATTTTTCAAAAGGATATAAATTAGTTTTATTAAATGAATTTCATCAAAAATACTGAACAAAGAAAAACAAAAAATACCAACTTCAACTATTTAATCTTTGGTAAAAAGAACAATTTTATATCTTTAACAAAAAATTATGTTGTCCTTATAATTGTTGGTATTATTTTTACAGTAATTTAGACAAAAAACTTGATGAATACTATAATTACCTTTATGAAAAGAAACTATAAAATACTCTTAGGTGTTACTTTTTTGTCATTGACTTTGTTTGCTTTTAGGCTAAATACTGTCAATACTTCTGATCCAGAAAAAGATAAACTTTTGATAGAACTATTAACTTTTGTTCTAGAAAAAGGGCATTATAGTCCTGCAACAATGGATGATGAATTTTCTAAAGGAGTTTACAAAGATTATATTGAGGCTTTAGATCCATCAAAACGCTTTTTCTTGCAGTCGGATATCGATGAGTTTTCAAAATACGAATTGGAATTGGATAATCAAATTCAGAATAAAGATTTGACATTTTTTGATTTGACTTATACTCGTTTAATGCAACGTATGGAGGAGAGTAAAGCTATTTATAAATCAGTATTGAGTAAACCATTTGATTATAAAGTAGACGAATCGTTCAATACGAATTATGAGAAAATGCCTTATGCAAAAAATGCAGCGGAGTTAAATGAAAGATGGCGCAAGCAAATTAAATTGTCGGCCTTATCTTCTTTAGTGGATCGTTTAGAGATTCAAGAAAATAATGGTAAGGTAGATAAAGACTTAAAAGACGCCGCTGCTCCAGTTAACTCAGAAACTGTTTTCCAAGACAACGTAGCCGAAACTAAAAAAGAGACCACTGCTGCTGACGCAGGGAAGGTGAAATCTTTTGAAGAATTAGAAAAAGAGACTAGAGAGAGTTCGTTGAAATCATTAGATGAATATTTTGGGTTTATTAAGGACTTGGATAGAAACGATTATTTTTCGGTCTATTTAAATACGATTACAGGCCGTTTTGACCCACATACGAATTACTTGGCGCCAGAAGAAAAAGAACGTTTTGATGTTAGTATTAGTGGGAAGTTAGAAGGTATTGGTGCGCGTTTACAAAAGAAAAATGATTATACTGAAATTTCTGAATTGATTTCGGGAGGGCCAGCTTGGAGAGGAAAACAATTAGAGGCAGGTGATGTAGTAATTAAAGTAGGACAAGGAAACCAACAACCAGTGGATGTAGTTGGAATGCGTCTAGATGATGTTGTAAAGAAAATCAAAGGGCCAAAAGGTACTGAAGTACGTCTTACCGTAAAAAAAGTGGATGGAACTATTAAAGTAATTTCAATCATTAGAGATATTGTTGAAATTGAAGAAACGTATGCTAAATCAAGTGTTGTCGAAAAAAATGGCTTGAAATACGGGGTAATTTATTTACCAAAATTTTACATTGATTTTGAGAATAAAGATGGTAGAGATGCAGGTAAAGATATTGCTTTAGAAGTATCTCGTTTGAAAAAAGAGGGTGTCAATGGTATTGTATTAGACGTTCGTGATGATGGAGGAGGTTCTTTATCGACCGTTGTAGATATTGCTGGTTTATTTATTGAAGAGGGGCCAATTGTCCAAATCAAATCGGCAGGGAGAAGGAAAGAAGTGTTGTACGACCGTGATAAGAAAATCGAGTGGGATGGACCTTTAGTAATTATGGTGAACAGTTTCTCCGCTTCGGCTTCTGAAATTTTGGCAGCAGCCATTCAAGACTACAAGCGCGGAATTATCCTTGGGAGTAAGCAAACTTACGGAAAAGGAACGGTGCAAAATGTAATTGATTTGAATCAATTTGTGCGTAGCAGTTCCGTTGGCGATTTAGGAGCATTGAAAACAACTACTCAAAAATTCTACAGAATTAACGGAGGATCAACACAATTAGAGGGAGTGAGTAGTGATGTGGTAATGCCGGATCGTTATGCTTATTTAAAAATGGGGGAACGTGATGTCCATAATGCAATGCCTTGGGATAAAATAGATCCAGCTCAATATGGAGTTTGGACCAACAATAATAACTTTAGCCAAGCCATTGCTAACAGTAAAAAAAGAATCGCTCAAAATCCACAATTTCAATTGGTAGAAGATAATGCCAAATGGATTGATAGTCGTAGTCAAGATTATGTATACAGCTTGAATATCGACAAGTTTAGGATGGCACAAAAGCAAATTGAAGAGAAAGCAAAAAAATACAAACCGCTTCAGAATTATAAAAATAATTTAAAGTTTAGTTCTTTGCCTTACGAGTATGAAGCAATGAATAAAGACAGTGTTTTGAAAGAGAAAAGAGATCGTTGGCATGAATCGTTATCAAAAGATATTTATGTAGAGGAAGCCTTGAATGTATTAGATGATTTACAATCAAAAGCTGTGACAAAGAAGCCGATGGTTGCAAAGTTAAAAAGCAATAAACTGGTTAAATCATAATCAATAAATTAAATAGATTTAAAAAGCAAAGCCCTCAATTGAGGGCTTTGCTTTTTTATAGTACGGATGTAAAATTACCATTCATTTACTTTGTTGGCATCCATTTTTAAGAAAATAAAAAGCAGAATAGTAAAACCCCATAATCCAGATCCTCCATAAGAAAAGAAAGGAAGAGGCACTCCAATTGTTGGAAAAATTCCCACAACCATGGCGATATTTACAAAAAAATGGATGAATAATATTGCTGCTACACAATAACCATATACACGGCTGAATTTTGTTTTTTGTCTTTCGGCTAGATAGATGATTCGAAGAAATAACGTCACAAAAAGAGCGATTACCACTAAAGAGCCTATGAATCCCCATTCTTCTCCAACAGTAGTAAATATATAATCGGTATGTTGTTCAGGTACAAATCCTCCTTTAGTTTGTGTCCCTTCTAAAAAACCTTTTCCAAAAAAACCACCCGATCCAATTGCAATTTCAGATTGATTAGTATTGTATCCAATACCTTTCATATCTACTGTTTTTCCTAATAATATATTAAAACGGTCTCTATGGTGCTGTTTAAATACATGTGTAAATACATAATTCACAGATAGTACAAAACCAGATATAAGAGTAAAAAGAATAGCACTCATTACAATATTTCTGTCGGCTAATCTTGATTTATAATATACAATAACAATAACTAGTAATGCAAGTAGAATTACATATTGAGGTTGTAAAATTAGGGTTAGAACAAATAAAAGTATTGCAGAAAATCCAGTCCAAATGTACCAAGAAGGAAGCCCTTCACGGTATAAAACTAAGAAGAATGCACTGTATATTAATGCGCTTCCTGGGTCTGGTTGAGGTAATATTAACAATACAGGTAAGAATACGATGGCTAATGCTTGGATTTGTCTGTTGGTGTATTTGAGATTGATTTGGGTGTCACTCAGGTATTTGGCTAAAGCCAAAGCGGTGGCAGCCTTAGCAAATTCAGAAGGTTGTAATGTAAAACTTCCAAATCCGTACCAACAACGTTGACCAGCAATAGTTTTTCCCACAGCAAATAGCCCTATCAAAGACAATAGAGAGATTCCAAAAATGATTGAGGCATATTTTTCATAGAATTTACCTTCAACAAAAAGAACAATAAAAATCAAAGGAATGGTTAATGCAATAAAAATAAATTGCTTTTCCGAAGTGCCTTCCATCGAAGATAGGGACGAAGAATAAATGTTTAGCCAGCCCAACGATACTAATACACAATAAATAATAACACATATCCAGTCGAGATTATTTGTAATGCTTTGATTTTTCATAGTTTAATGAATCACTTTTTGTTGGATCTAATAGTGTCTTTGTTTACTTTTGAGACCAATGTTTTCTTTCCTGCAATAGAATCTTGTCTTTTCATCTCTAATTTTACTGCTTCAGAAAGCCCACCTAATTTGGCATATTGACCTTGTAGACTTTTATTTAAAATACGTGTTTCTAAATCAGTTCTAGTAATTTTTTTTCTGAGGTATTTTTCTATCATTAATGTTGCAATTGGGCCAGCTATGGTAGCTCCAAATCCACCATTTTCTACCATTACAGCAATTGCTATTTTTGGATTGTTTTTAGGTGCAAAAGCAACAAATATCGAGTGGTCTTCAAGCTGAGTTCTTTTACCATTTATTTTGGCAAAATTTTCAGCTGTTCCTGTTTTTCCACAAATATCGATACCTTCTGCTTTTAAAAAATAAGCTGTTCCAAAATTATATACATCGAATAAACCATCTATAATTGGTTTGAAATGTTTTTTATTTATAGTAGTGACGTGCTTGGTAGTAAATTTAGGATCAATGCGTTGTCCTTTTATTTTTTTAATAATATGAGGGGTGTAATAATACCCTTGATTAGCTATGGTTGCCATCATATTAGCCAATTGAATAGGTGTCATAAGGACTTCTCCTTGTCCGATTGCATTAGATACAATTGCAGTGCTTCTCCAGCCTCCATTAGGATAAATTCGTTTGTATGTTTTTGAAGTTGGAATGTTTCCACGTCTTCCCGTTGGTAAATCGTATCCCATAAATTGGCCTAGGCCAAAACTTTTAACATGTTTGCTCCAAACATCAACAGCATAAGAAGGTTGCACATATTTGTTGATTGTCTTCATATAAGCTGTGCCAAAGAAGGCATTACACGATTCGTAAATTCCGCGATGTAATTGTAGCATTCCTCCATGACAGTGGCATCTCATAAAACGACCTCTAGCATAGCTAAAACCATGATGACAAGCTACAGAAGTTTGCTCATTAATAACCCCTTCTTGCAAGGCAACAAGACCAGTCATAAGTTTGAAGGGAGATCCTGGAGGATACTCGGCCAAAAGTCCTCTATCGTAAAGTGGTTTAGCAATAGAATCTTTGTACAACATGGTGTAATTTTTAGATCGTTGTCTTCCAACGAGTATAGCAGGATCGTATGAAGGGGCAGTTACTAATGATAATATTTCACCAGTTTTAGGTTCGATAGCAACAATACCACCTCGTTTATTAATCATTAATTCTTCGCCATATTTTTGTAATTCAGCATCAATAGTTAGGTTAATATCTTTTCCTTGAACGGCTACAGTATCGTATTTACCTTCTTTGAAAGAACCTATTTCCCTGTTGTATTTATCTTTTTGAATGTATTTTACTCCTTTAATTCCTCGTAAAATTTCTTCATAGCTTTCTTCGACACCTTGTCTACCAATCAAGTCACCGCTGTTATAATAAGGATTTTTTGCGATCAGATTCTCGTTAACTTGTGTAATAAAACCAAATACATTGGCTCCAAAATTAACTTCATAATCTCGTAATGACCTCTTTTGAAAATAAAATCCTTGAAATTTTCTAATTTTCTCCTGAAAAGCAGCAAATTCAATTTTATTTAATTGCGATAAGAAAACAGAAGGTAGTCTTGGGCTATATACTTTTGCTTTTTCAATTTTTTTAAGAAATTCTTCTTTATTAATATTTAGTAATTGGCAAAATTCTAAAGTATCTAAATTTTTAACTTCCCTAGGAATAACCATGATATCATAAGAGGCTTGATTAGAAACTAATAATTTTCCGTTTCTATCATAAATATAACCTCTTTCGGGGTAATCATATTTGATTTTAATCGCGTTATTGTCTGATTTCAATTTGAATGAATCATCAATAACTTGTAGGTAAAATATTCGTAATACCAGCAATGATGCTGCAACAATAATCAGGGTAGGCAGCAAGACTTTTCTCATCGTTTATTGGGCTTAATTAAATATATGATGACAATACAAATAATAATTGTGAGAATACTGCTAAGTAGAGTACGTAGTAAAATATCCCAAAATAAGTTAAATTCAAACGCTTCTAATATGAATAATACTAAATGGTGTATGAGTACTGATACTAAAATAAATGAGAATCGTTCAGGGGTTAGTACGTCATTTAGTTTTATAGTTTGGTATTCATAACTTACTCCAAAGGCAAATTTGAATACAGCAGGTCTAAAGTAGGCTAAAGTTAAACAAGCGGTTGTGTGTATTCCGCCTGAATTACTAAACATGTCGAGTATTAATCCTAATAAAAAACTCGTTACTAATAGACCCGATTTATTACCGTTTACAGGATATAAAATAATAAATAAAACATAAGGGAACGGACTAATGAACCCAAATAGGTTGATATTATTAAAAACAATAACTTGTATGGTTAGTAAAATAAAAAATCTGAAAATATTGAAAAACAAACTACTATTCATTTTCTTCTCGTTTTTCTAGATTCATAATTTCTTGACGATCTTTACCTTTTATGATGTACACATGGCCTAGATTAGTCATGTCATTAAATAGTTTAACGTCTAAAGTGTAATAGTTGGTTTCGTTATCAATGTAGACTTTATCAATAGTGCCAATATTAATATTTTCAGGGAATATTACAGATTGTCCTCCTGTTACTATGGTGTCTCCTTTTCTAACAGAGGCTAATCGAGGTACATCAATTAGTTGTACAAATCCAGTACTTTTGCCATTCCAAATTAATGAACCAAAATGATTTGATTTTTTGATTTTAGCATTAATTTGAGATTTCTTATTTAAAATACTTATTACAGTTGCATAATGGGGCGAGGTGTTGTCTACAATACCTACAATTCCTAAGCTATTGACCACTCCCATGTCTGGTTTCACGCCTTGTAATTCTCCAGAATTAATGGTGAGATAGTTTTCATAAACATTATACGAATTGTGTATTACTTTAGAAACAATAATGTCATTTGGTTTTACACCTTTGATACTATCTAATTTTCTAATAACAGTGGTGTCTTTTTTGTTAAATAACAAACTTTTAAGAGCGGCATTCTCTTGAGCTAAAGCTTCATTTTGAGAGCGCAAGCTGAGGTATTCGTCAAATTCATTCAGCTGTTCATAAACACCTCCACTTAAGAAATTAGCGGAACTAATCACTTTGCTTCTATGAAAAGAATGCGATTGAATAGTTAGTGTTAATGAAATGCCCAAAAGCAGCAAAAACAGTAAACGATTACTGTTTTTAAATATAAAATTAAATATTTGCTGCATTTTTTAAATGTGTATTATTTATGACTTTTTCGTAAGACTATTTAATCAAGATACTTTTAAATCTATTGATGTTTTTAAGAGCCATTCCGGTACCTCTTACAACAGCTCTTAATGGGTCCTCTGCAATGTAAACAGGCAAGTCTGTTTTTAGTGAGATACGTTTGTCAAGTCCTCTTAACATAGACCCTCCACCTGCAAGATAAATTCCTGTATTGTAAATATCAGCTGCTAATTCTGGAGGTGTTTGTGATAAGGTTTCCATAATAGCATCTTCAATACGTTGGATTGATTTGTCTAAAGCTTTTGCAATTTCTCGATAAGACACTTCAACTTGTTTCGGTTTACCAGTTAATAAATCACGCCCTTGCACAGACATGTCATCTGGTGGAGTTTCTAAATCTTCTATTGCAGCTCCAATTTGAATCTTGATTTTTTCGGCTGAACTTTCTCCTACAAATAAATTGTGTTGTGTACGCATGTAATAAATAATATCATTAGTGAATACATCTCCAGCAATTTTAACTGATTTGTCACAAACAATACCTCCAAGAGCTATTACAGCAATCTCAGTAGTTCCGCCCCCGATATCCACAATCATATTTCCTTTTGGTTGCATAATGTCAATCCCAATACCAATAGCAGCAGCCATTGGTTCGTGAATCAAATATACTTCCTTACCATTCACTCGTTCACATGATTCTTTTACTGCTCTCATTTCCACTTCAGTAATACCTGAAGGAATACAAACTACCATTCGTAGTGCAGGAGTAAACATCTTTTTCTTTAGCGCAGGAATACTTTTGATAAACATATTTATCATTTTCTCTGAAGCATCAAAATCAGCAATTACACCATCTTTCAAAGGTCGAATGGTTTTGATGTTTTCGTGAGTTTTTCCTTGCATCATGTTAGCTTCTTTACCTACGGCAATGATTTTTCCTGAGATTCTGTCTCGGGCAACAATGGAAGGACTATCTATAACAACTTTGTCGTTGTGGATTATTAATGTGTTTGCGGTACCAAGGTCAATTGCGATATCCTCGGTCATAAAATCAAAAAATCCCATAAGCTTAAGCGGGGTTTAAAATTTAAAAATTATCTAACGAGCAAAGTTAAACAAATTAATGTTTAAAATGACGCGTTCCTGTAAATACCATTGCTAATTTATTTTCATTACAATAATCGATACTCAATTGGTCTTTAATTGATCCTCCTGGTTGTATTACGGCTGTGATTCCTGCTTTTTTTGCTAATTCTACGCAGTCAGGAAATGGGAAGAAAGCATCGCTTGCCATAGAAGCACCGTGCAAGTCAAAACCAAAAGCATTGGCTTTGTCAATGGCTTGCATTAAAGCATCAACTCTAGAAGTTTGGCCTGTTCCAGAAGAGATAAGCGTTCCGTTTTTAGCAAAAACAATCGTGTTAGACTTGGTGTTTTTGCACACTTTTGAAGCAAAAATTAAATCTTCTACCTCTTGAGCAGTTGGGGCTGTTAGTGTTACGGTTTTTAAATCTTCTTTAGTATCTGTAATGTTATTTCTGTCTTGAACTAGAATTCCGTTCAAACAAGTGCGAACCTGTCTTTGAGGCAAGGCTACTTCGTTTTGAATCAAAATAATTCTGTTTTTCTTTTCCTCTAAAATAGCGATAGCTTCTGTGTCAAAAGCAGGAGCGATAACTACCTCGCAAAAAAGTTTGTTAATTTCAGTAGCTGTTGCAACGTCAATTTTAGTGTTTGCAATTAACACTCCTCCAAAAGCTGAAGTTGGGTCGCACGCCAAAGCTGCTAAATAAGCATCGCTAATAGATTTTCTAGTTGCTAACCCGCAAGCGTTATTGTGTTTAAGAATGGCAAATGTTGGTCCGTCATTTTTAAATTCATTAATTAAATTTACGGCAGCATCTACGTCAAGGAGGTTGTTGTAGGATAACTCTTTTCCGTGAACTTTGTTGAACATTTTATCAAATTCGCCAAAGAAAAATCCTTTTTGGTGCGGGTTTTCCCCGTAACGCAATACTTGGCCATTAGCAATACTTTCTTTATATATGGTTTCGTCTGTATTGAAGTAATTAAAAATTGCACCATCATAGTGTGAAGAAACATGAAATGCTTTTGTAGCTAACAACTTTCTGTCTTCTAAGGTAGTAGCGCCATTTTGATTGGTAATCATATCCAAAAACAACAAACCATAATCGTCAACAGAAGCTACAATTACAGTGTCTTTGAAGTTTTTTGCAGCAGCACGAATCAATGAAATTCCGCCAATATCAATTTTTTCAATAATATCAGCTTCACTTGCTCCTGAAGCGACTGTTTTTTCAAAAGGATATAAATCAACAATTACTAAATCAATTTGAGGAATGTCAAATTCTTTCATTTGTTGCACATCACTTTCATTATCTTGACGGTTTAGGATTCCTCCAAAAACTTTTGGGTGCAATGTTTTTACTCTTCCACCAAGGATAGAAGGGTAAGAAGTTACATCCTCTACAGGAATTACGGGAATGCCTAAATTTTTGATAAAGTCTTCGGTTCCTCCTGTAGAATAAAGTGTTACATTTTGTGAATGTAATTTCCTAACAATTGGTTCAAGACCGTCTTTTGAAAATACTGAAATTAATGCCGATTGAATCGATTTAGTTGTGCTCATTGTGTAGTTAAAATTTTAAAGTGCAAAAATAGTTTTTTTTTGATTATAAATCTCATTCTAAAGCTGTAACATTATGCTAAAAATGAGTACTTATTGTGGAGATTTTTTTTATTAGGTTTTTGAATAAAATTTACTCAATTTTACATGGGTACAAAAGAGAAATAGTATGTTGGTTTATCTTCGATTATTAAAAGAGAGTTTTGGTTTTGCAATGAATGCTTTGCGCAATAATAAACTCCGCACGTTACTTTCTTTATTGGGAGTTACTATTGGTATTTTTTCTATCATAGCAGTACTGGCTGCAGTAGATTCATTGGATAAAAAAATCAAAAAAGATTTAAGTAGTTTGGATAAGAACACCATTTATTTAATGCGTTTTTCTTTCGGGCCATCTGAAATTCCACAATGGAAAAGAGAACAATTTCCAGATGTGAAATATGACGAATATGAATATTTGAAAAATTCCATGAACGATTTGGATCAAATGGGATTCCAACTTTTTGTTAAAAGTGAATCTATAAAATACCAATCAGCTTCTGTGAGTGATGTAAATATTGTACCAGTTTCTCATGAATTTATTGATATTCAAGGGTTAGAATTTGAAGATGGGCGATTTTATAATGAGCCAGAGTCTAATTCAGGAGCGGCTGTGATTGTTTTAGGAAATGAAATTGCTCAGAACTTATTTGAAGATAGTAATGCAATAGGTAAGGATGTACGGTTGTATGGGCAACGATTTTTGGTAATAGGAGTGTTGAAAAAACAAGGAGCAGGAATGTTTGGAGATAGTAATGATACTTCAGTATTTATTCCTGTTAATTTTTTAAGACGTATGTATGGTGATAATAATGATGCTATGACGCCTGTAATTCTTGTAAAACCTGAAAAAGGAGTAGATATGGACGCGTTTAAAGCGGAGTTAGGTCAAAAATTGCGAAATTATCGCGGAATGAAATCAGATGAAATTGACAATTTCTTTATCAATGTTTTGTCTGGATTTACTGATTTAATTGATGGTATAGTAGGTCAGATGAATGTAGTGGGCTGGATTATAAGTGGGTTTTCTTTATTAGTAGGAGGTTTTGGAATTGCTAATATTATGTTTGTTTCGGTAAAAGAAAGAACAAATTTAATAGGAATTCAGAAATCGTTAGGAGCAAAGAATAAATTCATTCTATTTCAATTTCTTTTTGAAGCAGTTATACTTTCCGTTATTGGGGGAGCAGTAGGTTTGTTGTTGGTTTGGATAATTTCTGTTGTGCTAACCAAGGCCTTAGATTTTGAGTTCGTGTTGAGTATGGGTAATGTATTTTTAGGTACGGGATTAGCAGCTTTAATTGGATTAATTTCTGGGATTTTGCCTGCTATTACCGCTGCTAAATTGGATCCTGTAGAGGCAATTCGAACAGGAATGTAAAATGCATTGTGGTTGAACATAAAAAAATCCCGAAGTAATTCGGGATTTTTTATTTATCTAATATCGTTGTTTTGAATTAAATCGATGTACAAGTTAATCTTGTCTTTCAATTCTTTTCTAGGCGTGATAAAATCTAAAAACCCATGTTCTAAAAGAAACTCTGCGGTTTGAAAACCTTCTGGTAAATCTTTACCGGTAGTGTCTCTAACAACACGGGGACCGGCAAATCCAATTAAGGCACCAGGTTCAGAGATGTTGATATCCCCCAGCATGGCGTAAGAAGCAGTCGTTCCTCCAGTTGTTGGATCAGTACAAAGTGAAATGTAAGGGAGTTTAGCCTCGGCTAATTGAACTAACTTTACAGATGTTTTGGCTAATTGCATCAAAGAAAATGCGGCTTCCATCATACGCGCTCCTCCTGATTTTGAAATCATAACGAAAGGCATTTTGTGCTGGATAGCATGGTCAATTCCTCTTACGATTTTTTCACCTACAACCCCTCCAATTGATCCTCCAATGAAGGCAAAATCCATACAACAAACGACTAAGTCTTTTCCTTTAGATTTTCCAACGCCAGTACGAACAGCATCGTTCAACTTGGTTTTTGAAGTCACATCTTTTAGACGATCCGAATATTTTTTGGTGTCCACAAAATGTAAAGAATCTTTTGAAGTCATGTTTTTATCCAACTCAATAAATACATTGTTGTCGAATAAAATTTCAAAATAAGTTTCACTCCCAATTCGAACATGAAAATCATCTTCAGGGCTCACGTACAAGTTACGTGCTAATTCTTCTGCATCAATAATTTTTCCTGTAGGAGATTTGTACCAAAGTCCTTTTGGAACATCCATTTTTTCCTCTGTAGGAGTAGTGATTCCTTTTTCTTGTCTTTTAAACCAAGCCATATATTAAATGAATAATGGATAATTGACAATTAAATTTAATTGTCAATTATCAATTGTTAATTATAGTGTGTTTACATTGTTCAAATCAGCAAATGCTTGTTCTAATCTTGTGTTGAATGTAACTTCACTTTCACGTACCCATTTTCTTGGGTCATAATATTTCTTGTTAGGAACATCGGCACCTTCTGGGTTACCAATTTGTGATTTCAAATACTCAATGTTTTTAACCATATAATCGCGAATTCCTTCGGTATAAGCAAATTGCAAATCAGTATCAATGTTCATTTTAACAACGCCATATCCAATTGCCTCTCTGATTTCTTCTAAAGTAGAACCTGATCCACCATGGAAAACAAAATCAACTGGATTAGATCCTGTGTTGTATTTGCTTTGAACAAAATCTTGAGAATTTTTTAAGATTTTTGGAGTTAATTTAACATTTCCTGGTTTGTATACCCCATGAACGTTTCCAAAAGCAGCAGCAATAGTAAATTTAGGGCTTACTTTCGATAACTCTTCGTAAGCATAAGCTACTTCTTCAGGTTGTGTGTATAATTTTGAGCTATCAACATCAGAATTGTCAACACCATCTTCTTCACCACCTGTGATTCCTAGTTCGATTTCTAATGTCATTCCCATCTTGCTCATACGAGCTAAATATTCTTTACAGATTTCGATATTTTCTTCGATAGGTTCTTCTGATAAGTCAATCATGTGAGAAGAAAAAAGAGGTTTCCCAGTAGCTGCAAAATGTTTTTCAGAAGCATCTAACAAACCATCAATCCAAGGCAATAATTTTTTTGCACAGTGATCCGTATGTAAAATAACAGTTGCTCCATAAGCTTCTGCTAATGTGTGAATATGAAGAGCCCCGGCAATTCCTCCAGCAATAGCTGCTTTTTCACCAGCATTAGATAATCCTTTTCCTGCGTTGAATTGTGCTCCACCATTAGAAAACTGAATAATAACAGGTGCGTTTAGTTTAGCAGCTGTTTCAAGAACTCCATTGATAGTGCTTGATCCAGTAACGTTTACTGCAGGTAATGCAAATCCTTTTTCTTTTGCATAATTGAAAATTTCTTGAACTTGATCTCCCGTAGCTACGCCTGGTTTGATGTTGTGTGCCATTTTAATTTTATTTAGTTGTTTTTAGTTTTTAGTTGGCAAAAATAAGAATTAATTAGCATTAGAAAGGATAATTAATTCCAAAATTTAATACAGAACGCGCAAAATTATAATCTTTCAGCCATCTATTTCCAGTTTCATAAGCTGGGTTATAGGTTTTGAATCCTAAATCCAATCTGAAAACAAAAAGGCCTAAATCATAGCGTAACCCAAACCCTGAACCTAAGGCTATATTTTCTAAATCTTTTATTCTAGAAAAAGTAGCTTTGGTATCTTTAGTATTGTCTAATACATTCCAAATGTTGCCTGCATCAGCAAAAATCGCCCCTTTTAAGCTGCCTAAAAGTTTAAAACGGAATTCACTGCTTAAAGCTATTTTCATATTTGCTTCATTAAAATCGTTTATTCCGCCTGTACTTCCTGGCCCTAAACTATATGGTTGCCAAGCCCTATTATCATTTGATCCTCCAGAATAATAACTTTTTGAAAAAGGGATATCATTTGAGTTTCCGAAAGGAATTGCAATTCCAAAAAAGCTTCGAATGGCAATCACTTTCTCTCTTGATAAATCCCAAAGTTTGATAAAATCAAATTCGGTTTTAATATATTCGGAATATTCTAAATTAAATATTTTGTAACGATTGTTTGAGGTTTTGTCAAGGTTAGTTACATTGGCAAACAAGGATAAAACGGAACCAGCTGATTCAATTTTTGTTTTGAAAAGGAAGAAATTTTTATCTGATAAATCTTTCTTGTTTGTTTTAGTAAAACTAAAACTTGTTGCTAATATAAAATCATTTTCAGTCAATCGAATACGTCTTTCTTCAATACTTTTTATAGTCGCGTAATCTAATGAAGAAGTAGGTATTATGGCATTTGTTCCAATTGCATCTTGGATGAATCCATTAGTCCCGCTTTCAATAATTAAATTGTTTTTAGCATCAAAATAATTTTGATTGACATTGTAAGAAGGATTTTTTGCAAGAGTATTTAAAACTTTGTATGACGAGCTGTATACATTAAAATAATTTTTCGGGTTTAAGTTTCTTACAAATTGAGCGTTTAACAAATCAAATCGGGCGGTATTATTTTTTTTAGGAGTCCAATTATAACTTATTGAACCGGTAAAGTTTTCTTTGTCTAGTCCAATGTTTTTTTGTGTTGAAAATCCAGTTGTAAGTAAAGTAGAAGGAATCATGCTTTTAGGGATAATTCTTTCAGTATTAAAAGGGACTACAATTCTAGGAAAATGAAGTTTTAAATCCAAACCATATTCTGAGGCATTAAAGAAAATGTTATTAGGATTAGCAAAATCTTTTGAAGAACCCATATTAGCTCGTCCTGAAAACTCTAAGGTTTCAGCACCATTAAATACATTACGGATTGATATTGTTGGGCTAAAAGTGATTCCGATGTTTTGGATATTTGAATGGGTAATATCAAACGAAAGACCAAAACTATATTTTTTTCTAGGTGTGAGGTAGATTTTAGCAATTAGAGATTGGTTAGTCGTGTCTTTTTTATCCACTTCATAAAGAATAGATGGATAATTGAAAATCTTGAGATTACTCAAATACCTACTAGTTAAAGTAGTCTTTGCGTCTGAAAACAAACCTCCTTTGGTAATAAAAATAGCGTCAGTAATAGCATACGGTTTGTACTTTAATTTTGATTTGCTATACAAGTTGAAATTGTTATAGGTTATGCTATCTGTAATTTTAGCATTCGGGTCAGCAGCTGAGTAGTCAGTAAATATTTTGACATCACTTATTTTGAACAATTGAAAAGGGACTGTTCTTGTAGAGTCTTGTTCTTGATAACTGTAATTACTTACTTTAAGATTAATATTTGCCTTGTTTTTCTTATTTATTGTATCAATATCAAATGTGATGTTATTGGGTTGAAAAAAGTAAGCGCCATTGTTCCTGAAATGTGTAGTGATACGATTTTTTTCATTTTCAAAATCTTCTGTTTTGTATTGCTTTCCTATAGATATGAAAGACATGTTTTTTGTTGTGGTATATAGAGAATCTAATATAGGAGTATAGATTGTTGCTTTCAAAGAATCAATTATGTAGGGTTTTCCTCGGTTTATAGTGTATTTTGCAGTTCCTTTTTTAGTGCTAATGCTATCAAATGTATAAGTTGCTTTTACATCAAAATAACCCTTATTGAAATAATAATACTTAAGTCTAGTTAGCGATTTTTCAGCCTTTGTTTTTTCAAAAATAACAGGAGCTTCTCCTATTTTTTTTAGAAAATTATGAATTCCAGAGTACCAAAAAGACTTCCCAAGTTGATCAACTTGTTTAGCAGAAAGCCATCTCGACATTCTTTTGTATTTTTTTGGATTGTTTTTGAATTTAGATTGAAATGTAGAGTCGGGATTTGGATTGGCTAAATTATATAAATTTAAAAAAAACGGAACCCCAATAATTTTGGTGTTAGGTTTTTGAGATAGTTGATCTAAAACAATTTCATCAGTAATTAGTTTATTGTCTTGAAAAACTTTATTTTTAGTTAATAAAAATTGACCTTCAGGAACTCTCTTAATAGAGTTACATGCAGAAATAAATATTGCAATTAGAATAAATGCTCCTATTTTTGTAAAAATCTTTTTCAAGTGTTTTAGTAATTTAATTCAAAAGTACATTTTTTTATGGTTAGTAAAAACCAAATAAAACTTATATCAAGTTTACAACAAAAAAAATACCGCACAGTACATCAATTATTTACTGTAGAAGGGAAAAAAGGAATTCAAGAATTGTTAGATTCTACTCTTGAACTGGAACATTTATATACTACACAAAACGATTTTAAAACAGTTGCAAAGGATAAGAAATCGATAGTGTCGGATGCTGATTTAAAAAAAATTAGCGCTTTATCAACACCAAATACTTGTTTGGCGGTTTTTAGAATCCCTAAAGAAGAAAAGATTAAAGAGTCGGGATTATTAGTAGTGTTAGATGCCATTAGGGACCCAGGTAATTTGGGGACTATTATCCGGTTGTGCGATTGGTTTGGTATTCAACAATTGATTTGTTCTAAAGAGACTGTAGATGTTTATAATCCTAAAGTAGTTCAGGCAACAATGGGGTCAATTACTAGGGTAAACGTTAATTATGTGAATTTATATGATTTTTTATCGTCAACCTCCCTGCCCGTCTTCGGTACATTCATGACGGGTCGCTCTATATATGATGCAACATTGCCTCGTGAAGGAATTGTTGTTGTAGGGAATGAAGCCAATGGAATTTCAAAAGAGTTGGAAAAGATTATAAAAAACCGCTTAACAATTCCACATTTTGGTTCGCTTCAAAAAGCAGAAAGCTTAAATGTGGCTACTGCTACAGCCATTGTTTTAAGTGAATTTTGTAGAAGATAGTTTGCTTTAGTGAAAAGTGAAGTTAATAAATAAACCTCTAGTCTTCATTGATTCAATATTGCTGGTCCATGGACTGTTTGGATCATTATCTCTAATTAGTTCATCTTTTAAACCAAAAACCCCTCTAATGGAAGGCGAAAAGATAAAATATTCTGAGAAAACATCAATACCTAATCCTAATTCGTAGTTTGGGCTCCATGCTTTTACACGAAAACGTTGTTCTAAATTATCATCCTTTGATTTAGAATTACTAGATAAATTTAAAGTGGTAGAAAGTCCTCCTAAAAGATAAGGGCGAATATTACCGGTTCTAAGAGCTGAAAATTTTAATAAAAGTGGAAGATGAATATACGTACTATTCACTTCTCTTAATTTATCTGAGGCTCTTGGCGTTGTTGTAAAATAACTTTCAGGGTAGTTTAGGATTCTTTTTGTGTAATATAAACCAGGTTCAAAGCGTAAGTTAATATATTCCTGAAGCCTTAAATCGGATACGAGTCCAACGTTAAAACCGGTAGTTTTTTGAACCTGAATCGCATCACTAACCGTTTTATAGTTGAATTTGAAGTCGTAAGAATTTAGCCCTAAGAAAAAACCAAAATATACGGTTTGTTTTTGCCAAGTTTCTAGGTGAATTACTGGATTTTTACTAAAAATACTTTCTCTAAATTGAGCTTTAACTGTAATAGAGAAAATAATTAAAAGTAAGGCTGTAGTTTTCTTCATAGTATTATTTTGATGCTGTATAGATAGTGGCTACACCAAACGTTTGTGGTAATGCCTTTACATCTATAAACCCAATTTTTCTCAAAATATTGTTTAGCTTTTCTCCATAAGGGAATACGGCAGCAGACTCCGACAAATATCCGTAAGCTACATTGTCTTTTGAAAATAATTTGCCTATTAGCGGAAGAATAGTATTGCTATAAAAATAATATCCTTGCTTGTAAGGTGTTTTTTCAGGTACAGATGTTTCTAAAATAACAAAAGTTCCATTTGGCTTTAATACTCTTAATATTTCAGACAATCCAATTTCTAGGTTTTCAAAATTCCGTACTCCAAAAGCTACTGTAATAGCATCAAAATAGTTGTCTTCAAAAGGGATTTTTTCAGAATCTCCTAAAATCATTTCTATTGTTTGGGATAAGTTTTTTTCTTCAATTTTTTGAATACCTACCTCTAACATTCCTGCAGAAATATCTAAACCAATAATCTTATGTGCTTTAGTTTGTGCCATTAGTATAGCTAAGTCGCCTGTACCTGTGGCTATGTCTAATATGGTTTTTGGATTTGATTCCGTTACAATTTTCAAAACTTTCTTGCGCCATTGCACATCGATTCCAAATGAAATCACACGATTTAAATTGTCGTAATTTCCAGAAATGGCATCAAACATTTGAGCAATCTGCTCTTTTTTACTCAGTTTAGAGTCTTTGTATGGAGTTATTTGTTTGGACATTTTGTTATTTTCTGCAAATATAATTAAAGTCAATTAACAATATTGAACTAATATAGACTTAAAAAATCACTAAAAGTAGGTATTGTGAACTATCATATTTCTGCTCAATTTTGCTTTGAAAACAAAAATTAATTACACACTATTTGGAAGCCTCTGTTGTTATTTAATTAACTTTTGCGTTGTTAGATTAATTAAGTTACTGTTTTTTGAAAGTCTCAAAAGTTATTGAGATCCTAAATCTAACGCATACACGTTCTTAAAATTAATTGTTTTTGGAAAATTTAATTAATTATTATTTGTGCTTCTTTTGTGGTATTTAGAAGTGCAAATAGTGAGATGTAGTCTCAAATACAAAAATCAGTAATATTCATGCTTCCAACATAGTTTGTTGTATTATTTTTTTATATAGGTTTGATACGTATAATCATACAAATGTTTTTCATCTTTAGGATGAAACTCAGAATGGATTAACTCCCAGTCTAGAGGATTGATTTCAGGGAAAAAAGTATCTGCTTCAAATAGTCCATGTACTTTAGTAATCTCAATTTTATTTGAAAAAGCAAGTCCTTGACTATAAATTTCACCTCCACCAATAATATATGTGGTGTCATTTTTAGGGCACGTGTTTATTGCATCTTCTAAGGAGTGAACTACAATACATCCGTCTGGATGATAATTTTCTTGTCTTGTAATCACTATATGAGTTCGATTAGGTAATGGTTTTGGAAAACTTTCAAACGTTTTTCTTCCCATGACGATGTGATGTCCAGTAGTTAATTCTTTGAATCTTTTAAAATCATTAGGCAAGTGCCAAACTAATTCGTTGTTTTTGCCCAAGGCGTTATTTTCGGCTACAGCCGCAATCATTACAATCATAACAATTTATATAATAAAGTGAGTCGTTCAAATTAGAATCAACTTTGATGACATTTTTCGGTCCATAAAGGTAAAATTTATTTTTAAAATGCCATTTTATTGATTATTAATAATTTAGCACGAAAAGGTTTTCTTGTTTTGGAAATAATAAAATAGCACCTTTAAAATAAGAATACGATTAAAAAAGTTATGGGTTTTTGTTATTATCTTAAAAATTTACTTTCATTTTTTTGAGTCGTTGAATTGTAGTTACTTTGTTACATAATTCTAAAAATGAAATAGTTATGTCAATTAAGAAACAATTTGTAAAGACAAAACCAGTTTGTAAAGTTATATTTTCTGTAGAAGCAAAAGAAGCTAATACGGCTTCAGTGGTTGGAGATTTTAATAATTGGGATCAAGAATCTGGCGCTTTAAATAAATTAAAAAACGGAACTTTTAAAGGTGTTTTTGATTTGAATAAAGATGCATCCTATGAGTTTAAATATGTAGTTGATGGCCAATATGTAAACGAGCCAGAAGCGGATTCTTTCCGATGGAATGATTATGCAGGTGCAGAAAACAGTGTTTTATCTATATAATTAAAAAAGATAAATCCGCTCTCTTAAGCGGATTTTCTTTTTTTATACTGCAACACTTCCTCTAATGAGAGGATGTGGATCATATCCTTCTAAAGTAAAATCATCAAAGTCAAAATCAAAAATATTTTTGATTGCTGGATTTAAAATCATCTTAGGTAATGGTTTTGTTTCTCGAGAGAGTTGTAATTCCAACTGTTCAAAATGATTGTTATAGATGTGCGCATCCCCAAAAGTATGGATAAATTCGCCAACACCTAGATCGCATACCTGTGCTATCATCATGGTTAGTAAGGCATAAGAGGCGATATTAAAAGGTACCCCCAAGAATATGTCTGCAGAACGTTGGTACAATTGGCATGATAATTTGCCATCAGCTACATAAAATTGAAAAAATGCGTGGCAAGGAGGCAAAGCAGCTTTGGTGTTAGCAACATTTTCTTCAAATGACTTGCTAGTGTCTGGTAATACCGAAGGGTTCCAAGCCGATACTAACATTCGTCGACTATTTGGATTCGATTTTAATTCTTTTATTAAATCTGAAATTTGATCAATTTCTTCACTATTCCAGTTGCGCCATTGGTGCCCGTAAACAGGACCTAAGTTTCCATCAGAATCTGCCCATTCATCCCAAATTTTAACTCCCTTTTCTTGTAGGTATTTAATATTAGTGTCTCCTTTTAGAAACCAAAGCAATTCATATATAATAGATTTAAGGTGCAGTTTTTTAGTGGTTACCATTGGAAAACCTTCGTTTAAGTCAAAACGCATTTGATATCCAAAGACACTTTTGGTTCCAGTTCCAGTTCGGTCACCTTTTTGATGTCCGTTTTCCATTACGTGTCTAACTAAATCTAGGTATTGTTTCATGTGGGGAGTACTTGTGTTTAATTGTTTATTGGGAAATTAGGATTCTCTTTTTGAAATCTCATCTCTAATTTTAGCAGCTTTTTCATAATCTTCGTTTTCTACAGCCTCAATTAATAGGTCATGCAATTCTTGAACGCTATGTGTGGCATAAGTTCTTGCCGAAAGATTACTTTCGTTTTCGTGACCAAAGGTTTCCGGATTAGAAAGGATATCGTCAATATCTTCGGAATCTGTAGTAGTGTCAGCAGGATTACTATTTAAATAAATTCCCGCTTTATCTAAGATGTTTTTATAAGTGAATATAGGTGAGTTGAAACGAAGTGCTAAAGCAATTGCATCAGAGGTGCGCGCATCTATAATTTCTTCTATTTTATCTCTTTCGCAAATGATACTTGAATAAAAAACACCATCAACTAACTTATGTATGATTACTTGTTTGACTACGATATCAAATCGGTCGGCAAAATTTTTAAATAAATCATGAGTTAAAGGTCTAGGTGGTTTGATTTCTTTTTCTAAAGCAATAGCGATGGACTGCGCCTCAAAAGCTCCAATTACGATAGGTAATTTTCTATCGCCATCTACTTCGTTTAAAATCAAAGCGTAAGCTCCGTTTTGTGTCTGGCTGTATGATATTCCTTTAATAGATAATTTTACTAAACTCATGTTTTCCAAATCAAATTTTCGGAAGGTTTCAAAAAAAACTCTCTAAAAGCAAAGATACAAATATCATTGTTTTTAGAGAGGGTTTTGCAAAATATTTCTATTAGTGTTGTGCCTTGAACGTTTTTAATTTTTCAATTAATTGTGGTACGATTTCGAACGCATCTCCTACAATACCATAATCTGCTACTTTGAAGAAAGGCGCTTCAGGGTCGTTGTTAATTACAACTTTTACCTTAGAAGAATTAATTCCAGCAATGTGTTGAATAGCACCTGAAATCCCAACCGCTATGTATAAATTGGTAGCAACTGGTTTTCCTGTTTGTCCTACGTGTTCTCCGTGAGGTCTCCAACCCAAATCAGAAACTGGTTTAGAACAAGCCGTTGCTGCTCCAAGAACACTAGCTAATTCTTCAATCATTCCCCAATTTTCAGGCCCTTTTAGTCCACGCCCACCAGAAACAACAATGTCGGCATCAGCAATAGAAACTTTTCCGGAACTTTTTTCTACTGAAGTTACTTTTACGTTAAAATCGGCAGCATCAATAGTTGGGTTGAAGTCTTCTTCGGTTAATGAAACGTTGTTTTCAATTATTCCGTAGGAGTTTTTGGCTAAGCCAAGCACTTTTATATCTGTTGTGATTTCAGTAATAGTGAATGCTTTATTTGAAAAAGCCGTTCTTTTTACTTGGAAAGGGCTGGTACTTACTGGAAGTCCTACTACGTTTGAAGTGAATCCTGCGTCTAAGCTTATGGCTACTAAAGAGGATAAATAAATACTATCTGTTGTAGAGGAAAGAACAACCACTTTAGCGCCCTCTTTTTGTGCTGCTTGTTTGATCACATCAGCGTAAGCTCTAGCAGAAAACCCAGTTAAGGCATCGTTATTTACTTTTAATACTTTGTCTACTCCGTATTTTGATAAATCCGATACGTCTCCAGCGTTGATAGTAACAGCGGTTACGGTCGTTCCTAGACTTTCAGCTACTTTTTTAGCATAAGAAGCTAATTCAAAAGCTACTTTTTTGAATTTTCCTTCGGCTGATTCTGCGTATATTAATAAAGACATGGTTATAAGTTTAAGTGTTTAAATTGATTAAAAAGTTGAAGTGTTTGGTAAGTTCCGGAACACTATTAACTGATTACTAAATTACTTTGGCTTCGTTGTGTAATAAATTGATTAACTCGTCTATTTGGTCAGCGGCAATTAGTTTTACGGCTGATTTTGGTGCTGGTTTTTCAAATTGGACCGATTTTGTATTCACGTTTGCTGCAATAGGTTCTAGAACTGTGATTACTTTAGTACGCGCAGTCATAATTCCTCTCATGTTAGGGATGCGAAGGTCTTTTTCTTCTACTAATCCTTTCTGGCTACCAATTATTAAAGGAAGGGTAGTGCTTACGATTTCTTTTCCGCCATCAATTTCGCGATTTGCAGTTACGTTAGTACCTTCAATAGTTAAGCCTACACAAGAATTTACAAAATTATATCCTAGGATGCCAGCGATCATACCAGGCACCATTCCTCCATTATAATCTAGGGATTCTTTTCCCGCAATAATAAGGTCATATCCTCCTGTTTTAATTACTTCGGCTAATTGTTTAGCAACGAAAAAACCATCAGTAGGGTTGGTATTAATACGAATAGCTTCATTAGCACCAATCGCTAGTGCTTTTCGAAGTGTTGGTTCCGTTTCTGGACCGCCAACATTAACAACAGTTACGACGGCTCCTTGTTGTTCTTGGAACCAAATAGCACGTGTTAAACCAAACTCGTCGTTAGGGTTGATTACGTATTGCACTCCGTTAGTGTCAAATTCAGAATCTCCATTAACAAAGTTGATTTTTGAAGTAGTATCAGGCACGTGGCTGATGCAAACTAATATTTTCATAGAGGTGTTATTTACAGATTTGTTAAATGCCCTACAAATTTAAAATAATAAATCGGAATATTTACTATGCGCGCATAATATTTTTTGTAAAATTTAATTTTTTTCTTGGAACATAGCGATATCTTTATTGTAGCCGTCTTGGCAACCTAAGATAAGTGAATATCCAGAAAAATCTCCTATTATTTTAGGTGATTTTATGCTTTTAAGTAATATAAAATATTTATTTTTGCGTTTCAAAAAATACACATACAACAAACAACTATGAGAACGATACAATTTAGAGAGGCCATTTGCGAAGCGATGAGTGAAGAAATGCGTCGCGATGAATCCATTTACTTAATGGGTGAAGAGGTTGCTGAATATAATGGTGCTTATAAAGCGTCTAAAGGAATGCTTGCAGAATTTGGTGATAAGAGGGTTATTGACACTCCAATTGCTGAGCTTGGTTTTACTGGAATCGCAGTAGGTTCAGCAATGAATGGTTGTCGTCCAATTGTTGAATATATGACTTTCAATTTCTGTTTAGTAGGAATTGACCAGATTATAAGTAATGCTGCTAAAATGCGCCAAATGTCAGGGGGACAGTTTAATGTACCAATAGTTTTTAGAGGACCAACAGCTTCTGCAGGACAATTAGGTGCGACTCACTCACAAGCGTTAGAGAACTGGTTTGCTAATACTCCAGGTCTTAAAGTGGTAGTTCCTTCTACACCCTATGATGCTAAAGGATTATTAAAATCGGCCATTCGCGATGACGATCCAGTAATTTTTATGGAGTCAGAACAAATGTATGGTGATAAAGGAGAAGTGCCAGATGGAGAGTACACAATTCCTCTTGGTGTAGCTGATATCAAAAGAGAAGGAACAGATGTAACAATCGTTTCTTTTGGTAAAATTATTAAAGAAGCATTTATAGCTGCAGATGAATTGGCTAAAGAAGGTATTTCATGTGAAATTATCGACCTAAGAACTGTGCGTCCAATGGATCATGATGCTATTTTGGCTTCTGTTCGAAAAACAAACCGATTGGTTGTTTTAGAAGAGGCTTGGCCGTTTGCAAGCGTGTCTTCAGAGATTACTTATATTGTTCAAGAAAGGGCTTTTGATTATTTAGATGCTCCAATTCAGCGTATTACTACTGCGGATACTCCGGCTCCTTATTCGCCAGTTTTATTGAAAGAATGGTTGCCTAATTCAGAAGATGTGATTAAAGCTGTTAAAAAAGTATTGAACAAATAACTATTTGTTGCTGTTAATTGCCTAAAGGCAATAAGTATAATCTTTATCTTTGTAATCTTCATCAGATTTTTATTTGGTGAAGATTTTTTTTAAGTTATGAAGTTGAGTTTCTCAAAAATTAGTTTATTATTTTTTCTTATTTTATCTCAGTTTATTTTTGCACAAACTAAGGTAAGTGGAGTGGTATTAGATAAATTGAATCAACCTATTCCATTTGCGAATATTGTGTTTAAAAAATCTAATGTAGGAGTAGTTGCTAACGAAGATGGACATTTCTATATCGAATCTTCTCAAAAAT
Source organism: Flavobacterium keumense (assembly GCF_029866485.1). Classification (NCBI taxonomy): domain Bacteria; kingdom Pseudomonadati; phylum Bacteroidota; class Flavobacteriia; order Flavobacteriales; family Flavobacteriaceae; genus Flavobacterium; species Flavobacterium keumense. The sequence continues at coordinate 1,119,448 of NZ_CP092332.1, forward strand.
TTACAGATTTAATTGTTTCTGCTACAGGATTTTCTGAAAAAGAAATACATCTGAATGAATCAGTTACTTATAATTTCAGGGTACAGCTTAAAGAGATGGAAGCCCTGAAAGAAGTAGTTATTTTTACTGGAAAAACATCTAAAAAAAATAATCCTGCTTTAGAGATACTCAGAAAAATATGGGAGAGAAAACGTAAAAACGGCTTGTTTCAGTTCAACCAATACCAAATGGAAAAATACGAAAAGGTAGAATTTGATATGAATACTATCGATAGTGCATTTATGAAGAATAAAATCTTCAAAGGTATGGAGTTTGTTTTTAAACATGTCGATACTTCTAAAGTTACTGGAAAAACCTATTTGCCTATTTTTATTAATGAATCTTTGTCAGAGGTGTATGGTGACAACCGTCAGAAAAAGGTAAAAGAAAAACTAAAAGCAAACAAAACGTCTGGTTTTGAGGGGAATCAACAAATTTTGTCTTTTATTAAAGATTTGTATAATGACTATTCCATTTATAATAATCATCTCACTTTTTTTGACAAGAGTTTTACAAGTCCACTGTCCAGAACAGGAATAGATGTTTATAATTATGTATTAAGGGATAGTGCTTATATTGATAATAAAAAATGTTACAATATTTTATTTTATCCAAGGAGAAAAAATGAACTGACATTTAAAGGTGATTTTTGGGTGAATGACACCACATTTGCTATTAAGAAAATCAATATGGCGGTAACTAAGAGCGCTAACATCAACTGGATTAAAGATATCTACATTGAACAAGAATTTGAAGTGATGAACGACTCTGTTTTCTTGTTGACTCGAGATTATATGATGTCAGATTTTGCTTTAAATAAAAAAGAAGATTCTAAAGGAGTTTATGGCAAACGCACCACACTGTACCGTAATCATCAATTCAATCAAGAAAAACCGCTAGCTTTTTATAAAGAAGAAGTTAATTTTATTGACAACGATGTGTATAAAAAATCCGAAGAATTTTGGCATGAAAACCGTTTTGAAAAATTAAACAAAGACGAAGCAGGGGTGTATAAAATGTTAGACACACTGCAAACGGTTAAAAAATTCAAACAAATGTATAATCTGGTATCCATTTTAGGGAGTGGTTATGTTGAATTTAAAAATTTTGATTATGGACCTATATTTTCTTCTTTTGGGTTCAATGAAGTAGAAGGAGTTCGACTCCGAGTTGGAGGGCGAACTTTTTTTGGGCCGAATGATCCTTGGCGTGTACAGGTTTTTACGGCCTATGGATTGAATGATCAAAAGTTCAAATATGGATTGTCAGGAAAATGGATGATTGACAAGAAAAACCGAGTTATTGTTGCCGCAGGGAATAGGAGAGATATTGAGCAAATAGGTGCTAGCTTGACAACAACTAATGATGTAATGGGACGAAGTTTTGCTTCTTCGGCTTTATTTACTACGGGCAGTAATGGGAAACTTACTAATATTAATTTGACCAACCTGTCTGTTGAAGTAGAGCCAATAAAAAATTTGATTTTTCAACTCGGAATCTCCCATCGGACATTAGCATCAGCATCACCTACTTTTAGTTTAGATTATTTTACTAATGCTACTAGAACTGCTACTCAAAGTGAGGTAAAACAGTCTGAGGCAAATATTCAAATAGAATACATGCCTAACAGAAAAACAATTGGATATGGAGTGGAGAGAGACGTGGTGGACAACCCTTATAGTCGTTTTTTCATTAATTACAGTCATGGATTTAAAGGGGTATTGAATAGCGATTTTAAATATGAAAAAATACAATTGTTTTATAAACAACCTATTATTATAGGTCCTCTAGGAAGAACTAACATTACTTTAGAATTAGGAAAGACCTTTGGGACTATCCCTCTAGGATTAATGAGTGTAATTCCTGGGAACCAAACCTATTTTACCATTGAAAATACGTTTAGTAATTTGAATTTCTATGAATTTGTTAGTGATCAATATGCTACTTTGAAATGGGATCATAATTTTAATGGGCGTATATTTTCTCGTATTCCTTATTTACGAAAATTAAATTGGCGTGAAATAATTGGAATAAGAGGCGTTTATGGAAGTATTTCAGATGAAAATCGATTGATCAATGCCTCAGGTTTAGTTTATAACGCTCCTGAAAATATCTATTGGGAATATAGTGCAGGTATAGGTAATATATTCAAAGTGTTCCGTATCGATTTTTCGTGGAGGGGCAGTTATTTAAACACTACAGATGCTACTAAATTTGCTATTAAAGGTTCTTTTGGGTTTTATTTTTAATAGAGAATTAATGCGAAAAAGGTAGCTATTCAGCTCAAATTTCGAGTGTCTTATTCTGTAACAGAATAACTCTTATTTTTTCTTGTAAAAACGTATAGTTTCTGTACCTTTGCACCCAAATTTAAAAGAATAATACAACAAATAAAATGACTGCAGACAAATTAAAAACTTTCGACGTTTTAATCGAAATACCAAGAGGGAGTAGAAATAAGTACGAGTACGATTTCAAAATTAGAAGAATGCGTTTTGATAGAATGTTATTTTCTTCAATGATGTATCCAGCGGATTATGGATTTATTCCTGAAACCTTGGCTTTAGACGGAGATCCATTGGACGTTTTAGTATTAATTAACGAGCCTACTTTTCCTGGTTGTGTGATGGAAGTAAAGCCAATAGGAGTTTTTCATATGGCAGACGATAAAGGACCAGACGAGAAAGTAATTTGTGTACCTGTTTCTGATCCAATTTGGAATTCATTAAACGATTTAAGCGATGTAAACCCTCACTTAATTAAAGAAATTGAACATTTCTTCCAAGTATACAAAGATTTAGAAAATAAACAAGTAGATGTAGAAGGTTGGGGAGATGTAAACGAAGCATATGCTATTATTAAAGAGTGTACAGAACGTTTTGATGCTATCGAAAATAAACCAAAAAACCTGTTTAGTATCAAATAATTTTATTGAGTAATATTTAAAAAAAAAGCAATATTCTGTTAAGAGTATTGCTTTTTTGTTTAAATTCGTTCGTTATCAATGAATTATTAATTAAAACCAAAATTATTTTTATGAATGAATTTATGCTTTACTTGCCAATAACATTGGCATTGTTCGGATTAATTTTTATGTTTTTAAAAGCGGCTTGGGTGAATAAACAAGACGCAGGAGACGAAAAAATGCAAAGTATTTCAAAAAGTATTCAAGAAGGAGCAATGGCATTCTTAAAAGCTGAGTACAGAATTTTAGCCATTTTTGTGGTAATTGCTTCTGTAGCATTGTTTTTTGTTTCGAAGTTTTCAGGAGCTTCCCATTGGATGATAGTAGTTGCCTTCATTTTTGGAGCTATTTTTTCTGCTTTAGCTGGAAATATAGGGATGCGAATTGCTACACAATCAAACGTTAGAACTACTCAAGCTGCAAAGACTAGTTTGCCACAAGCACTGAAAGTTTCCTTTGGAGGAGGAACAGTGATGGGATTAGGCGTAGCAGGTTTAGCCGTTTTAGGGTTGAGCATATTTTTTATATTATTTTTAAATCAATTCATGGGAGATGTTGAAAAATCTTTCTATGATAATATGTCAATGGTTTTAGAAACATTGGCTGGTTTTTCATTAGGAGCAGAATCTATTGCTTTATTTGCCCGTGTTGGAGGAGGTATTTACACAAAAGCAGCAGATGTAGGTGCTGATTTAGTGGGAAAAGTAGAAGCCGGTATTCCAGAAGATGATCCTCGTAATCCAGCAACTATTGCAGATAACGTAGGAGATAATGTGGGTGATGTTGCAGGAATGGGAGCTGATTTATTTGGGTCTTATGTAGCTACTGTTTTAGCATCGATGGTTTTGGGTAATTATATTATCAAAGACATGAGCGAAGCAAATGGAGTACAATTCTCGGATGCTTTTGGAAACATGGGGCCTATACTTTTACCACTGGTTATTGCAGGTGTGGGAATTCTGGCTTCAATTGTAGGAACATTTTTTGTAAAAATCAAAAATAATGAAGCTAAAGAAGCAGAGGTTCAAGGAGCTTTAAATTTAGGAAATTATGTTTCTTTAGGGTTAACAGTAATTGCTTGTTGGTTTTTAATCAAACAAATGCTACCAGAAACTATAAAAATGAATTTCTTTGGAGAAGGAATCAAAGAAATTCCTTCCCGACATGTGTTTTATGCGACGTTGGTAGGGTTAGCTGTAGGTTGGTTGATCTCGGCTATTACAGAATATTTTACAGCCTTAGGGAAAAAACCAGTTTTGAATATTGTTCAAAATTCGTCAACTGGAGCAGCAACAAATATTATTGCAGGATTAGCAACAGGAATGAAATCTACATTCGGCTCTGTTATTTTATTTGCAGCGGCTATTTGGGGAGCTTATGCTTTAGCAGGTTTTTATGGTGTGGCAATCGCTGCTTCAGCAATGATGGCAACTACTGCCATGCAATTAGCAATTGATGCTTTTGGACCTATTGCTGATAATGCTGGTGGTGTTGCAGAGATGAGTGAATTACCTAAAGAAGTGCGCCAAAGAACAGATGTATTGGACTCAGTTGGTAATACAACTGCTGCTGTAGGTAAAGGGTTTGCAATCGCATCCGCGGCGTTAACTGCCCTAGCTTTATTTGCTGCCTATGTAACCTTTACAGGAATTGAAGGAATTAATATTTTTAAAGCAGATGTTCTTGCAGCATTGTTTATTGGAGGAATGATACCCGTAGTTTTCTCTGCTTTAGCAATGCAATCTGTTGGAAAAGCAGCGATGGATATGGTAAACGAGGTACGTCGTCAGTTTAGAGAGATTCCAGGTATTATGGAAGGTACAGGAAAACCTGAATACGGAAAATGTGTAGATATTTCAACTAAAGCTGCTTTACGAGAAATGATGTTGCCGGGTGCAATTACTATTATCACTCCAATAGTAGTTGGAATCCTTATGGGAGCTGAAGCATTAGGAGGGTATATGGCAGGAGTATGCGTTTCTGGTGTGCTTTGGGCTATTTTTCAAAATAATGCAGGTGGTGCTTGGGACAATGCTAAAAAATCATTTGAAGCAGGTGTGATGATTAATGGAGAGATGACTTTTAAAGGTTCGGATGCACACAAAGCAGCGGTGACCGGTGACACTGTTGGTGATCCTTTTAAAGATACTTCAGGACCTTCAATGAATATCTTAATTAAATTAACTTGTTTAGTAGGCTTGGTTATTGCTCCAATTTTAGGAGGACATTCAATGGAAGACAAAAAAGAAATGACCTGTACTATTGAAATGAAGTCTTCTTGTGCTAAAGGAGAAATGATGGGCAATTGTGATATGAGCAAATGTGCCACTATGACTAAAGACGAATGTGCTGCTATGTGCGACAGTTTGAAATGTACTCCAGAGCAAAAAGAAATGTGTTTGTCTCATTATGATGCCAACGGAAAATTCATTGCTAAAAAAGACAATGAAGAAAAAGATTGTTGTGCTAAAAAAGGCGAAGCTAAAAAACAAGTCAATGTTCAAATGAGCAACGAAAATGGTAAAGCTAAAGCAACGGTAACTATTTCTGAAAACGGAAAACAAACCGTTCAGGTTTTTAAAGGTACTGAAGCTGAGGTAAAAGCTAAAGTAGAAGCTATTAAATAGTTTTCGTTTTAATACCAATAAAAATGCCTCAATTTTTTGAGGCATTTTTTTATAAATCTAAACCAAGAAGCAATAAAGATTAAAACAATCCGTTTAGCTCGGCATCTATTCGGCGAATAATATCACCTAAATCTTCTTGATTATCAACAAAATTAATATTGTCTACATCAATAATTAATAATTTACCACGGTCATACGTGTGAATCCAAGCTTCATAACGCTCGTTCAAACGGCTCAGATAATCTATAGAAATAGAATTTTCATAGTCACGCCCACGTTTGTGAATTTGACCCACTAAATTAGGAATAGAACTACGCAAGTAAATCAATAAATCAGGTGCTTTTACCAAAGATTCCATCAACTCAAAAAGAGAAGAATAGTTTTGATAATCGCGATTAGTCATTAAGCCCATAGCGTGCAAGTTGGGCGCAAAGATATGAGCATCCTCATAAATGGTTCTGTCTTGAATAATTTTTTTTCCGCTTTCGCGAATTTGCATTACTTGACGAAAACGACTATTTAAGAAATAAATTTGCAAGTTAAATGACCAACGCTCCATTTGGTGATAGAAATCATCCAAATATGGATTGTCAACCACATCTTCAAAATGGGGCTCCCATTTGAAATGTTTTGCCAATAAATTGGTTAAGGTAGTTTTTCCTGATCCTATGTTTCCTGCTACTGCTATATGCATTATCGTAGAATATTTTAGTATTGATAAATTTCTGAATTTGTAAAAATAGATAAAATTTAGTCTTTTGGAATATTTTTTTCACATGATTTATTCACAATGATTAAATGGAATGCAATAGATTTAATTGTGATTTTTTTTGAATAGACTTTAAACCATTTGATGATTGTACTATCTAACCGTTTAGGATTTAACATTTTTTTGGTAACAAATCAAATTTTCTTTCGACATATTTGCCTATTAACCATAAAGTCAACTCAATGAAAAAAACATTTTTAATACTATTCTTTACATTAGCTTATACAGCTTCTAATGCACAAAAAGATTTTCAAGGAATGGCTGTGTATGAGTCAAAAACCAGCATGTCCGATTTTAAAGCTCGTTTTGAAGGAAACAAAAATATCACACCCGATATGCAAAAGATGATGGAAGAGCGAATGAAAAAAATGTTTGAAAAGACGTTTGTTTTGAATTTTGATAAATCGGCTTCTATTTACAAAGAAGAAGAAAAATTAGAGTCGCCTCAATCTCAAGGAGGTATGGGAATACGCATGATGGGTTCATTTACAGGTGGTGGTGGAACTTTCTACAAAAATGTCAAAGATAAAACCTATGTTGTAGATAAAGAATTTATGGGTAAGGAATTTTTAGTAAAAGATTCTTTGGCTACATTGAATTGGAAAATGGAGGCTGAAACCCGAGTAATTGGAGGCTATACCTGTTACAAAGCAACGGCTGTAAAAGCAGCGAGTAAAACCGATTTTAGAAATTTCCGACCTAGAAAAGAAGGGGAAGTTAAAAAAGAAGCAGACCAACCTAGTGAGGGAAAGAAAACGAATTTCATGGATGCAGTCGAAATGCCAAAAGAAATTACCATTGCAGCTTGGTACACTCCAGAAATCCCAGTGAATCAAGGTCCAGAAGGATATTGGGGATTGCCTGGTTTGATTTTAGAGATTAATGACGGTAAAACAACTATTTTATGTTCCAAAGTAGTATTAAATCCTAAGGACAAAGCCGAAATTAAGCCGTCAACAAAAGGAAAAGTAGTTAGTCAAAAAGAATATGACGAAACCGTAATTAAGAAGATGGAAGAATTTCGAGAAATGAATCAAGGACGTGGAGGAGGAATGGAAATCAGAATTAATCGCTAATGGGTTCTTTATTTAAATGCCATATAATGAAGAAATTACTATTGTTTTTTGCCTTAGGATTGTTTGCAAATGGGTATGCCCAAAACATTCGTTTTGAAGGTGTTATTATGGATTCAGGCAAAGCTCCTTTAGAGATGGCTAATGTAATGGCGGTCAATCAAACCACCAAAGCTATGGATGCATATGCTATTACTAGTGATAAAGGAAAGTTTGTGTTGAATTTGAAAGCCAATACTTCTTATACTATAAAGTTGAGTTATATTGGAATGCAGAATAAGGAAATCACTGTTGCTACCAAGTCTGAAAACATTGTTCAAAATATTACAATGGAATCTGGCGGAATAGAATTAGCTGGTGTTGAAATTGTTCGCGAAATGCCTGTTTCTATTAAAGGAGATACAATTGTATATAATGCTGATTCATTCAAATCAGGGACCGAAAGAAAATTAGAAGATGTAATAAAAAAATTACCAGGAGTTGAAATTAATTCGGATGGCGAAGTTGAAGTAGAAGGAAAAAAGGTTTCTAAATTGATGGTAGATGGGAAAGATTTTTTTAAAGGAGATACCAAATTAGGAGTTAAAAATATTCCGGCAGATGCTATAGATAAAGTACAATTTCTTAGAAATTATAATGAAAATTCAATCTTGAAAGGAGTCGAAAACAATCAGGATAATGTGGCAATGAATATCAAACTAAAATCAGGAAAGAAAAATTTTTGGTTTGGTGATATTTCGGCAGCAGGGGGCATCAATGATACAAATAGGTATTTAGTCAATCCTAAATTATTTTATTATTCTCCTAATTATAGTATTAATTTAATCACCAATTTTAATAATATTGGGGAGTTGCCATTAACCGTTCAAGATTATTTTAAGTTTACGGGTGGGTTTAAAAATATGATGTCTAAAGGAGGCAGTAGTTTCAATATTAGTTCTAATGATTTAGGAATTTCGTTGATGCGAAATAATAGAGCTAAAGAAATTGAGACTCAATTTGGAGCCGCTAATTTTACTTATAATGTTACTAAAGCTTGGACTTTAAGCGGTTTTGGGATTATTTTGAATTCAAATTCGGATTTGGAAACCAAATCAACTGTTAATATTTTAAATCCAAGTTCTAATCAGATTGCTTCGACTGAGAATAGAGACGAAGTTACCAGCCAGAAAAGTAATCTTGGGTTGTTCAAACTAGGTTCTATTTATAAGCCAAATTCAAAATTTCAATTGGATTATGATATCTTGTCAAAATTGTCTAAACAAGACGAAAATAGTAGTTTGTTACGACAATCAATAGTGAATTATATATCGACTAATGAAACAATTTTTACAGGTAAAAAGCAAGATCCAACCTCTTTGAATCAAAATCTAAGCGCTTATTTTACACAAAGCGATAAGAATGTTTTTGCTGTCGAAATGCAACATTTGTATCAAGATGAAAATCCATTTTATAATGCAAATTTGCAATCCCAGCCGTTTAGTTTGATAGGATATTTAACGGGACAAAATAGAAATGATTTATCACAAAATCGTTTTGTAAAGACTAATAAGTTAGATGCAAAATTGGATTATTATTATATGATTACTCCAAAAAGCAACATTAATATTACTATAGGAAATACTAATTCTAATCAAAATTTCAACTCTAGTATTTACCAAATTTTAGATGGAGGAGGAATTAATAAATTAACTGATTCTCAAAATAATAATAGTGTGAATTATAAATTTAATGATGCTTTTTTAGGATTACATTATAAATTTTTATCGGGCAAATTTACAATCACACCTGGGGTTAGTTTTCATGCATACGATATGACTAACACACAATTAGGGAATAGTTTTAATCAAAATTTCTTTAGAATATTACCTGATTTCTTAACGATTTATCAAATTAAGAAAGCCGAAACACTGACGTATAATTTTGGTTTTACGAATAGCTTTACAGATATTAATAGATTGGCAGAGGGTTTTGTATTTAATAATTACAACAGCCTGTCAAAAGGTAGCCGTACTTTGGAGAATGCTACACAGCAAAATCATTCGTTGCGTTATTTTAAATACAATATGTTCAATTTAGAGAATATTTCGGCTAATTTGAGTTATTCCAAAACCGTGGATGCTATTAAAACACAATCAGTTTTTAATGGAGTAAATCAGTCTTCGTCTCCTTATAATTCTGATTTTGCTGACGAATCAGCTAGTGCTTTTGCCATGTATGGGCGTTCATTTTTAAAGAATTATAAAGCTTCTTTTAATACGAGATTAGGCTGGTCAAAATTTAATAATATTCAAAATGCAACCTTAACTGTTAGAGAGAGTTTTACACAAACTCATACTATTACAGCGGCAACTAATTATAAGAATTTACCTAACCTTGAGATAGGGTATTCGTTGACAGTAAATGATTATAATAATTCTAAATTTTACACTGACAAACCATTTGTAAAATTGGATTATTACTTTTTGAAAAGTTTCTCTTTCGTTTCAGAATATGAGTTTTACCATTATTACAACGGAGATAAGACAGTCAATAATGAATATGATTTTCTTTCAGCAAGTTTAATTTATCAAAGAACTAAAGAAAGTAAATTAGAGTATAAAATATCGGCTACTAATTTATTGAATACTACTTCGTTGAATGATGATAGTTTCTCGCAGTTTTCTACGCGAACTTCACAATATACGGTGCAGCCTAGATATATACTATTTAGCTTGAAGTACAATTTATAACTTCAATAAAACACATAAAAAAACCACGCAATTTGCGTGGTTTTTTTATGAATTGAAAGGGTTGAATTACAATTTAAAAGCTGTTTTTACAGCGTCTACAAAGTCTAATTTTTCCCAAGTAAATAAATCTACAGTAACCGTTTTGGTTAATCCACCAGGAGCAGAGAAGGTTTTAGTAACCGTTTCAGGTGTACGTCCCATGTGTCCGTAAGCAGCTGTTTCACTATAGATTGGATTTCTTAATTTCAAACGTTGCTCGATAAAGTACGGACGCATGTCAAAAATACCTTCTACTACTTTACTGATTTCTCCGTCAGTCAAATTTACTTTTGAAGTTCCATACGTATTTACGTTGATAGATGTTGGTTTTGCTACACCAATAGCATACGATACTTGTACCAAAACTTCGTCACACAATCCAGCAGCTACTAAGTTTTTAGCAATATGACGTGTAGCATAAGCCGCTGAGCGGTCTACTTTTGACGGGTCTTTTCCAGAGAATGCACCACCACCGTGAGCACCTTTACCACCATACGTATCAACAATGATTTTTCTTCCTGTCAAACCAGTATCTCCGTGAGGTCCTCCAATAACGAATTTTCCTGTCGGGTTGATGTGATAAGTGATATTGTCATTGAAAAAATGCGCATATTGTGGGTATTTCGCTTTGACACGCGGAATCAAAATACTAACCAAGTCTGATTTGATTTTAGCTAACATAGCCGCTTCTTCATCAAAATCATCGTGTTGCGTAGAGATTACAATCGCATCAATACGAACCGGTTTGTTATCATCTGAATATTCAAGAGTTACTTGCGATTTAGCATCAGGACGCAAGTATTTGATTTCGTTGTTTTCTCTTCTTAAATTAGCCAACTCGATCAAAATTGCGTGAGATAAATCCAAAGCTAAAGGCATGTAGTTCTCCGTCTCATTGGTAGCATAACCAAACATCATTCCTTGGTCACCTGCTCCTTGCTCTTCTTTACTCGCTCTATCTACTCCTTGATTAATATCAGCTGATTGTTCGTGAATAGCCGAAAGGATACCACAAGAATTAGCTTCAAACATGTACTCACTTTTAGTGTAACCAATTTTCTTGATTACATCACGAGCGATTTGCTGTACATCTAAATAGGTATTTGACTTTACTTCTCCAGCCAATATCACCTGACCTGTAGTCACCAATGTTTCACAGGCTACTTTTGAATCGGCATCAAAAGCCAAAAAATTATCAATTAACGCATCTGAAATTTGATCAGCTACTTTGTCTGGATGTCCTTCGCTCACAGATTCTGACGTAAATAAATAAGCCATAATAATTTAATTAGTTTTAAATTAAGCGAGAAAAAAAAGGAAATTGCTCCGAAATGCTAAAGGGAAGTTCCTGCTTTAGCATTTTTTAACGAGGTTGCAATCAGTTCAAATTTTTCCTCTGAAATTAGAGTGCAAAGTTATAAAACCATTTTGAATTCCAAATTAAATTTTCCTTTTTTTTATTTCAAAAAGGAGTTTTGATTTCGTTTTCTTCAAAAAATGGGGCTTTTGGGTTCTTTTTTTTGAATTATTTCTTTCTCAAATTTGGATTTGTAATTAATTATTCGCAATTTTGGTATTCAAATAAAGAAAACATGAACAATAAGGTGTGCAAAATGGTAAAATCACTTCAGGAAATGTCCTGCGGGTTGCCTATTGCATAAATTATTTTAAGTAATTATAGTAAGCCTCCCGCAAAAAACGGGAGGCTTTTTTTATACTCAAAAATCAAATAAACAAAATGAAAAATTTAAAACAACAACCAAAACAATTTAAGATGCTAGCACTAGTGTGTTCTACTGTCGTGATGTCTATTCGAGTCTGTTGATGCCAAAAGTTTTGTTTTAATAATTTAAAACCCCTTTTGGAATCTGTTTCAAAAGGGGTTTTTTGTTAGCCTTTAAAAAATAAACAATTATTTAACTATATACTGTCATGAAAAAAGAAGCCATTTACCCACCAATAAGCCGCTTCAGAAGATTTCTTCGAACGAAAAATGCAAACAATAAATTGTCAACTAACGAATTAATTCATCCAAGATTTGTTTTGACAGAAACGGATATGTTGACAAAAACTAAAACGGTCAACTCCCTATTATTTCTAATGTATTCTCAAGAAAATGAGTCACTCTTTATTTAATAAAAACAAATTTGCTTTGATTGGCTCTTTTGAATGAAAAATAAAATAATTGTTCGTTCAAAAGAGTAAATCAAAAGTGCGTAATAGTGTTTTCTCCAATTATGCAGGAATGAAATTTGTTTCTTTAAGAAATAAGACGTTAATTTGCAGCTCAAAGTTCAGATAAACGTATTGAAATGTTATAGAGAAAGGTAGAGGGATTAGACCCAGTGAAGCCTTAGCAACCCTTCGGTAAATCGAAGAAGGTGCTGCATTCTACCACAGTAATGTGGAAAGATAACACGAGATTTTATGAGTTCCCTCCTAGATTTCTTTCTAATATTTCCAACACAAATCAATAATTCCAACCGATTTGACATTGGGAAATAAAATTAGCCAAATACAAATACACAATTTCACCACCGAAAGTGGTGCGCATTATCCTGTAATCAATTTGAGTTACCAAGTTTTTGGTCCCAGTTTGAATACAGCTCCCACTGTTTTAGTCAATCATGCCTTGACGGGAAATTCTCAAGTCATTGGTGATCAAGGTTGGTGGAATGATTTAATTGGCGAAAGCAAAACAATAGATACGCTCAAATATACTGTTTTGGCATTTAATGTACCAGGCAATGGATACGATGGTTTTGGTATCAAAAATTATCAAGATTTCAACGCTAGAGATATTGCTCAGCTATTTAATCAAGGAATTAAAGCCTTACAAATAACACGGTTGTTTGCTATTATTGGTGGCTCTGTTGGTGGCGGAATTGCTTGGGAAATGGCCGCTTTAGAGCCTAAAATTACTCAGCATTTAATCCCCATTGCGACTGATTGGAAATCGACTGATTGGTTGATTGCGAATTGTTTTTTACAAGAGCAAATTTTAGCCAATTCGTCAAAACCTATTGAAGATGCCCGTATTCACGCCATGTTGTGCTATAGAACGCCAGCCTCTTTTTCGGCGAAATTTCAACGCACTACTAATGAAGAATTGGACGTTTTCAATATAGAAAGTTGGTTAGCCCATCACGGGACGAAGTTGCAAAAGCGTTTTCAGCTTTCGGCTTATAAAATGATGAACCAATTGTTAAAGACGATTGACATTACTAGAGGAAGGGATTCTTTTGTGGTAATCGCATCAAAAATAGAAGCAGATATTCATATTATAGGCATTGATTCTGATTTGTTTTTTACAGCCAATGAGAATCGTGCGACCTATGAAGAATTAAAAAAATACAAACAAAACGTGTCGTATCAAGAAATTGTTTCCATTCACGGTCACGACGCTTTTTTGATAGAATACAATCAATTACATAATTTATTGGCAACCATTTTTTAATGGTGCTTACAGAAAGAATACTATGAAGATCTTAAAATTTGGAGGAAAATCATTATCTAACGGCGAAGGATTAGATAAAGTAGTCGCAATTATTTTAGATAAAGTGAACCAAGGTGAGAAAATTGCCGTGGTGGTTTCCGCACGTGGGAATGCTACAGACGAGTTGGAAGACCTATTGTCTATTGCAGCTAAAAATGAAAGTTATAAACCCTTGTTAGAACAATTCAAACTAGAACAACAAAATGGGTTTGCTGATGTTGATTTGACCGAAGAATTTAATGTTCTCGAAAAATTATTTGAAGGCGTAAGCTTAATTGGAGATTACAGCAGTAAAATTAAAGACCAAATTTTGTCGATTGGCGAAGTGCTTTCTGCAAAATTACTGACGGCTATTTTAGTTAAAAACGGCGTAAATGCTCGTTTTGCAGATAGTAGAGAATTGATTAAAACGGATTCGAAATTTGGTGACGCACAACCTATCGAGCAAGCTTCTAAGAAAAATGTGGTGCAGTATTTCAAAGAAAATGATGATGCCGTAAATATTGTAACTGGTTTCATTGCTTCGAATGCTAAAAATGTAACCACCACTTTAGGAAGAAACGGAAGTAATTATACGGCTTCGTTAATTGCTAATTATTTGAATGCAGAAGAGTTACAAAACTATACACACGTTGACGGAATTTACACGGCGAATCCTGATTTAGTTCCTGATGCGAAGAAAATCGATTATTTGACGTTCAACGAGGCAAATGAGTTGGCTAATTTTGGGGCAACCATTTTACACGCTAAAACGATTATTCCCTTATTAGAAAAAAACATTCCACTTCGTATTTTGAATACTTTCAATCACGAAAATAAAGGAACTTTAATTCGTTCTACAGCGAGTAAAGAAGGAATCAAAACACTTTCGGTGCTGGAAAATGTGGCTTTGGTCAATTTAGAAGGACGCGGATTACTTGGTAAAACAGGTGTCGATGCCCGAATTTTCAAAGTAATGGGCGATAATGATATTAGCGTAAGTATCATTTCGCAAGGTTCTTCTGAGCGAGGAATTGGCTTGGTAGTAGCTGCCGATAAAGCCAGTACAGCAATGATTCAGTTGGAGAAAGAATTTGAAAATGATTTTTATTCCAAAGATGTAAATAAAATTTCGGTGACCGATAATGTTTCGGTAATATCGATTATCGGACAAGATTTGAGTACTTTCCACAAGCCGTACACCGCTTTGATTAGAAATAAAATTGTTCCGATTTTGTTCAACAACACTGTTACAGGTAAAAACGTGAGTTTGGTAGTAAAGAAATCCGAATTGAATCGTGCCTTGAACGTAATTCATGGGGAGATTTTTGGAGTTTCTAAAAAAATCAACATTGCCATTTTTGGTCACGGATTGGTTGGTGGTACTTTGATTAACCAAATTTTAGAATCGGCTACCGCTATTGAGAAACGCAAAGATGTAAAGTTGAATATTTTTGCTATCGCCAATTCTAAAAACGTATTGCTGAATAAAAATGGAGTGACTCCGAATTGGAAAAACGAAATTCAAAATAAAGGAACTTTATATTCTATCCAAGATGTCATTGATTATGCCAATGAAAATCATTTGGAAAACTTAATCGCTATTGATAATACGGCTAGTGCTGATTTTGTTGAAAATTACATTCCGTTGATAGAAAGTAGTTTTGACTTAATTTCGTCAAATAAAGTGGCGAATACCTTGAGTTATAGTTTTTATAAAAAACTGCGTAAAGTATTGGCAGACAATCAAAAAACCTATTTGTATGAAACCAATGTGGGTGCTGGTTTGCCTTTGATTGATACGATTAAATTATTGCATCTTTCAGGAGAAAATATTACTAAAATTAAAGGGGTGTTTTCAGGAACATTGAGTTATTTATTCAATAATTTCTCAGCCAAAGACGTTCCGTTTAGTGAGATTTTGAAAGAGGCTATTGACAACGGTTATACCGAGCCAGATCCAAGAGAAGATTTATGCGGGAACGATGTGGGTAGAAAATTATTAATTTTGGCGCGTGAATTGGATTTACAAAACGAATTTGAAGAAATTGCTATTCAGAATTTAATTCCGGAACATTTACGAGAAGGAAGTGCTTCTGAATTTTTGACAAAATTGAAAGAATTTGATGCTGTTTATGCCAAAATAAAAGAAGAACAAGAGCCGAATCACGTATTGCGTTACATTGGCGAATTGTCAGGTGATTTGCAAAGTGACAAAGGAAATTTAGAAGTAAAACTAGTTTCTGTTCCTTCAGACACTGCTTTGGGTGGATTGAAAGGATCGGATTCATTCTTCGAAATTTATACTGAGTCGTATGGTGATAGACCGATTGTAATTCAAGGAGCCGGAGCTGGATCGGCAGTAACGGCAAGAGGTGTTTTTGGAGATATTTTGAGATTGTCAGACAAAGGATAACAAGGAAGATTGTATGAAACCTATATTTAATGGTTCTTATTTTGAGGCAATGAATGTGAAGAACATATTAGCAGATAATGATATTTCTGTTTTTGTTCAAAATGAATATATGGCCACTATAGAACCTTGGGTAGTAACTGCTGCTGGATTTAATCCTGTAATTTTGCAAGTGAGCGAAGATGATTTTGAAGTTGCAAAACAAATAGTAGATGACTATCGCAAACAAAATTCAACTGAATAATTTTTAAAGTTTAAAACGAAAATTATAACAAATGAAAATAACATTAGAAAGAGTAAACGAAAACTTTCATTTTCAAATGCAAAATGAAAGAGGTCATATTGTAGATGTAGATGCTCGTCCTGCTTTTGGAGGAAATGATATGGGACCAAGTCCAATGGAATTGGTTTTGATGGGAGTAGCCGGTTGTAGCGGAATTGATATGATTTCGATTTTGAAAAAACAACGTCAAGAAATTACTTCTTTTAAAGCTGAGGTAGAAGGAGAGCGCGTACCTGTAGGTGAGGCAAATCCTTTTAAAACAATTCACATTGTTTTCTTTTTAGAAGGCCCAATCAATGAAGATAAAGCGGCTAGAGCGGCCAAATTATCATTTGAAAAATATTGTTCGGTTTCCAAAACTTTGGAACCTACCGCAACCATTCTTTATAAAGTAGTGTTGAATGGTGTGGAATTAGCGAATTAAAAAAATAAAAACAACAACAATGAACGAACACGATTTTGGTTTTGAAACCCAAGCAATACGCGGTCAATTAGAAAGAACACAATACTTAGAGCATTCTGTGCCTTTGTACTTAACCTCTAGTTTTGTTTTTGAAGATGCCGAAGATATGCGTGCTTCTTTTGCAGACGAAAAAGAGCGCAATATTTACAGCCGTTATAGCAATCCAAATACGATTGAATTTATCAATAAAGTGTGCCAAATGGAAGGCGCCGAAACTGGTTTTGCTTTTGCATCGGGTATGGCAGCTGTGTATTCTACTTTTGCAGCCTTATTGAAATCAGGAGATCATATCGTTTCGGCGAGTAGTGTTTTTGGGGCAACCCATTCCTTGTTTGTCAATTATTTTCCAAAGTGGAATATTGAAACCACTTACTTTGATTTATCGCAACCAGAAACGATTGAGAGTTGTATTCAACCCAATACTAAAATTTTGTTTGCTGAGTCGCCAACGAATCCTGCGGTAGATATTATCGATTTGGAATTATTAGGAAAAATTGCCAAAAAACACAATTTAATTTTAATCATTGACAACTGTTTTGCAACGCCATATTTGCAACAACCTATCAAATGGGGAGCGGATTTGGTGGTGCATTCTGCTACTAAATTGATGGACGGTCAAGGGCGTGTTTTAGGAGGGATTACCGTAGGTAGAGCTGATTTGATTAAAGATATTTATCTTTTTTCTCGATTAACAGGACCTACTTTGTCTCCGTTCAATGCTTGGGTATTGTCAAAAAGTTTGGAAACATTAGCCGTTCGTTTAGAGAGACATTGCGAAAATGCCTTGAAAGTAGCCGAGTTTTTAGAAAACCATCCACAAGTAAATAAAGTAAAATACCCGTTCTTGAAATCGCATCCGCAATATGCCATTGCGCAAAAGCAAATGAAATTAGGCGGTAATATTGTAGCGTTTGAAATCAAAGGCGGAATCGAAGCCGGAAGAGCTTTTTTGGATAAAATCAAATTATGTTCGTTGTCACCTAATTTAGGAGATACCAGAACGATTGTAACGCATCCAGCATCTACTACACATAGTAAACTAACTGTTGAAGAACGTTTAGCAGTAAGCATTACCGATGGTTTGGTACGTATTTCTATTGGTTTAGAAACGGTTGCTGATGTAATTGCTGATTTAGAACAAGCCTTGTCTTAAAATTTAAGAAGTACGATATTGGATTTACAATTTAGTGTTATAATTTAGCACATCACACACGTAAATCCAATATCGTAAATCGTATATATAAATCATGCTCTCTAAAAAAACAAAATACGGAATTAAAGCATTGACTTTCTTGGCACGCCAAGAGAATCAAACGCCTGTGCAAATTGCTGAAATCGCTAAGAGCGAGAACATTTCGATTAAGTTTTTAGAAAGTATTTTGTTATTGTTGCGTCATTCGGGTTTTTTGGGTGCCAAAAAAGGAAAAGGTGGTGGGTATTATTTAATTAAAGACCCGAAAGAAATTAATATGGCAAAAGTGTACCGCATTTTAGAAGGACCTATTGCTTTATTGCCTTGTGCTAGTCATAATTTCTATGAAAAATGTGATGATTGTACTGATGAAGCAAGTTGTGCAGTTAGGAAATTAATGATGGAAGTTAGAGATAATACTTTGATGATTCTGGAGAATAATACACTTGCGGATATTGCATTTTAGTTTTTAATCGAGTAGAAAAATGACAAAGCCATTTCAATCTGAAATGGCTTTGTCATTTTACGGTTCTATATTAGAACACTAATTTATAACCTACAAAGAAGAGCATAATGGCAATAGCATTTCGCAAAAATAAATCAGGAACTTTACCACTTAAAGTGCTACCCACATAGATTCCGGGTAGAGAACCCATTAATAATTGTCCTAAAAGTTCTAAGTTCAAATTCCCCATGGTAGCATGACCCAAACCAGCAACAAGGGTTAGAGGTACGGCGTGTGCAATTTCGGTTCCCACAAGTCGGGGAGTAGGCAATAAGGGATAAAGGAAAAACAAAGTTACAGTTCCTAAAGCTCCTGCTCCGATTGAAGTAAGTGTAACAGTTGCTCCCAATACTACCCCAATTGCAACGGTTAATAAATTTTGAGTTCTACTCTCGCTATGAAATTTGTCACCCGCATGTTTTTGAGAAAAAGCCAAGAGTCTTTTTTTGAAAATAATTGCTATTGATGTAAATAGTAAAGCCCAACCTAAACTGTGTTTAATTATGGAATTAATTCCAGAAATATCACTTTCAATAGAATGTAAAATCCACAGTGTAATTAGTGCTGCTGGAATACTCCCTAACGAAAGCCAACCTGTGATAGCCCAATCGATATTTTTCTTTTTATGATGTACAAATATCCCTCCTGTTTTAGTAAAGGCAGCATATAATAAGTCAGTTCCTACGGCTGTAGTTGGAGGAATTCCAAACCATAATAAAATAGGGGTCATTAAAGAACCACCACCTACTCCAGTAAGACCTACAATAAAACCGACTACTAAACCAGCGACTACAAATCCAATTTCAAAATTCATTAAATGTAATTTTTTGGCAAAAATAATAAATATATTTAATAATCCTATCGATTTAGTAGGATTTAAAAGAAATATTTTGAAACACTATATTTAAGAAAAAAACAGATATTAGTGTTTTGTAGATTAAAAATAAGTACTACTTTTGCAAAATAATCTACTAAACCGATAGGGTAATAGATTTAATAATTAAAAAATAAAATGAGCATAGCTACAGTACAATTATTATTAGATAAAACAAAAGACTTCTCTATCGAGGAGACGCTTGCTTTTTTGGCCAATGAATATCCAAATCAAGTGGTTTTTTCTACTTCTTTTGGGCAAGAAGATCAGGTGATTACCGATTTGATTGGTAAAAATCAGTTGCCAATAGCGGTTTTTACTTTAGATACAGGGCGTTTGTTTCAAGAAACATACGATGTGTTTCATAAAACATTAAAAAAATACAAAACCGAAATCAAAACCTATTTTCCTGATACAACTGCGGTAGAAGCTTTGTTGAATCAAAAAGGGCCGAATAGTTTTTATGAATCGGTAGAAAATAGAAAAGAATGTTGTTTTATTCGAAAAGTAGCGCCTTTGACGAAAGCTTTACAAGGCAATGCGATTTGGATTACAGGTTTGAGAGCGGAGCAATCAGAGAATAGAAGTGACTTGAACTTTTTTGAATATGATGCCCATTTTGATATTATCAAATTCAATCCATTGCTGAAATGGACATTAAAAGAAGTGGAAGAGTATTTAGAAAAGAATAACGTACCTCAAAACAGTTTGCATAAACAAGGTTTTGTAAGCATTGGTTGTGCGCCTTGTACTCGTGCTATTTTGCCGGGTGAAGACATCAGAGCCGGAAGATGGTCTTGGGAATCAAGTCATAAAGAATGTGGGTTACACCAAAAATAGTGATTAGAATATAATAAATAAAAAAAGTAGTGGGAAGTTTAATGATAAGAGATTAATAAGCCTTAAACCTTAAACTTTAAACTTTTAAACAATGATAAATGAGTTCAATAGTAAAAACAAATGCTTTAGAAAGCGAAGCGATATATATTTTTAGAGAAGTAATTTCTCAATTTGAGAAACCGGTATTGCTTTTTTCAGGAGGAAAAGATTCCATTACATTAGTGCGTTTGGCGCAAAAAGCTTTTTTCCCAGCAAAAATTCCTTTTCCGTTGTTGCACGTCGATACAGGTCATAATTTTCCTGAGACGATTGAATTTAGAGATAAATTGGTAGCCGAATTAGGTTTGGAGTTAATTGTTCGTAACGTACAAGATGCTATTGACCAAGGAAAAGTAGTGGAAGAGTCAGGGAAGTATTCTAGTAGAAATAGCTTGCAAACCACCACGCTTTTGGACGCTATTGAAGAATTTAAATTTGACGCTTGTATTGGAGGAGCGCGAAGAGATGAAGAAAAAGCAAGAGCGAAAGAACGAATTTTTTCGGTACGTGATGATTTTGGTCAGTGGGATGAGAAAAACCAACGCCCTGAATTGTTTGATTTATTGAACGGAAAAATTGAGTTGGGTCAAAATGTTCGTGTTTTCCCAATTTCGAATTGGACAGAATTAGACGTTTGGAGTTATATTGAACAAGAAGGAATTGAAATTCCATCGATTTATTTTTCACACAAACGTAAAGTATTCTTGAGAGATGGATTGATTTGGTCACATTCACCATTTGTGTATCAAGAGGAAGATGAAGAAATTGAAGAACGAATTGTTCGTTTTAGAACGGTAGGAGATATGAGTTGTACGGCGGCTGTTGAATCGTATGCAGCTACTATTCAAGAAGTAGTGGGTGAGATTCGTTCCTCAACTATTTCTGAAAGAGGTGCTAGAATTGACGACAAACGTTCAGAAGCAGCGATGGAGAAAAGAAAACAACAAGGGTACTTTTAAGCCCCCTAACCCCCCGAAGGGGGAATAAAGGAGCAACAAAAAATAAATAAAATATTAATTTAAAATCAAAACTCAGCTCCCTCTCTTTTGGGGAGGGCTGGGAAGGGGCTTATGGAAGTTTTAAAAATAGCAACAGCAGGAAGTGTAGATGACGGAAAGAGTACTTTAATCGGGAGGTTATTGTATGATACTAAATCATTGACTACGGATAAAATTGAAGCAATAGAAAAAAGTAGTAAACAAAAAGGCTACGATTATCTTGATTTTTCTTTGGCTACGGATGGTTTGGTTGCCGAAAGAGAGCAAGGAATTACAATTGATGTGGCGCATATTTATTTTTCTACTGCAAAGAAAAGTTACATCATTGCCGATACTCCGGGTCACGTAGAATATACGCGTAATATGGTAACGGGAGCTTCGACTTCGCAAGTGTCTATCATTTTAATTGATGCGCGTAAAGGAGTTATTGAGCAAACCTACCGTCACTTTTTCATCAATAATTTATTGCGTGTCAAAGAAGTTATTGTTGCAGTAAACAAAATGGACTTAGTCGATTATTCAGAAGATGTTTTTAACAAGATCAAAGCCGACTTCCAAGCCTTAAATGCTAAAAGTTCGTTCCAAGAGCAAAATGTAACTTACATTCCGTTGAGTGCGATTAATGGTGGTAATGTAGCCGATAGATCAGAAAATATGCCTTGGTACACGGGGCAAACGGTGTTGGAACACTTAGAAGATTTAACTCCTGAAGATGTTTTTGAAACAGGTAAAACACGTTTTCCAGTGCAAACGGTTATTCGTCCAAAAACAGAAGAATACCACGACTTTAGAGGATATGCTGGAAAATTATACGGTAATTCAATTCAAGTAGGCGATGCCGTTACAGTATTACCTTCGTTAACCGAATCGAAAGTGTCAAAAATTCACTTTTTCGACCAACAATTTGACGAGGCTAAAGCAGGGTCATCTATTGTGGTAGAATTAGAAAATGACATCAATGTGACTCGAGGCGATATGATTGTAAAATTAGGAGAATTACCTCAAGTAGAAAAAGAAATTAATGCCACTATTTGTTGGATGGACAGCAAGAAATTAGTACCAGGAACCAAGTATTTGGTACAACACAATACGAATAGAGTTTTGGCTAAAATTGACACTATCAAAAATGTAATTGCAACAGATTATTCAGGAGCAACTCCTGCTACGCAATTAGCTATTAACGAAATTGGAGAAGTAACTATCAAATTGAGTAAAGCATTGTATTTTGATAGCTATAATGAAAACAAATCAAATGGTGCCTTTATTTTAATTGATACCAATACCAACACAACAGCGGGAGTTGGATTTATAAATTAGTTGTTTGTTGATAGTTTTCAGTTGCTAGTTTAACTACCAATAACCATCAACCAACAACCAACAACTAAATAAGAAATGGAAAGTTTTAGAACCGAAATAGAAAATCCGATTGTCCAAAAAGACATTATCGATTTAGAAAGAAAAATTCGATTATTCAAAGAAGGAAAAATTGATGACGAGCGTTTTCGTAGTCTTCGTTTGGCCAGAGGGGTTTATGGTCAGCGTCAAGAAGGGGTACAAATGATTCGTATCAAATTGCCTTTTGGTAAAGTGAGTAGCGAACAATTAATTCGTATTACTAAAGTGTCTGACGAATATTCGACAGGACGTTTGCATATTACCACGCGTCAGGATATTCAAATTCACTATGTAAGTTTGGATAGAACTCCGGAGCTTTGGGCTGATTTAGAAAAAGACGATATCACGCTGAGAGAAGCTTGTGGAAATACCGTTCGAAATATTACAGCGAGTGAAACAGCAGGAATTGATCCTGACGAACCATTTGATGTGTCGCCTTATGCACACGCCTTGTTTCAGTTTTTCTTACGAAATCCGGTGTGTCAAGAAATGGGACGTAAATTCAAAATGGCCTTTTCATCCTCAGATAAAGATACCGCTTTGAGTTATTTACACGATTTAGGATTCATCCCAAAAATTGTCAATGGAGAGCGTGGATTCAAAGTACTATTGGGGGGTGGATTAGGTTCGCAACCAAGCCATGCCGAATTACTTTCTGAATTTGTACCGGCGAACCAAATTATTCCGATGACGGAAGGAGTGTTGCGTATTTTTGATCGCTATGGCGAAAGAGCCAAACGTTTGAAAGCCCGTATGAAATTCTTAATTAAAGAAATTGGTAAAGATGAATTCTTACGATTGGTTGAAGAAGAGAAAAAAGCTTTGTCTTTCAAAACGGTTGAAATTGACACTACTCCTTTTGATGGTCCAATTCCAGCACCTGCATTAGAAGTGCCAAAAGTGACTATTGAAGATACTGCAAGTTTTGAAGCTTGGAAAAAATCCAACGTCATCGCTCAAAAACAAGCAGGTTATGTAGCCATCGGAATTAAAGTGGCTTTAGGTGATTTTTACACTGATAAAGCAAGAGCTTTGGCGGATTTAATTAAAAATTATGGTGCCAATGAATTGCGTTTTACCTTGCGTCAAGACATTTTGATTCGCAACATTAAAGAAGAAAACTTACCGTTCTTTTACCAAGAATTAGCCAAGTTGGATTTTGTTACTTTAGGGTACAATACTATCAATGATGTTACCGCTTGCCCTGGTACAGATACGTGTAATTTAGGAATTGCTAGTAGTACAGGAATCGCGGTAGAATTAGAACGCGTTTTAGCAACAGAATATCCGCAATACAGCAATAATAATGAAATCACGATTAAAATTAGTGGTTGTATGAATGCGTGTGGACAACATAATATGGCAGAAATTGGTTTCCAAGGAATGTCAATCAATTCAGGAAAATTAGTAGCGCCAGCCCTTCAAGTATTGTTGGGAGGAGGTAACTTAGGAAATGGCCAAGGTCGTTTTTCTGATAAAGTAATTAAAATTCCAAGTAGAAGAGGACCTGAAGCCTTGCGTTTGATTTTAAATGATTTTGAAGCGAATGCCAATGGACAATCGTTCTTGAATTATTATGATGCCAAAGGAGAAAAATATTTTTACGAATTTTTGAAACCTTTGGCAGATGTAACCAACTTAACAGAAGCTGATTTTGTCGATTGGGGAAATGCAGACAACTACGTAAAAGCAGTAGGTGTGGGTGAATGTGCAGGAGTGGTGATTGATTTAGTGGCTACTTTATTGGTAGAAGCGAAAGACAAATTGACGTTCTCTCAAGAAGCCTTGAACGATCAAAAATGGTCGGATTCCATTTATTTGACTTACGCAGGATTTGTGAATGCTGCCAAAGCGTTATTGCTTGCTGAAAAACAAAAAACAAACCACCATGCGGGTATCATCGATTTGTTTGATACCGTTTTTGTAGAAACCAATAAAATCCAATTGGCAACTGCTTTCAAAGAGTTGGTGTACCAAATTAAAGAGAACGAACCTTCAGAAGCGTTTGCAAAACAGTATTTAGAACAAGCAACAGCATTCTTCGCAACAATTGAAGAATACAGAGCAAAAGATTTAGCTAATGCATAAAAATATAAATTACATCAGTGCTTCCTCCCTCTCCTTTGGGGAGGGTCGGAGTGGGGCTCAACCCAAAGTAACTTTAGTAGGTGCTGGTCCAGGCGATCCAGACTTGCTTACTATCAAAGGAGCCAATGCTTTAGCAGAAGCTCAGGTGGTTTTGTATGATGCCTTGGCCAACGAAGAAATTTTGACTTATGCTCCTAAAAAATCAATCAAGATTTTTGTGGGAAAAAGAAAAGGATGTCATACCTATTCGCAAGATGAAATCAATCAGTTGATTGTAGATAATGCCTTGACTTACGGACACGTGGTGCGTTTAAAAGGAGGCGATCCATTTATTTTTGGACGTGGAAGTGAAGAAATTGATTTCGTAGAAAGTTTCGGAATCCCAACAGCAGTGGTACCTGGAATATCCTCTTCGGTAGCAGTGCCGGCCTATCAAGGAATTTCATTAACTAAACGTGGAGTTTCAGAAAGTTTTTGGGTAATTACAGGAACTACTTCCGACAGAAAATTGTCAAACGATGTGGCTTTGGCAGCACAGTCATCAGCAACGGTGGTGATTTTGATGGGCATGAGCAAATTGGCTCAGATTGTGAATTTGTTCCAAAACGAATCGAAAGGAGCTAGTCCGATTGCGATTATTCAAAACGGAACGACTCCAAAAGAAAAAATAGGAGTGGGAACTATTGATACGATTCAAAACGTAGTAGCAGAAAAGAAATTAAGTTCACCTGCCATTATTGTCATTGGTGAAGTGGTGAGAGAAAGCAATAAATTAAAAGGGTTTTACGAGGAATTTATTTCGAAAGAAATTATTTAACCTTTGTTTTTGATACAATAAATTAACGACTCTACTCCCCTCTCCTTTGGAGAGGGGCTGGGGGTGAGGCTTATGGAAAGAAACGAACTATATCCTGTGTTTTTAAAACTACATCAATTGAATGTGTTGATTGTGGGTGGCGGAAACGTAGGTTTAGAAAAGTTATCTTTTATGTTAAAATCCAGTCCGAATGCCAATGTTGAAGTAGTAGCGCCACGATTTCTTCCTGAATTGGAAGCTTTGGTTGCACAACATCCTTCGGTTAAGCTAACAGCAAAGAAATTCAATCGTTGGATGCTTCGCAAACGCCATTTGGTAATTGCGTGTACTGATGATTTGAAGGTAAATAAAAGAGTATTTGATTTGTGTCGCAAGCGTCATTTGATTTGCAATATTGCAGATACGCCTCAGTTGTGTGATTATTATTTGGGTGGCATTGTAACCAAAGGAAATGTGAAAATTGCCATTTCGACCAATGGAAAATCACCCACAACAGCCAAGCGATTGCGAGAGTTTTTTGAAGAAATCATTCCAGACGACATCAATACAATGGTTGAAAATTTGAACGAATACCGCAAAACACTTAAAGGTAATTTTGAGGAAAAAGTTCAAAAGATGAATGAAATTACCGAATCGTTGAAAAACAAGAAATAGCGATTAAAATGAAAAAGTGATAATTGTTACCTAAAGAAACTAAAATCATTTGTTCATTTGCATTAAATAAAGAGAAGCATAATTAAAAAGAATAAAATTAAATAGAATGATTAAAACAGACATACTTATAATTGGAGCAGGCCCAACAGGTTTATTTGCCGTATTCGAAGCGGGATTATTAAAATTGAAATGTCACGTTCTAGATGCTTTGCCTCAACCAGGCGGGCAGCTTTCAGAATTATATCCTAAAAAACCAATTTATGATATTCCAGGTTTCCCTGAAGTGTTAGCAGGTGATTTAGTAGATAATTTGATGGAGCAAATCAAGCAATTCGAACCAGGTTTTACGCTTGGGGAGCGTGCTGAAACCATTGTAAAACAAGAAGACGGAACGTTCATTGTAACTTCTAATGCAGGAACGCAATTCCACACACCAGTAGTTGCCATTGCAGGTGGTTTAGGAAGTTTTGAACCTCGTAAACCCTTAATTGAAAATATTGAATATTACGAAGATAAAGGCGTGAAATACTTCATCAAAAATCCAGAAGAATTCAGAAATAAAAGAGTCGTAATTGCTGGTGGAGGAGATTCGGCTTTGGATTGGAGTATTTTCTTGGCTGATGTAGCTTCAGAAGTAACTTTAATTCACAGAAGAAACGAATTTAGAGGTGCTTTGGATTCAGTGGAGAAAGTACAAGAGTTGAAAAACGAAGGTAAAATCAGAATGATCACTCCTGCTGAAGTAGTGGGTGTGAATGGTACTGACCACGTAGAATCAATTGTTCTTGACGAAGAGGGAACACAAAGAACTATCGAAACCGATTATTTTATTCCGCTTTTTGGTTTGACGCCAAAATTAGGCCCAATCGGAGATTGGGGATTGGAAATCGAAAAAAATGCCATCAAAGTAAATAACGCCTTGGATTACCAAACGAATATTCCTGGAATTTTCGCCATTGGTGACGTAAATACCTATCCAGGGAAATTGAAATTGATTCTTTGTGGTTTCCACGAAGCGACTTTAATGTGTCAGGCAGCCTACCAAATCATCAACCCAGGAAAACGTTATGTGTTGAAATACACTACCGTTTCAGGAGTAGATGGATTTGACGGAACTCGTAAAGAAGCGCCAAAAGCAGTAGTAAAAGCGATTGTATAATAGCTTTTTCATCCTAATATAAAGCGCTATTACTTTCGAGTTCTAGCGCTTTTTGCTTCTTGACAGCTGGCCAAATCCCAATTTTTTAAAAGGATAGTATTTAATATTTTTTTAAAGCAAAGGAATGGCGTATTTTTGCCAAGATTTTTTCCTGCTGTACGCTGTATCTTTTATTCTGAAACCCAGAATAAAAGGATGCCGCTTCCACCTGCCTGTCGGCAGATAGGTCAGAGCTAAAGGAGAGAAATGGCATTATTGCCAAGAAATATACAACACAATAATTTGATGGAGTGCCTTTAGGGCCAAAATAAAAAATATGTCAAAAATTCAACAAGCCATAAAAGAAAGAATTCTAGTCCTAGACGGCGCTATGGGAACCATGTTGCAACGCAACAATTTCTCTGAAGAAGATTTTCGTGGCGAACGCTTCAAAGATTTTCCACATCCGTTAAAAGGGAACAACGATTTGCTATCTATTACACAACCCGAAGCAGTAAAACAAGTGCACCGTTTGTATTTTCAAGCGGGAGCTGATATTGTAGAAACCAACACGTTTTCAGGAACGACTATCGGTATGGCCGATTATCACATGGAAGACCTAGTGTATGAGTTGAACTATCAGTCGGCTAAAATTGCTCGTGAAGTGGCTGACGAATTTACAGATCGTCCGCGATTTGTAGCTGGTTCGATTGGGCCAACTAACAGAACAGCATCGATGTCGCCAGATGTAAACGATCCGGGTTATCGTGCAGTTACTTTTGACGATTTGCGTGTAGCTTACAAGCAACAAGTAGAAGCCTTAATTGATGGCGGTTGCGATGTGTTATTAGTGGAAACTATTTTCGACACCTTGAATGCTAAAGCAGCGCTTTTTGCCATTGAAGAAGTAAAAGAAGAACGTAAAATAGACATGCCAGTAATGGTTTCGGGTACCATTACCGATGCTTCAGGAAGAACACTTTCGGGACAAACGGTAGAAGCTTTCTTAATCTCGATTTCCCACATTCCGTTATTGAGTGTAGGATTCAACTGTGCTTTAGGAGCCGATCAA
Organism: Flavobacterium keumense; assembly: GCF_029866485.1. Lineage (NCBI taxonomy): Bacteria > Pseudomonadati > Bacteroidota > Flavobacteriia > Flavobacteriales > Flavobacteriaceae > Flavobacterium > Flavobacterium keumense. Next base: position 1,147,938 of record NZ_CP092332.1, read on the forward strand.
TTGAAACCGTATTTGAAACGTTTGTCGATGAACACCCAATTGAATATTTCGGCACATCCTAATGCAGGTTTGCCAAACGCCTTTGGACATTATGACCAAACGCCAGAAGAAATGCAAGCCTTAATTAGAGAGTATTTACAAGATAATTTAATCAATATTATTGGAGGTTGTTGCGGCACTACTCCAGAACACATCAAAGCAATTGCTGATGTAGCCCAAGAGTTTAAACCGAGAACTGTTGAATTAAACTAAACCTGAAAGGTTTTCAAAACCGTTAGGTTTTTATACGATATGAGTACACACGAAAAGAAATATTTACAATTATCCGGTCTAGAGCCATTAATTATTACCCCAGAAACTAATTTTGTGAATGTGGGGGAACGAACTAATGTTACCGGTTCCAGAAAATTCCTTCGATTAATCAAAGAAGAGCAATACGAAGAAGCTTTGGATATTGCCAGAAATCAAGTAGAAGGTGGCGCACAAATCATCGATGTCAATATGGATGAGGGAATGTTGGATGGGGCCTATGCTATGACCAAATTCCTAAATTTAATAGCTGCTGAACCCGATATTGCTAGAGTTCCGGTAATGATTGATAGCTCGAAATGGGAAATCATCGAAGCAGGATTGAAGGTTATTCAAGGAAAAGGGGTAGTGAATTCTATTTCGCTAAAAGAAGGAGAAGAAAAGTTCATTGAGTACGCTAAAAAAATCAAACGTTACGGAGCCGCAGTTATTGTAATGGCATTTGACGAAAACGGTCAGGCGGATACTTACGAGCGTCGAATTGAGATTTGTAAAAGAAGTTACGATGTATTAGTAGATAAAGTAGGTTTTCCTGCTCAAGATATTATTTTCGACCCGAATATTTTCCCAGTTGCCACCGGAATGGAAGAGCATAAATTAAATGCTTTGGATTTTTTCCGTGCGACCAAATGGATTAGAGAGAACTTGCCGTATGCCCATGTTTCGGGAGGAGTAAGTAATGTGTCTTTTTCGTTTAGAGGGAATGATAAAGTGCGTGAAGCCATGCACTCAGCATTTTTATACCACGCCATTAAAAACGGAATGACAATGGGTATCGTGAATCCTGAGATGTTAGAGATTTACGACGAAATTGATTCTGTTTTATTAGAGTATGTGGAAGACGTTTTATTAAACAGAAGAGAAGATGCTACCGAGCGTTTATTGGATTTGGCAGAAAGTTTCAAAGGCGATTTCAAAGCCAATGAAAAAGCGATTGCAGAGTGGAGAAACGGTTCGATTCAGGAGCGATTAACACATTCGTTAGTCAAAGGAATTGACGAATTTATAGAAATTGATGTTGAAGAAGCAAGACAAGCGGCTTCGAAACCCATTGAAGTCATCGAAATCAATTTGATGGCAGGAATGAATGTTGTAGGCGATTTATTCGGAAGCGGAAAAATGTTCTTGCCGCAGGTAGTAAAATCGGCACGTGTAATGAAAAAAGCAGTGGCCTATTTATTGCCTTTTATCGAAGCTGAAAAAGACGGAGCTTCTCAAAGTGCCGGTAAAATCTTGATGGCTACTGTAAAAGGAGACGTTCACGATATTGGAAAAAACATTGTTTCAGTTGTTTTAGCATGTAACAATTATGAGATAGTCGATTTAGGAGTGATGGTAGCGCCTGAGAAAATTATTGCAGCAGCTATTGAGCATAATGTAGACATTATTGGATTGAGTGGTTTAATTACGCCTTCGTTAGATGAAATGGTGTATTTGGCTAAAGAATTGGACAAAATCAATGTTCAAATTCCAATTATGATTGGAGGAGCAACGACTTCTCGTGCGCATACGGCAGTGAAAATTGCACCACAATACAAAGCGACGGTAGTACACGTAAACGATGCTTCTAGAGCGGTTACTGTTGCCGGAAATTTATTGAATTCGGATACGAAAGAGAAATACACTCAAGACCTTCGTGCCGAATACGACGCCCTTCGTGAAGGCTATTTGAATCGAAGTAGAGATAAAAATTTCTTAACAATTGAACAGGCAAGAGCCAATAAATTACAATTGGATTGGAGTAAATACACACCAACAAAACCTAATTTCATTGGAACCAAAACCGTGGATGTCGCTATTGCTGATTTAGTCGATTATATTGATTGGACACCGTTTTTCAATTCTTGGGAATTGTACGGAAAATATCCAGCCATTTTAACTGATGAGGTGGTAGGAGAACAGGCTACGTCTTTATTTGCCGATGCGCAAAAAATGTTGGCACAATTAATTCAAGAAAATTGGTTGACTGCCAAAGGTGTTTTAGGAATTTTTCCAGCCAATACAGTGAATGATGACGATATAGAAATCAGTCCAGCAACCAGCAACCAACAACCAACAACCAAGTTTCTAACGTTGCGTCAACAATCTCAAAAAACCGCTGGAGCGCCTAATATAGCGTTGGCTGATTTTATTGCACCAAAAGACAGCGGATTGCAAGATTATATGGGTTGTTTTTGTGTAACCACCGGTTTTGGAGTAGAAGAAAAAGCCAAGAAATTTGAAAAAGACTTAGACGATTACAATTCGATTTTGGTGAAAGCCTTAGGCGACCGTTTAGCAGAAGCTTTTGCTGAATATTTGCATGAAAAAGTACGTAAAGAAATTTGGGGCTACGCCTCAGACGAGAATTTATCGAATCAAGAGTTAATTGCTGAAAATTATAAAGGAATTCGTCCTGCACCAGGATATCCTGCTTGTCCAGACCATTTGGAAAAACCAACGATTTGGAAACTCTTAAATGTAGAACAAGAAATTGGGGTAACTTTGACTGAAAGTATGGCGATGTGGCCCGCTTCATCGGTCTCAGGCTATTATTTTGCTAACCCAGAAAGTAAGTATTTTGGTTTAGGTAAAATAAAACAAGACCAAGTAGAAGATTATTCGAAACGAAGAAATACAACCATGGAGCAAGCTCAAAAATGGTTGGCTCCTAATATTGCAGATTAAAAATAGTTGTTAGTTTTTGGTTGCTAGTTGATAGTATTTGAATTCAACCGACAACCGACAACTGACAACCAACAACCGATACTATGAAAGTAACAGACCATATAGCAGCAGCCAAAGGAGAAACTTTATTCTCTTTTGAAATTGTGCCACCTACTAAAGGGACAAGTATTCAGGAATTATATGATAATATAGATCCGTTAATGGAATTCAAACCGCCATTTATAGATGTAACGACTTCGCGTGAGGAGTATATTTATGTGAATAAAGGCAATGGTTTATTGGAAAAAAAATTAACCAGAATGCGTCCGGGAACTTTGGGAATTTGTGCTTCTATTAAGCATAAGTACAATGTAGACACGGTACCTCACGTACTGTGTGGTGGTTTTACAAAAGAAGAAACCGAATATCTTTTAGTGGATTGTCATTATCTTGGAATTGATAACGTAATGGCGTTGCGTGGCGATGCGATGAAAGACGAACAATCGTTTATCCCAAAAGAAGGAGGAAACCATTATGCAGCTGATTTGGTAAGTCAAATTCACCAATTGAATCAAGGGAATTATTTACACGGTTTGAAAGATATCGAGCATAAATCGGATTTTTGTATTGGAGTAGCGGGCTATCCTGAAAAGCATTTGGAGTCGCCATCGTTAACCTCTGATTTGAAACGATTGAAAGAAAAAGTAGATGCGGGTGCTGATTATGTGGTAACTCAAATGTTTTTTGACAATTCAAAATTTTTTGAATTTGTTGCCAAAGCGCGTGAAATTGGAATCAATGTTCCGATTATTCCAGGTATTAAACCGATTGCAGTACAAAGACATTTGCAAATCTTGCCTCAAATTTTTAGAATAGATTTGCCAGAAGATTTAATTAATGCAGTGGAAAAATGTAAAACGCCAGCTGATATCCGACAAGTAGGAGTGGAGTGGGCGATTCAACAGTCGTTAGAATTAAAAGCTGCTGGAGTGCCGTTTTTACATTATTATTCTATGGGTAAATCAGAAAACATCCGTCAAATAGCAAGTAAAGTTTTTTAAAAAGAAAAATAATTTAAGAATAAAAAACCTCACATTTTAAAAATAGTGAGGTTTTTTTATTTCAGGATTTTTTTGGAATATCTATTCCCTTGAAAAACTCTTCTAAACTAATATCTAATAAACGACATATTTTTATAAGAGTTTTAAGTTCAAAATTTACACCTGTTTCTAATCTCCAATATGCAGATCGACTCATTCCTAACTCAAAAGCTATATGTTCGTAATTTGAATACCCTTTGGATTTTCTTAGTTCTTTTAATCGTATTGCTATCGCTTGTAATTCAGGTAATTTGAGATTGTCTAAAGATTTTTCCATACTTCAAATCTCAAAATTTTATCTATTTTTAGGTACTCCATAATAAAGTACACTATATATTAGAATTTTTATTTATATTTGAATTATAAAATAAATCTTATAGAAATGAAAAAATTAGTATTAAAGTCGTTATTGGCAATTTTGTGTACTGTAATTATGAGTGCTCAGAAGAAAACCATGGATGTTTCTTCGATTAAAATCGGTCAGATTTCAGGGAAATATAGTAAAGTGGTTGATTTAGAAAAGAATGATACACTTTCATATGTGTATTTAGGTTTTCAAAATTTTAAATATAGAACTATTTCAGATACCAGATCTGTATTTTTTGCAAAACAAGAAGATTTGAAATCTTTTGTTGATGATTTAAAAGTTGCATTGCCAGAAATAGGCTCGAAACAAAATATTGATTGGAAAAGACAATTATATGGTATTTCGGTATTTGATTTTTCAAACAACTTATACCTTTTTGAAAGACCATCTAAAGGTGATGGACATACTATTATTAGTAAAAAAGAATTAGAAAAATTAATATCATGGTTGGAGACTATTCAGATAGGTAAGTGATAAATTGAAACACATAAAATATTTATATATTTACAGAAAAGCTTCCAGCCTTTAAAAGCTGGAAGCTTTTTTATTTAGTAACCTCTCTGAATACCGTTTCTAGATTCTTATTTTTCTGGTTGAGCTGTAAAGTTTTCAATCCATTGGCGGTAGCAAAATCAAACACTACAGGACGCATGTCTTTGTCGGTAGTAAAAGTCAATTCCCAAATAATACCATTGGTAGTGGTGTACGAATGAATAGTGTCGATAGTAGTTATTTGGGTTTCGCTCACTTTTTGGTCAAATTCCACTTCGATAATTTGAGTGGTAGACTCGCTGATGAGTTTTTCTAATTTTTTATCGGCTACAATTTTCCCTTTGTTAATAATAATAATGCGGTCGCAAATGGCCTCCACTTCTTGCATAATATGCGTAGAAAGGAAAACGGTTTTGTCTTTGCCGGCATTTTTAATCACATTTCGAATCTCCACTAATTGATTAGGATCCAAGCCTGTGGTAGGTTCGTCCAAAATCAAGACGTCAGGGTTGTGCAATAAAGCATTGGCTAAACCCACACGCTGGCGGTATCCTTTCGATAATTGGCCTATTTTTTTGTGGCTTTCAGTGCTTAGTCCCGTCAATTGAATTACTTCTTCAATTCGAGATGTAGCTACTTTATAAACATCGGCATTGAACGCTAAATATTCCCGAACGTACAAATCCAAATACAACGGATTGTGTTCGGGCAAATAGCCAATAGAAAGTTGGACGTCTTTGGGTTGGGAACTCACATCAAAACCATTGACTTTGGCACTGCCTTCATCGGCAGTCAAATAGGTGGTTAGAATTTTCATCAAAGTAGATTTTCCTGCTCCGTTTGGCCCTAAAAAGCCCACAATTTCTCCTTTGTTGATAGAAAATGAAATGGCGTCTAATGCTTTTTGGGTTCCGTAACTTTTAGATATATTCTGAATTGCTATTGACATCGCTTTGTATTTGGTACAAAAGTAAACAGAAAAAGCATTTGTTTGTTGTTTCAACCAATTTGAATTTTTGCACTATTTTCAAATTCTTAAAAAACAGGATGTAAATAATAGTTTCATTAGTCAATAGTTAGAAAAAAATAGTTTTAACAAAGAATTTCGTTTTTGTTGTATAAAAGCGCTAGTTTTTTTTGGTTGAAATGAAATAAATGCTAATATTTGCACCGTAATTAAATACAAAACAAGCAGGTCATGTGTAATAACCGTTTTTATTTTAGCAATACTTATTACTTCTTTTTTAGGAAGTAAGGATTGTTATATGGTTATTTGAAAAATAAAAAAGCAAATTAAAACAATATACAATCCTGATGAAAATCAGGATTTTTTTTTGAATTTATGGCAACAAAAATCGCAATACAAGGAATAAAAGGTTCGTTCCACCATCAAGTGGCTCAGGAGTACTTTGGAAAAGAAGTAGCTGTTGATGAATGCTTGTCATTTGAAGAATTGGTATCGAGCGTATTGTCGGGTAAATCAGACCAGGCGGTAATGGCTATCGAAAATTCGATTGCGGGGCCTATTATTCCTAATTATGCGTTGATTGACAAGAATAATTTGCACATTATTGGCGAACATTATTTGGATATTCACCAGAATTTAATGGCTTTAAAAGGTCAGACCATTCAAGATATTGAGGAAGTTCATTCGCATCCGATGGCCTTGTTGCAATGTATGGAGTTTTTAAAACAGTATCCTCATATTAAAATTGTTGAAGATAAAGATACAGCCGAAACGGCTCGAAGAATTCACGAAAAACAATTGAAAGGAATTGCAGCCATTGCGAGTAAAGTCGCTGCTGAAATGTACGACTTGGAAATTTTGGCACCAGAGATTCAGACGATTAATAATAACATGACGCGTTTTGTGATTATTGATAAAGAGCAATCGGTTTTGGCAACAAACGAAATTAATAGAGCCTCTATTAAATTCGAATTGGATCATAAACGCGGGAGTTTGGCAGCCGTTTTGAATGTCATGAGTGACTGCAAATTGAATTTGACCAAGATTCAGTCGCTACCCAAAATTGAAACGCCTTGGAAATATTCCTTTTTTGTGGATGTGACCTTTGAGAAATACGAAGATTATGCCAAAGCAAAAGCCTTAATCGACATTATGGCCGAATATTTTAAAGTGTTGGGAGAATATAAGAATACAAAACCTTGAGGTTTAATACAAAAGATAGATAAACAAAGATGATCACAACGGCAAAACGTTTAGACATAGTAGAAGAATATTATTTCTCTTCTAAATTGAGAGAGGTAAGGCAATTGGCTGCAGAAGGGAAACCAATCATCAATATGGGAATTGGAAGCCCAGATTTGAAGCCTTCGCAAGCCGTTATTGACGCAGTGGTTTTGGCAATGCAAGAAGAAAATGCTCACCAATACCAAAGTTACCAAGGGGTTCCAGAATTACGTCAAAGTATGGCTGATTTTTATCAGACAAACTTTGGAGTGGCAATGAATCCTACTACTGAAATTTTGCCTTTGATGGGATCTAAAGAAGGAATCATGCACATCTCTTTGGCTTTCTTGAATGAAGGAGACCAAGTGTTGATTCCGAATCCAGGATATCCAACCTATACTTCCGTGACGAATTTAGTAGGAGCGGTTCCGGTGTATTATGATTTGAAGGAAAGTACTAATTGGGAACCCGATTTTGACGCTTTAGAGCAATTGGATTTATCCAAAGTGAAAATCATGTGGGTGGGTTATCCCCACATGCCAACGGGAGCGAGAGGCAGTTTGGCTTTGTTTGAAAAATTAGTGGCTTTCGCCAAAAAGCACAGCATTTTGTTAGTCAATGACAATCCGTACAGTTTTGTTTTGAATGACAATCCAATGAGTTTATTGCAGGTTGAAGGCGCCAAAGAAGTGGCTTTAGAACTGAATTCGTTGAGTAAAACCTTCAATATGGCAGGATGGCGTGTAGGAATGGTTTTAGGAAATGCCGCTTGTATTGATGCTGTATTGAAAGTGAAAAGTAATATGGATAGCGGTATGTTTTATGGCATCCAAAAAGGAGCTATTGCCGCGTTAAAAAGTGATGCTTCTTGGTTCGAATCGATGAACGCGATTTATAGAAAGCGTCGTGTTTTAACCGAACAATTAGCAGAGAAATTAGGTTGTGAAGTGTATAAAGAAGGAGTAGGTTTGTTTGTTTGGGCAAAATTGCCAGCGGGAATTAGCTCTGCAGAAGCATTCATCGACCAAATTTTATACGAAAAACATATTTTCATTACACCAGGAACTATTTTTGGAAGTAACGGAGAAGGATACATTCGATTTGCACTTTGTGTAAAAGAAGAAAAAGTACAAGAAGCAATAGATAGATTTTAATCAAATGAAAGTAGTTGTAATAGGTATAGGTTTAATAGGCGGTTCGATGGTTTTGGACATCAAAGCGCTGCATCCAGATGCGACTATTTTAGGGATTGATGCCAATGAAAACCATTTGCAACAAGCTATTGATTTAGGCGTGGTTGAAAAAGCAGGAACTACCGAAGATTTAGCCGATGCTGATTTTGTGATTGTTTCGGTTCCTGTGGATATTGCTTTGGTGGTATTGCCGCAAGTATTGGACGCTGTTGGAGAAAATACCATTGTTTTTGAAGTCGGTTCCACCAAGTTGCCTATTTGCGAAGCAGTAGCGAATCATCCTAAGCGACGCAATTATATTGCAACGCATCCTATTGCAGGAACGGAGTTTTCTGGCCCTTCGGCAGCAATAAAAGGATTGTTTCAAGGGAAAACGAATATTATTTGTGAGGTAGAAAAGACAACCTTCAAATTACAAGAAAAAGCCTTGCAATTGTTTACCGCTATGGGAATGCGAATTCGGTATATGGACCCACAATCGCATGACAAGCATATTGCCTATGTATCGCATTTGTCGCACATTAGTTCGTTCATGTTAGGAAAGACAGTAATTGACAAAGAAACCGAAGAGCAAGATATTTTTGATATGGCGGGCAGTGGATTTGAAAGTACGGTGCGTTTAGCAAAAAGTTCCCCAGCGATGTGGACACCCATTTTCAAACAGAATAAAAAACAAGTGGTGAATACTTTGGAAGAATACATTTCTAATTTGTCAAAGTTCAAAACGCTGTTAGAAAACGATGATTTTGATGCGATTTACCACGAAATGCAAAGTGTGAATAAAATAAAAGAAATATTAAACGGAATAAACATTAAAAAGTAATTTTAGAAAAATGGAGAATAGTAAAGAAATGAGAAATTGGTTGGATGCATTCAAATTAGATCATCCATTAGTTATTGCAGGACCATGTAGTGCTGAAACTGAAGAGCAAGTATTAAAAATTGCTCACGAATTGAAAGATTCAGATGTAAGCGTTTTTAGAGCAGGAATCTGGAAGCCAAGAACACGTCCAGGAGGATTTGAGGGTGTGGGTGAAATTGGATTGAAATGGTTGAAAAAAGCCAAAGAAGAAACAGGTTTGTTAATGGGGACTGAGGTAGCTACTGCTGCACACTGTAAATTGGCTTTGGAATACGATATTGATGTTTTATGGGTGGGAGCGCGTACAACTGCGAATCCATTTGCAGTTCAAGAAATTGCAGATACTTTAAAAGGAACTGATAAAATCGTTTTGATTAAAAACCCAGTAAACCCAGATATGGCTTTGTGGTTAGGTGGTGTAGAGCGTTTGTATGCTGCTGGTATTAAAAAATTAGGAGTAATTCATAGAGGTTTCTCTACGTACCAAAAAACAAAGTACAGAAACATTCCTGAGTGGCAAATTGCTATCGAATTGCAAAATAAATTCCCTGATTTGCCTTTAATCATTGACCCATCACACATCACAGGAAACCGTGATATGATTTTGGAAGTCACTCAAGAAGCCTTGGATTTGAACTATGACGGTATGATTATCGAAACACATATTGATCCAGACAATGCTTGGAGTGATGCTGCTCAACAAGTAACACCTGCTGCTTTGAAACAAATTTTCAAAGATTTGAAAATTAGAAAACAAAGTGGAGATACAGCTGATTTTGAAAACAAAATGACAAAATTAAGAGCTAATATTGATGTGTTAGATGCTAATTTATTGGAATTACTTGGAAAACGTATGCAAGTAGCATCAGAAATTGGTCAAGTGAAAAAAGATGCCAACGTAGCGGTTTTACAAAACAGTCGTTGGAATGAAATCCAAGCAAAAATGGTTGCTGAAGGTGCTAAAAAAGGATTGTCTGAAGAATTTATCATTAAATTGTTCAAAGGAATTCACCAAGAGAGTATCGAACAACAAGAGAAAATATTGAATTCTTAATTCGTATTTTTCAATTTATATAATCCTCACAGTTCATTGAATTGTGAGGATTTTTTATTTCGAGTCATTGTAAAAACTTTGTACTTCGAACTTGAAACTTGAAACAAAATTTTACCTTTGTCACATGACAGGAATCGTTTATAAATCTACAGGGAGTTGGTACACCGTAAAATCTGAAACAGGTGATTTTATGGAATGCCGTATGAAAGGGAAGTTCCGAATGAAGGGGATTAAAAGTACCAATCCAATTGCTGTAGGGGATGTAGTGGATTTTGAATTGGACGAAAGTTCGGATGCTGTGACGGGAACCATTCATAACATTCACGACAGGAAAAATTATATCGTTCGAAAATCGGTGAATTTATCCAAGCAAATTCATATTATTGCTTCCAATATTGATCAAGTTTTTTTATTGATTACGATTGATAATCCGCCTACAACCACCAGTTTTATTGACCGATTTTTAGTTACCGCCGAAGCCTACGGTATCGAAACAATTTTAGTTTTTAACAAAATCGATACCTTAAACGACACCTCTTTAGATGAGCAATTGTATATGCAACATGTGTATCAAGAAATTGGCTATCGTTGTTTGCGCGTATCTTCAACCGAAGGAAAAGGAGTGGAAGAATTAAAACAATTGATGTTGGGTAAAGTCAGTATGTTTTCAGGACATTCTGGTGTAGGGAAATCAACTTTAGTCAATGCTTTAGAACCTTCTTTGCATTTGAAAACAAAAAATATTTCGGAACAAAGCAAACAAGGACAACACACCACCACTTTTGCTGAAATGTATGATTTGAGTTTTGGTGCCAAAATCATCGATACACCTGGTATCAAAGGATTTGGGATTGTGGATATGGAAAAAGAAGAAATTGGCGGGTACTTCCCAGAATTTTTCAAATTACAAGACCAATGCAAATTCAATAATTGTTTGCACAAAGAAGAGCCTCATTGTGCCATAAAAGCGGCTTTGGAAAAAGATGAAATCGCTTGGTCTCGTTACAATAGCTATTTGAAAATTTTAGAAGGCGATGACGAACATTATAGAACTGATGTGTACAATGAAGACCGAATTGCCAGCGATAAAACACGAGATTAATGAGAGTAGTGTTACAAAGAGTTTCATCGGCTTCAGTCACCGTTTCTGAAAAAATAGTGGGAGAAATCCAAAAAGGATTGTTAGTCCTAGTAGGAATTGAGGACGCCGATACCCAAGAAGATATTGATTGGTTGGTTGGCAAAATTACGCAACTTCGTATTTTTGGAGATGCCAATGAGATAATGAATTTATCGGTAGAAGAGGTGAATGGCGATGTTCTTGTCGTAAGTCAGTTTACGCTTCATGCAGCCACTAAAAAAGGCAACCGACCTTCTTATATTAAAGCGGCTAGACCCGAAGTGGCGATTCCGATTTATGAAAAATTTGTAACTATTTTAGAGCATAAATTAGGTAAGAAAGTGCCAACTGGTATTTTTGGTGCCGATATGAAAGTAGCCTTACTGAATGATGGTCCTGTAACTATAGTTATTGATAGTAAAAATAAGGAATAATGGATCTAAAAAACGCACAACTAGACGTAGATACGTGGATTAAAGAACACGGGGTTCGCTACTTCAATGAATTGACCAATATGGCACAATTGACAGAAGAAGTGGGCGAAGTAGCTCGCATTATCGCACGTCGTTATGGAGAACAATCTGAGAAAGAGTCCGATAAAGCTAAAGATTTAGGCGAAGAACTAGCCGATGTGGTTTTTGTAGTCTTGTGTTTGGCCAACCAAACCGGAATTGACTTACAAGCTGCTTTTGATAAAAAAATGGAATTGAAATCTGTTCGTGATAAAGACCGCCATAAAAACAACGAAAAACTGAAATAAGAAATAAAATGGTAGTTTAATAACAAACTGCCCGCGGATGCAACGGATAAAACAGATTTTTACGGATTTCTGGTCATTCATAAATGATAAAAAAATCTGCGAATCTGCGGTAAAAAAAGTTTATTTTCCAGTTTTTTAAAATAAATTTGCGCCCAATTACATACCAACACACAACAGAATGAAATTACTGCTACAATCTGCACTATCTGAAATCAATGCGGCAATAAAAATTACGGGATCGAAGAGTGAAACCAATCGTTTGTTATTGCTAAAAGCAATGTTTCCTAACATTACTTTAGCCAATACTTCCAATTCGGATGATAGCGAAGTAATGGGTGCTGCTTTAGCAACCAACAACCAACAACCAACAACCAGCAACCAAATAATTGATATTCACCATGCAGGAACAGCTATGCGTTTTCTTACGGCTTATTTTGCTGTAAATGCAGGTCGTGAAGTGGTGTTGACTGGTTCTAGCCGAATGCAAGAGCGTCCTATCAAAATTTTGGTAGAAGCGTTGGAACAATTAGGCGCTGTGATTACGTATGAAAAAGAAGTAGGTTATCCACCTATCCGAATCAAAGGACAAAAAATAACGGCTTCCAAGGTAAAATTAGCGGCCAATGTAAGCAGTCAATACATTTCGGCTTTATTGTTAGTCGCTTCCAAATTAGAGAATGGCTTAGAGTTGACATTGGAAGGAGAAATTACTTCTATTCCGTATATCAAAATGACTTTGGCTTTGCTTAATGATTTGAATATCCAGACTAGTTTTGAAGGAAACGTCATTACCGTTGCTCCAAAACCGGCAGTGGAAACTAAAGAAATGGTGGTAGAGTCCGATTGGAGTTCGGCTTCGTATTATTATAGTATTGCCGCCTTGGCAGATGTCGCTTCGATCACCATTTCAAGTTATAAAGAAAATAGCTTGCAAGGCGATTCGGCTTTGGTCAACTTATACAAAGCGATGGGAGTAGAGTCCAGTTTTAACGGAAACCAATTGACTTTAACCAAACAAGCTAATTTCAATTACCAAGACGTCACTTTTGATTTGAACAACACACCCGATATTGCACAAACTATTGTAGTAACCTGTTTGGGGTTAGGAATTGGTTGTCACTTAACGGGTTTACATACTTTGAAAATAAAAGAAACCGACCGTCTAGAAGCGCTCCGAATCGAATTGACCAAGTTAGGAGCGAATATTTCGGTAACTAATGATAGTTTGACTTTGGTGGCTACTAAAAAAATCAATCCTAATGTTGCCATTGCGACCTATAATGACCACCGAATGGCAATGGCATTTGCACCTTTGGCTTTGCGGGTGCCTATTTATATTGAAAATGCCGAAGTAGTCTCTAAATCGTATCCTGATTTTTGGGAAGATCTAAAAAGTTTGGGTTTTCAAATTTCTGAAATATAAACTTTTTGACTTAGTGTTTTTGCGGTAAAAAGTAAAATAAACACTAAAACACTTGACAACGCCTCTTTCACAGTTGTATATTTGCACCCTGATTTTAAATGGTTGTATAATTGACAAACATTTAGACTCTTAAACACCTAAACTTTTTTAAATGAAATTATCACATTTTAACTTCAATTTGCCAAAAGAACTTTTGGCGGAGTTTCCTGCAGAGAATAGAGATGAGTCTCGATTAATGGTTATTGATCGTAAAAAACAAACAATAGAGCATAAAATGTTCAAGGATGTTATCGATTATTTCGACGAGGGTGATGTAATGATTCTGAATAATACGAAAGTTTTTCCAGCTCGTTTGTACGGAAACAAAGAAAAAACAGGAGCCAGAATTGAAGTGTTTTTGTTGCGCGAATTGAATGCTGAACAACGCCTTTGGGACGTATTGGTTGACCCAGCTCGTAAAATTAGAATTGGGAACAAATTGTATTTTGGAGACGATGATTCTTTAGTAGCTGAGGTAATTGATAACACGACTTCTCGCGGAAGAACATTGCGTTTCCTTTATGATGGTTCGTACGAAGAATTTAGAAATAAATTGACTGAATTGGGTGAAACCCCAATCCCTAAATACATCAACAGAGAGGTTACCGAAGAAGATGCAGAGCGTTACCAAACTATCTATGCCAAAGAGGAAGGAGCTGTTGCTGCTCCTACGGCTGGTTTGCACTTCTCTAAACATTTATTGAAAAGATTGGAAATTAAAGGAATTAACTTTGCTGAGGTGACGCTTCACGTTGGTTTAGGAACTTTCAATCCAGTGGAAGTAGAAGATTTGTCAAAGCATAAAATGGATTCTGAAGAGTTAAAAATTACTCCTGAGGCTTGCGAAATTGTGAATAAAGCTAAACTAGGAAAAAAGCGAGTGTGCGCTGTAGGAACTACTTCTATGCGTGCTATCGAAAGTTCCGTTTCTTCGCAAAAAACACTAAATCCGTATGAAGGATGGACTAATAAATTCATTTTTCCTCCTCATGATTTCAGTATTGCTGATTGTATGATTACCAATTTCCATACACCAAAATCAACTTTGTTAATGATGATTTCAGCTTTCTGTGGTCACGATTTAATGAAACGCGCTTACGAAGAAGCCATCAAAGAAGAATACAAATTCTATTCGTATGGTGATGCGATGCTAATCCTATAATAGAAATTTTAAATAATAAGAAGAAATCTCGTCAGTCTTGGCGAGATTTTTTTATTTTGGGCGTGACCCAAGGGTCGGGCTATGCACTTCAAGTCCTCGCTTCATTCCGCTATCGCTCCATTTACTGTGGGCTTTTCGTTGCTATCCCTCACGCAAACGCAATACGATATTTAATTCGTGTCATTCGTGTTCAAATTTCATATTAGTTTGCTACTTTTACTTCATAAAATTAGTAAGAATGATATTTGAAAACAGCCTTGCTTTTGCACAACAACTCGATGCGCAGGACCCATTAAGTCACTATCAAAATGAATTTTCTTTTCCGCAAGTCAACGGAAAGAAAGTGATTTACTTTACGGGAAACTCGTTGGGACTCCAGCCTAAAAGAGCCAAAGCCTATGTAGATGAGGTAATGAACGATTGGGCCACATTAGCGGTTGAAGGTCATTTTTATGCCGAGAAACCTTGGTGGGATTACCACGAACGGTTTACAAATCCCTTGAGTAAGTTGGTTGGGGCTTTGCCAACAGAAGTTACCGTAATGAACACCTTGACGGTGAATCTACATTTGATGATGGTTTCATTTTATCAACCAACATCCAAACGATATAAAATTATTTGCGAAGAAAAAGCGTTTCCTTCAGATCAATACCTATTTCAAAGTCAAGTTCGTTTTCATGGATATGAACCCGAAGATGCTATTGTAGAGGTGAAGCGTCGCAAAGGCGAACACAACATTCGTTTAGAAGATGTTGTGGCAAAAATTAATGAAGTGGGAGCCGAGCTAGCTTTGGTCTTAATTGGCGGGGTCAATTATTATACCGGACAGGTTTTTGATATGAAAACCATTACCGAAGCAGGGCATAAAGTAGGGGCTTATGTTGGTTGGGATTTGGCGCATGCCGCTGGCAATATCGAATTGCAATTGCACGATTGGCAAGTAGATTTTGCTGCTTGGTGTAGTTATAAATACATGAATTCAGGACCTGGAAATGCTTCGGGTTGCTTTATTCACGAGAAACACCACACTAATTCGGAACTGCCACGTTTTGCGGGTTGGTGGGGACATAATAAAGAACGCCGTTTTAAAATGGAACCTCATTTTGACCCTGTTCAAGGGGCTGATGGTTGGCAAATTAGTAATTTACCAGTCTTGTCTTTAGCACCCTATCTAGCTTCAGTCGAATTGTTTGCCGAAGTAGGAATGGAGGCATTAATCAAAAAAAGAAATACAATCACCGCTTATTTAGAATTTGTTTTACACGAAATTGACCGAGAAGTGAAAGGTAATTTTGAAATTATTACCCCTTCCAATCCAAAGGAAAGAGGGTGCCAGCTTTCGGTTTTTCTGCATGGAGAAGGCCGAAGTTTGTTTGATTATCTAATGAAAAACGGAGTGATAATCGATTGGCGCGAACCCAATGTGATTCGTCTCGCCCCCGTTCCTTTATATACTTCTTTTGAAAATATCTATCGTTTTGGACAAATTTTAAAAAGCGGAATTTTAGAAAAATAAAATTCTTTAACTTAAAAAAATGATTTTGTAGGTTGGTCTTTTCGAGCATATTGAAAACGATCAACGAGTTTTGGCAAACAATAGCCATCTAAACCATTTACAGTAACTACTTTTCCTTTGTCTAGTTGTAACCAGCCGTCTTCGTGCTGTAATTCTTCGTCAAAAAATAAACGCTCAATAGATGCTATGATGTGAATGGTGTCGTTTTCTTGGATGTAATATTCATTTACATATTTGCAGTACAATTGTACAGGGCTTCCTTTTACAAAGGGAGTTGCGATACCTTTTTTGTATTCTTCTTTCAGATTGGTTTTGTCAAACTCAGAAACACCTAAGTCATAATTTGCCGAAGTATGATGTGCGTCTTCAATCATATCAACTGTTACATGATTGATACTGAAGTAGCCGGTTTCTTTTATATTCTTGTAGGTGTCTCTCGGAACGGTTGTTGGTCGCATAATAAATCCAATCAATGCTGGGTCACTCCCAAGGTGGGTTACACTACTAAAAATAGCCACATTAGATTGCCCGTCAATGGATTGAGTAGCAATTAAATTGGTCGATTTGTATCCTGTACACGAATTAATTAAATTCAATCGAGGCACTTTGTCCATTGCGATAATGGTTTCTTTTGAAATGTCTTTCATTGGATTGGTTTTAGACAAAGATACTTTTTGTTTAATTAAAAATCATATATTGTTAAACAAAATTGTAATAATTGAATTATAACTAAGTAGTAATTGTAGATTATTCCGTTATATTTGTTTATCAAATCCATTTACAGATGAAAATAGTTAAAAAAGTACTGGTTGTAATTGTTTCAATTTTGGCACTCCTAATTTTGGCATTGGTTGGCTATGCCTTTTATTCCAAGCCCAAATACGAAGGAGAACTACCGCTGAAAAACATTCAAAAAGAAACAACAGTTTACTTTGATGAATTTGGCGTGCCGCATATTTACGCCGAAAATACAACCGATGCTATGGAAGCCTTGGGTTATGTTCATGCTCAAGACCGCTTGTGGCAAATGGAGTTAATGCGCCGAATTGCACCGGGGCGCTTGTCTGAGATTTTTGGTTCGGTGGCGTTAAAAAATGATAAATTCTTTACCGGATTAGGAATTGAAGAAGCTTCGGCGAAGGCCATTGCTCAATTGGATAAAAACAGTCCGAGTTACCAATTGACGCAAGCTTATTTGGATGGCATCAATCAATACATAGCAGAAGGAAAAACGCCTATTGAATTTCAGTTACTCGGAATCCAAAAGCAAAAATTTGAGATAAAAGACGTGTACAATATTTTTGGCTACATGGCATTTAGTTTTGCTATGGCACAAAAATCAGATCCTTTGATGACGGATTTGCGGAATAAATACGGCATGGAGTATTTGAAAGATTTTGGTTTAGAAAGCGAATTTAATACCACTAAAATCAAAAATGCTAAGGAGAATGTTCAGGAATATTCTGCTATAGCTAAATCGGTCGCTTCTTTGTTAGATCAATCACCTATCCCACCATTCATTGGTAGTAACAGTTGGGTTATTGCCCCGCAAAAGACCAAAAATGGTAAAGTGATTTTTGCAAATGATCCACACATTGGCTTCTCACAACCTGGTACATGGTACGAAGCACATTTGGTAACGCCTGATTATGAAATGTATGGCTGTTATTTGGCAGGAACTCCTTTTCCGTTATTAGGTCATAATCATCAATATGCCTACGGATTGACGATGTTTGAAAATGACGATATTGATTTGTACCAAGAAGAAAATAGTGCGACAGATGTTACAAAATACAATACTCCTACAGGATTGAGTGCCTATGAAACAAGAACTAAAACAATTAAAGTTAAGGATACTTCGGATGTGGTGATAAACGTTAAAGTAAGTCGCCATGGACCTATTGTAAATGATTTGATTGATGGTTTACAAAAGGACAAACCCGTAGCCTTATCGTGGATTTATACCCAACAACCTATTTTAATTTTAGATGCAGTGTATGCTCTTTCGCATGCTAAGGATAAAGCCGATTTTCAAAAAGGGGTTCAATTGATCGCGGCACCTGGTTTGAACGTGATGTATGGTGATGCCAAAGGCAATGTAGCTTGGTGGGCCACCGGAAAATTATACAAACACAATGTGGGTGTGAATCCTAATTTTATTTTGGATGGAGCTAGCGGAAAAGACGATATTAAAGAATATTTGGATTTCTCCAAAAATCCTTCGGCAGTCAATCCGAGTTGGAATTATGTGTATTCGGCTAATAATCAACCCGAAGCGATTGACGGATTTTTATATCCAGGCTATTATTTACCAGAAGATAGAGCCAAGCGAATTGTTCAACTATTGGATTCAAAATCCAATTGGGATAAGGAATCAGCAAGTAAAATGATTTTTGATAATACATCATCAGTAGCACCATCGGTGGTTCAAAATTTAACGACTGCATTAGATAACAATGCTCTTTCTAAAACCGAAAAAGAAGCTCTTGTTGTGCTGAAAAATTGGAAAGGATCTAATAATCTAGCAGAGGTAGCACCAACAATTTATAACAAATGGATTTATCTGTATCTAAAAAACACCTTTCAAGACGAAATGGGTGAAGCAGGTTTTAAACAGTTTTTAAGCACCCATATTATGAAGCAAGTGGTAGCGAGACAAATCGTCAACACCCAATCACTTTGGTGGGACAATGTTACCACTAAAAATGAAAAAGAAACTCGAGAACAAATTATAACGAAGTCTTTTAAAGAAGCAATTGCTGCTTTGGAAGGTCAATTGGGGAAATCAATTACTGCTTGGACTTGGAACAAAGTACATACGGTAGAACACCAACATCCTTTAGGAAAAGTAAATGCATTGAAACCATTTTTTAATGTAGGCCCTTTTGAAGTTTCTGGTTCAATGGAAGTGATTAACAATTTGTTTTTTGATTTTACTGAAGACGGCAAGTATCTGGTAAAAGGAGGACCTTCAACTAGACGAATTATTGATTTTTCGGATATTGAAAATAGTTGGAGTATTCTGCCAACAGGTCAATCTGGAAATCCGATGAGTCCCCATTATAAAGATCAAGCCGAAATGTACAATACAGGAAAGTTCAGAAAAATGAAATTGAACAAAGCTGAAATTGTTAGAACTTCAACAAAATTGGTTTTTATTCCTAATAAAAAGTAAACGATACTAAAGAGGCTATTGCAATAAATGAGTAATTTTGCCTAACTTTTATAAAATAGTAATGCAAACTCCTCAGAATATTGCAATCGTTGGTTCCGGATTAGTAGGTTCGCTGTTAGCAATTTATTTGCGTAAAGCAGGTCATACCGTCCATATTTATGATAGAAGTCCGGATATTCGGCAAATTGAATTTTCAGGGCGTTCTATTAATTTAGCGATGTCCAATCGAGGTTGGAAAGCCTTAGATGGAGTAGGAGTGGGAGATGCTGTTCGTGAAATTGCCATTCCCATGGACAAGCGCGCGATTCATTTAGTAGATAAACTCAATTTTCAACCGTACGGACAAGAAGGAGAGGCTATTTATTCTATTTCAAGAGGTCTTTTGAATCGAAAAATGATTGATTTGGCGGAAGCCGCTGGAGCCGAATTCTTTTTTGAACAACGCATTTGGGATGTTACGCTTGCTGATGCCACTTTGCATATTGGCGAAACCGAACGCGGTGCTTGGGAAGAAAAAAAATACGATATGGTTTTTGGAGCGGATGGTGCTTTTTCTCGAATTCGCCATCGCATGCAACGCCAGAGTATGTTTGATTATTCACAAGAATTTTTAAAAATCGGCTACAAAGAATTAAATATTCCTGCCAATGCTGATGGGTCTCATAAATTAGATCCGAATTCTTTCCATATTTGGCCTCGTGGCGAATACATGTTGATTGCTTTGCCTAATTTAGACGGGAGCTTTACTTGTACTTTATTTATGCCTTTTGAGGGAGACAATTCTTTGGAAGAGTTGAAAGATATGAAGTTGGTAGAAGCGTTTTTTGCTAAAAACTTTCCTGATGCCATTGATGTTATCCCTAAGTTAGCGGATGATTTTTTTAAAAATCCTACTAGTACTTTGGTGACTATGAAATGTTTTCCATGGACGTTTGAAGATAAAATAGCCTTAATTGGAGATGCTAGTCATGCCATTGTGCCGTTTTATGGACAAGGAATGAATGCTGGGTTTGAAGATATAACAGTCTTGAACGAAATGATGCAGCAGTATGGAGACGACTGGAAAACCATTTTTTCAGAATATCAAAAATCAAGAAAGCCTAATGCAGACGCGATTGCCGAATTGTCCTATCGCAATTTCATGGAAATGAGTACTAAAACGGCTGATGAAAAATTCTTATTACAAAAGAAAATCGAAAAGGTGTTTTCAGACAAACATCCAAACTTATGGATTCCTTTATATAGTAGGGTAACGTTTAGTGACCGACCGTATACCGAAGCTCTAGCTATTGGCGATGCCCAAAATGCTATCATGGAAGAGGTTTTAAAAATGCCTAACATTGATAAAAATTGGGATTCGGAAGAAGTGGAGCATACAATATTGAAATTACTTCAATTAAAATAATCAAGCTTCTTCTCGGTGTACTTTATTAAAGTCAAATGCAGGAGTACAAATAGCTATATATTCACAAGGAGACTCAAACGGATTGTAATATTGAACTCTTGTGTTTTTCTCAATTTTAATGGATTGCCCAGCTTCTAATACTAGTACTTCGTCTTCAATAATGAATTGTTTCTTCCCACTAATGATATAGGTGTACTCTTCAAACTCTGGTGTTTGAAAAGGTTCGCTCCATCCTGCAGGAGCTATCATGTGTGCAATAGAGATGTCAGGATTATTAGTGCTTGCCAATCCATGATGTTCTTCAATAAGTTTGCCATCAGTTGTAGGAACAACAAACGGGCTTTTCTGTAAAGTGTATTTTTTCATAATGAACGATGTTAAATCTTATTTTTTAAAAATAAAGTAAACAGCTAATAGTAGAAAACAGAAGCCAATAGCATGATTCCATCTAAAGGTTTCGTTTTTGAAAAAGGCCAAACTAAAAAGTACAAACGTTACTAATGTAATTACTTCTTGAATAACCTTGAGCTGTAACAAAGAAAAAGGCCCTCCATTTCCTCTAAATCCAATTCGATTAGCAGGAACCTGAAAAAAATATTCAAATAGTGCTAATCCCCAACTAATAAATATAATGGAGAGTAGTCCTGCATTTTCAAACCATTTAAGTTCTTTAAACTTAAGATGCCCATACCAAGCTAATGTCATAAACATATTGGATAGAATCAAAAGACCAATAGTAAGTAAACCTTTCATAAATTAATTATTGAATTGCAAAAATAAGAATCTAACAATAATTAATATTTCACATTGTTGACGAATTTTAAGTAAATAGTCTTTAGTTTTATTACAACTAGTTGGTGTCAGTTGTACTAGAGTTTAAGATCAATGTAAAATCCTTAATTTCGGATCTATTGAGTCCTGATAGTAGGTTTTTGAGAGGAACTACATCGTTTTTTATGAAAAAAATAAAAATTTTATATCTAAATTTTTTTTCTTCTTTTATTGATAAATTATTTTAATATTTAGGGCTTGAGTGAGTTTTTTGTAGTAAACAATCGTTTTCGTTGTGTATTTTTTATTAAATAAAAAAAAAACAAAAAGAAACGCAATTGGTTTGACTAAAATTAACACCAATTAAATCAAAAAAAGTTTTTTTATTTAAACTAAAAATATAAATTTGCTCCACTACAAGTTTATTTAAACACAAAAAATTAAATTATTTAAAACTATTAAAATTTAAAAAAATGGCAAACGTTAAAAAAGAAAATGGACCAAAAGGTGGAGGAGCAATTTCAGGAATTATCATCGGAGCATGTATCTTCGTAGGATGGATTATT
Source organism: Flavobacterium keumense (assembly GCF_029866485.1). Classification (NCBI taxonomy): domain Bacteria; kingdom Pseudomonadati; phylum Bacteroidota; class Flavobacteriia; order Flavobacteriales; family Flavobacteriaceae; genus Flavobacterium; species Flavobacterium keumense. Next base: position 1,170,089 of record NZ_CP092332.1, read on the forward strand.
TGGAATTTTATTATGGGTAATGGAGCAAACTTCGAAGGTGGAGTTAATACAGGACACCCACTACCAGGAAACTATTTAGCAATGGTATACAAAGGAGGTCCTATCGTTCCAGTATTATTAGGGTGTTTATTAATGGTTATCGTATTTTCATTTGAGCGTTTCGCTGTAATTTCTAAGGCAGCAGGAAAAGGTAACTTAGATGCTTTTATGAAAAATGTACAAGCAAGTATTACTAAAGGAGATATTGATGGAGCTATTGCTTCTTGTGACAAACAACAAGGATCTGTTGCAAATGCAATCAAATCAGCTTTATTGAAATACCAAGATGTAAAAGCAGAAGGATTAGATAGCGAAGCTGCTGCTGAAACTATTCATAAAGAAATTGAAGAAGCTACTTCATTAGAAATGCCAATGTTAGAGAAGCACATGACTATCCTTTCTACATTAGTATCTTTAGGTACATTAGCTGGTTTGTTAGGAACAGTAACAGGGATGATTAAAGCGTTTGGTGCGTTAGCTTCTGCTGGAACTCCAGACCAAGCTGCTTTGGCAAATGGTATCTCTGAAGCGTTGATTAACACCGCTACAGGTATTTCTACTTCTGCATTAGCAATTATTACTTACAATTTGTTTACTTCTAAAATTGATACTTTGACGTATTCAATTGATGAGGCTGGTAATACAATTGTAAACACTTACAGACACTTCAGAAGTTCAAAAAAATAATTAATTAATTAATTCTAATGAGTTTTTAATGTAAAAAGCAACTCATTAAATTATAATACAAATAAAGTAATGGCTGTAAAAATGTCCAAAAAAGCTGCGTCTATTGATATGACCGCTATGTGTGATGTTGCCTTTCTATTGCTTACGTTCTTTATTTTGACTGCTACAGCCAAGATTCCAGAACCTTTGCCAGTAGACACACCAGCATCAACAGTTCAAACTAAATTGCCAGACACTGATTTAGCTACTATTACCGTAGGAAAAGGAAAAGTTTTCTTTGATTTAAAAGGTAGAGAAGTTAGAAAAAGGACTTTAGAATTAATGGGTCAAAAATACGGAGTTGAATTTACAGAAGATGAAGCTGCTAAATTTGCTTTAATGGAAGGATTTGGAGTGCCAATCGCTAATCTTAAGCAAATCATTGCAATGACTAGTTCGGAAAGAGGTAAATCCAATCAACCAGGAATCCCTAAAGATTCTTTAGATAATCAGTTGTCTCAGTGGATTCAAAATGCTCGAATAGCAAATATTGAAATTGACGATAAAGAATTGCAGATTGCAATCAAAGGCGATGCAAGAGAAGAGTATCCATCTATTAAAAAAGTGATGGATATCTTACAAGATCAAAAAATCAATAGCTTTAATTTAGTTACTGGTTTAAGAGCAAAAGACAAATAATATTTAAAAGATACTAAAATGGCTGAATTAAATACCGGCGACGGTGGTGGTAAAAAAGGCGATGGTAAGGTAAGAAGTAAAAAATCCAATGCGAAAGTTGATTTGACAGCGATGGTGGATTTGGCATTCTTATTGATAACATTCTTTATGCTTACGACTACCTTGTCAAAACCTCAATCGATGAGTTTGGGGTTGCCAGATAAAGAAGATAAACCAGATCCAAAGAATCAGGTTAAAGTAGATGAAAATCGTACTATGACGATTCTTCTTGGAGATAACGATAAGTTGGTTCGTTATGTAGGTTTGTTAGCGACTCCTGTTGCTGGAGGAGCTCCTAAAGACTTCTCTTACGGTAAAGAAGGGATTCGCAAAGAATTAATTGCAAGAAAGAAATTAGTTCTTGAATATACAGGAAATAAAGACAAAGGGATGATTGTAATAATCAAACCGAGTAAAAAGTCAAATTATAGAAACTTAGTTGATATATTAGATGAAATGGCAATTGTTGATGTTCCTACATATGCAATTGTTAATGATTATACTCCTGAGGAAACAAAATTGTTAGAAAGTAAATAAGAACTTCTTGTTGCTCAATAACCTAATAATTATATAAAATGAAATTAGATATATTTACAAACCAATGGCTTGATATCGTATTCGAGGGTCGAAATAAGGCTTATGGGGCTTATGATCTTAGAAAAAAAGAATACTAAGACCACTGTTAAGGCATTAATTATTGGAGCGATTGTATTTTCGTTTGCAGTTGCAGCTCCATTAATTATGAGCTTATTGCCAGATTCTTCAAGTGATGATGAAGGATTGGATACAAAAATTGTAACCATGAAATTACCTCCTAAGAAAGAACAGCCTAAAAAAGATCTTCCGCCACCTCCACCACCTCCACCAAAAGTGGATCAAGTTAAATTTGTTAAGCCTGTAGTGGCTAAAGCTGAAGAGGTTACCGAAGAACCACCAAAAATTACTGAAATCAAAGATAAGAAACTAGGTAATGAAACTATCAAAGGAGATCCTGATGCTGAATTGACTGTTGAACCAGTTGGTAATGGTACTGCTGCAGTTGTAGAAGAAGTAGATAATACTATTTATAATACTGCAGGTATCGAAGTGAAACCAGATTTTCCTGGTGGAATGGAAAAATTCTACAAGTTTGTAGGGAATAATTACCAAACTCCTGAAGAAGAAGGATTGAAAGGGAAAGTATATGTTACTTTCGTAGTAGAGAAAGACGGATCTTTGACCGATATTAAAGTAATTAGAGATATTGGTTACGGAACAGGTAAAGAAGCAATACGTGTTTTAAACAAATGTCCAAAATGGACTCCTGGAGAGCAAAATGGTAAAAAAGTAAGAGTGTTATATTCTCTTCCAATTACTATCCAATCTGCAGAATAATGTTTAAAAACTTTGTTACTAGTTTTCAGAAGAAATCGCTCAAAGGGCGATTTCTTCTCGTTATAGGAATTTTGTTTTTAGTATCCTATTTAGTTTTAGGATTATTGGTTATCTTTATGAAGCATTTTCCTTTGCAAATGCAATACAATTATAGAATCGCTTTTGGCGTACTGCTAATCGTTTATTCTCTTTTTAGATTCGTAAGGATAATTAATGATAACAATGATTAAATTATGAGAAATTCTGTAAATTTTTCGGGTCTTATTATTTTGTTTTTATTTTTTACTTCATGTAATAAATCCAATCAAAATAATCAAGAAACTATTTTGAAAGGGAATGCAACGCTTTTGGTTGACGAAACATTGCAGCCTATAATGGAAGACCAAATAGAGGTTTTTGAAAGTAGGTATGAAGCTAAAATTAAATTGGATGCTAAATCTGAGAATGAAGTAATTCAAGCTTTGGCTAAAGATACTTCAAGTATAGCTGTTCTTTCAAGAAAGCTTAATGAAGTAGAAATGAAGATTTTTGAATCTAGAAAGATTATTCCAAAGGTTACCCCTATAGCTATTGATGCAATTGCTTTTATAACTAATGCGGGTACTAAAGATACCTTAATTGCTTTGAGTGATGTTTTGGATTTTATGAAAGGGAAATCAGTAGGGAATATCAAAGGTTTGGTTTTTGACAATCCTAACTCAAGTACAGTTCGCTATATGAATAATTTAGCAGGCTTGTCAGCAATTCCAGAAAAAGGTGTATTTTCTTTTGGAACAAACAATGAAGTTATTAAATTTGTTTCCGATAATCAAGGAATGATTGGTGTAGTTGGTATGAATTGGCTTTCACAGCCTACACCAGCAATGCAACGCTATGTTGACAAAGTGAACATTTTGAGCGTTAAAGGATTGAAAGATTCGAACTATTATGCACCAGATCAAAATACAATAGCTGAAGGAAAATATCCTTTGGCACGCGATTTGTTTATTGTAAATTGTCAAGGCTATTCAGGATTAGGAATGGGATTTGCCTCTTTTGTGGCTGGAGATATTGGTCAACGAATTATTTTAAAATCAGGATTGCTACCCGTTAAAGTACCTCCTAGAAAATTAGTTATCAGAAAAGAGATTACCAACGATAAGAATTAAATAAATTATAATTATAAAGATGAATAAATTTAAAATTTTTGGATTAGTACTTTTGACTTCCGTTTCGGTAAGTCAAGCCCAAGATATTAATCAAGCAAAAAAGGCTATTGATGCAGAAAAATACGAAGAGGCAAAATCTATTTTGAAATCAATTTTACAAGCAAAACCTTCGAATGGCATGGCTTCTTTTATCTTAGGAAATGTGTATTTAACTCAAAGCATAAAAGATTCGGCGAGGATTTCTTACGAAAAAGGGTTGACAGCTTCTGAATCTGCTCGATTTAATCATATTGGTTTAGGGCAAATAGATTTGGATAATAATGACATTCCATTCCATCTGCCACAGCTAAGTTTGCTTTGGCTACCAAAGATATGCGTAAAAAAGATTTTGAAGAATATGTATATATCGCTAGGGCTTATATGAATACTTCAAAACCAGATTACAAAAGTGCGATTGCTGTTTTAAATCGTGCACTTGTGAACAATCCTCAAGATGCTCAAGTACTTTTAGCTTTAGGTGATGCTTATTATGGAGAAAGTAACCAAAATGAAGCATATAAAGCTTACAGAGATGCATTTTCAGCTGATAATACTTTGTTAAGAGCTAAAATGCAATTGGGTGTTTTGTTAAAAGGAGCTAAATCATATGATGAAGCTTCAAAAGCGTATAATGAGGTGATTGCCATCAATCCTAATTACGGACCAGTATACAGAGAGTTAGCTGAAACTTATTATAAAATAGCTAGGAATAAACCTTCTAAAGCTGCTGAAAACTACAAAATAGCCATTGATTATTATCAAAAATACATGGATTTAACTGATTATTCGATTCATTCAAGAATGCGTCGTGCTGATTTTATGATTTTGGTAAAAGATTATAGAACGCTAGAGGAAGAAGCTAATAAAATGATCCAGTTGGATAAGGTGAATCCAAGAATCTATCGTTATTTAGGATATGCAGCATATGAAAACGGCAATACAGATAAAGCAATTCAGTCTTTAGAAACGTTTACATCGAATACGTCTAATAAAATTATTGCAAAAGACTTTCAAGTATTAGGATTAGCCAAAATTAAAAAAGGAACTAGTGCTGATGGGCTTTCTATTGACCCAGTTGCTTTTGATGCAGGTTTGACTGCTATCAAAAAATCGATTGAGATGGAACCATTAGCAGCGGAAGATTTAAATGAGGTAGGAAAAAAATTCTTTTCACAAAAGTTATTTAAAGAAGCAGCTGCAATTTTTGAATTAGGTACAACAAATCAGGAGTCTAAAAATTATCTAGATGATAATTTGTATTTTGGGTTGTCGTTGTACTATGCAAATAGTAAAAAAGATGTTAAGCCAGATGCTGTAGCACTTCAGAAAGCAGATGCTGCTTTTGATAAAGTATTGGTGGCATCTCCAGGTTACTATGAGGCATTTTTATTTAAAGCAAGAACAAATAGTTTGATAGATAATGATGCAAATACAATTAAGTATTATGAAGCTTATGTAGCTGCAGTAACTGCAAAAGGAGCTGATGAAGTTGCAAAACCAGCTGTTGTTAAAAAAATCGCTGAAAGTTACAACACTATTGGAGCTACTTACGCTAATACAGATAAAGTAAAAGCAGTAGAGTATTTCAACAAGACATTAGCTATTGATCCAACTAATGCTTACGCATTAAGTTCAATCAAACAATTGAAATAAATAAACTATTTATATTTTAAAAAACCGACAATTAGTTGTCGGTTTTTTTATGCTCAATTTTAAGGAAAAAGAAGATAGGAAATGAATTTTCTAATTGACTATCTTTGCAACTTCAAAAGAAATAGATGTTATCAAAAGAAATACAATTAGAAGTTAATAAAGGAGCCATGTTGCCTTTGATGGAAGAATTTTATACCATTCAAGGCGAAGGGTCACATACAGGAACGGCGGCTTATTTTATAAGAATAGGCGGTTGTGATGTAGGTTGTCATTGGTGCGATGTAAAAGAAAGTTGGAATGCAGAGTTACATCCTCCAACCCATGTGGATTTAATTGTAGCCAATGCCACCAAATATGCTGATACAGTTGTAGTAACCGGAGGAGAGCCACTTACTTGGGATATGACTTTGTTAACCCAAAAATTAAAGGATAACAATGTAAAAGTTCATATAGAAACCTCAGGAGCCTATCCTTTGTCAGGAACTTGGGATTGGATTTGTCTTTCGCCGAAAAAATATAAATTACCCACTCAAACCGTATATGATAATGCAGATGAGTTAAAGGTCATTATTTATAACAAACACGACTTTATTTTTGCTGAAGAGCAAGCCGAAAAAGTAAACAAAAATGCCATTCTTTTTTTGCAACCCGAATGGAGTAAAAGAGAAGAAATGACACCAATGATTGTTGATTATGTAATGAACAATCCAAAATGGCGTGTGTCTTTACAAACGCATAAATATTTGAATATCCCTTAGAAAAATTACCAACCTTTTCGTTTTTTTAACTCGGTAATATGAGCTAAATGATGCAATCCATGCCAAGCATAGGTTCCAATAATTTCTTTGATTTGGAACGAAGCATTATGCTCGGGATGGATAAATGATTTGTTTAAATCCGATTCGGACAAACTACTCATTAAATACGATAAGCGAAAATGCAATCCTTCTAACAAAGCTAGCGTTGGTTCAATAGGCATATTTAAATTGTCTTCCATTTCACCCCAGCGGTCTTCATAATAGAATTTTATGGTAGGATTGTTTTCGGTTAACGCCCATTTAATTCGGATGAAACAATTCATATGACTATCGGCGCAATGGTGAATTACTTGACGTATCGTCCAGCCGCCGTCTCTATAAGGGGTGTCTAATTGTTCGTTAGTAAGTTGCGATACTTCCTTTTTCAACAATGCGGGGAATTGAGCAATTTCTTGAATACGTTCTGATAGATATTCTTTGGTATAAACTTCGGGAGCTGTATATTTTCCAATAGGGTAACGTAATTTGTCTTCCATCTCTGCTAAGTGTTGATATGTTAAACAGTAAGTTGTGCTAAATAATCAAAATGATCTCCTTCCATTATGAGTTGGCATTGTAGTCCATTGGCTAAAGCCGCATTTTGAAGTGTATTGTAATCTAGGTATAGCCAAGGAAATGAGTCTTCAGTTTCGTTTTTGTATTGAAGATTAAACGTTAACTCGCCATAGTAGTTGTCGCTCGGAATCCACTTACCTCCATCTTCGTCTTCGTCAAACATGTAGATAATATCAGAAGAATCAATTAATATTTGTCCGTTTGGATGGAGTAAGCTTTTCAATTTTTGAAGATAAATAGTTGTTTTTTTTAAGGTTTGAAAGACCCCTGTGCCATTCATCAATAACAGAATCGTGTCGTATTTTTCGTTTTCCAAATTCAAGACATCAATGGCTTGTGTGTTTTTCAATCCGCGAAGGGAACAGGCCTGAATAGCGTTTTTAGAAATATCAATAGAATGAACATCTATATTTCGTTCGTTTTGCAAATACAATCCGTGACTTCCTGCCCCGCATCCCACATCTAAAGTGCTGCCTTTGGCTAATTGTAATGCTTTTTGTTCGATAGCGGGCATTTCATCAAAGCTTCGAAATAAGTACGCGACTTCCATTTCATCTTCTTCCGAAATAGAAGTCGATGTAATGATGTTTTCAGGTGAAGAATTGGTTTGATAATCGAGTATTGCTTTTCCGAAAAGGTCTTTCATAATGTCATTGCGAGGAACGAAGCAATCTTTCCTCTTTTTTTAGTTTATAGTTTCAAGTTGTTTAACTTTGCGTTAGAAATTCAATATGATGTTAAAGCCAAATTTAAATGAACTCGGGAAACTTGCCAAAGATAAGCATATCGAAAACAAAAAGTATTTTGATAAGCTGAAAAAGAAAGCACCTAAAAATTTAGATTATGCGATGCAAGAATTGCACGATGCCGAATTTAAAAGAACAGATTGTTTGACTTGTGCGAATTGCTGTAAAACGACTGGCCCTTTGTTTACTTCGGCAGATATTGAACGTATCGCTAAACATCTCAGGCAAAAATCACAACAATTCATTGAAATGTATCTTCGTATTGACGAGGACAATGATTATGTGTTGCAATCAGTACCTTGTACGTTTTTGGATCATGACAATACTTGCTTTATTTATGATGTTCGTCCAAAAGCGTGTCGGGAATTTCCACATACTGACCGAAAAAAATTTCAGCAAATTACTAATTTGACATTAAAGAACATTCCCATTTGTCCTGCAGTCTATAATATTATAGAAGAAATGAAAAAGAAATTACCACTTTAGTACAGTAAATATTTTTTTCGAATTTCTTTAAATTGATCTAGACCTGTTTTCCAACTTTTTTTGATTTTTCGTTCAGAAAAGCCTTCTTCAATTTGACGCTGTAAAGTGTTTGTTCCTGCTAATTTGGTGAAAAAAGGAATAAAAAATTTTGTCTTATCTTCTGTAGTGTTGTAGGCTTTGATAAGCCATTTCAATTCAATTTGGTTTACCGGTTCAATAGTAGATAAATCTTCTCCGTAGCAAATAGCGCCTTTATGCATCGGTTCTTTTGCTCCCAAATTGGGTTCAGGAGTAAAACTAAATCCAGTATTGGGTAAAAAGGGGGAGCCATAAATTTGAAATTGTTTGTCTGTACCCCTTCCTACACTAACATTGGTGCCTTCAAAGAAACACAAACTCGCATACAAGTTAATGGCTTGGTCATTAGGGAGATTTGGAGAAGGTCTTTCTGAAAAATGGTACGAGGCATTTCGATCATAATGAACACAAGGAATCACGTTCAAATTACATTGCACTTCGTCTTTGAGCCATTTTTCGCCATTAATCATTTGGGCATATTCGCCAATAGTCATTCCATAAAGTACCGGTACGGGGTGCATACCTACAAAACTGCTGAATTCTTTTTCTAAGACAGGCCCGTCAATAATGAATCCATTTGGATTAGGGCGGTCTAAAACCAATAGCGGAATGTTATTTTCAGCGCAAGCTTCCATAACATAATGAAGACTAGAAATATAGGTGTAAAATCGCGCACCTACATCTTGAATGTCAAATATCAAAATGTCAATTCCTTCTAATTGTTCTGGTTTCGGTTTTTTATTAGAGCCATAAAGTGAAATAATGGACAATCCCGTTTTAGCATCTTTTCCATCAATGATGAGTTCGCCAGCATCTGCAGTACCACGAAAGCCGTGCTCTGGCGCAAAGATTTTTTGGACATTGATTTGATTGGCAACCAAAAAATCCACCAAATGAGTTCCGTTAGTTAAAATTCCGGTTTGGTTGCTTATTACTCCTACTTTTTTATCTTTTAAAAGAGGGAGGTAGCTTTCGAAGTTGTCAGCACCCGTTTTGAAATCTGTCGGTTGGCTAGGTCGAATATGGCTCTGAATTCCAGTGACGGTTTTGTGTGGAGTGGTATTTTTTGTTGGAAGAGTTTTATGTATTGAGCAAGAAACAATGAAAAAAAGAAGACCAATTAAAGAGGAGTGTTTTTTAAAAGAGACTATCATTGTCAAAATAAATAAAGTTAAAGTCAATTAGTGTAATTCGTGTTTTAGCTGTATTTTTGGCTCAAGTAAATACCGAATCAACTTGAATTTAGAATATTTCATCGCCAAAAGATTGATTACTGCTAAAGATTATAAAAGTAGTATTTCTGCGCCAATAATAAAAATTGCTATCGCAGCTATTGCTATTGGAATGGTAATGATGATTGTTTCGGTAGCGACAGGAATTGGCTTACAACAAAAAATTAGAGAAAAAGTATCGGCTTTCAATGGTCATATCATTATTTCAAATTATGATAATAACCAATCGGAGGCAACATTAACTCCTATTTCTAAAAATCAAAAGTTTTACCCTAAGTTCAATTCGGTTTCCGGAATTAGCCATATTCAAGCCGTTGCCACCAAAGCAGGAATAATTCGAACAGAAAAAGCTTTTGAGGGAATTATTTTTAAAGGAGTTGGAGCCGATTATCAATGGAGTAATATTAAAGAGTATTTGATAGCGGGACGTTTGCCTAATTTGTCAGGCCAACTCAATCCAGAGGTTGTGATTTCTCAATTCTTAGCTGACAGATTGCAATTAAAAGTAGGAGATGCTTTCAATACTTTTTTTATCAAAGAAAATCAAAACCAACTTCCTAACATTCGACGATTTAAAATTACAGGAATCTTTAACTCAGGATTTCAAGAATTTGATGCTACTTATATAATAGGTGACATTCGACATATTCAACGAATCAATAAGTGGACTCCAAACGAAATCGGTGCATTTGAGATTTTTGTACAAGATTTCAACCAAATTCAAACAGTTGGAGAAGAGGTGTATCAGCAAACGCCATCTAATTTGGATTCCAAAACCATAATCGAAAAATACAGTTATATATTTGATTGGTTGCAATTATTCGATTTTAATATTATTGTCATTCTTGGAGTGATGATAGTAGTAGCTACTATAAATATGGTAGTGGCTTTGCTCGTTCTTATTTTAGAACGTACACAAATGATAGGAATTTTAAAAGCACTTGGTGCAAACAACTGGTCTGTGCGAAAAATATTCTTGTACAATGCCTTTTATTTAATTCTTCGAGGGCTCTTTTGGGGCAATTGCATCGGAATTGGAGTGGTGCTTATTCAAAAATACTTTGGTGTCGTTCAGCTCAATCCTGAAAATTACTACGTCAACCAAGCTCCGGTTTATTTTAATTTAGGATATATTGTAGCGTTAAACCTACTTACAGTGGGAGTATGTTTCTTGGTTTTATTAATTCCTTCCTACATTATTACCAAAATTTCTCCCATCAAAGCCATTCGTTACGAGTAATTTTTATGGCGTTTCCCTCCGGGTCGGGCTATTTGCTACAAGTCCTCGCTGTTTCGCGATGCTTCACATGCTGTGGGCTTTTCGCTACTATCCCTAACGCGGGTTGAACTTCAATAACAATAGCAATTTCAAACTTCAAAGTTCAACATTCGTTGTTCATTAATTTAAACCTGTATCTTCATTTTCCTTAATCTCTTAATGGTTCAAAAACTTATATTCCCTTATATTCCTTATATGGTTCAATAACAATATCAATTTCAAACTTCAATCTTCTAATTTTGTTGCTAAAACAATAGATAATTCACCGTTTATAATACCCAATTGGAAAAAACTTTATGATTTACAAAACGGGTAATCAGCGAGTTAAGAAAAAGAAAAAAAATAAGGTTAAAAAAATCTTGGAAAAGCGGAATTAGGTTGTACTTTTGCACCCGCAATACCGGCGAGGTTCTTAATTAATTATTGAAAGGCAAGGTAATGAAGATAAAAGAAATTTTACTTTAAAAAATTTGCTAGAGATAAAAAAGTAATTATCTTTGCCCTCCCGAAAAGGGGACAAGTTCTTGAATGTATTGAATGAGTAAAACGAAAGTAAATTTTCTTTAAAAAAACTTTTGAATATACTTGTGAGATAAAAAAGAAGTTGTACTTTTGCACCCGCTTTGAGAGATAAGCGAATAAAAAAGAAGATACGTTCCTAGACATATTGAATTGACAGCCGTTTTGAGATTAATTTCAAAACACAATAAAGAGTAATAGATTCGAGAGATTCTAAAAAATGCTAGATAGTCGTTAATTATAATATAAATAATATACGATGAAGAGTTTGATCCTGGCTCAGGATGAACGCTAGCGGCAGGCTTAACACATGCAAGTCGAGGGGTATAGTTCTTCGGAACTAGAGACCGGCGCACGGGTGCGTAACGCGTATGCAATCTACCTTTTACAGGGGGATAGCCCAGAGAAATTTGGATTAATACCCCATAGTATGTTAAAGTGGCATCATTTTAACATTAAAGTTCCAACGGTAAAAGATGAGCATGCGTCCCATTAGCTAGATGGTAAGGTAACGGCTTACCATGGCGACGATGGGTAGGGGTCCTGAGAGGGAGATCCCCCACACTGGTACTGAGACACGGACCAGACTCCTACGGGAGGCAGCAGTGAGGAATATTGGACAATGGGCGCAAGCCTGATCCAGCCATGCCGCGTGCAGGAAGACGGTCCTATGGATTGTAAACTGCTTTTGTACAGGAAGAAACACTCCCTCGTGAGGGAGCTTGACGGTACTGTAAGAATAAGGATCGGCTAACTCCGTGCCAGCAGCCGCGGTAATACGGAGGATCCAAGCGTTATCCGGAATCATTGGGTTTAAAGGGTCCGTAGGCGGCTTTATAAGTCAGTGGTGAAAGCCCATCGCTCAACGATGGAACGGCCATTGATACTGTAGAGCTTGAATTATTAGGAAGTAACTAGAATATGTAGTGTAGCGGTGAAATGCTTAGAGATTACATGGAATACCAATTGCGAAGGCAGGTTACTACTAATGGATTGACGCTGATGGACGAAAGCGTGGGGAGCGAACAGGATTAGATACCCTGGTAGTCCACGCCGTAAACGATGGATACTAGCTGTTGGGGGCAACTTCAGTGGCTAAGCGAAAGTGATAAGTATCCCACCTGGGGAGTACGTTCGCAAGAATGAAACTCAAAGGAATTGACGGGGGCCCGCACAAGCGGTGGAGCATGTGGTTTAATTCGATGATACGCGAGGAACCTTACCAAGGCTTAAATGTAGATTGACAGATTTGGAAACAGATTTTTCTTCGGACAATTTACAAGGTGCTGCATGGTTGTCGTCAGCTCGTGCCGTGAGGTGTCAGGTTAAGTCCTATAACGAGCGCAACCCCTGTTGTTAGTTGCCAGCGAGTGATGTCGGGAACTCTAACAAGACTGCCAGTGTAAACTGTGAGGAAGGTGGGGATGACGTCAAATCATCACGGCCCTTACGCCTTGGGCTACACACGTGCTACAATGGCCGGTACAGAGAGCAGCCACTACGCGAGTAGGAGCGAATCTATAAAGCCGGTCACAGTTCGGATCGGAGTCTGCAACTCGACTCCGTGAAGCTGGAATCGCTAGTAATCGGATATCAGCCATGATCCGGTGAATACGTTCCCGGGCCTTGTACACACCGCCCGTCAAGCCATGGAAGCTGGGGGTGCCTGAAGTCGGTGACCGCAAGGAGCTGCCTAGGGTAAAACTAGTAACTAGGGCTAAGTCGTAACAAGGTAGCCGTACCGGAAGGTGCGGCTGGAACACCTCCTTTCTAGAGCTTAATTGTTAGTTGCTTAGGCAACACGATTAAGAAAAAAACGTACTATTTAGAGTTAAGAATAGTTTGATAATATTACTCTTGCTGTTGGTTCAAATAATACAATTAAGAACAAAACAGAGTCTCGTAGCTCAGCTGGTTAGAGTACTACACTGATAATGTAGGGGTCGGCAGTTCGAGTCTGCCCGGGACTACTTTTTTAGACTTAAGGAAATTTTAGAGGTTGAGTAACCGTTTGAAGTACTGTTAACTGATAACTGTTAACTGCCAACTAAAAGACGGGGGATTAGCTCAGCTGGCTAGAGCGCCTGCCTTGCACGCAGGAGGTCATCGGTTCGACTCCGATATTCTCCACTATTCTGGTGAATAGTAAAGAGTAAATAGTAATTAGCCTTGTGCTAATCACTAATTACTAGTAACTAATTACTAAGAAAAAAGTTCATTGACATATTGAGATAAGAAAATAATAAAGTAGAAAACATTTTTACTTGTTTATCATTAGGCAAGTAAAAGAAACGGCCTATTTTAATTAATAGGTTGGTACAATAAGCAAAATAAGGGCGTATGGGGGATGCCTAGGCTCTCAGAGGCGAAGAAAGGCGTGATAAGCTGCGAAAAGTTACGGGGATTGGCACACACGAATTGATCCGTAAATACCTGAATGGGGCAACCCACTATGTTGAAGACATAGTACACCGATAGGTGGGCAAACCCGCTGAACTGAAACATCTAAGTAGGCGGAGGAGAAGAAAACAAAAGTGATTCCGTAAGTAGTGGCGAGCGAACGCGGATTAGCCCAAACCAGAGTTGTTACGGCAATTTTGGGGTTGTAGGACCACGACATTTCTTGCACAAGGAACTAGAATCTACTGGAAAGTAGGACCCTAGAGAGTGATAGTCTCGTATAGGTAACAAGTGTAAAGGATAGTGGTATCCTGAGTAGGGCGGGGCACGTGAAACCCTGTCTGAATTTGGCGGGACCATCCGCTAAGGCTAAATACTCCTGAGAGACCGATAGTGAACCAGTACCGTGAGGGAAAGGTGAAAAGAACCGTGAATAACGGAGTGAAATAGATCCTGAAACCATACGCTTACAAGCGGTCGGAGCCCTTTCGTGGGGTGACGGCGTGCCTTTTGCATAATGAGCCTACGAGTTAACGTTGCTGGCAAGGATAAGTGGTTAAGCCATGGATCCGTAGCGAAAGCGAGTCTGAATAGGGCGCTTTAGTCAGTAGTGTTAGACGCGAAACCGTGTGATCTACCCATGGGCAGGTTGAAGCTGTGGTAACACACAGTGGAGGACCGAACCGGTTGACGTTGAAAAGTCTTCGGATGACCTGTGGGTAGGGGTGAAAGGCCAATCAAACTCGGAAATAGCTCGTACTCCCCGAAATGCATTTAGGTGCAGCGCTGGATTTAAGTTATATAGAGGTAGAGCTACTGATTGGATGCGGGGGCTTCACCGCCTACCAATTCCTGACAAACTCCGAATGCTATATAATGTTTACCAGCAGTGAGGGCTTGGGTGCTAAGGTCCAAGTCCGAGAGGGAAAGAACCCAGACCATCAGCTAAGGTCCCCAAATGTATGCTAAGTTGAAAGAACGAGGTTTGTCTGCCCAGACAGCTAGGATGTTGGCTTGGAAGCAGCCATTCATTTAAAGAGTGCGTAACAGCTCACTAGTCGAGCGGACGAGCATGGATAATAATCGGGCATAAGCATACTACCGAAGCTATGGATTTGTATTATATACAAGTGGTAGGGGAGCATTCCAGCAGGGTTGAAGGTGTATCGTAAGGTATGCTGGACTGGCTGGAAAAGAAAATGTAGGCATAAGTAACGATAAGCGGTGCGAGAAACACCGCCACCGAAAGACTAAGGTTTCCACAGCTATGCTAATCAGCTGTGGGTTAGTCGGGACCTAAGGCGAACCCGAAAGGGACAGTCGATGGCCAACGGGTTAATATTCCCGTACTACTTATTACTGTGATGGGGTGACGGAGTGATGAAAGCGTCGCGAACTGACGGAATAGTTCGTTGAAGTACCTACCTATAAGAAGCGCAGGCAAATCCACGCTTTTTGGGGAAATACGATAGTACTCGGAGACTTCGGTCAAAGAGATAGTACGCCTAAGGGCTTCCAAGAAAAACCTCTAAACTTCAGGTAATAAGTACCCGTACCGTAAACCGACACAGGTAGTCGAGGAGAGAATCCTAAGGTGCTCGAGAGATTCATGGCTAAGGAATTAGGCAAAATAGACCTGTAACTTCGGGAGAAAGGTCGCCAGCGCAAGCTGGCCGCAGTGAAGAGGTCCAGGCGACTGTTTATCAAAAACACAGGGCTCTGCAAAATCGTAAGATGAAGTATAGGGCCTGACACCTGCCCGGTGCTGGAAGGTTAAGAGGAGATGTTATCCTTGCGAGAAGCATTGAATTGAAGCCCCAGTAAACGGCGGCCGTAACTATAACGGTCCTAAGGTAGCGAAATTCCTTGTCGGGTAAGTTCCGACCTGCACGAATGGTGTAACGATCTGGACACTGTCTCAGCCATGAGCTCGGTGAAATTGTAGTAACGGTGAAGATGCCGTTTACCCGCAGTGGGACGAAAAGACCCTGTGCACCTTTACTATAGCTTAGTATTGACCTTGGATAAATGATGTGTAGGATAGGTTGGAGACTGTGAAGTGGCGTCGCCAGGCGTTGTGGAGTCATTGTTGAAATACAACCCTTTGTTTATCTGAGGCCTAACCCCGCTTAAGCGGGGGACATTGCTTGGTGGGTAGTTTGACTGGGGTGGTCGCCTCCAAAAGAGTAACGGAGGCTTCTAAAGGTTCCCTCAGTACGCTTGGTAACCGTGCGTAGAGTGCAATGGCATAAGGGAGCTTGACTGAGAGACATACAGGTCGATCAGGTACGAAAGTAGAGCATAGTGATCCGGTGGTTCCGCATGGAAGGGCCATCGCTCAAAGGATAAAAGGTACGCCGGGATAACAGGCTGATCTCCCCCAAGAGCTCATATCGACGGGGGGGTTTGGCACCTCGATGTCGGCTCGTCACATCCTGGGGCTGGAGAAGGTCCCAAGGGTTGGGCTGTTCGCCCATTAAAGTGGCACGCGAGCTGGGTTCAGAACGTCGTGAGACAGTTCGGTCTCTATCTACTGTGGGCGTTAGAAATTTGAGTGGATCTGATTCTAGTACGAGAGGACCGAATTGGACAAACCTCTAGTGTATCTGTTGTCCCGCCAGGGGCACTGCAGAGTAGCTACGTTTGGAAGGGATAAGCGCTGAAAGCATATAAGCGCGAAACCCACCACAAGATGAGATTTCTTTTAAGGGTCGTGGAAGATGACCACGTTGATAGGCTATAGATGTAAAGGCAGTAATGTCATAGTCGAGTAGTACTAATAACCCGTAAGCTTATGTACGCTTTTCCTGCCCCGCAAGGGGCAGAGAGAAACTTTCTTAATTTTTTTCTTTATCTCAGTATGTTAAGATATTTGCAGCGAAGCTGCAGTTGATAGTTGATGGTTGGTAGTTGATGGCAACACCAACAACCAAAAACCAACAACCGCCAACAAAAACCTTAAGGTGGTTATTGCGGCGGGGCTCACCTCTTCCCATCCCGAACAGAGAAGTTAAGCCCGCCTGCGCAGATGGTACTGCAGTTATGTGGGAGAGTATGTCGTCGCCTTTTTTTAGAAAGCCTGTCTAAATCTAGACAGGCTTTTTTGTTTACAAGCGGTTCGGCGCAGTTACTGCGTTCGTGTCGTCGCCTTTCTTTAGTGAGCCTTGTCTTTTCAGACAAGGCTCTTTTTTTATATTGGATCGACGTGTTCGCCCTTCGGGCTCGGTTCGTCGCCTTTAGCTTCGCTCAGTCGGGCATAGCCCTCAAGTCTTTTGAAAACCCTGTTTCTAACGAAACGGGGTTTTTTATTTTATATATTTTTTTAGAAAAAACAAGATAAGATTTAGCCCGAACAGAGTAGTTATGCCCGCTTGCGTCCCGACGCTTCGGGAGTACGGTAGTTATGTGGGAGTCCCGATTGCAATCGGTAGTCGTCGCCTCTGCCTGTCGGCAGACAGGTTTCTTTTGAAACTCCAACTTGTACAAGTTGGAGTTTTTTTGTTTATACCTGAAGCCCACTGGGCTTCCTCCTCTTAATCTCAAATCTATGGGATTTAAGAGTTCAACATTAAAAGATTTTTGTTACCAATATGCCATTTCTAAGGGATTTATCTATTGTAAACTAATCAAAGTAAAATAGACATTTATAAGACTATTAGCTCCGTTAGGAGTGTTATTTGGTAAATGTTTTGAACTACTAAACGCCTTTTCTAGCCCCGATAGTAGCAAGCTACCTTGTAGCGCGGATAGCGGGACAACTCGTGTTCAGGAAGTACAATAAGTGCTGCTAAAATTACTAAATAAAAGGTGTTATTTATAGATTCCGAAACGAGTTCGGAATGACAAATAAAAAGGATATTTTTTAACCGTGAACGGTTTCTTGTTTGCCGTATTTGGTAATAATAGAGGATTCGTAGGCTATCCATTCTTTCCAACGGGTATCTACGTTGATGTTTTCTTGGTATTGTTTGGCAAAGTTTAAAAACGTGGTGTAATGTCCTGCTTCAGAAATCATAAGGTCTCTATAAAATTGCGCTAATTCAGGGTCTTGAATGTTTTCGGATAGGACTTTGAAGCGTTCGCAACTTCGAGCTTCAATCATGGCTGCAAAAAGGAGTCGTTCGACCAAAGCATCATTTCGGCTGCCGTCTTTTTTAGCAAATTTGACTAGATCGTTCACATAATTGTCTTTTCTTTCTCTGCCTAATACCAAACCTTTTTCTTTAATGATATTGTGTACCATTTGGAAATGTTCCATTTCTTCTAAAGCAATTCGCGTCATTTCGGTAACCAATTCTTCTTTTTCTGAATTGTTGACGATGATGTAAATTGCATTGGAGGCTGCTTTTTGCTCGCACCACGCATGGTCGGTTAAGATTTCTTCAATATTGGATTCCACGATATTGACCCATCTGGGATCGGTAGCTAATTTAAGTCCTAACATGAGTTTTTATTTAGAGTTACAAAATTACTTTTTTATGTTTAATTTTTTAAGATAAATGATTTGATTTTAGTTTAATTGCTATTATTTTGTATTTTGCTATTACGTAAATATGGATACCAATAAACGACTTTTAATTATCGGTTTTGTTTGGCCTGAGCCTAATTCTTCTGCCGCTGGTGGAAGAATGATGCGGTTAATCTCTTTGTTCAAGAAACAGGGTTTTGCTATTACTTTTGCAAGTCCCGCTCAGGATAGTGATTTTATGGTTTCTCTTGCCGATTTTGGTGTTGATAAGGCAGCAATAGAGTTGAATGAATCTAGTTTTGATTTGTTTTTGAAGGAATTGCAGCCTAGTGTGGTTTTATTTGATCGTTTTATGATCGAAGAGCAATTTGGGTGGCGTGTTGCGGAACATTGTCCTGATGCCGTTCGGATTTTAGATACTGAAGATTTGCATTGTTTGCGTTTGGCGCGCCAAAATTCTTTTAAAGCGAATCGGGAATTTGAAGTTTTGGATTTACTACAAGAAGAAGTGGCCAAAAGAGAAATTGCTAGTATTTTGCGTTCAGATGTATCTTTGATGGTTTCTGAATATGAAATGGAGGTATTGCAGTCTGTTTTTAAAATAGATCAATCGCTTTTGTTTTATTTGCCTTTAATGGTTGATTCGGTTGATTGGAATATTTTGTCATTTGAACAAAGGCAACGTTTTGTATTTATAGGTAATTTTCTTCATGAACCCAATTGGAATGCCGTTCAGTATTTGAAAGAAACGATTTGGCCTTTGATTAGAAAACAACTTCCTACAACAGTGTTGGAAATTTATGGGGCCTATCCTTCGCAGAAAGTTTTTCAATTGCATAATGAGAAGGAAGGATTTATAATAAAAGGCAGAGCTGAAAATGCTAAAGAGGTCATTTCAAATGCTCGGGTATTGTTGGCACCACTTCGTTTTGGTGCTGGAATTAAAGGCAAATTATTGGAGGCAATGGAATATGGAACTCCATCGGTTACTTCTTCTATTGGTGCTGAGTCGATGCGTGGTGCTTTAGATTGGAATGGTAGCATCGAAGATAATCCGCAACAATTTGCAGATGCATCAATTCAATTGTATCAAGATGAAATCGTTTGGAAACAAAGTCAGCAAAATGGATTTGAAATCATTAAGCAACGCTATTTGAAAGAGCTGTTTGAAGATGAATTTAAGAATACAATAGCTGAATTACAAATGAATTTAAAGATGCACAGGCAAAATAATTTCTTGGGTCAAATGTTGTCCCACCATACAATGCAGAGTACCAAATATATGTCGCGTTGGATTGAAGAAAAAAATAAGAAATAAAAAATCCCGTCAAGTAAACAAGACGGGATTCTATAGTTTATGAAAACGAGTAATTATGCAAGCATTGTTACTGGGTTTTCGATGAATTGTTTTAATGTTTGTAAAAACTGTGCTCCTGTTGCACCATCAATGGTACGGTGGTCACAAGCTAAAGAAAGCATCATAGTGTTACCTACTACAATTTGTCCATTTTTAACTACTGGTTTCTCTACAATAGCTCCTACAGAAAGGATAGCAGAGTTAGGTTGGTTAATGATAGAATTGAATTCAGTGATACCAAACATTCCAAGGTTAGAAACTGTAAATGTACTTCCTTCCATTTCGTTAGGAAGTAATTTTTTGGTTTTAGCTCTTCCAGCTAAATCTCTTACGCTTGCACCAATTTGAGATAAACTCATAGCATCTGTAAATCGCAGTACAGGAACTACTAATCCGTCTTCAACAGCTACAGCTACACCAATATTTACGTGGTGATTGATGATAATAGCATCTTCTCTCCATTGTGAATTGATGATTGGGTGTTTTTTCAAGGCAGTCGCACAAGCTTTAATTACCATATCATTAAATGAAACTTTGGTGTCAGGAACGCTATTAATAGCTGCTCTTGATTTCATTGCTTCGTCCATTGAAACTTCAATAGATAAGTTATAGTGAGGTGCTGTGAATAAAGATTCAGCTAAACGTTTCGCAATGATTTTACGCATTTGCGAATTTTTAATTTCTTCTGTGAAAACTTCTCCAGCAGGAACGAATACTTTTGGAGCTGCTGCTTTAGCTGTTTCTTGTGGTTGTGCTGCAGCGGCTGTAGTGCTGCTTGTAGATGGTGTAAAGTTTTCGATATCGCTTTTTACGATACGTCCGTTTTCTCCAGAACCTTTTACTTGTGATAATTGGATTCCTTTCTCGTTAGCAATTTTCTTTGCCAATGGTGAAGCCAAAATACGTTGTCCGTCAGCAGCTGCTTCTTGAGTAATCGGAGCTGCTTTTTCAGCAGGAGCTGCTTTAGTTTCTTCTTTTGCAGTAGCAGTGTTTGAACCACCCACTTTGAAGTTATCAGCTACGCCACTAATATCTGTTCCCGCTGGTCCTATGATCGCTAATAAACTATCAACTGGTGCCGTGCTTCCTTCTTGAATTCCAATATATAATAAAGTTCCAGCATTGAATGACTCAAACTCCATTGTCGCTTTGTCTGTTTCGATTTCAGCAAGAATATCTCCTTCTGCAACTGTATCACCTACTTTTTTCAACCAAGTAGCTACGGTTCCTTCAGTCATCGTATCACTTAAACGAGGCATTGTTACAACAATTACTCCTTCTGGAAGTGCTGCTGGGGTAGCGGCAGGTGATTCTTGTTTGGTTTCAGTTGCTACAGGAGTTTCAGCTACAGGAGCTGCTGCAGTACCCCCAGCTAATAAAGCCGAGATGTCTTCTCCTTCATTTCCTATAATTGCCAATAATGAATCTACGGGTGCAGTTTCTCCTGCTTGAATACCAATATGTAAAAGTGTTCCTTCATTGAAAGATTCAAATTCCATAGTAGCTTTATCTGTTTCGATTTCAGCTAAGATATCTCCTTCGCTTACTTTATCACCGACTTTTTTAAGCCAAGTAGCCACCGTTCCTTCTGTCATTGTATCGCTCAAACGAGGCATTGTTACTATTGTAGCCATAACTGATTATAATTTATGAGGTAAAAATGGATAGTCTTCTTGTTCGTATACTACGTCGTATAACTGTTGGATTTCTGGATAAGGAGATTCCTCGGCAAATTTTGCACATTCTTCTACCAAATCTTTCACTCTTTGTTCGATTACTTCAATTTCATCGTCAGTAGCATATTTTTGGTCTTTAATTACATCTAATACTTGTGTAATTGGGTCAATTTTTTTGTATTCTTCTACTTCTTCTTTAGAACGGTATAATTGTGCATCAGACATAGAGTGTCCTCTGTATCGGTACGTTTTCATTTCAAGGAAGGTAGGTCCATCTCCACGACGTGCTCTTTCGATAGCTTCGGTCATCGCTTCAGCTACTTTTACTGGATTCATTCCGTCAACAGGTCCGCAAGGCATTTCATACCCCAAACCTAATTTCCAGATATCAGTATGGTTAGCTGTTCTTTCAACAGATGTTCCCATGGCATAACCGTTGTTCTCAACGATAAATACAACAGGTAATTTCCATAACATGGCCATATTAAATGCTTCGTGTAAAGAACCTTGACGAGCCGCACCATCACCAAAGTAAGTCATTGTAACTCCTCCAGTATTAAAATATTTGTCTGCAAATGCCAAACCAGCTCCTACAGGAATTTGGCCACCAACAATTCCATGACCTCCGTAAAAACGATGTTCTTTTGAGAAAATGTGCATTGAGCCCCCCATCCCTTTTGAAGTACCGGTTGCTTTTCCTAAAAGTTCTGCCATTACACGTCTAGGGTCTTCTCCCATGCCAATTGGTTGAACGTGGTTTCGGTAGGCTGTAATCATTTTGTCCTTGGTCAAATCCATGGCGTGTAGAGCCCCTGCAAGTACTGCTTCTTGACCATTGTATAAGTGAAGAAAGCCTCTCACTTTTTGTTGGATGTATAATGCTGCAAGTTTGTCTTCAAACTTTCTCCAAAGCAGCATGTCTTCATACCACTTTAAATAAACTTCTTTTGTAACTTCTTTCATTTGAATAATGTTGTGTTATCAATTGTATCGAATAACGCAAAATAGTTTCCTCACACAAATTTGCGAAGTGCAAAAATAAGACATTCCAACTTAGCACTAAAATTAATATGCTATTTTTTGAATTTTTTACAAGAACTTTTTGTCAAAAAGGAGAGGAAGTAAGTTTTTGAGAGAATCGGACTTGTAGATGGAGCCTATTTCCCCCATAAAATAGATTTCAATTGGAGTGTTTTGTTTAATTTCATATTCTGCAATAGTTTGTCTGCATGAGCCACAAGGCGGTATTGGTGCGCTAGTAGTTGTGGTGCTTGAAGCTGCAGAGATGGCCATTTTTAAAATTTTTGCTTCGGGAAAAACGGCCCCTGCATGAAAAATAGCGACTCTCTCTGCGCATAGTCCAGAAGGGTAGGCTGCGTTTTCTTGATTGGAACCGAGTATAATTTTTTCATTATCCAATAAAAGTGCAACTCCAACTTTAAAATTCGAATAAGGAGCGTAGGCTGTTTTGCGAATAGCAATGGCTTCTTGCATCAAATTCTGAATGTCTATTGGAAGTTCTTGAATGGATTCAAAAACATCAAAATTGGTAGTTATGGTTATTTTATTCATAATTTTTTTGGAAAAAAAATCCAAATTTCAATTGAAATTTGGATTTAGCAAGTGTAAGTTATAATAAATTAATTTAGTCCGTAATTGTCGCCAAAGTTAAACGTTAACGAGAAACGAAGGGTGTTTTCTAGTGGATTTCGTACTTTTGATGATGAAAACAAATACGATACGTCAATTTTTGCGGTTGTATATTTAAATCCAGCTCCTAGTGAGAAAAATTGTCTTGCGCCTTTAAGAGGATTTTCGTGAAAATACCCCATACGTATTGCAAAAGATTCTTTAAATAAATATTCTGTTCCTAAAGCATAGGTAATTTCTTTTAATTCTTCACTAAATCCATTAGGGGCGTCACCAAAAGATTTGAAAATTCCCGATACCCATCCTGTTTTACGATAATTGTTATAGTTTTGAGTGTATTCCTCGGGAGTTATTGTTCCGTCTCCATTGCTATCCGGATTTTGAGGGGTAGGGACTAGTAATTTATTTAATTCAAGATGCACTAAAAGTTTGTTGTCTTCGTCAAAAATAAAATCGAAACTAGTTCCAATTTTTAAATTAGCTGGCAAAAAATTAGTGTTAAATTCGTCATTATCGTAACTAATTTTTGGTCCTAGATTTTGAATGTTAAAACCAGCTCTCCAAATACCGTTAAAATGGGAGTATGCTTTTTCTTCAGATTGATAGTATCCTGCAACATCTACCGCAAATGTGTTTGCTGCAGAGGCGTCAGTATTATCTGTTGCGACTTTGAGATTGGAACGGATGTATCTTCCACTTACAGCCATTGAAAAGGCATTGCTTAATTTTAGAGAGTAAGAACCGTCAAGACTTAATTCGTTTGGTGAAACAATTCTTGGTTGGTCATTTGCGTCATTTCGTAATTCAATATTTCCTAATCCAAAATACCTTAAGCTTCCAGCCCAAGTGCTTCGGTCATTTATTTTATTAAAATAGGTAAGTTGACCTAAAGAAATATCATTAACTAAATCTGTTAAATAAGGTGTATAACTTATAGAAAATCCTTTTTCGTTATTGATAAAAGCATATTTTGCCGGATTCCATTGTTGAGAAAAAGCATCTGCAGAAGTAGCAACGCCAGCATCTGCCATTCCAGCCGCTCTAGCATCTGCGGATACCAATAAAAAAGGTACACCAGTAGTAATAACTCTTTCTTGAGCATTTACTGTAGAAAATAAAAATAGAAATGATAGAATCAGGATTGTTTTTTTCATTTTCAAAAAATGTAATTATGGAACAAATGTAATGTTTTTTTATTTTGATTAATTCAGAATGAAAAGTATATTTAATAGTTTATTTTGGCTTTATCTGTATTAGTTTGCTAGTTTAGTAATTCAGATATACTTTTTATATAACTGTTATTTTGTAGTATTATTGTATATATAAATCCAAATATAAAATCATTTCTAATTTTAATTTAAGATTATAATGACTGTTTTGGGAGTAAAAATCTAAATCTTTAGTGTATTTTTAATAATAAAAATTATAAATTTGCGTTTTTATCGCTGTTAGGGAGATTACCCAAAGCAATTTAAAAAGAATGTAAAAGAAAAATTAGTATAGTTAATTATTTGATAATAAAAAAATTACCATACAATTATCCATAAATAAGTATGAAAATAAACAAAATTAATGTCTTGCAATTAGTTGCTTCTATGCTATTAATCATAGGTGTTTCAAGTTGTAGTAAAAAATCTTCAAGCACAGGGAAAGGTTCGTCAAGAGCAACAGGTTGGAATGTAAACAATAAAAAAGGAGGATTTAAAAAAGCAGGAGAACAAGAGGCAGGCCCAGGTTTGGTTTTTGTTGAGGGAGGAACGTTTACAATGGGAAAAGTTCAAGACGATGTAATGCATGATTGGAACAATACACCGAATCAACAGCATGTTCAATCTTTTTATATGGATGAGACTGAAGTTACCAATTTTATGTATTTGGAATATTTGCAATGGTTGAAAAATGTATTTCCTCCAACAGAAGAAAATTATAAGCATATTTATGAAGGAGCTTTGCCAGATACATTAGTATGGAGAAACAGGTTAGGGTATAGTGAGACTATGACTAATAATTATTTAAGACATCCAGCATACGCTAGTTATCCTGTTGTTGGTGTAAATTGGATTCAGGCAAATGAATTTAGCAAATGGAGAACAGATCGAGTTAATGAAGCCTTGTTAGAAAAAAACGGGTATTTAAAAAAGAATGCAAAAACTGAAGATGTAACTGCCGAAAGTTCATTTAGTACAGAAACCTATTTTAATTCACCAACAGCTACTTATGGAGGAGACGATAAGATTGTGTTAAAAGGGAAAAAAGGTTCGGCAAAAGCTACTACAACTAAAGGAGGTAAAACGATTCAGCCTAAAAATCTTTATGTACAAAGATCGTCAGGATTGTTGCTTCCAGAATATCGATTGCCAACAGAAGCGGAGTGGGAATACGCCGCAGCAGCTGATGTAGGGCAAAGAGAATATAATGTGTATAAAGGCCAGAAAAAATATCCTTGGTCTGGTCAGTATACTCGTTCAGGCAAACGTCAGACAAAAGGAGATCAATTAGCAAACTTTAAACAGGGTAATGGAGATTATGGTGGTATAGCAGGTTGGTCTGATGATGGAGCTGATATTACTAATGAAGTTAAAAAGTATCCAGCTAATGATTTTGGATTATACGATATGGCAGGAAATGTTGCTGAATGGGTTGCCGATGTTTATCGTCCTATTGTTGATAATGAATTTAATGATTTCAATTACTTTAGAGGAAATCAATATACTAAAAATAAAATAGGAAAAGATGGTAAAGCAGAGATCATTACTAAAGAAACTATGAAGTATGATACTTTAAGTAATGGAAAGGTAATAGCACGAACTTTTCCAGGTCAGTTAGTACAAGTTCCAGTTGACGAAAATGAAACTTATTTAAGACAAAATTTTGATAGAAGTAACAATCTTAATTTTAGAGATGGAGATCAGCAATCAAGTAAAGAATATAAATTTGCATCTTCTGAATCTACAAAGGAACCTAAAACGATGTACAATTCTCCTAAGCATAATGTGACAGTTGATAGTTTAGGAAAAATGGTTAGAAAGTACGATAGATCGAATAAAAGAACAACACTTATCAATGATAATGTAAGAGTGTATAAAGGGGGTTCTTGGAGAGATAGAGCTTATTGGTTGGATCCAGCTCAAAGAAGATATTTTCCTCAGGATATGGCTACTGATTATATCGGTTTTAGATGTGCTATGTCTAGAGTAGGTTCTAAATCACAAAATAAGAAAAGACCTAGAAATTAGTTTTTATAAATTTATAATATAAAGCCCTTTTTTAGGGCTTTTTGTTTTTTAAAATTTCACAATTATGAATATTGCTAAGATTCATGCTTTATTTTTAAAATGCAAATCGATTTCAATTGATACCCGTAAAATTCAACCAAATTCTTTTTTTGTTGCTATTAAAGGAGACAATTTTGATGCGAACACTTTTGCTAACGAAGCTTTAGAAAAGGGCGCTTCGTATGTTGTAATCGATAATGCAGATTATTACATAGATGAAAGAACTGTTTTGGTAAAGGATAGTCTTCAAACTCTTCAGGCATTAGCGCAATACCATAGGAATTATTTGAAATTACCAATTATTGCTCTTACAGGTAGTAACGGAAAAACAACTACTAAAGAATTAATTCATGCTGTCTTGTCTACGAAATATAGAACTAAAGCTACTGTTGGGAACTTGAATAATCATATTGGAGTTCCGCTGACCTTACTTTCCTTTACTTCAGAAACAGAAATCGGAATAGTTGAAATGGGAGCAAATCATAAAAAAGAAATCGAATTTTTGTGTGAATTGGCTCAGCCTGATTATGGTTATATAACTAATTTTGGGAAAGCACATTTAGAAGGATTTGGAGGTGTTTTAGGGGTTGTAGAGGGCAAAAGTGAAATGTATGACTACCTTGGCAAATTTGCAAAATTAGCTTTTGTTAATTTAGAGGATTCTGTTCAAGTAGAAAAAACAAAGTCATTGAAGCACTATACTTTTGGTATTAATAAATCAAACGCTAATGTAGTTATACTTGATGTAAAGGCAGACCCATTTGTTTGTATAGACTATGCAGGATTGAGTTTAAAAACCCATTTGATAGGATTGTATAATGCAAACAATATTAATGCAGCAATAGCAATTGGTAATTATTTTGAAGTTTCTAAAGAAGATATTAAAAAAGCTTTAGAAGGGTATATTCCTGAAAATAACCGATCACAATTAATCACAAAAGGAACCAATCAAATTATATTAGATGCTTATAACGCTAATCCAAGTAGTATGGCGGTGGCAATTGAGAATTTTAAACAATTAGACAATGCAAACAAAATTGCAATTTTAGGCGATATGTTTGAATTAGGAGGAGAGAGTTTAAAAGAGCATGCTGCAGTTGTAGCTTCTTTAGCTAATCAAAAATCGATTGTTTGTCATTTTGTTGGCGCTGATTTTTTTGCCAATAGTTTGAAGAATGAAAATTTTCATTTTCATCCAAGTTTTAATGATTTATCGGCCTATTTGAAAACCGAAAAAATAGAGAACAGTACCCTACTTATAAAAGGATCAAGAGGAATGGCTTTAGAGCGAACTTTAGAAATTATTTAATTAAATAAGGTGTTTACATTTTAAAATTCTAAATACTCATAAGATAACCAATTAAGTTTTCTTTTTTTGTAAGATCAAGTTTTTTTCGTAAGCGATACCTTGCTAATTCTACTCCGCCAATTGAAATATTCATAATTTCAGCAATTTCTTTAGTAGACATATTCATTAACAAATAAGTGGACAGGTCTAATTCTCTTGGAGATATTGTTGGGTGTTTTTCTTTTAATCTTTTCAAGAAATCAAAATGGACATTTTTAATATGTTTTTCTAGGTCTTTCCAGCTTTTGTCGGAGTTTACCTCTTTAAGAATGCTTTTACGTAGTTTCTCGAATTGAAATTTGCTCTCTTCGTCAAAAGAATTAGTATTGATGTCTTTCAATTTATGTATGATACCATTAAGTATTTTATTCTTTTTTACAACTTGGAGTGAATTAGTAACTAATTCTTTGTCTTTAGCTAATATTTTTATTTGAAGTTTGTCGTTTTTTAGTTTTTCAATTTCTTTTTCTAGTTTGTATTGTTCTTTGCGTATTCTTGCTTCTTTCTCTAAATATAGTCTGCGTTGTTCAATTGTTTCGTAATATTTGTTTTTGCGAATTTTAATTTTAACTCGATCACGAATAATACGAATTATAGCTCCAATTAATAGTAGATAGAAAATATAAGCAAAAAAGTGTCTGTACCAAGGAGGAGAAATTGTAAAAGATAGGGTAGCTTCTTTTGAAACTATTCCGAAACCATTTTTGGTTTTTACCCTCATGGTATATTCACCTTCTCTAAGATTGGTATATTCTTTGATAGTCCCTTGATTCCAATCGCTCCAATATTCATCAAAGCCTTCAAGTTTGAAAGAATATTTTATGTTTTCAATGTTTTCATAAGTTGGTGTCGAAAATCGAAATTTTACATAGTTTGATTTATAGGGTATTGTTATATCAAAATCATCTTTATTATTTACTATTGTGTATGTTCCGCTTGGACTCGAAAAATTGCGGATAAAGACTTTAGGTAACTGATTAAAATCATTTGATAGTTTTGAATCATAATGTGCTAAACCATCTGTAAGTCCTATAAATATGTTGTTTGGGTTTAGTGTGTTAATAGATAGATTATTGTACACTAAGTCTTCGGTAAGATTAAGAAAAGGAGCAATTCTATTACTGTAAGAATGATTAGATTTTTTTAATAAAACCCCAAGCGATTCGTTAGTTACATACCAAATATTGCCGTATCGATCTTCTTGAATTGTATTTGTTTGTGGAATTTTTCTGAAAACATTGGTTATTTTGTTATCTTTTTGAAAGGTTTTGTCGGTATAGGAGTACGTGTAAAAATGATTGTCTTTTTGGAAATAAACAATATTGTTTATTCTTTGAATACTTGTAATTCCATTATCTGTACTTGAGAGTCTTTTGAATGTCTTTATAGAATTAAATTTATGCGCACTAGAGTCCAAACTCATCAAGTAAATAAGTTCATCTTTTTTTACCCAAATAGAGTTATTGGTATCAATTTCAAATTCTCCAACAGATTTATTAAAGCCATCAATATGTTTTATAAATTTCCATTCGTTATTCTTTTTTTCAAATAAAGAGAACCCTTTGTAATTAGAACCGATGATACTATTAGGTAGATTAGGGATTTTTTTAAAACTCCAATACCCAACATTATCTAATGTTTTTGTCGTTTTATCCGGGTTAATAATTATAGCACCCCTGTTATGTGCACAAAACAATTCATTATCAATAATTTGAACATTCCATGTTTGACCTGTAGTCCCTTTGATTAGTTCAAAATTATCTTCTTTAAATGGGGAATTCCAAGAATGATAAAACACTCCCTGATTTGTAGCAACAAATAGATTTTCTTTATGAACCGCTGTGGCATAAACAGTACTTAGGTTGTAGCTAAAACCAAAAAATGTAAAAGGAGAATTTTCATTTATAAATGCAATGCCATTGTCAAGACCTAACCATAAGTTATTTTTATGGTCTATGAACGAGGCCAATACAGTATTGTTTTGCAATCCTTTTTTGCGATTGATATGTTGAATAATTTTTCCTTGAGGATTGCAAATAATAATTCCGTTTAAAACAGAATTAAGTGCGATGTAACTATTTTTCATTTTATATCCACCTAAGCCACTATTCTTTTTTATGAAATCATTGGCTTCAGTGTTCCATTGAACTAATTTTTGGTTTTCATAAATAAAAAGACCTTTGTCTAAAGTGGTAATGAGTAATTTTGTTTTTGATAAATTAAAAATACCCCATACTTCGGTATTATTTAATTCTGTTGTGTTTTTTAAGGGAGTGATTTTTCCTTTCTTATACACCATAAGACCATTTGTAATGTCTTGAAAATAAAGCGTATTGTCTGATAAGAATGAAAATTGAAATCGTGATGGAGGTGTTAGTAATCGTAATGTTTGTTTATTGTAGATATATGCTTTTTCAAATGATTGAAAGATTATTTCATTATTGTATAAGTGTATTTTCCAGATTATATCAATTGAATTTACCTGTTTTTTCTTCAAAAATCTGGACAATGAAAAATAAACTAATTTCCCATTTTTATTTGGTTTGAAATATCCAAATTCATTGTATCCTCCAACATAAATTTTTCCTGAAGAATCCGTCTTTACTGAACGAATAACAGATTTGTTAGGTAGTGTATATTTAGTCCAAACGGTTCCGTCATATTGAAAGAGCCCCTCATTATTTGCAAAATATAAATTATCGTCTTTGTCTTGATCAATATTCCAATTTTGTGTTCCTCCTTTATA
This sequence comes from Flavobacterium keumense, assembly GCF_029866485.1. Lineage (NCBI taxonomy): Bacteria > Pseudomonadati > Bacteroidota > Flavobacteriia > Flavobacteriales > Flavobacteriaceae > Flavobacterium > Flavobacterium keumense. The sequence continues at coordinate 1,200,379 of NZ_CP092332.1, forward strand.
ATCAGATCTGATATAATTGCGTATTTCAGGTAGCCCAATATTTTTTACTTGTCCCAACACTAGCATAGTGTTAGAGAAAATAAAAAATAAGTAAATACAAATTTGTTTTGATTTAGAATACATAACCTATTTCTTAAGCTTGTTCATGCTAATTTATTGTGAAATTATAGATTGTAGTGGTTTTTTTAATTTTTATTTTTTGATTATAACATTTTTTATTTTTTATTAAATTGATAATCAAAATATTAATAAAATTATGATGTGTTTTTGTAGTAACTAAAAATACGTTTTGATGTGTTTTTGTAAGGAATAAAAAAAATAAAAAATAAATTAATAGTTATAGTATTGCTTCAAATTACTAATTAATTAACCAAAATTTTAGAAAAATGAAATTAACGAAATTATTTATTTTTTGTTTTTTGTCATTCTTTTTCTCTATTTATGGACAAGCCCAAGATCTTGTTGTTAAAGGAAAAATTTATGACGAGAATGGTATTTCTGTTCCAGGAGCAACCGTTCTTATTAAAGGAACTAATAAAGCAACTACTTCAGATTTTGATGGTGTTTTTGAAATTAGAGCATCAAAAAATTCCGTATTGGTAATTAGTTTTATTGGATATACGACGGTTCAAGAATCTGTCAATGGGAGAGCCTCAGTTACTATTAGATTGAGATCTCAATCTCAGGATTTAAATGAAGTTGTAGTGGTTGGTTATGGAACTCAAAAGAAAAGTGTTGTTACAGGAGCTATATCTAGTGTAAAAGCAAAAGATTTAGAAAAAGTGCCTAATGGTAGAATTGAACAAACTTTACAAGGTAGAGTTTCTGGTGTTACCATTGCCGCTCAATCGGGTCAACCTGGGGCTGCTTCAACAGTTAGGGTAAGAGGATTAACCACTTTTGATACTTATGGGGGTAATAATCCTTTATGGGTAGTTGATGGTGTTATTGTGGATACAGGAGGAATTGGTTTTGTTAACCAATCTGACATTGAGTCAATTGAAGTACTGAAAGATGCAGCATCTCTAGCCATCTATGGAGCACGCGCTGCTTCTGGGGTAATTTTAGTAACTACTAAAAAAGGGAAGTCAGGTAAAATTAGTGTCAATTATACAGGTTTTATGGGAGTTTCTGCTCCTGAAAAAACTTTAAAGTTGTTAAATGCTACACAATACGGGGCATTGATGAATGAAAAATCAGTTGCGGCAGGTGGACCAGTATTGTTTTCTAATTTATCAGCTTTAGGTAAAGGAACGGATTGGCAAAAAGAGATATTTAGTAATGATGCTATGAGAACTAATCACGAGGTTAGTTTTAGTGGAGGTAATGATGTTTCTACTTTTTTTGCTTCATTTGGAGTTCAAGATCAAGAAGGAATTGTGTCTAAACCAATTTCTAATTTCAATAAAAAAACTATTCGTCTAAACTCTACACACAATTTATCTAAGAAGATTCAAATTGGTCAAACTTTGGGTTACACGCATCAAAAGGGTGTAGGTCTAGGAAATACAAATAGTGAATTTGGTGGGCCATTAAGTTCAGCATTAAATTTAGACCCAATTACTCCAGTGGTTATTACAGATCCTATAGTGGCTAATTCTTCCATATATACAAGTAATCCTGTATTTAGAGATGCTAGTGGGAATCCATATGGAATATCGTCTTTAGTGGGCCAAGAAATGTCTAATCCAGTGGCTTATGTAAATACAAGATTAGGAAATTACAATTGGTCTGATGATTTCATTGGAAATGTTTTTGCAGAAATAAAACCTATTGATAATTTAAAAATTAAATCTTCAATGGGGGGTAAAATAGCTTATTGGGGAGATGAATCATTTACTCCGAAGTATTTCTTAAGTCCTACAGTATTAGCTTCTCAGAATAGTTTGGCAAGAGCTACCAATCAAACATTTGCTTGGAATATTGAAAATACAGCTTCTTATACCAAAAACATTGGTTCTCATGATTTTACTGTATTGTTGGGGCAAGGGGTTTATGTAGATAATAATACTAGAGGATCTTATGTGGCTCATACTAATCTGCCAGTTAACGATTATAGAGAAGCTTCTTTTAATTTTCCTTTGCCAACAGCGCAACGTGTAGGTGCCTCTTATACAACACAAGAGCATCGAGTAACTTCTTTATTTTCTCGTTTGAATTATTCGTATAACGAGAAGTATTTGTTTACAGGAATTGTAAGACGAGATGGATCTACTAATTTTGGTCCTAATAATAAATATGGATTTTTCCCTTCTTTTTCAGCAGGTTGGGTGGTGTCAAGAGAAGGATTTTGGAAAGAGAATAAGATTGTTAACTCATTAAAAATTAGAGGAGGATACGGAGTTACAGGGAATGATGCAATTGCTCCTAATGGATTCTTAGCTTTAATTGATGGAGGTCGTAACTATACTTTTGGTAGCGCTGGTTCAACTATATCGCCTGGAAATAGTCCAAGCGCGCCTTCAAATCCTGATTTGAAATGGGAAGAGACTTCTCAATTGAATATTGGTTTTGATGCAAAATTATTCACAGATTTTACTCTTGCGGTTGAGTATTATGACAAGAAAACAACAGGTATTTTACAATATGTTGACTTGCCAGGTTATGTTGGAGCTACCGGAAGCCCATTAGGGAATGTTGCTGACATGCAAAACAAAGGGGTTGAAGTAGAATTGGGTTACCGTAAGAAATTAGGAGATTTTAATTTTTCAGCTAATGGAAATGTATCGTATCTTAAAAATGAGGTGACTTATTTAGGTCAAGGCAAAGAGTTTATAACTAGTGGAGTTGCAGGATTCCAATCAATGGGTGAAATAACCAGAACTCAGGTAGGACAACCCTATAATTCTTTTTATGGTTTTAAAACAGCAGGAATTTTTCAAACACAAGATGAAATCAACGCATATAAAAATGGCTCAGGTACTTTGATTCAACCTAACGCTCGTCCGGGTGATTTCCGCTGGACAGACACTAATGGAGATGGTACAATAACTAATGATGACAAACAATTTTTAGGAAGTCCGTTGCCTAAATTTACTTTTGGACTGACTTTGAATTTAGATTACAAAGGATTTGATTTAATGGCATTTGCACAAGGAGCTACTGGAAATAAAATTTTTCAAGGAATCAGACGTCTAGACATCTTGAATTCAAATTATCAAACAGAAGCTTTGTCTCGTTGGACAGGACCTGGAACTTCAAATACTTATCCTAGATTAACCAACAATGATACAAATGGTAATTTTGGTAATTCATCTGATTTCTATTTAGAAAAAGGAGATTATGTAAGACTTAAAGTGGTACAATTAGGGTATGCTTTACCAACAAGTTTAGTGAACAGATTTGGAGCACAAAAAGTGCGTTTTTACATAACAGGAGAAAATATACTAACCTTAACAAAATATACAGGTTTCGATCCTGAAATTGGAGGGAATATTTTTGGAGTTGATAGAGGGTATTACCCACAAGCACGTACATTTATGTTTGGAGCACAAGTTCAGTTTTAATACAAATTAAATTATGAAAACAATAAATTATAAATTATCATCTATTGTAGTAGCAATAGTTGTATTGTTAAGTTCTTGTTCTAAAGATTTCTTAGAAGTGGAACCAAAAGGGACTAGTTTGGAGAATAATTATTATCAAAATCAAGAACAAGCCTTTGCAGGATTAGTTGCTGTTTATGATATAATGAGAAAAAATTCTGGTGGTTTTGAGAATATGATTACCATGATGAATGCAGGTTCAGATGATCATTATGCTGGAGGTGGGGGCGCAACAGATGGAGCTGGAATACAAGGGTTTTCAAATTATACTTTAAATCCTAACATTATGCCATCAAGTTTTTGGAACGATCATTACCAAGGAATTTTCAGAGCCAATTATTTGCTAACAAAATTACCAGATGTTCCAATGGATGCAGCTTTAATAGATCGTTATACTGCAGAGACTAAAGCATTACGTGCTAATTATTATTTTAATTTAGTACGTATGTTCAAAAATATTCCTTTGATTACTGTACCTATGTCGTCATCAGAGTTTTATACTGTAACACAAGCAACACCGGCAGCAGTTTATGCACAAATTGAGAAAGACTTGACAGAAGCTATTGCTAGTCCAAATTTACCTGCGACAGTTTCTTCAGCTGAATCGGCTCGTTTTACTAAAGGTGCTGCTCGTGCGTTGTTAGGTAAAGTATATTTATATCAAAACAAAAACACTTTAGCAGCAACTGAATTGGCTGCTGTAAATGGTACGCCAGGAGGAACTAGTCAATATGGGTATAGACTTTTGAGCAATTTTGCTGATTTATGGACAGTTAATAATAAGTTCAATACGGAGTCTATTTTAGAAGTTGCTCACACTAATGCTTCTAGTATAGGTTGGGAAAATTGGGGTAACGGAATAGATGAAGGAAATTCAGTGAATGTAATGTGTGGACCTAGAACGTACGCTAAGATTGCTTCTGATGCACCTGATTTACCTTCGGGCTGGAGTTTCAATGTGTTTACTCAAGATTTCTATGATTTTATAAAATTAGATCCGCGATTTGCAGCTACTGTATTGGATATGAAAGACTTGCAAACAAGAGGTAAAGCATCTTATATCGGAGGATATCAAGACACAGGTTATTTTTTAAATAAATTTATTCCAAGACGCTCTGATGTAACTACAGGAACTGGTGAGCCGGTATTGAATTACCGACAAAATTCCTATGTCATTCGTTTAGCAGATACTTATTTAATGGAAGCTGAAGCATTAGGAGGAACTGGAGCAAGAGCACAAGCATTATTAGATGCTGTTAGAGCTCGTGTAGGTCTTGCAAGTACGCCAGTTTCATTAGCTGCTATAAAAGCAGAAAGAAGAGCGGAGCTAGCTGGAGAAGGACATCGTTTCTTTGATTTAGTTCGTTGGGGTGATGCTGCAACAAAATTAGCGTCTAGAGGTTTCAGAGCTAATAAAAATGAAGTTTTTCCAATTCCGTATAAAGAATTACAAAACACCAAATTAGTTCAGAATCCTGGATATAATTAATTAAAATATGAAAGTTATGAAAAATTTAAAAATATATATAGTTTAATATTACTAGTGTTCTTAGCTATAGGTTGTTCTGTTCCAGACGGTATAGATTCGGATATAAGTGCTGTAAATTCTATCAAAGACCCTAAATCTGTTTCTGTTTTAGCTTTAATTACTCAAGATAATACAGGAAAAGTAACCTTGATTCCGAGGGGAGAAGGTGCTACTAGTTTTGAAATCGAATATGGAGATGGTACAACTACTGTAGCTAAAGTCATAGCTGGCGGTAGTACAGTTCATATCTATAGAGAAGGAGTGTATAAAGTTAAAGTAACTGCAATTGGATTATCTGGAAAGAAAACAGTTGCAGAACAAGAAATAAATGTCTCTTTTAGAGCACCAGAAAATTTAGTTGTCACAATTGAAAATGACAGGGTTGTTTCTAAAAAAGTAAATATTAGAGCTACAGCTGATTTTGCTTTGTTTTACGATGTTTATTTTGGGGATGTGCCTAATGAAGTTCCTACTCAAGTTAATAATGGAGATTCTATTTCGCATGTTTATGCTTCAGCGGGAACCTATACAATAAAAATAGTTTCAAAAAGTGGTGCTATCCGTACAACCAATTATCAGGAAGATTTTGTGGTTACTGCAATTCTAGCTCCTACCTCGGCAGCTCCAACTCCACCTAGCAGACAAGCTGCTGATGTTGTCTCTATTTTTAGTGATTCCTATACAAATATTACTATAAACGAATGGAATCCAGGATGGGGACAATCAACGATTTTGACAAACGTTACTGTTGGGACTAATAATACTATTAAATATAGTTTACTTAACTACACAGGAATTGTAACCGACTATGGCAATCCGACCAATTTGTCTGCTATGCAGTATGTACATTTTGATTATTGGACACCTAATGCAACAAATTTAGGTTTCAAAATTGTGAATACTAGCCAACCAGCTGGTCCATCAAAAGAATCGCAAGTTGATTTATCATCAATTACCCTTAATAATTGGGTGAGCGTAGATATTCCTTTAGCTGATTTCACGACCAATAAATCTGCAATAACACAAATGTTATTTGCATCTTCTGGAGGTACTGTATTTATTGATAACCTTTATTTTTACAAAAACCCAACTCCTGCTTCAGGTATAGAAGGGACTTGGAAAATTGCTTCCGAAGCTGGAGCTCTAGGTGTTGGACCTGCTCCAGGAGATAAAAGCTGGTGGTCTATTGATGCCGCTGGAGTGACCGCAAGAGCATGTTATTTTGACGATACTTATGTATTTGGTTCTAATGGTTCTTTCAGGAATATTTTAGGGAGTACTACTTGGCTTGAAAGTTGGCAAGGTACTTCAGATGCTTGTGGAACACCAGTTGCACCTCATGATGGATCAGCTTCTGCTACTTATGTTTATGATGCTACTGCTCATACAATTACAATTAATGGTACAGGAGCCTATTTAGGACTTCCAAAAGCGACTAATACAGGAGAATTGCCAAATGTCCCTGTTCCAAATTCTAGAGTTTATTCTGTTCAACTGTCAAATGGGAACAACACTATGGAGTTAAAAATTGAATCAGGAACTGGTGTTTGGTGGTATTTCAAACTGGTAAGAGTTTAATTTCTAAAAAATACAAAAATGAAAAATATATTATATAAAATAACGTTTGTTATTTCAGTGCTTTTGATTACCAATTGTACAGTAGAAAAATATGAGTTAGGGGAATTAAATGCACCTTCAAATGTTGCGGTTGCTGTTACTATTGCAGGTAAAACGACTGCCGCCCCTAATGGAGATGGGTCTGGAGATGTGACATTTACAATTTCTGGGGATAATATTTTAGCTTCAAAAATTGATTTTGATGCAAACAATGCTTTAGATTTAGTAGCTGTTAATAATGGAAAAATTACGAAGAAATACACCACCCTTGGTTTGAATACGTATACGGTAACCGTTATTGCATATGGTCCTGGAGGGACTTCTACTACAGTAACTACTGAGGTTACGGTAAAAAGTGATTTTACACCAAATCCTGCTATAGTTACCGCATTGACTAATAACACTTCTAAAACTTGGGTAGTTGACAAGTCAGTTCCAGGTCACTTTGGAGTAGGTCCTTGGACAGGATCTGTAGGTCCTGATTGGTGGTCTGCCAATGTAGATGAGAAAGTAAGTTGCTGTAATTGTTTTTATACGTCAACTTTTACTTTTACAAAAGCTTCTGCAACATCATACACTATTCAAGTAGCTTGTCCTGACGGAGCTTTTACTAAAACAGGTGCGTTAACCACTTTACCTGGAATTCCATCTTCTGGCGCTGAAGGATGTTATTCTTATGGTGGAGGTTCAGGAGCGTTTAGCTTTATTCCGTCTAGTACAGGAATTGCAGCTGCTACACCATCAACTCAAACTAGTATTTTATTATCTGGTGTTGATACTTTCATTGGTTATGGCGCACTCCAAAAGGAGTATGAAATTTTAGTTATCAATGCAAATTATATGTATTTGAGAGTACAGGGTACCGAAACAGGTAATGCATGGTACTTGAAGTTAAAACCAGCACCATAAATAATTAAATAACTGCCAGACTTGTAATAATTTTAAGTCTGGCAGATTTAAATTTTAAATAAAATGGGAGATTATTTAAATAAATTTCAAAAATATAAGATTATGCTAAGTGTTTTCGTGGCTGCTTTTTTATTTTTTTCTTGTAGTGGAGATAACGGAGGCACAACTGGTGGCGATACAATATTAAAACCAACCAATTTGACAGTTGTTGCTACGCCTGTTGGGGTTTCAACTCAAAATCCAAATGGAGATGGTAGTGGGACAGTAAATTTTACTATATCTGCAACTAATGCTACTTCTTATAAAGTCGCTTTAGGAGATGGTGAGACAAGAGAAACTTCCTCAGGAACCTTATCGTATACTTATACTGTGTCAGGAACCAATAGTTATACCATTTATGTTTCGGCATACAATGGGGCACAATTTATAAGTACTTCCATTCCAGTAACTATTTATGTAGCCCCAAAGGCGATATGGTCAGATGAATTTAATGTAGATGGAGCTCCTGATGCTACTAAATGGGCTTATGATATTGGAACAGGTGATTGGGGATGGGGTAATAATGAAGCACAATATTATACTAGCAGAGCGGATAATGTTAAGGTTCAAAATGGCGTATTGAAGATAATTGCTCAACGAGAAAATTATAGTGGAAGTAATTATACCTCGGCACGTATAAAAACACAAGGGAAATTTACTTTTAAATATGGTAGAGTTGAGATGAGAGCAAAGCTACCATCTGGAGGAGGGACTTGGCCTGCTCTATGGATGTTAGGAAATAATATTACAACAGCTGGGTGGCCTGCATGTGGCGAAATTGATATTATGGAGCATTTAGGGAATCAACTGAATAAAATTTACGGCACGCTACATCATCCAGGTCATTCAGGAGGAAATGCAGATTCGAGAACGGTTGATATTGCAAATGCTACTTCAGAATTTCATATTTATGCTCTTGATTGGAGAGCCGATGCTATTAAGTTTTATGTAGATAATCAGTTATTCTACACCTTTACTAATACTTCTTCATTGCCGTTTAATCAGAATTTTTTCTTGATTATTAATTGCGCTATAGGAGGAAATTTTGGTGGAACTATAGATCCTAATTTTGTTTCTTCTACCTATGAAGTAGATTATATCAGAGTTTTTAATTAAATGGTTTATAAACCTTAAGAGTTCTTCAAAAAAAGCTTTTATTTGTAAGTTGGATAAAAGCTTTTTTGAAGAATATTTTGGTATATATGAAAAAAATGATGGTATTTATTGGATTGATTTTTTGTACTATTGTACACAGTCAGTCCATCAAAATGATGACTTATAATATCCGTTTAGATGTGGCGTCTGATGGAGTAAATGCTTGGCCTTTGCGGAAAGATTTTTTTGCTTCACAAATTCAATTTTATGAACCTGATATTTTAGGGGTACAAGAAGCAATGCCTCATCAAGTGGTAGATTTAGAACAATTACTTTCTCAATATAGTCAAGTAGGAATAGGGCGTGAAGGGATAGGTAAAGGAGAATCTTCCAATATTTTTTATAAAAAAGATAGGTTTACAATTATACAAACCAATACTTTTTGGCTTTCTGATACACCTGAAATAATTTCTAAAGGCTGGGACGCAGCCTGCCATAGAGTGTGTACGTATGCTCTTTTTCAAGATGCAATAACTAAAAAAATATTTTGGGTATTTAATACGCATCTTGATCATATTGGGGAACAAGCAAGAACTAAAGGGATTGCCTTAATTCTTTCTAAGATTAAAGAATTAAATACCAAGAATTATCCTGTTTTTTTTATGGGAGATTTTAATTCGGAACCACTAGAGGATAGGATAATTTCACTTAAAACTCAAATGGATGACACTCGAGAGATAGCAATACACAAACCATTTGGTCCAATAGGAACATTTAATAATTTTGAACATAATCTCTCAGTGACAAAACGAATAGATTACATTTTTGTTTCTAAAAAAGTTAATCTGATAATAAAGAAATATGCCGTTTTAAGCGATTCTGACGCGTTAAAGTACCCATCAGATCATCTACCTGTTTATGTAGAGGTTAGTTTTAATCCTAAAAAATAATTATAATGTCAGTAAGAAATAAATGTTTTAATCTTTTGCCACTAGTAGCACTTGTTTTGTATAGTTGTTCTTCTTCTGTAAATGTTATTGATAAAAATTATCAGGCAAGTTCCTCGTTGACCAAAAATAAGATTGATTTTTGGATGACTAATCCTGACCAATCTATTTATTTGCAACAGCAAAAGGAGTCATTAGTTTTTGGGACTAATTACAATACTTACCCAACGATTACAGTTGATGAAAATCAAAGCTATCAGGAAGTAGATGGTTTTGGTTTTACCTTAACTGGAGGTAGCGTACAGACAATTACTATGTTAGATGCTCCAAAAAGAACAGCACTTTTACAGGAACTCTTTGGAAAAAACGACAATTCCATTTCGATAAGTTATCTCCGCATTAGTATTGGAGCGTCTGATTTGAATGAATTTCCTTTTACTTATGATGATGTGCCTTTGGGACAAACTGATGTCGCGATGCAACAATTTAGTTTGTCTCCAGATAAAACTACTGTAATCCCAATGCTGAAAGAAATTTTATCAATTAATCCTGAGATAAAACTATTAGCAACACCTTGGTCTGCACCAACTTGGATGAAAACCAACAATGCTTTCATAGGAGGTAGTTTGAAAACAGAATATTATGAAGCGTATGCTAATTATTTTGTGAAATACATCCAAAAAATGAAAGAGGAAGGAATTCTTATAACCGCAATCACACCTCAAAACGAACCGCTACATCCAGGCAATAATCCAAGTATGTATATGACGGCTTTAGAACAAGCCAATTTTATTAAAAATCATTTAGGGCCAGCTTTTGCTAAAGCGAATTTGAAAACCAAGATTATCATTTACGATCACAACTGCAATAAACCAGAATATCCTTTAGCAATTTTGAATGATGCAGGAGCAAATCCGTATGTAGATGGTTCTGCTTTTCATCTGTATGAAGGTGATATTAGCGCTTTATCTACTGTTCATAATGCTTATCCAAATAAAAATGTTTATTTTACAGAACAATATACTGGGACATCTGGGACTTTTGACGGCGATTTAAAATGGCATTTGAAAAATGTGATTATTGGTTCGATGCGCAATTGGAGTAAAACGGCCTTTGAATGGAATTTAGCCAACGATGCGAACTTTAGACCTTATACTCCCGGTGGATGTTCCACTTGTAAAGGGGCTTTGACAATTAATAGTGCGGAAAATTTTGAAAGGAATGTTGGGTATTACATTATTGCACATGTTTCTAAATTTGTTCCCTCTGGTTCTGTTAGGATTGATTCAGAACAACATAAAGATTTAAATACGGTCGCATTTAAAACTCCAAAGGGGAATAAAGTACTAATTGTAGAGAATGATGGGGTTGTTACTCAACTATTTAATATTAAAAATAATGGAAAGTGGGTTACAGTTTCTTTAGAATCAGGTGCTGTAGCTACTTTTATTTGGTAATCAATAAAATCGTAATTATGAAACATAAATTAATTGTATTAGGAGCTATCTTAGCCTTGGGTGCCGAAGTTGTTTTTGCACAGCAAAAAACAATCGATCAAAGAGTAGAGTCATTATTAAAACAAATGACCCTGCAAGAAAAAATAGGACAATTAAACCAATATACAGGCGATAATCAGGCTACGGGCCCGATAACTATAAATCCTAATAAAGAAGCCGAAATCAAAGGAGGATTGATTGGGTCAATGTTAAATATTGTGGGTACTAAGTACACACGTCAATATCAAGAATTGGCGATGCAGTCTCGATTAAAAATTCCATTATTATTTGGACAAGACGTGATTCATGGATATAAAACAACTTTTCCAATTCCTTTGGCTGAGGCGGCTAGTTGGGATCTAGAAGCTATTGAGTTAAGCGCTCGAATAGCAGCACAAGAAGCATCTGCTAGCGGGATTCATTGGGTATTTGCTCCTATGGTGGATATATCTAGGGATCCTCGTTGGGGTCGTGTCATGGAAGGAGCCGGAGAGGACACCTATTTAGGTTCTAAAATAGCTTTTGCTAGAGTAAAAGGGTTTCAAGGAAACCTAGGAGATACAAATTCGGTAATGGCTTGTGTAAAACATTTTGTAGGCTATGGAGCTGCTGTTGGCGGGAGAGATTATAATTCCGTAGATATGAGTGATAGAATGCTTTGGGAAACCTATTTACCTCCATTTAAAGCTGCCTTAGATGCAGGGGTTGCTACCTTCATGAATTCGTTTAATGATTTGAATGGTGTGCCAGCGACAGGGAATAAATTCTTGCAAAGAGATATTCTTAAAGGCAAATGGAATTTTAAAGGATTTGTTGTTTCAGATTGGGGCTCTATTGGTGAGATGGTCAATCACGGTAATGTGAAAGATAGTAAAGAAGCAGCTCAATTGGCCATTACAGCAGGAAGCGATATGGATATGGAGAGTAATTCCTATCGTTATAATTTAGCTCAATTAGTACAAGAAGGTAAAGTTGATATTGCTTTGATTGATGATGCTGTAAAACGAATTCTGCGTAAAAAGTTCGAATTAGGGTTGTTTGAAGATCCTTATAAGTATTCGAATCCAAAGCGTGAAGACAAAGAGTTAAATAATCCAATGCATCGTAAAATTGCAAGAGATATAGCGGCTAAAAGTATTGTTTTGTTAAAAAATGAAAAACAACTGTTGCCTTTATCTAAAGATGTGAAAAAAATTGCATTCATTGGTCCCCTGGTGAAAGAACACAAACAAAACATGGGATTTTGGTCAGTAGAATTACCAGAAGTGGATTACGATAAATATATTGTTTCTCAATGGGAGGGCTTGCAAAATAAAGTGGGTAAAAACACGCAGCTTTTATACGCTAAAGGATGTGAAATAGAGGGAGATAATAAAGATGGCTTTGCTGAGGCTGTAACAGTTGCTAATCAAGCAGATATTGTAATTGTGAGTATAGGAGAACGTAGGGATATGAGTGGAGAGGCTAAAAGTAGAAGTAGTATTCGTATTCCAGGAGTGCAAGAAGAGTTGGTTCAAGCACTTCAAGCTACAGGAAAACCTGTAGTGGTATTAATAAATGCAGGTAGGCCACTTGTCTTTAATAAAATTGCAGATACTGCTCCCGCTATTTTATATACTTGGTGGTTAGGAACCGAAGCAGGAAATGCTATCGCAGATGTGTTATTTGGAGATTATAATCCTTCAGCTAAATTACCAATGACCTTTCCAAGGGATGAAGGACAATTACCAATATATTACAATCATTTTAATACCGGTAGACCTGCTCCAAATGAAACAACAACCAATTATGTGTCAGCATATATTGATTTGAAGAATAGCCCAAAATACCCTTTCGGATATGGATTAAGCTATACAACTTTTCAATATTCAGATTTAAAAGTAACAAAGAATAAAATAACTGATTCTGAAAAGGTTGAGATTTCATTTAATCTGACTAATACAGGTAAATATGCGGGTGATGAGGTAGTGCAATTGTATTTAAGAGATAGAGTCGGCTCGGTAGTACGTCCGATAATTGAGTTGAAAGATTTTAAAAAGATACATTTGAATGCAGGCGAAACAATGAATATTCAGTTTGTTATTGACAAGGAAAAATTATCTTTTTACAATGAAAAATTAGAATGGACAACAGAACCTGGAGAATTTGATCTGATGATTGGCTCTTCATCTTCAGATATTCGATTGCGTTCAGTGATAGAACTTTTAAAATAAAAAAGAAAATAAGTAGCTTAATTTTAAATAGAAATGAATATATTTGAGGAGAAGCTTTTTTACTTTTATTGAAGAGACTAAAAAGTATTGACTCAATTCAAAATTCCTAATAAGCTTGTAGTTATGACATCATTAGGAGAAGAGCTATGAAGAGAGAACTTAATTAGAGGTTGCTATAAGCAGCCTCTTTTTTTGTTCGTATCAATACTTTTAGTCTATAATAACCTTTTTTATAATTAATGCGTAATTTTGACGCAATGTATGATTTTTTTGGATTCAAACAAAAAATAAATTCATTTTGTGATGTTCTATATAAAATAGTATATTCGCTCAATTCATAGATTTTATGAATTCCATTAGCAAAGAGAAAGTAATACGATAGATAAATGTTAAAAGAAATTCTAGCCAATAAAGAAAACTATCAGCCAGGTCTATCCATTGATTGTGTAATTTTTGGGTTTCATGATAATCAACTTAAAGTATTATTAATAAAAACAAAGTATAGCGATAAATGGGCTTTGCCAGGAGGTTTTGTTCGTGTTGATGAGAGTATTGATGATGGAGCGGTAAATGTATTGAAAGGACGAACAGGATTACAAGGAATTTTCCTTAGACAGTTTGCCACCTTTGGTCAGGCAAAGAGAAATCCTGTAGAATTTAGTGATGGTGTATTGGCATTTTATCAAATACCGTTAGTAGAGGGTCAATGGTATAGGAATCGTTTTGTTACCGTTGGATATTATGCATTAGTCGATTTTTTACAAGCTGTTCCGCAACCTGAGGGAAATAACGAAATAGTAGAGTGGATTGATTGTAATGCAGTTCCGGAGTTGATTTTAGACCATAAAGAAATTTTTGATAAAGCGCTTGAAACGCTCCGAATGGAGCTCAATTTAGTACCTGTTGGGTATAATTTATTACCAGAAAAATTTACTATTCCTGAGTTGCAACGATTGTATGAAACTATTTTGGGTAGAAAATTAGATCGTCGAAACTTTCTTCGAAAAATAACTTCAATTGGGATTTTGACCAAATTAGATGAGAAGAAAAGTAATGTAGCACACAAAGCGCCTAACTTGTATTCCTTTGATAAAGAACGATACGAAGAAGTGTTGAAAATAGGGTTGCACCAAGGTTGGTAATGTCACTTTAATTAATAATTTAGAAAGGGTTATCTGAAAAGACAGCCCTTTTTTTATTAATACAGTAATTGATTTAACGTAATTTTTTCAGACTCACTATTTTTTTGCTTGTTTTTATATAGGAAATGCTTTTTTTAGTATATTTCAATTCGATTTATATAGAATAAAGGTTAACCAAAAGCGTAAGGAATGCAACAAGCAGAAAAGTTATCAAAATTGAAAAAGTTCTTGGACGAGCATAAAATAACGGATTCCAATTTCCAATTGCGGATGGGTGCTAATTTTCCTATTATAACTGATTTGTACCAACAATTATATGCGGATAGTCCTTATGGAGCACAAACCTTTCAGGACTTGCTGATTACTTTGTTCAAACGCTTTCAGGAACGATCTGTTTATCAAAAAGAACGTGATTTAGATCGTATGGCTCATCCTAATTGGTATTCAAGTGAGAAGATAGTGGGGATGATGTTGTATGTGGATCTTTTTAATCAGGATTTCAATGGGCTCAAAGAAAAAATTCCCTATTTCAAAGATTTAGGAATCAATACCATTCATTTGATGCCTTTTTTGGATGTGCCAGAATTTGAAAATGATGGAGGTTATGCTGTGCGTGATTATCGCAAAGTAAATCCAAAATTTGGAACCATGGAAGATTTTGAATCTTTGGTAGCCGAATTCCAAAAGAATGATATGAATTTGGTGATGGATTTTGTGTTGAATCATTGCGCCTCCGAACACGAATGGGCAGTGGAAGGGAGCAAAGGGCATCCCAAATACAAAGACTTTTTTTATTTCTTCCCAGACCGCACTTTGCCTGATGAATACGAGAAAACAATGACTGAGATTTTTCCAGACACAGCACCTGGGAACTTCAGTTACTTGCCCGAAAGCAATCAATGGGTAATGTCTCTGTTTTATGGCTATCAATGGGATTTGAATTATAAAAACCCAATGGTTTTAGTCGAAATGATTGATACAATGTTGTATTGGTCTAATAAAGGGATTGATATTTTCCGTTTGGATGCGGTAGCTTTTATGTGGAAAGAAATTGGGAAGTACAATCAGAATTTACCCGAAGTCCATATTTTATTACAATTGTTTAAATTATGTGGTCAAATTGTGGCACCAGGTGTAGCATATATTGCTGAAGCTATTGTGCAACCCGAAGAAATTATCAAATATTTTGGCGAAGGAATTGCAGCGGGAGATGAATGCGATATTGCGTACAATGCTAATTTCATGGCATTAAGCTGGGAGGCAATGGCTACTCGAAGTACCGAATTGATTAAAAAATCAATGAAAGCAGTGCCGGCCAAACCTCGTAATACTACTTGGATTAACTATGCACGTTGTCACGACGATATTGGGTTAGGATTTGATGATGCTTTAGTGAAAGAATTAGGATTGGATAGCTTAGCGCATCGCTTGTATATTTTACAATATTTCTGCGATGGATTCAATGGAAGTGCCGCATTAGGACAACGATTTATGACTGAACCCGAAACAGGTAAAGCCCGAATATCGGGTTCGTTAGCAGCATTATGCGGTCTTGAGAAAGCGGTTGCTGAAAATAACGAGCGAGAAATTGAATTAGCAATTAAGCGCATTAATTTACAACATGCAATTATCTTGTCTTTGGGTGGTTTGCCAATGATTTACAGCGGTGACGAAATTGCGACGCCTAATAATTATGATTATCTGAACGATAAAAGTAAAAAGTATGACAACCGTTGGTTACACCGTTCGCCAATGAATTGGGAAGTAGTTGCGGGATTGTCTTCTTCTAATTTTGTGCCGACTCAGGTGTACAATCAGTTGAAAAAATTAATTGCGATTCGGAAACGAACTCCTGCTTTTTCAGATGATAACGATTTGCAATTTTTAGACTGTGCTAACAGTCATTTGCTAGTGTATAAAAAAACAGATCAGCACGACGGAATAGTGTATGTGATTGCGAACTTCTCTGAATTTGATACGGTTTTTGAAAAAAATATTTTTGGTACAAATGAGTATACAGAACTTCATGACTTAATTACCGATAGTCGAATAGCAATTCATCAAAGCACTTTTATAAGCGCGTATGATGTGTTGTGGTTGAAGGTATAACTCTAAATAAAAACTCCTTAATTTCTTAAGGAGTTTTTTATGGTTCAATTTAAAGGGGAAACTAAATTATAAAGTTTTCACTTCTCCTGAATCGGTATATTGAATAGAGAATTCGTGAGTGGTCAAATTGGCATTCAATTGTGCGAATTCCTCTTCGTTTCTCCAAATTAGATTCAATTCATTTTCAGCAGCCACTCCAAATTCTAATGTTCCTGAGAACGCTTTAGAGGTATTGCGCAGACGTAGCATGTCCAATTGTTTCAGTACCACTTCTTTTTTCAGCCCTTCTTGAATATTTTCTAGGCTCAATGTAGTTCGGTTGATTTCTTTATGACCGTCTTTACCTGCTTTTTCAACTCCTGCGTAATCATTGGCACCCGCAAAAATATCCAAATACCAAATTTGAGGGATTCCCGGCATAAAGAGTTGGATCGCTCTCGCTAAAGCTAATTTTTGTTCGTTTTCGCCCAAAGCGCTAAAGTATGTAGCATTAACTTGGTAATACGAGATTTTTTTACCGTCGGCACCGTATAAGTTTTTTACCAATCCTCCGCGTTCAATGATGAGGTTCATCAACTCTTCGATTTCGTTGTCTTCTAACAATCCTTTTTGGTACATCCCATTCACTTCTTTTCCTTTCAAGTCTAAAACAGGGATTCCGTCGTGGCAACCCAGCATGTTGACTGTTTTCAAGCCTTTGGCAATAATTTCTTTTGCCCAAGTTAGAATGGCTTTATTCGTTCCTTTTTCAATAGCGTGAATACACAAACCAGGCAAGAAGAAATCATAAATAGCATACCCCTCTTTGGCTACTTCTTCGTGCAAATGTAAACCGTATTCGGCATGAATTTCGGGTAATAATTCTAAATTATTTCTTTGGGCTATCTCATTGATTCGTGCCAAATATTCCCAAGTACCAGGTTTGTTGAAGAAATTACTTTCGCCAATAGCTTTGTGCAAATAAGCAAAGGCGTCTAGACGTAGGATTTGCCCGCCGTAACTCGCTACTTTAGCCAAAACGTCTTCGTAAAATTCCCAAACCAAAGGCGATTGAGCATTTACATCCATTTGTCCTAAATACTCGCGTTTGTTGTTTACGATTTTCAGAACTTCGGCATGGAGTTGCGCATTGCTACCTAAATCAAGACTTTGAATGTCTTGGTTTTCGTCAATAGCACGATTTATTATTTCGCAAATAGCATTCGCTTCTTCAGGAGAGATATTAAGTGATTGTAAATCGGAAACAGTTATTTTTTGAAACGTTATTTTTTGGTAAAAAGTGTTCCAATACGGTCTCTCTTGTCCGTCAGGGAATACTATTTTTAAAATAGGCAAACCTGATTTTCGCATAAACAGTTTGTCTAAATATTCTTTATTAGGAATAATCACACCGTCTTCTCCAAGCGTTCCGTTGCCTTTCCAAAACTCGTTCCAATCAATAAAAAAGTCTTTGTATTTGGATTGATCTCCATTGGCAATCAAATCTTTAAATTGAGGAGAGGCTACCGACAAGTGATTTAAAACGATGTCAAACTTCAATTGGATATTCAATTCTTTTAAGGCTGCAATATCTTGTTTGGATACTAATTCCTCGTTGATGTCGTAATTGATAATAGAAAAACCTCTGTCTAAGTCACTATTGAAAAAGGTAGGTAATACATAAAAAAGAGAAAAAGTATTTTTGAACTCGGGCAGTTGTAGCATTTGCACAATATCATTTAAATTGTTTCCAATACTATCCGGATAGGCGTTTAACATTACGCCATTAGAAATACTTTTTTGAGTTGAATTTGATGACATGGTCTAGTATGTTGTGTGTTGTTTTTGCATTAAGAATTTTGATGATTTGCTCTGATCGACGTCAAAGTTAATAATAAAAAGTGCGAACTTAAAGTCGTGAATTTGATTTACTACAAAAAGAGTAATTAGAGTTCATAAAAAAACTCCTTAATTGCTTAAGGAGTTTTAGTGTTGTGGGCGATGAGGGGTTCGAACCCCCGACCCCCTCGGTGTAAACGAGGTGCTCTGAACCAGCTGAGCTAATCGCCCGATTGCAATATGTAATTTTCATTCCCTTATTGCGAGTGCAAATATACAGCTGTTTTTTGTATTTGCAAGAAAAAAAGAAAAAAAATTATAAAATTTCTGCCACTACAAACGTACTTCCGCCCACGTAGATAAAATCGGAAGGCTGTGCATTTTGTTTGGCTTTGGTGTAAGCGGCTGAAACAGAATTATATATTTTTCCGTTTAGTCCAAATGAGCTGGCTTTTTTATGCAAAATGTCTGTTTCAAGTCCACGTGGAATATTCGGTTTACAAAAATAATAAATTGCGTTTTTTGGAAATAAAGGGAGTACTTCATCCAAATCTTTGTCATTTACTACACCTAAAACAAAATGGAGCTGGTCAAAAGATTCTTTTTGGATTTGGTTTAAAACAATAGTAAGACCATGGGTATTGTGTGCTGTATCGCAAATTATTTTGGGAGATTTGCCTAACTGCTGCCAGCGTCCTTGTAAACCTATATTCTTCACCACTTGAGATAATCCTTTTTTCCAATGCGATTCGGTAGTCTGGAAGGAAGTATATTGATTTAAAACGGTTAGGGTTTGTAGGACTGTCTTTTTGTTATGCACTTGGTAATCGCCAACTAAGTCAGACGGATAAGTCGTTGCAATCAAATCAGAAGCAAAGTAGATGTTGCTTTGATTTACTTTGGCTGTAGCCAAAAAAACCGGCTGGGTTTCGGGAGTGTATTCACCAATGACTACTGGAATATTGCGTTTGATGATGCCTGCTTTTTCTGTTGCAACTGCCGCTAAAGTGTTGCCTAAGAACTGCGTGTGGTCTAAACCGATATTCGTAATCACCGAAACTAGAGGCGTAATGATGTTGGTGGCATCTAATCGTCCGCCCATGCCGACTTCAATAACGGCAATGTCTATTTTTTCTTTGTCAAAATAATCAAAAGCCAATCCAACAGTCATTTCGAAAAAACTCATGTCATTGGCTTCAAAAAACGATTGGTGTTGGTTGACGAAATCACAAACAAAGTCTTCGGAAATCATCACTCCATTGATTTTGATGCGTTCTCTAAAGTCTTTTAAATGAGGCGAGGTGTACAAACCTACTTTATATCCCGCTTCTTGAAGAACTGAGGCCAACATGTGAGAACTTGAGCCTTTGCCATTAGTTCCCGCTACATGAATACATTGCAGTTGGTCTTCGGGATGTTCCAAATAGTCCATAAGTAAATGAACGTTCGTCAAGTCTTTTTTATATGCCGAAGCCCCCTGAAGTTGGTACATCGGGAGTTGATTAAAGAGCCAGTTTAGGGTTTCTGGGTAGTTCATTTTTTTTTGAAAAAAAGTAATTGTTTAAAATATTTTTCGATTTTTTTAGTTTACTATTGCATCGAAAAGTATCTTTATTGCAAATTTCAAACAAATTTTAGAATTAAAGCTTAAAAAACAAGAATAATATATGTTTAGTTTACTACAATTACAGTCTGACACCCTTGCTAATGCTGCCTCTAATGTGGTGGTGGAAAAAATTGCAACTAATAACGAAATCTCGGTATTAGAGTTTATAGTTAAAGGTGGTTTCTTTTTGATTCCTATTGCTATTTTATTGTTTTATACTATTTATGTAATCATTGAACGTTACTTATACATAAGTAAAGCTTCAACTATTGACAATCGTTTGATGTTAGATATTCGCGATCAATTGCATTCAGGGAATTTGGATTTGGCAAGATCAATTGCAGAAAGAAGTAATTCGGCATCTGGAAATATATTGAAAGAAGGAATTTTGGTAATTGGAAGACCTATTGCCGAAATTGAATCAAATATGGACCGTGCTGCCGATATCGAAATTGCTCAAATGGAAAGCCGTCTAGGACATTTAGGTTTGATTGCAGGTATTGCACCTACATTAGGGTTTATTGGGACTATTTCGGGTGTTATTAAGATTTTTTACAGCATTTCAGTAACTGAGAATATTAGTATTGGAAACATTTCTGGAGGGTTGTACGAAAAAATGATTAGTAGTGGTTCTGGTCTTATTGTAGGTATTATTGCATATAGTGCTTACCACTTGTTGAATGGTAAAATCGATAATTTTGCCTTGAAGATTCAGAAACAAATTTTAGAGTTTGTCAATATTATTCAAAAAGCATAAGTATGTCCATTAAACGTAAAAGAAGATTTCATGCTGAAGTGGCGACCTCGTCACTGAGTGATATTATGTTTTTTTTATTGTTGTTTTTTTTGATCATTTCTACTTTAGCTAATCCTAACGTAATTAAAATGACCTTGCCAAAAGCGCAAGCCAATGAAAAAACAAACAAGCAATTCATTAGCCTTTCAGTTACAGAAGATAAAAAATTCTATATTGACAAAGAGCCTGTTGCTTTTGATGCTTTAGAGAGTACCTTGATGTCCAAAATGAATGGAGAAAAAGACCAAACGGTCGTGGTGCGAATTCCGTTTAATTTACAAGTACAAGATTTAGTTGATGTGCTACAAATTGGAGTCCGAAACAATTTAAAATTTGTGATTGCCACGAGTCCTAAATAAAAAATAACAAAAAAATCCCCTTAATTCAAAAGAGTTAAGGGGGTTTTTTAAATGTATTGAGTTTTTCTAATTCAAATTGAAGTTATACACAATTCTTCCAACTTGCTTTTCTGGGGCATCGCTACTCGCATCCCATTTAGTATTCATTGCGGCAATCTTTGCTTGTTCTAATAAACACTTAGCGTTTAGTAGTTCCTTTAATTCCGGCTATGGCGCTGATCGTTCTTCCGTTTCTATCGACAGCAACTTCTACAACTACTTTTCCTTCTTCGTTGCACGTATATTTAGGCGCAGGTTTTGAAATTGCTTTTCTATTGCCTAACGAATAGCCTCCTCCAATACCATTTCCTGAGCCACCACCAGAACCTGCTCCATAGCCACTTCCATTACCTATTCCGTTTCCAGTACCATTACCACCGCCAGTTCCTCCTCCGGAACCACCGTTTCCATAATAACTTGTAGCGCTCAAACTTCCGTTTGATTTTCCTTTGTTTCCTGCAGTCTTGTCATCGCCATCCCCTCCTTTATTAGATCCTTTTAAAAGACTGGATAAGGCGTCGTTGGTTGTGTTAGCTACTTTAGGCTTTACAACTTCAGGCTTAGCCTCGTCTTTGACTACGGTTGTTTTTTGGTCTGTTTTTTCTTTTTTCGGAATCACAACACTTTCTTCCGTGCTATTTTCTTGTGCAATTACGGCTTCTTCTGGAGTAACTGCTGTTGGAGTTTCTTTTACTTGGTTTTGGACTTCAAGTACCTCGCTTTTGTAATTGCTACCCGAACCTAGATCACTGTCTCCAAAATTTACAGAAACACCACCTCCGCCACCACCGGTTAGCTCTGCCAAATTAGATGGCGGCCAAAATCGGATGAAAAATAAAATCAACAACATTGCGGCATAGATAAGCAGCGAAAATGCTAAGGATTTTTTTTGGTCTGTAGAAGGAGTAAAACTCATGTGTTCTGTATAAATGTAAAAGACTTTTTAAAAACGCCGAAATGTACTAAAAATTGTCAAGAGAGAAAAGAAATAGTTACAGTTTCAATACTTATTTTTTGATTTTTAAATGCCAAAATTCCGTTTTAAAAAGTATCTTTGATTGCATTTTTATAACAAATCAACCTATTTATTTTATATTATTATGAATTTTAGTCTGACCGAAGAACATAAGATGATTCAACAAGCGGCACGTGATTTTGCTCAAAATGAATTACTACCAGGTGTAATTGAACGAGATGAAAAACAAATTTTTCCAGCAGAACAGGTTAAAAAGATGGGAGAATTGGGTTTTATGGGTATGATGGTAGATCCAAAATATGGAGGTAGCGGACTCGATACGATTTCGTATGTACTAGCAATGGAAGAAATTTCTAAAGTAGATGCCTCTGCTTCGGTGGTGATGTCCGTAAATAATTCTTTGGTTTGTTGGGGCTTGCAAACCTATGGCTCCGAAGAACAAAAACAAGAATGGTTGCCTAAATTGGCTTCGGGTGAAATTCATGGCGCTTTTTGTTTGAGCGAACCAGAAGCAGGAAGTGATGCTACTTCGCAAAAAACTACTGCCATCGATATGGGGGATTATTATTTGGTTAACGGAACTAAAAATTGGATAACCAATGGGAATACGGCCTCTTTTTATATTGTGATTGCACAAACTGATATCGCTAAAAAAAGTAAAGGAATCAACGCCTTGATTATGACCAAAGACATGCCTGGTTTTGCCGTTGGCCCAAAGGAACAAAAAATGGGAATACGTGGTTCTGATACGCATTCGCTGATGTTTACAGATGTAAAAGTTCCTAAAGCCAATCGAATAGGTGAAGAAGGTTTTGGATTTAAGTTTGCTATGAAAACCCTTGCTGGCGGTCGTATAGGAATTGCTTCTCAGGCGTTGGGAATTGCTTCAGGAGCGTATGAATTAGCACTTAAATATTCGAAAGAACGCAAGGCTTTTGGTACTGAAATTTGCAATCATCAAGCTATTGCTTTTAAATTAGCTGATATGGCGGTAAGCATTGAGGCAGCACGTTATTTATGTTTGAAAGCGGCTTGGGACAAAGACAATCATCATAATTATGATGTAAGTGGGGCAATGGCAAAATTGTATGCTTCTCAAGTGGCTATGGATACTGCTGTAGAAGCGGTTCAAATTCATGGAGGTAATGGGTATGTGAAAGAATACCATGTGGAACGTTTGATGCGCGATGCTAAAATTACCCAGATTTATGAAGGTACTTCTGAAATTCAAAAAATTGTGATTTCAAGAGCTGTTTTAGCGGATTAGACTTTGGGTATGGGTAGAATCTTCACTCTTTTGTTTATTTTTGCCAAATGAAGAACATTATAATTACAGGAACAAGTAGGGGTATAGGTTTAGAATTGGCATTGCAATTTGCTACAAAAGGGCATCGTGTGTTAGCTATTTCAAGAACAATTCCACAAGCACTTTTAGGTAATGAAAACATCAGTTGTTTGTCTGTCGATTTAGCGGTAGAATCTGATTTACAAAAGGTAGCTGATTATTTGTCAGCTACATGGAAACAGGTTGATGCGATAGTTCATAATGCAGGAAGTTTGTTGTTGAAACCTTTTTTTGAAACTTCGCAAGCTGACTTTGAAAGCATTTATAAAGTAAATGTTTTTGGTGTAGCTAATTTGACTCGTGTAGCGTTACCGTATTTACAAAAAGGAAGTCATGTAGTTACTATTAGTTCGATGGGAGGCATTCAAGGGAGTTTAAAATTCGCAGGTTTGTCAGCCTATAGTTCTAGTAAAGGAGCTGTGATAACCTTGTCTGAATTGTTAGCCGAAGAGTACAAAGAACAAGGAATTACGTTTAATGTGTTAGCACTTGGCGCTGTTCAAACCGAAATGCTAGCCGAAGCTTTTCCAGGATACCAAGCGCCAATTTCAGCGGCTGATATGGCCCAATATATTGTAGATTTTACCCTTACAGGAAATCGATATTATAACGGAAAAGTGCTGCAAGTATCTTCTTCAAATCCTTAAATTCGTTTAGTTTTGAGCGAAACCTTAGCCAGATATTTGCCAGAACATGCTGTAAAGCCTGTTTTTGAATTGATTGTAACGCATCAAGTGCATCTCAAAATTGTAAATGAGAGGCAAACTCGTCATGGCGATTATAGAAGAGGGATGAGTGGGAAGCATGAAATTACGGTGAATGCAAGTCTCAATCAATATAAATTTTTGATTACGTTGATTCACGAAATTTCACATCTCGTTGCCTTTGAAAAATTCGGGCGTTCCATTAAACCACATGGTAATGAATGGAAATATACGTTTCAACGTTTGATGTTGCCGTTTATTCGACCAGAAATTTTCCCACATCATTTATTGCCATTATTGGCAAGGCATTTCAGAAATCCGTCAGCGAGTAGTGATACGGATACTACTTTGTCATTGGCACTCAAACAATTTGACCAACAAAATGATAAAAATTATGTGTTCGAAATTCCGTACGGGAGTGTTTTTCGAATTTCAAATGGGAAAATTTTTAAAAAAATGGCGGTGAGAACCAAGCGATTCGAATGTTTGGAAATCAGCACAGGTAAAACGTATTTGTTCAATCCAAATGCTGAAGTGGAACTTTTGAAAACGAATTAATGTCCGTTTAAAACAGCTTCTCTTACTTTTTTAAATAGATTAGAAGAATACACAAAATCAACTACAGCTTTATTGTCGGTTCTAAAAATTTCTTCTTTACTTCCTTCCCAAGCTTTTAGCCCGTTTTTTAGGAACACAATTTTCTCTCCAATTTCCATCACAGAGTTCATATCATGGGTGTTAATTACCGTAGTAATGTTGTACTCTTTTGTGATTTCTTGAATTAAATTATCAATTACAGTAGCTGTTTTTGGGTCTAAACCAGAGTTAGGTTCGTCACAAAACAAGTATTTTGGATTGTTAACAATGGCTCGTGCAATAGCTACGCGTTTTTGCATTCCTCCAGAAATTTCTGAAGGTTTTTTATGATGTGCCTCAATAAGGTTGACACGTTCAATAACAAAATCAACACGCTCTTTGATCTCTTTAGGAGTCTTATTGGTAAACATTTTTAGCGGAAAACCAATATTTTCTTCTACGGTCAAACTATCAAATAAAGCACTCCCTTGAAAAACCATCCCTATTTCGGTACGTATATCGCGTTTTTCATCTTTGTCCATTTTTCCATAGATACGTCCATCAAAGGAAATAGTTCCTTTGTCTATTTCATGAATCCCTAATAGTGATTTGATGAAAACGGTTTTACCAGAACCACTTTGACCAATTACCAAACTAGTTTGTCCTGCTTCAAAAGTAGTGCTAATGCCTTTTAGTACTTTTTGCGCTCCAAATCGTTTCTCAACATTTTTAACTTCAATCATTAGCTTAACAATATTTGAGTGAGTATATAGTTCATCAGGATAATTACTACTGAGGTCCAAACAAAGGAAACGGTACTTGCTTTTCCAACTTCTAATGCACCACCTTTCATGTAGTAACCATGAAAAGAAGGAATTGTAGCCAATATGAAAGCAAAAACTAATGTTTTGATGAAAGCATAGGTGATGTGGAATGGAATGAACTCTACTTGTATTCCGTTTACGAATTCGGTCTCGGTTGTAAAACCTCCGTAAACGCCTGCTAAATAACCTCCGAAAATGCCTAAAAACATGGCGATTCCAATAACAAAAGGATATAAGAGGAGTGCAACTATTTTCGGAAATACCAAATAATTTAAGGAGTTGACTCCCATTACTTCTAAAGCATCAATTTGTTCTGTTACCCGCATTGTTCCAATGCTTGAAGTAATAAAAGACCCCATTTTACCCGCCATAATTATAGAAATAAACGTAGGTGCAAACTCTAAAATTACAGATTGTCTTGTGGCAAATCCAATTAAATATCTTGGGATTAAAGGATTGGTTAAATTCAAAGCGGTTTGAATAGCTACAACACCTCCAACGAAAAATGAAATGAAGCATACAATGCCTAAGGAATCAATAATTAGGTCATCAACTTCTTTTAGTATTAATTGTTTCATCACACTCCATTTTACAGGTCTGTTGAACATATCTTTTAACATCAAAAAATAGCGGCCTATTTGTGATAAATATCTAAGGAGCATCATAATTTAAAAATATGGGCTAAATTACAAAAAAAATGTAGTGCCTTGAAGGGTTTGATATTCGACTTTTAGCAATTGATTAATGAAATAGTTTGTTTTTCATTTTCATCCAACGGTAATTTCTAACAAATAAAGCTTGCTCTGGAGTAACAAGCATTGTCTTTTGTTCTTTTTTAGCTTTTAAAAATCCCATAATGTAATCTAGAAACAGAAATGGTTTCCCTTTGCGAAAAGCTAATTTTAAAGAAGCGACAGCGGTAATGAAAAAGCCATAGCCTAGTGTGTAAAATGCTTCACCTTGTTTGTACCTCGCGGCTTTGGTATAACTAGCTCCAGTTGGTTTGAGATGTTTTACATGTAAACTTTCGTCTGTAACAACTTTCCAATTATAGAATTTACATAACAACTCGTCTACCGTATCCCAGCCCATTTGCGCTCTCAGACCGCCAATTTGTTTGAAAGTTGCTGCGCGATACGCTTTCAAAGCTCCGCGAATGTGGTCTTTATCAGTTAAATTTTCTAAAACCCAATCTCCATTTTTTTCAATATAACAAAATCCGCCTACCATTCCAATTTGATCGTCAGATTTAAAATGGTTGATAATGGTCTCAAAATAATTTGGAGGAAAAATTAAATCAGCATCAATTTTAACGATGATGTCGTAATTATCGTCAATATGTTTTTGCCCTTCTTGAAAAGCCTGAATTACTTTGCTTCCTGGCATATGAACTGCATTTGACGTTTTGTTTACCAATGAGATCCAAGGGTGCTTTTCAGCAAATGCCAAAACAATTTCAGGAGTTTTGTCGGTAGAACTGTCATTGACTACAACAACTTTTGTTGGAAGTGCAGTTTGTTCTACTAATGATTGTAAGGTAAGAGTGATAAATTCTTCTTCGTTATAAGAAGGGATTATGATATAAAACCTCATTTGACTAATTATTTTTCACTCTCTCTGCATATACGATATAGTATCGAGGTGTAAAGAGACGTAATAAGGGTCTGAATCCAATTTTTTTTACAGGGTGAGTAAATTTTTCGCGCGCGATGATTTTCCAGCCTGTTTTTTCTAATAACCAATCCAATTGCCAGTCTTCAAATTCGTGGTAATGCCTGTCCCATAGGTCTGTTTTGCTACGATATGCAGAAGAAAACCACAAACGAAGTGGAATTGAAATCAATAATTTATCTGATTTTACGTTTTGTAAAACGGTGTATGGATTCAATAAATGTTCGAAAATTTCAAACGCGGTAAAAACAGAATAGTCTTCGTTTTGTAGTGCGTCTTGGTTGTTGTCTAAATCTTCTCCAGTAGTGTTTTTCACGGTATATCCATTTTCAATCATAATTTTTGAAAAAGGATTGGGAACACCTAAATCAAAAATAGTTTCTGAAGTAGCAATGTGTTTTTGTAAAAACTCTAAAGTGTGTTTGAATCTTTTATTTGGAAACGTTTTTTCGTACATATTTTTGGTAAGGAACGGTTTAAAATTGAGCCCGATTTTGTTAAAGCAACAAAGATAAATAAAGTTTTGAAATTTAAAC
Organism: Flavobacterium keumense; assembly: GCF_029866485.1. NCBI lineage: Bacteria > Pseudomonadati > Bacteroidota > Flavobacteriia > Flavobacteriales > Flavobacteriaceae > Flavobacterium > Flavobacterium keumense. Next base: position 1,228,269 of record NZ_CP092332.1, read on the forward strand.
TTTTAGAGAGAATGATAAAAATAAGAAATTCGCAGCTTATGGCATAAACTGCGAAATTTTATATAATGATAATTGTAATTAATATCGGTACACAAATGCATTGATATTCATTCCTGCCCCAACCGAAGCAAAAATTAAAATATCTCCTTTGTTTATTTCTTGATTTTCAATTTTTCCTTGTAGAACTTGATCAAAAAGTGTAGGAACAGTGGCTACACTACTATTTCCTAAATCGTGAATACTCATCGGCATCACGTCTTTTGGCGGCGTTTTCCCGTATAGTTTGTAGAAGCGATGCACAATAGCTTCGTCCATTTTCTCATTTGCTTGATGAATCAATATTTTTTTTACATCATCAATGCCTAAACCACTTTTATCTAGACAATTTTTCATTGCTGATGGGACATTGCTTAAGGCAAATTCATAGATTTTTCGACCATACATTTTAATGTATTTAGTGTCGGGATCTAAATCAGGATTATAGGATTTTCCGAAGAATAAATAACCAGCTTCGTCATTGGCAAAAGTGGCACTTTCGTAAGATAACATTCCGCTTTCGTCATCTGAGGCTTCTATGATTGAAGCACCTGCACCATCAGAATAAATCATGGAGTCCCTATCATGGTCGTCTACTACTCGAGATAAAGTTTCTCCCCCAATAACCAAGCAACGTTTTGCCATTCCTGATTTAATAAACGCATTCGCTTGTAAAACGCCTTCTACCCAACCTGGACAGCCAAAAAGTAAGTCGTAAGCAACACATTTTGGGTTTTGAATCTGTAATTTGTGTTTAACTCTTGTGGCTAAACTTGGCAACATATCCGATTGAATAGTGCCGTGTTTTACGTCGCCAAAGTTGTGTGCAAAAATAATATAATCGATAGTTTCAGGATCTATATTAGCATTTTTAATGGCACGTTTTGCGGCAAAATAACCTAAATCTGATGAGGTGTATTGGTCGTTAGCATACCGTCTGTTTTCTATTCCGGTAATGCTTTTGAATTTGTTGACAACTACTTCATTTGGATACCCAAAAGGGCTTCCATCTTCGTTTAGAAAAACATGATTGGAAAAATCAGTATTGCTTATGCTTTTTTCAGGAATATAACTTCCAATTCCGCTTATTTTGATATTCATAAATAGTATATTACGTTACGAAAATATCATTTTTATTCGGAATTATTGTGTGAAAACTATTTTTTAGGGATTTATTATTATTTTTTTTAATAAAAATATTTAAAAAATAACAATACAATAATTATTTGTCTTGTTGTGCAATCTTTATTTGCATTATAGTAGATAAATTGTGCGCTTGGTTTTTCATTCGTTCGCAATTGAATCCTTCAAAGTTTTCGTCGATTGCTGCTTCAAAGTGAGCGAGCCAAATTTCAAATAACTCTTTTGATAAATACGATTTTGCATTGACATCCAAATGAATTTGCGTTAAATTGTTTACATAACCGCCTGTCCCTAGAATGGCTTGAGACCAAAAAGTAACTAAAATTGGTAGATGCTCTTCTAGTTTTATTTTAACTACATCGGTGAAGATGTAGCTGATTTTTTCGTCGGCTAATAATTTTTTGTAAAACTCATCAACAACAGTATAGATTTCTTCGGGTGTTTGAATGTCTTTCATTTTTAAATAGTTTTAAGTTTCAGGTTTCAAGTTGGTATAAAAAAGTTTAGATTAATTTATTAAATCTTGAACTTTTAAACTTCAAACCTGAAACTCTTTAAACTAAATTTACATATACGCTTCAATTGGCGCACACGAACATACTAAATTTCGATCTCCGTAAGCATCATCTACACGACGCACGCTTGGCCAGAATTTATTTTCTGTTAAGTATTCCAATGGGAAAGCGGCTTGTTCTCTGGTGTATGGGAAATTCCAAACATCAGCAGTAAGCATCGCTTGTGTATGTGGTGCATTGTGTAAAACTGTATTATGGTTTTCGGCAGTTGCTGCTGCAATTTCTTTTCTGATAGCAATCATCGCGTCGCAAAAACGATCTAACTCGGCTACATCTTCCGATTCAGTTGGTTCAATCATCAAAGTTCCTGCCACTGGGAAAGAAACCGTTGGTGCGTGAAAACCGTAATCCATCAAACGTTTAGCGATATCAGTTACTTCAATGCCTTGTTGTTTGAAAGCGCGACAATCCAAAATCATCTCGTGAGCCGCTCTTCCCATTTCTCCTGAATATAAAACAGGATAGTGGTCTTCCAAACGCGCTTTCATATAATTGGCATTCAAAATCGCATATTTAGTAGCATTGGTCAAGCCTTCTGAACCTAACATAGAAATGTAGCCATACGAAATTAAACACACTAAAGCCGAACCATAAGGAGCAGATGAAATAGCAGTAATAGCTTTTTCTCCACCTACTTTTAGAACAGGATTTGTTGGTAAAAATGGAACCAACTTTTCGTTCACACAAATTGGGCCAACACCAGGTCCACCACCACCATGAGGAATTGCAAATGTTTTGTGTAAATTTAAGTGACAAACGTCAGCGCCAATAGTAGCAGGATTAGTTAATCCTACTTGTGCATTCATATTTGCACCATCCATATAGACTAATCCACCATTTTCGTGGATTAGATTTGTGATTTCGATAATCGAACTTTCAAAAACACCATGTGTAGAAGGATAGGTTACCATTAAACAAGACAAACGGTCTTTGTACTCAATGGCTCTGGCGCGTAAATCTTCAACATCAATATTTCCTTCTGGAGTAGTTTTGGTTACGATAATTTCCATTCCTGCCATCGCTGCCGATGCTGGATTGGTTCCGTGTGCCGATGAAGGAATCAAACACACATTTCTGTGGTTATCTCCTCTTGACAAATGATAAGCTCTGATGGTCATTAAACCAGCATATTCGCCTTGCGCTCCCGAATTCGGTTGCAAAGTAGTTCCAGCAAACCCAGTAACTACATTCAATTGTTGCTCTAATTTTTTCAACATGATTTGGTACCCTTCTGCTTGTTCAACAGGAGCAAACGGGTGAATGCTGTTCCAGTTTGCCATAGACAAAGGCAACATTTCGGCTGCAGCGTTCAATTTCATCGTACAAGAACCTAAAGAAATCATAGAATGGTTCAATGATAAATCTTTACGCTCTAATTTTTTGATATAACGCATCAATTGGCTTTCAGAATGATGGTTATTGAATACTTCGTGTTGTAAGAAAGTCGAGGTTCTTTCTAAGTTTTTGGGAACCATTGTTTCATTTGCAAATTGATCAATTTGCACCTTTGACTTTCCTAATGCTTCCGCAAAAATGGATACAATTTGGTTTAAATCTGCTAATGAAGTAGTTTCATTTAATGCAATCGAAATCGTTTCGCTGTCTACATAAAAGAAGTTTACTTCGTTTTTCTCAGCTATAGCTTTCACTTTCGCAGCATCTGCTTTTACCAAAAGTGTATCGAAGAAAGCAGTATTCGTTTGGTAAACGCCTAATTGATTTAGGGCTTCCGCCAAAGTTACTGCCGAAGCGTGTACTTTATTAGCAATGTATTGTAATCCTTTTGGGCCGTGATAAACGGCGTACATTCCTGCCATAACAGCCAATAAAACTTGAGCTGTGCAAATATTTGAAGTGGCTTTTTCGCGTTTGATATGTTGCTCGCGAGTTCCTAAAGCCATTCGTAAAGCTCTGTTTCCATTTGCGTCAATGGTTACACCAATGATTCTTCCTGGCATGGAGCGTTTGTGTTCTTCTTTAGTAGCAAAGTAAGCTGCGTGAGGTCCTCCGTATCCCATTGGAATACCAAAACGTTGAGAAGTTCCTACCACTACATCAGCTCCCATTTCTCCTGGAGGAGTTAATTTAGCCAATGCTAAAAGATCGGCTGCTACCGCGACTTTTATTTCGTTAGCATGTGCATTAGCAATAAAACTAGCATAGTCATTGATTTGACCGAATTTACCTGGATATTGTAACATCGCACCAAAGAAATCAGACGAGAAATCAAATGTTTCGTGATTTCCAATCACTAATTCAATACCTTTTGGAGTGGCACGCGTTTGTAAAACAGATAGGGTTTGTGGTAAAATTTCTTCTGAAACGAAGAACTTATTTACGTTATTTTTCTTTTGGTCACGAGAACGGACATCAAATAACAAAGCGATGGCTTCGGCCGCAGCAGTACCTTCATCAAGTAATGAAGCATTGGCAATTTCCATTCCTGTTAATTCGATAATGGTAGTTTGGTAGTTTAAAATAGCTTCTAAACGACCTTGAGCAATCTCTGCTTGGTAAGGAGTGTAGGCAGTGTACCAACCCGGATTTTCAAAAATATTTCTTTGAATTACGGCAGGAATTGCTGCAGGGTGATACCCTAAACCGATATATGATTTAAATACTTTGTTTTTGCTTCCCAATTCTTGAATATGACTTAAGTACTCAAATTCGGTCATTGGAGCATCTAACTCTAGGTCTTTTTTTAGTCGAATGTCATTTGGAATAGTTTCAGCAATCAATTGGTCAAGTGAGTCAACTCCGATAGTTGTAAATAGGTGCTGAAGGTCACTTTCTCTTGGGCCTAAATGGCGTAAAGCAAATGCGTCTGTTCTCATTTATATATAATAAAAGTAAATATAGTTGTGTTTTAATTCGGTGTTGGTCTCAGCCAAAGAATTCGTGTACAAAAGTAATTATTAAACTTGTATTTTTAAGTTCAACAAATGGTAATATTTTGAGAATTTGTTAACCAAAATCGAGTCTTATTAACAGATTTGTTAGTTTTGTAATATGCTTAGTCTTAGGAAAATTTTAAATTTCTACATTCAGTCCTCTATTCATGTTGGGATAGCTGTGTTCTGTTTGGTTCAGCTTAGTGTTCCTCAATGGAGCGGTTATTCTTTTTTGGTTTTGTTTGGAACAGTGGTAGGCTATAATTTTTTGAAATATTCCGAATGGGTTTTGTCTAATAAGCCTTTACGAATTCATCTTATTGGGATACTAAGTGTTACTTCAATTGCTGCGGCAGGGTTTGTGCTGCTTTTCTTTCAGCAAGATGTTGCAATACAGTTGGATTTGACAATCGCTTTAGGATTGGTTGTGTTGTATCCTTTTATTCGTAAACTGGGCTGGTTAAAACCTTTCTTTGTGAGTGGTGTAGTAAGCTATATTACAGTGGTTATTCCCTTAAAGTCTAGTTTAGATGTTGCTTGGTTTTTTGCACAACGGTTTCTATTGTTGTCTAGTGTAATGATTCCTTTCGAAATTTTGGATAGCACCACCGATGCTGTTTCCTTGAAAACCTTGCCCCATTTGTTTGGAATAGTAAGAACAAAACAAATAGGTTATGTGTTAGTAGGGTTGTTTTGTATTACCTCTTTTCATACACTATCCATGCTTTATCCCTACTTTATCTATGCTTTATCTTCGGTAATTGCTATTTATTTTTCTTCTCAAAAAAGGAGTTGGTATTATACTTCGTTTTGGGTTGAAAGTTTACCGATCCTGTGGTGGTTAATTTTGATGGTATTCCTATAAAAAAACCGAAGCGAGTAACTTCGGTTTTTATATGTCTAAAGTTTCTAATTGTCTAAATCAATCCCGCGCGTTTCAATAAGGCTTCTGGTTTTGGTTCTTGCCCTCTAAAACGTTTGTATAGAATCATTGGGTGTTCTGTACCCCCTTTTGAGAGGATGTTTTCTTTAAATTTTGTAGCGACCTCCTTGTTGAAAATGCCTTTTTCTTGGAAATAAGCAAAAGCATCGGCATCTAAAACTTCGGCCCATTTGTAACTATAATATCCCGAAGAATACCCTCCTTGAAAAATATGAGAGAAGGAAACACTCATGCAATTTTCGGCTACATCAGGGTAAAGGCTTGTGCCTTCAAAAGCCGTTTTTTCAAATGCTTTGATGTCGGTAATTCCCGTTGGATTATTGCTGTGAAACGCCATGTCTAATAATCCAAAACTCAATTGGCGTAAGGTGGCCATTCCTTTTAAGAAACTGGCACTTTCTTTTATTTTTTCTACATATTCTTGCGGAATGATTTCGCCTGTTTCATAATGTTTGGCAAACAAAGCCAAAGCTTCCGGTTCGTAACACCAGTTTTCCATCATTTGCGAAGGCAATTCTACAAAATCCCAATATACCGAAGTCCCTGATAAACTTGCATAGGTGGTGTTAGCCAACATGCCGTGTAAACCGTGTCCAAATTCATGAAACAAGGTAGTTACTTCGTTAAATGTCAACAGAGAAGGTTTGGTTGGAGTAGGCGGTGTAAAATTGCACACATTGGAAATATGTGGTCTTTCGTTTACGCCATTTTGAATGTATTGTGGTTTGAACGAGGTCATCCAAGCTCCATTTCGTTTGCCTTTTCTTGGAAAAAAATCGGCATAGAATAGTGCTACTAATTCGTTTTTCTCATCTACGACTTCAAAAGTCTGTACATCGGCGTGGTATTTGTCCACGGTACTAATTTCTTTGAATGTTAATCCAAATAATTTATTAGCAATAGTGAAAGCGCCATTTAATACATTTTCTAATTTGAAATAGGGTTTTAATAATTCGTCATCCAAATTGAATAATTTTTGTTTCAATTTTTCTGAATAATAGGGTCCGTCCCATTTTTCTAATTGGTCAATACCGTCTAATTCTTTGGCGAAAGCGGTTAATTGCGCAAACTCTTTTTCGGCTGCCGGTTTGGCTTTGGCTAACAAATCATTTAAAAACGTTTTTACTTGATTAGGGTTTTGTGCCATGCGCTCTTCTAAAACAAAGTGTGCGTGGGTTTCATAGCCTAATAAATTAGCGCGTTCGTAACGTAGTTTAGCAATTTGTAACGTAATTTCTTGGTTGTCGAACTCGTTGTTTTGAAAGGCTTTTTTTCCTGCGGCAATGGTAATTTCCTTTCGCAATTCACGGTTGTCTGCATAGGTTACAAAAGGCAGGTAACTCGGAAAGTCTAACGTAAAAATCCAACCTTCTTTTTCTTTAGATTCAGCCAAAGAACGAGCCATTTCAATAGCTCCTTCAGGCAATCCTTTTAAGTCGGTTTCGTTGGTGATGTGTAGTTGGTAGTTATTGGTTTCTGCCAATACATTTTCACCAAAAGTCAGTTTTAATTTGGCTAATTCAGTATCGATTTCGCGTAAGCGTGATTTTTTATCTTCGCTAAGTAGTGCTCCATTGCGAGCAAAACTTTTGTATTTCTTATCCAATAAAGTGGCTTGTTCTGGAGATAAACTCAATTCATTTCTTTGGTCGTACACTGCTTTCACTCGTAGAAATAAGGCTTCGTTTAACGAAACATCATTGCTAAACGCTGTTAGTAAAGGCGAAACTTCTTGTGCGATTTTCTGCATTTCGTCACAGGTTTCTGCCGAATTCAAATTGAAGAAAATAGAGGATAAACGATCTAAAGTTTGTCCTGAAAAATCCAATGCTTCGATGGTGTTTTCAAAAGTAGGTGTTGAAGGATTATTGGTAATCGCATCAATTTCTGCGCGCGCAGCGGCAATAGTGGTTTCAAAAGCAGGTTGGTAATCGCTCATTTGAATTTGAGAGAATGGTGCTGCGTTGTGTTGGGTAGTGTATGTTGAGGTTAAGATGTTCATTGTGCAATCTAGTTTCCTTATTTTTAACCATTAAGAGATTAAGAAAAATTAAGAAGGATTGCTACATCAAAATCTTAATGAACCTTAATCTCTTAATGGTTTTACTTTTATTTTTTCAATCCTTCTGATGCTTTGATAACGGCGTCTTTTAGGCTTAGTTTGTAGGCAATTATTCGGTTTAAAACAGTTTTGTCAGCACTTCCGATGATTTGAGCTGCCAAGATTCCTGCGTTTTTAGCTCCGTTCAATGCTACTGTAGCTACAGGAACTCCGCCCGGCATTTGCAAAATTGATAAAACCGAATCCCAACCGTCAATCGAATTGCTTGATTTAACCGGAACTCCAATAACTGGAAGCGGACTCATAGAAGCGACCATCCCAGGTAAATGTGCTGCACCACCTGCACCCGCAATAATAACCGAAATCCCTCTTTCGTGTGCCTTTGTACTGAAATCCACTAATTTTTCAGGAGTTCTATGTGCCGAAACAATATCTACTTCGGTTTCGATTCCAAATTCTTTTAAAATGTCTATGGCGTCTTGCATTACCGGCATATCCGAAATGCTTCCCATGATGATGGCTATTTTACTCATTGTTTGTTATTTTTAACACAGATTGCACTAATTAACACCAATTTGATTTGTGTAAATCTGTGAAATTTGTGTTTATTTTTCACTAATTACTCGAATCGTATTTTTTACCTCTTCGGCAATTTTTCTTGCTTCGTTTACGTCTTCATTTACGATGGTGACGTGTCCCATTTTTCTAAAAGGGCGGGTTTGTTTTTTACCGTAGATGTGTGGTGTTACACCATCCCAGTCTAGTATTTTTTCAATGTTTTCATAAATTACATTGCCCGAAAAATTTTCTTCGCCTACCAAATTGACCATAATTCCGGCCACTTTACTATCAGTATTGCCTAAAGGTAAATCTAAAATCGCGCGCAAATGATTTTCAAATTGTGAGGTGTAACTTGCTTCAATAGAATAATGACCTGAATTATGTGGTCTTGGCGCTACCTCATTGACTAGAATTTCGTCATTTTCGGTTTGAAACATTTCCACTGCTAATAACCCCACATGATGAAATTGTTGGGAAACATTCAAAGCAATGGCTCTGGCTTTTTGGGCTACTTCCTCATCAATTCGCGCAGGACAAATAACATATTCTACCTGATTGGCTTCGGGGTGAAATTCCATTTCTACCACAGGATAGGTTTTGATTTCGCCCGAAGGATTGCGACATACAATAACGGCCAATTCGTTTTTGAATGGGATCATTGCCTCGGCAATACATTCTACGTTGGGTAATTCGTCTAAATCAGCTACTTTTCGAACTACTTTGACCCCATTACCATCGTAACCAAATTCGGTACACTTCCAAACAAAAGGCAATTGAAGCGTTGATTGCTGACTGTTGATTGCTGATTTTAGATTTTCAAGATTTTCAAATCGCTGGTACGGAGCTGTTGGAATATTGTGTTGGGTGTAAAAATCTTTTTGAATACCTTTGTTTTGAATCAATTTCAAGGTTTTTGGCGAAGGATAAACGGGTACTCCTTCTTCTTCTAATTGTGTTAAGGCGTCTAGGTTCACCAATTCGATTTCGAAAGTCAAAATATCTACTTTTTTTCCGAATTTATATACGGTGTCAAAATCCATCAAATCTCCTTGAAAGAATTGGTTGCAAGCAATTTTACAAGGTGCTTCTTCACTTGGATCCAAAACATAGGTTTGAATATCAAATTTTCGAGTGTCATGCAAAAGCATTTTGCCTAATTGGCCTCCACCTAGAATACCTAATTTAAAATTGGAAGAAAAATAGTTCATTTGGAGTAGTAATTATTTTTTAGTTGTTGAATGCAGTCGCTTCGCTCGTGTCATACAAGTTGTTGTTTCGTTTCGCAAAGATACTTAGTCCGTTGATAATTAACAATTGATATTGGATAATTCGTGGTTGTAAATGTACAAATTCCCTTTCTTTATATAGATTGTCCGATTCGAATTCAGTATATTTGCCAGAACTATGATTAATTTGGGATTTGAATTTAGTCCTATTTACAACACAAAAAATAATTTACAAGATGATTAACATTGTTTTATTTGGGAAACCAGGAGCAGGAAAAGGAACTCAAGCTGAATTTTTGAAAGAGAAATACAACCTAACACACCTTTCAACAGGGGATATTTTTAGATTTAATATTAAGAATGAAACCGAGTTAGGGAAATTAGCTAAAACCTATATGGATAAAGGCGATTTAGTTCCTGATGAGGTAACGATTCAAATGTTACAATCAGAAGTAGATGCTAATCCGCAATCGGCTGGGTTTTTATTTGACGGTTTTCCAAGAACTTTGGCACAAGCGGGTGCTTTGGATCGTTTTTTAGAATCAAAAGGACAACAAATTACAGCGACTGTGGCTTTAGAAGCAGATGATGAAATTTTGGTACAACGTCTTTTAGAAAGAGGTAAAACTTCGGGAAGACCAGATGATCAAGATGAAGAGAAAATCAGAAACCGTTACCAAGAATACAATGAAAAGACCGCTCCTTTGATGGGGTACTACAAAGATCAAGGTAAATTTTATGCAGTGGATGGAATAGGTTCTATCGCTGAGATTACTGAACGATTGAGCGCTGTAATTGATAATTTATAGTATTTATTAAAAAGCTTGAAATTCTGGTTTTCAAGAAAAAAGTAAATTTACTTATCTTTAAACCAATACTTTAAAAAAATACAATTGGAACTACTTATTATATTTTTATTAATTCTACTGAATGGCGTTTTTTCTATGTCCGAAATTGCCTTGATTTCTTCACGAAAAAGTAGATTGGAAACAGCTGCTAAAAAAGGGAGTAAAACCGCGAAAACTGCCCTTGATTTAGCTAATTCTCCAAATAAATTCCTTTCGGCTGTTCAAATAGGAATAACCCTTATTGGAATTTTAACCGGAATCTATAGTGGAGATAAAATTACTGAAGACGTTGAGTTTTTTGTGAGTGGATTTGCAGCGATGCAGCCTTATGCGCATTCTCTTTCAGTGGCAATAGTAGTTGTAATATTAACCTTTTTTTCTTTGGTTTTGGGTGAATTACTACCCAAGCGTATTGGTTTAAATTACCCGGAATCAATTGCCAAAGCTATGGCTATGCCAATGAAGGGAATTTCCATTATCACGGCGCCTTTTATTTGGTTATTAACCACATCGACAGAATTTCTTTTAGACATTCTTCAAATTAAACCTACGGCAGACGGAAAAGTTACTGAAGAAGAAATTAAAGCTATAATCAAAGAGGGTACAGAAGTTGGTGAGGTGCAAGAAATTGAACAGGATATTGTGGAACGTGTATTTCACATTGGAGACAGGAAAGTGAATTCGTTGATGACGCATCGAAGTTCTATGGTCTATCTTTCTGTAGATGATACTTTGGAAGAAATCAAATCTAAAGTATTGGATGAATTGCATTCTGTTTATCCCGTTTGTGAAGAAAATTTGGACGAGGTAGTAGGAGTTGTGTATTTGAAAGACTTGTTTGCTAACTTTGAAAAAGGCAACTTTCAATTGAAATCGATTGCTAAAGAGCCCGCTTATTTTATCGAGCATACATCGGCCTATAAAGCCCTTGAGAATTTTAAGAAAACGAAAGTTCATTATGCTTTTATCACAGATGAATATGGCGTTTTTCAAGGGATTATTACACTGAATGATATTTTGGAAGCATTGGTAGGTGATGCTGCTGATTTTGATGATGATGAATACCAATTGATTGCGAATGAAGATGGTTCTTGGTTAGTAGATGGGCAGTATTCCTTACACGATTTCTTGACTTATTTTGATTTGGATGAGTTGACCACTGACTATGAAGTAACTACCGTTAGTGGTTTTATTATTACAGAGTTAGGCGCTATTCCTAAAGAAGGAGATAAATTGATTTGGAATAAGTTGGAATTTGAAGCTCAAAAAATGGATGGTGTAAAGATTGATAAAGTAGTAATCAAAACATTTGTAGATTAATAAAATAAGGAATAATGACAGAAGGGAACTTCGTTGATTACGTTAAAATATATGTATCTTCTGGAAAAGGAGGGAAAGGTTCTACGCACTTGCATAGAGAAAAATTTATTGAAAAAGGGGGGCCAGATGGCGGAGATGGTGGTCGTGGAGGGCATGTTTATTTAATTGGTAATAAAGGACTTTGGACCTTATTTCATTTGAAATTTGCACGACACATTAAAGCAGGTCATGGAGGAGATGGAGGTTCTGATCGAAGTACGGGTGCTGATGGAGAAGATAAATTTATTGAAGTGCCTTTAGGAACTGTGGTAAAAGATAAAGAAACCGGAGAGGTTTTATTTGAAATTACCGAAGACGGAGAGAAAAAAATCTTAGCTCAAGGTGGAAAAGGAGGTTTAGGTAATTGGCATTTTAGAAGTTCAACCAATCAAACCCCACGTTATGCACAGCCGGGTTTACCGGGTGTAGAAATGGATGTGATTTTAGAATTGAAAGTATTGGCTGATGTGGGCTTAGTTGGATTTCCAAATGCTGGAAAATCAACCTTGTTGTCGGTTTTAACTTCAGCGAAACCCAAAATTGCGGATTATCCATTTACAACCTTAAAACCTAATTTAGGAATTGTAGCGTATCGTGATTTTCAATCGTTTGTAATTGCTGATATTCCTGGAATTATTGAAGGTGCAGCTGAAGGGAAAGGATTGGGGCATTACTTTTTGCGTCATATTGAACGAAATTCTACTTTGTTATTTTTAGTCCCTGTGGATACGCCCGATATTAAAGCTGAATACGATATTTTAGTCAATGAATTGACCAAGTACAATCCGGAAATGTTAGACAAAGAACGGTTGTTGGTCATTTCAAAAATAGATATGTTGGATGAAGAATTGAAGGCAGAACTAAAGGCAGAATTAGATGTTGCGTTTAAGGATATTCCGTATTTGTTTATTTCTTCGGTGGCACAACAAGGTTTGACTGAATTAAAAGATAAATTGTGGAATATGTTAAATAACTAAACGTATTTAGTTGTGACAAATATAGATCCGTCTCTCATGAGGCGGATTTTTTTTATAAAAAAAGTCAAAGCTTCCTAAATCTACAAGAAAACAAATATAAATTTCGCTATTTTTGAAGAATGAAAGGGATTGTTTTTGTTTTACTATTTTTTCCAATACTACTTTGGTCTCAGGTTAATTTTGAGAAAGCAGAGCAGTTCTTTGAAGCTGGAAAAATAGAACAAGCTCGCACATTATTTGAAAGTGTAGTTGTTGAAAATCCATCGCATTTAAAAGCAATTGAATATTTGGGAGATATTGCAGGTCAGCAAAAGCTATGGGACAAAGCATTGTTGTATTACAAAAAGCTAAAACAATTACAACCTAGAGAAGCCAATTACTATTACAAATATGGAGGCGCTTTAGGAATGAAAGCGAAAGAGGGGACTAAATTTAAAGCATTGGGAATGATTGAGGAAATTAAATCGTCGTTTGAGAAAGCCATTGTTTTAGATCCGAAACACAAAGAATCCCGTTGGGCTTTGGTTCAGTTGTATTTGGAATTACCTGGAATTATTGGTGGTAGCGAAGCAAAAGCGGTACAGTATTCTAATGAATTGATGCGGTTGTCTTCTTTGGATGGGTATTTGTCAAAAGGATATATTGAAGAATATTTTGGTCGAAATAAAAAAGCGGAACTGAATTATAGTAAAGCTTTAGAGTTGACCCATTCAAAATTAGCTTTTCAAAAGTTATATAATTTGTATTGGTACAAAATGAAAAATTTTGCGAAAGCACAACAATTAAAAGAACGATTTGAAAAATAAGCCTCCCCAACCCCTCCAAAGGAGGGGCTTAAAAAGAGATTAATAAATAAACTTAAGATGATTGATAAAAATAATACTAAAAGCATGCCCCCTTCGGGGGGTAGGAGGCTACATTTTATTGCTATTGGTGGCAGTGCAATGCACAATTTAGCGTTGGCTTTACACAACAAAGGATATCAGGTTACAGGAAGTGACGATGCCATTTTTGAACCTTCTAAATCACGATTAGAAAAGAAAGGAATTTTACCTGCTGAAATGGGTTGGTTTCCAGAAAAAATCACCGCAGATATTGAAGCTGTAATTTTAGGAATGCACGCAAAGGCAGACAATCCTGAGTTGTTGAAAGCACAAGAATTAGGATTAAAAATTTATTCGTATCCGGAATTCTTATACGAACAGTCCAAAAATAAAACCCGTGTGGTTATTGGTGGTTCTCACGGAAAGACTACCATTACTTCGATGATTTTGCATGTCATGCATTACCATAATATTGCGGTAGATTATATGGTGGGAGCGCAGTTAGAAGGATTTGATACCATGGTGCATCTTACTGAAGAAAATGATTTTATGGTTTTGGAAGGTGATGAATATTTATCGTCTCCGATTGATAGACGTCCGAAATTTCATTTGTACCAGCCTAATATTGCTTTGATTTCTGGTATTGCTTGGGATCATATTAATGTGTTTCCAACCTATGAGAATTATGTAGAACAGTTTGAGATTTTTATTGGCAAAATTACGAATGGCGGAATTTTGGTGTATAACGAAGACGATGTTGAGGTAAAACGTGTTTCGGAAGCGGCTGCGAATCCAATTCGGAAACTGCCTTATAGCACGCCTGCTTATACGGTTAGCGATGGGGTAACGCTTTTAGAAACTCCTGAAGGACCTATGCCAATTGAGGTATTTGGTGCACATAATTTGAATAATTTAGCCGGTGCCAAATGGATTTGCCAAAATATGGGAGTGGACGAAGCTGATTTCTATGAGGCAATTGCTAGTTTTAAAGGGGCATCCAAACGTTTGGAAAAAATTGCCGAAGGAAAAGGAAAAGTAGCCTATAAAGATTTTGCTCATTCACCAAGCAAAGTAGCTGCCACCACCAAAGCTGTAAAAGAGCAATATCCAAATCGTACTTTAGTGGCTTGTTTGGAGTTGCACACGTATAGTAGTTTGAATGCTGAATTTTTGAAAGAATATGAAGGCGCTTTGGAATATGCCGATGAAGCAGTTGTTTTTTATTCGCCAGATGCGGTAAAAATCAAACAATTGGAAGAAGTAACTTATGAGCAAATTGCCAAAGCTTTTAATCGAGAAGATTTAATTATATATACCAATCCGGCCGAATTTAAACACTATTTATTCAGCCGAAATTTAGATAATTCTGCCTTACTTTTGATGAGTTCTGGTAATTACGGAGGATTGAATTTTGATGGAGTTAAGCAGTTGATAGAATAATATTTACCCAAATAGAATACCTATGGAAAAAGCCCCCTTTCCCATTAGTAGTTGGTCTGAAGATGATAAACCTCGGGAGAAACTCATGCTTAAAGGTAAAAGTGCTTTAAGCGATGCCGAATTGATTGCTATATTAATAGGTTCTGGTAGTCGGAATGAAACGGCAGTCGATTTAAGCAAACGGATTTTGGCTACAGTTTCTCATAATTTGAATGCGCTAGGAAAACAAAGTTTGTCGCAATTGATGCAATTCAAAGGAATAGGAGAAGCTAAAGCAATTGCTATAGTAGCTGCTTTAGAATTAGGCAGAAGACGCAGGGTAGAAGACGCAGTTGAGTTAGTTAAAATCAATTCTAGTAAAGTCATTTTTGAGTTGATGCAACCCATTATTGGTGAATTGCAACACGAAGAGTTTTGGATTGTATATTTGAATAATTCTAACAAGGTGATTTCGAAACAACAATTGAGTAAAGGAGGAATTACAGGTACCGTGGTTGATGTTCGTTTGGTTTTTAAAGTAGCGCTTGAAATGGGAGCTACTTCTTTAGTTTTGTGTCATAATCATCCTTCGGGGAGTTTGAAACCCAGTGAGGCTGATAAGCAAATCACTCAGAAATTAAAAAAAGCAGGAGAGAGTTTAGAAATATTGGTTTTAGATCACGTAATAGTAACTGAGACAGGTTATTTTAGTTTTGTTGATCAAGGGATTTTGTAAAAAAGGGAATGAAAAATAAAAATATACAGCATGTTTTTTTTGATTTGGATCACACCCTTTGGGATTTTGATAAAAATTCTGAAATGGCGTTTGCCTCTATTTTTAAGCAAGACCATCCTGAAATAGCAATAGCTGATTTTATAGCAAAATACGCGCCTATCAATCAGGCGTGTTGGAAATTGTATCAGTATGACAAAATCACGCATGAAGAATTGCGTTACAAAAGGCTTAAGGATTCTTTTGACGCTTTAAATTATCCTATTTCAGATGCAGCGATTTATCAAATGGCAGAGGATTATATTGCTTTTTTACCAGACAATAATCATCTGTTTGACGGCGCTATTGAAATTTTAGATTATTTAAATGAAAAATACCAATTGCATATTATTACCAATGGCTTTGCTAATGTTCAGTATAAAAAAATAGCCAATTCTAAGATGGATTCCTATTTTAAAACAATTACCAATTCTGAAATGGCAGGGGTTAAAAAGCCTAATCCTATTATATTTCAGCATGCTTTGGATTTGGCTCAAGCCGAAAAAGAAAACAGTATTATGATTGGCGATTGTTTAGAAGCCGATGTAAGAGGAGCTTTGGATTTTGGAATTGATGCGGTTTTTTTTAATCCAAATAAAGAAAGTAGCCCTGAAGGAATTATTGCAATTAATCATTTGTTGGAACTTAAAAATTATTTATGATCATGAGAAAACTAGTATTTGTATTCGTCTTATTTAGTTCGTTTTGTTTTGCACAAAATAGCAACAATTACAAAGCGGTTATTGTGCCTTTGAAATTTGATTTTATTCGGACCAATAATCAGTACCGTCTATGTACAATGTCTAAAATGAACCTCAATAAAGCTGGATTTACGGTATTTTATGCGAATGAAATACTTCCTAAGGAATATAGTGATCGATGCGAGCTTTTGTATTATGATATTGTAAAAGAAAGTGCTTTTTTAGCCACAAAATTTCATGTTGAATTAAAAGATTGTAGTAATAATTTGATTTACAAGTCTGAAAGCGGTTATACTAAAGAGAAAGACACAGAATTGGCATATTCAAAAGCTTTAAATGCTGCTTTTGAATCTATTTTTAAATTGAATTATAAATACGAAAAAATGACGGTTACTACTCCTGCGGTAGCGTTAAAAAATGAAGTCGTACCAGCAATTGCTCCTTCTACTACAAATGCAGCAGTACAAGTTGAACAAACAACAGCTCCAGAATTGCTTTATGCTCAAGCTACTCCAAATGGATATCAGTTAGTGGATGCAAGTCCGAAAGTTGTTTTTAAATTGTATGCAACTTCACGTCCTGACTTGTATATTGCTGTAAAAGGTAACAACCAAGGTGTTTTTATTCTAAAGGACAAACAGTGGTTTTTTGACTATTATGTAAATGAAAAATTAATTTCAGAAAAAGTATCGGTAAAGTTTTAGTAACCGTATTTGTCTTTCCATCGGTTTTTTAAGAATTCGCGAGTGGTATTTTCTCTAGTATTATTTCCTGGTTCATAAAGAGTTGTCCCAGATATTGCATCGGGTAAAAATTCTTGTTCGGCAAAATTGTTTGCATAATCGTGGGAGTATTTGTATTCTTCTCCATATCCTAATGCCGCCATTAATGGGGTAGGTGCATTGCGCAGATGAATAGGTACCGATAAGTCTCCTGTTTGTTTGACCAGTTGCTGGGCTTTGCCAATAGCTATATAAGATGCATTACTTTTTGGAGAAGTAGCTAGATACACAGCACATTGACTGAGGATGATTCGGCTTTCAGGATAACCAATAGTAGCTACTGCTTGGAAGGTATTGTTGGCCATAATAAAGGCAGTAGGATTCGCATTACCAATGTCTTCGCTAGCAAGAATAAGCATGCGTCGCGCAATGAATTTTACATCTTCACCCCCTTCAATCATTCGGGCTAGCCAATAGACTGCTCCGTTAGGATCGCTGCCTCGAATGGATTTGATGAAGGCCGAAACAATATCATAATGTTGTTCTCCTGTTTTGTCATACAAAACGGTGTTTTGTTGTACTAATTCGAGTACGCGATCGTTGGTGATGAAAATTTCATCTTCATTAGAGGCGTTTACGACCAGTTCGAAAAGATTTAATAGTTTGCGTCCATCGCCACCAGAAAGTCGCAGTAGCGCTTCTGTTTCGGTTAGATTTATTTTTTTTTCTTTTAAAATGGCATCTGTTTGCATTGCTCGGTCTAGCAAGGCTTCTAAGTCTTCTTTGTTAAAAGCATTCAAGGTGTACACTTGACAACGCGATAATAAAGCAGGAATGACTTCAAAACTGGGGTTTTCAGTTGTAGCTCCGATGAGTGTAATCCAGCCTTTTTCGACTGCAGCCAATAAGGAATCTTGTTGGGACTTACTAAAGCGATGAATCTCATCAATAAATAAAATGGGATTTTTGGAAGTAAAAAGTCCGCCGCTTTGTTTGGCTTTTTCTATAACCTCTCTGATATCTTTTACTCCGGAATTAATAGCGCTTAAGGTATAAAAAGGGCGTTTGGATTCTTGCGAAATAATTTGGGCTAGAGTAGTTTTTCCTGTGCCAGGAGGCCCCCAAAAAATCAAGGAAGGGATAATTCCTTTGGCTATCTGCTGTGTCAACGAACCATTAACACCCACTAGGTGGGATTGACTAATATAGTCTTCTAATTGTTGTGGACGAATGCGTTCTGCTAGAGGAGCTTCCATTTTTTGTGTTTATGTGGGGTTGTTTGTTGATAAGGTTATTCGGGGATATGTTTATGAGGTTATTTTTTAGGTGTTGAGTAGTGTTAGAATTTAAATTTTATGTGTTTGTTTTTAATTCTAACTTCTTTGTCTTACCGCTTCGTATAGGAAGGCGCCACAAGCTACCGACACATTTAATGATCCGATTGTCCCGAACATTGGTAATTTTGCTTTTTCATCTACAATTTTTAATACCGATGGATTGATTCCTCGGTCTTCTGATCCCATGATGATGGCTACGGGTTCGTTTAGTGCAATGTCGTAGATATTTTGTTCTGTTTTTTCGGTAGCGGCTACGGTTTTGATTCCTGAACTTTGAAGATAAAAGATAGCGTCTTTAATGTGTTCTACTTTACAAATAGGCACATTGAATACGGCACCGGCAGATGTTTTTACAGTGTCTCCATTTACGGGAGCAGAACCTGCTTTTTGAATGATGATACCATTTACACCAGTACATTCGGCAGTTCTAATAATAGCACCAAAATTACGCGCGTCCGAAATTTGATCCAAAATTAAAAATAAGGCTTTTTTACCCGATTCCATGGTGGATTCTACTAAATGTTCCAATTCCATAAAACCGATAGGAGAGATGCTTGCAACTGCTCCTTGGTGGTTGTTAGGGGTTAAACGGTTTAGTTTTTCTACAGGAACGTAGGAAAAATTAATATTAGCACGTTTCATTACCTTCATTAAATCCTTCATTAGTTCGCCTGCAATTTCTTTTTGAATGAAGACTTTGTCTACTGCAGCTCCCGCTTGTATAGCCTCGATTATGGCCCGTATTCCAAATATTATATTTTCTTTTTCCATAACGCAAAGATATAAAAAAACCATCCCTTTTGGATTCAAAGGAATGGTTTGTTCAATATGTTTTTTTAAATAGTGTCTATATGATTACTTTAATAAAATAGTCGCATATAATCCCAGTATCATTAGGGCAAGTGTTATAAAAACACCTAACATCCATCTTGACTGTTCTTTGAATCCTTTTTCTAAATCTTTTCTTGTTGCCAAGTGACGGGTGTTGTATTCTATATTTTTTTCTATCTTTTGTTCAATGTAAGCAGTTAGACTTTGTGCCGTTTCTTTCCCTACCTTTTCTGATAATAAAGAATATAATTCGGTTATTGTTATTGTGCTCATAGCTTTAATTTTATAATAAATTATACAGATGACAATTTGTAATTAAAAGATATAAAAATAAAGTAGTTTAAACTAGTTTACCATTATGATTTTAAAAGAATTGTATTGGGATTTTTTGAGAATAGGTTTAAGTTTGTTGTAATTCCAGTTTGTATGGGCTCTCAATAATAGCCCGTATTCCAAATGGAATTTTTTCTTTTTCCATAACGCAAAGATACAAAAAAAAACCACCAGCCAAAGGCTGATGGTTTCTGATCAAATTATGAAGATAAATTAGAATTTATCCCAGAATAATTTTGTAGTTAAGTTATTTCCACCAATTGCAGTGATAGCAGCAGTGACATTAGCTGTATTTAATGTTTGCTCTTTTGCAGGGTAAGAATAACGAACAGGAACAGATGTTAATCCGTTATAAGCTCCAGCTGGCGCAGCTAATACAGGGAAGTCTAATCTTCTGTATGAAGTCCATGCTTCAAATCCTCTGTTATAAAGAGCAATCCAAGCTTGTTCTCCAATTTTTTGTTTGTAAGTACCAGTTGCAGTAGTATAAGCCACATCAGTTCTTGCTAAATAAGTAGTAATATCTGCCGCGGCAACACCCCAATTTTGCATAGAAGCTGTAATGCCTGCATTGTAATGAGATTCTGCAGTTCCTGATATAGTAGCTCCTTTTTCAACAGCTTCTGCTAATAGGAATTCTACTTCTGTGTAATCTAAAAGAGTACCTGGTAAAGTAGGGTCTTCAATAGTAGCACTCACATGTGAATTACTGCTATACGAATTTCCAGTTCCATATGTACCACCTTTATATGTTCCATTAGATGCTAGAGTGAAATATTTTTCTCTTCTTGGATCAGCTAATGTGTTCATTTTGTTTACTAGTGTATTTGCTGGAACAAAATCGTGTCTTCCACTAGCAACTAAATCAACATATAATGGATTAGTATTTGGTTGTGTAGATAGGTATTTGAAATTAGCATTATCTGAAGCATTCATTATAACTCCAGCTGTAACTGCAGCCTCAACTTGAGCTTTACCATAAGTAGGTTCTGCATCATAAATGTTTACAGCTAAACGTAATCGCAATGTATTAGCGAATTTTTTCCATTTTACGACATCACCACCATATACTAAATCAGCGCTTCCAAAACTTTCAGCACTTGAAGATAAGTTAGAAACATCTGAAGTTAATCTAGATATTAAATCTTTGTAGATTGTTTTAGCGTCATCGTAAACTGGCTGTGGATGATTCTCTAAGTCTAATGCTTGTGTATAAGGAACATTTCCAAATGTATCTACTAATATACTGTATGTATATGCAGTTAATATATCTATCACGGCTAATTTGTTTTTTCTAACTAACTCTTTAGCTGCTTTTTCTGCTGTAGTACCTACATATACTTCGGCAGATAAAATTGTTTTAGATTCTTTTAAGTCTCTTAATACATCTCTATAAAGTACCGTAAAGTGATTGTCAGGGATACTTCTAGTTGTTATATTATATTGACTTTCATCTGGATATGTTGTTTCTGTCCAATGTTGTGCAAATAATCGAAACACATTGTAATTAACAGATGTACTAACCATTTGATCGGCTAAATTTTTCTGTGCATTTGTGAATAAATACTCTGGTTTCGTTGAAGTAGCTTCTTTTTTTAGTTCATTTAAACCTGTAATATCATCTGTACATGACGATATAGCCAGTGAAATAAACGTTATGAATAATACTATCTTTTTCATAATTTAAAATTTAAATGTTAAGTTACAACCGATATTTCTAGTTGTTGGTAATGAACCTACAGAGTATCCAGATGCTAAATTTCCTGAAGCTAAACCACTTTCAGGGTCAGCATCTGGAAGGTTTTTATGAATAATCCATAAGTTAGAACCTACTATACTAAATTTCATAGCAGTAAGTTTTAACTTGGAAGTAATAGAACTTGGTAAGTTATATGAAATGTTAACCTCTCTTAATTTAATGAATGATGCATCATAGATAAATGCAGCATTAGGTGCTCTTCTATAACCTGAAATATTTCCGTATTGATTAGGAGCTGCTGTTCTCACCGTGTTTGGAGTACCGTTGGCTTGAACACCAGGTAAAATTACCCCTCCTCCATTAGCGATAGTATTACGAACAGGGTTTCCTAATTCATTGTTGCCAGCAGTTACTACAGAAAGTCCAGTAGCTAGCCCATATGATTGGTCAAGCGAGAACATATCTCCCCCTTTTTGCATATCAATCAAGAAACCTAAAGATATATCTTTATAAGTAAAATTATTTCTTACCCCTCCTGTCCAGTCTGGAGTAATGTTTCCAATTACATTGTTAGTTGAGGTATTAATTACATATCGACCTAGTGTGCTTACAACTTTTTGACCGTTTAAATAAGTGTAATCAGTTCCTTTAATAGTTCCATATGGTTGACCTACTTGCGCATTAATTGTTACACCACCTTGGAAACTTCCTAATTGTAAATTTGATATCCCCTCAGTTAAACTAATAACTTTATTTTCATTTTTAGCCCAGTTTACAAAAATATCCCAAGAAAAGTCATTTGTTTTTATTGGAGTTAAATTAATTTGTACCTCAAGACCTTTATTTTCAATTTCACCAGCATTTACATATCTATTTGAGTAACCAGTTGCTGTAGAATAAGATACTGGAAAAATTTGTCCAGAACTTAATGTTTTATATGCGGCAACATCAAAACCAATTCTTCTGTTTAAGAATTGCATTTCTAATCCAATTTCTTTTGTACTTGATTTAACAGGTCTTAAGTCAGGATTGCTTTTTGTTGATGCTACAGAATACATATGTTCTGATTCGTATGAAGTTGTTCTTGGATAAGTATCTACTAATGCTTGTGAAGGTGATCCAAGAGGACTTTCAGCTATATTAGCTCTTAATTTACCGAATGATAACCATGGCTTGTTAATAGTTTTGGTAAACACATAACTTGCAGAAAGAGAGTTTGTAAGTAATGAGTTATTTCCTGCAGGTAATACTGAGAAAGCATCACGTCTTACTGTACCGTCTAAAAATAAGAAATCTTTGTATCCAAAGGAAGCAGATCCATAATAAGAGTTTACTCCTGTATTTGTTTCACTATCTAGAGGATATGGCACAGTTGAGGCAGAATTATTCAAACTATAAAGTTCAGGAACTACAAGTCCTCCTTGTGTTGATGCTAATTCTGAAACAATTCTAGATCTGTTTATAGTACCTCCAGCAACTCCATTGAATGTAAAGCTATCATTGATGTTTTTCTTAAACGTTAAGAAGAAATCATAGTTTTGCTCTGAAAAATTTCTAGAGTATCTTTGGTAACCTGATCCTTCATCCAATCTGTTGATTCCAAAAGTTCCAGCAGTAGATCCGTTAGCTCTTCTTTCTTCACGTAGTTCAGAATATGTGTCTGTAGATACACGACCTGTAGCTGTTACCCAGTCAGCAATTTTGTAATCTAATTTTGCATAACCCGTAAAACGGTTTCTTTCGTCAGATTGGTAGTTTTTGTATCTTGTAAAATATGGGTTGTCCCAGTAAATTGGCTGTAAGTCAGTAGGATCTGCCCAGTTCCAAGTAACGTTTTGACCTCCTGATCTTTCGTAAACTTGTTTTAATTCCTGAACATCAACATTAGTTTGCCACCATTGACGGAATTGTGTCATGATGTTATCACTATAACCTGTTGAGTTTCTACCTACTGTAGTTTGCGCAGTATAACTAGCAAATGAGGATACTGATAATTTATCAGTTAATTGGTGATTAAATTTTAAACTTAAACTATTTTTCTTCAATTCAGAATTTGGCATAATACCATTTTGTTTGAAGTTATTAAAGTTTAAAACGAAATTAGATTTATCATTTCCGTCTTCTAATGAAATTGAGTTATTTACAGAAAGTGGTGATTCAAAAAATGTTATTGGACCATTTTTAGCAGCTACCCATGGAGTTGCTTTACCAAAATTATCAGAATATGGAGTGAATGCATTCCAGTTATAAACCATTTTGTTTGGATCATAAGCTGCACCATAAGAAGCGTCTTCAGAAGTAGGTACTACTAAGTCATCAACACCATCACCATTAATATCTCTTGATAAGAACATTCCTGAAGCGTCTTCGTAATACGGGCCATAACCAGCACCATATTTATCTTGATATTTAATGAAAGTAGATTTATCGATAGAACCAGTTACTAATTCAGAAGAAACAGTAATTCCTAATCCTTTTTTCGCTTTCCCTTTTTTGGTTGTAATCATTAAAACACCATTTCCAGCTTGGTATCCGTACAAAGCCGATGCTGCAGCTCCTTTTAATACGTTAATAGTTTCAATGTCGTCTGGATTGATGTCCATTGCGTTGTTACCGTAATCGTAAGTAGGTCCTGCTCCAGTAGTTTGAGATCCAGTACTTGAGTTAATGTTAGAGTTATTAACTGGTACACCATCAATTACTACAAGCATTTGATTATTACCTGTAAGATTTTTAATACCACGTGATACAATATTAGTAGAACCACCAAAGTTGTTGTTTCTTCTAATTTGAACTCCAGCTACTTTACCAGATAATTCATTGAAGAAGTTTCCGCTTCCAGCTCCTGAAACAATGTCGGCTCCTTTGATTTCTTGAGTAGCATATCCAAGAGATTTTTTTTCTCTTTTAACACCCAGTGCAGTTGTTACAACAGCACCCTCAAGTTCAATTGCTGTACTAGCTAGTTTTACATTAATACTAGTTGAGCTAGCTTTAACTTCTTGGCTTGTCATACCAATGTAGCTAAATACTAAAGTTTGGCTTGGTGCCACTTTGATAGAGTATTTTCCATCAAAATCAGTTTGCGTTCCAGTTTTTGTTCCTTTAACCAATACGCTTACCCCTGGAAGAGGTAGTCCTGTATTGTCAGAAACAGTTCCTGAAACGGCTCTTTCTTGCGCAAATGTTATTTGCGTCACTAATGCTAATAAAAGCATTAAGAATCCATTTAATTTTAGTTTCATTTTTAATTATTTTGAATTAGTGAAGCAAAAATCTTAATTATTTGTTAACTTTCCTAATATTCTTTGTTGTTTTTTATGCGTGCATCTAAAATTTAACATTTTAACAGAAGTAGTTTCGGATGTTATAAATCTGCTTTTATTTGATTTTATTTCCTTTTTCTTTTTAGTTTTTCGGCTGAAAGTTCCTTTAATAGTGTGTTTTTTGAAAAGAGCAAGTGCTTTTAAAAGACTTAAAATAACATTAAAAATCGCTAGTTATTTAAATATATTGAAAATTAATCATTTATGGTTTGTTAAGTTTAAAATATTTTATAAATTTGCAACCCCGTAAAAAGCGGGAATTAAATAAATAAGTAATTTTAGTATTAATTATGCCAACAATTCAACAATTAGTAAGAACAGGAAGAACTCAGATAACTAAGAAGAGTAAATCGGTTGCTTTAGATTCTTGTCCTCAAAGAAGAGGGGTTTGTACGCGTGTTTACACTACTACACCAAAAAAGCCAAATTCTGCAATGCGTAAAGTTGCGCGTGTGCGTTTGACTAATGGTAATGAAGTGAATGCTTACATTCCTGGAGAAGGACACAATCTACAAGAGCACTCGATAGTATTAGTTAGGGGTGGAAGGGTAAAAGATTTGCCAGGAGTTAGGTATCACATCGTTCGTGGAGCACTTGATACATCAGGTGTTGCTGGTAGAACGCAAAGAAGATCTAAGTACGGAGCAAAACGCCCAAAAGAAGCAAAAAAGTAATTTAAAACGCTGTAATATATAATAGGTATTCTTTATTATATAAGTATAGTATTTAATTAAAAAAAAGACATGAGAAAAAGACAGGCTAAAAAAAGACCTCTTTTACCAGACCCAAGGTTTAATGACCAATTGGTTACGCGTTTTGTGAATAACTTAATGTGGGATGGTAAAAAATCAACCGCTTTCAAAGTTTTTTATGATGCAATCGATATTATAGAGACTAAAAAGCAAGATGCAGAAAAATCTGCTTTAGAAATTTGGAAAGATGCATTAACTAATGTGATGCCACACGTAGAGGTGCGTAGTCGTAGAGTTGGTGGAGCAACGTTTCAAATTCCAATGCAAATCAGACCAGATAGAAAAATTTCTATGGCAATGAAATGGTTGATTTTGTATTCTAGAAAGAGAAATGAGAAATCAATGGCTCAAAAATTGGCTTCAGAATGTTTAGCTGCGGCTAAAGAAGAAGGGGCTGCTGTTAAGAAAAGAATGGATACTCACAAAATGGCAGAAGCAAATAAAGCCTTCTCTCACTTTAGATTTTAATTCATAAGAAATGGCTAGAGATTTAAAATATACAAGAAATATAGGTATTGCGGCTCATATTGATGCTGGTAAAACAACAACAACTGAGCGTATTTTATTCTACACCGGAAAATCACATAAAATTGGTGAGGTGCATGATGGTGCTGCTACCATGGACTGGATGGCACAAGAGCAAGAAAGAGGTATCACAATTACTTCTGCTGCAACAACTTGTGAGTGGAGTTTTCCAACTGAACAAGGTAAGTTATTACCAGATTCAAAACCGTACCACTTTAATATTATTGATACTCCTGGACACGTTGATT
The DNA here is from genome assembly GCF_029866485.1 of Flavobacterium keumense. Classification (NCBI taxonomy): domain Bacteria; kingdom Pseudomonadati; phylum Bacteroidota; class Flavobacteriia; order Flavobacteriales; family Flavobacteriaceae; genus Flavobacterium; species Flavobacterium keumense. The sequence continues at coordinate 1,254,379 of NZ_CP092332.1, forward strand.
TTACTGTAGAGGTAAATCGTTCGTTACGTGTATTAGACGGTTTGGTATTTTTGTTTAGTGCTGTTGATGGTGTTGAGCCTCAATCAGAAACTAACTGGAGATTAGCAGATCAATATCGAGTGCCTCGAATGGGGTTTGTAAACAAGATGGACCGTCAAGGTTCTAATTTCTTGGGTGTTTGTCAGCAAGTTAAAGATATGTTGAAGTCTAATGCAGTTGCAATTACATTGCCAATTGGAGACGAGGCAGATTTTAAAGGAGTAGTTGATTTAGTTAAAAATCAAGCTATTGTATGGCATGATGCTACACAAGGTGCTACCTTTGATATTGTAGATATTCCTGCTGATATGGTGGATGATGTAAAAAAATACAGATCTATCCTTATTGAAGAAATTGCTACCTATGATGAGAGTCTTCTTGATAAATATATGGAGGATGAAAACTCAATTACAGAAGAAGAGATCAACAATGCGTTGCGTGCTGCAACTATTGACATGGCAATTATTCCTATGATTGCTGGGTCTTCTTTCAAAAATAAAGGAGTTCAATTCATGTTAGATGCAGTATGTAAATATTTGCCATCTCCATTAGATAAAGAAGGTATTGAGGGAATTCATCCTGATGATGCTGAATTATTAGAAGAAGATCAAACTAAAATCGTGCGTCGCCCTGATGTAAAAGAGCCTTTTGCAGCTTTGGCATTTAAAATTGCTACTGACCCTTATGTAGGTCGTTTGGCATTTTTCCGTGCTTATTCAGGTCGTTTGGATGCAGGTTCTTATATTTTGAACACTCGTTCAGGGAATAAAGAACGTATCTCTCGTATCTACCAAATGCACGCGAATAAACAAAATCCGATCGAATATATTGAGGCTGGAGATATTGGAGCTGCAGTTGGATTTAAAGATATCAAGACAGGGGATACTATGTGCGATGAAAAACATCCGATTATTCTTGAATCAATGAAATTCCCTGATCCTGTAATTGGTATCGCAATTGAGCCTAAAACTAAAGCTGACGTTGATAAAATGGGAATGGCTTTGGCTAAATTAGCTGAAGAAGATCCTACGTTTACTGTTAGAACTGATGAGGCTTCAGGTCAAACCATTATCTCAGGAATGGGAGAGTTACACTTGGATATTCTTGTAGATCGTATGAAACGTGAATTCAAAGTAGAAGTAAACCAAGGTGAGCCTCAAGTAGAATACAAAGAGGCATTTACTAAGTCAGCACAACACAGAGAAGTTTACAAAAAACAATCTGGAGGTCGTGGTAAATTTGGAGATATTGTTTTCCGTTTAGAACCTGCTGATACTGTTGATGGTAAAGCGCCTGTTGGATTACAGTTTGTAAATGAAGTAAAAGGAGGAAACGTTCCTAAAGAATATATTCCTGCTGTTGAAAAAGGTTTCAGAGAAGCTATGAAAACAGGGCCATTAGCTGGTTATACTGTAGATAGTTTGAAAGTAACTTTGTTAGACGGTTCGTATCACCCAGTGGATTCTGATGCTCTTTCATTTGAATTGGCTGCTAGAATGGGTTATAAAGAAGTAGCGAAAGCTGCTGGTGCGGTTATCCTTGAGCCTATTATGAAAATTGAAGTGATTACTCCTGAAGAAAATATGGGAGATATTGTTGGAGATTTGAATAGAAGAAGAGGTCAAGTTAATGACATGGGAGATAGAGCTGGAGCTAAAACTATTAAAGCAAGTGTTCCTTTGTCTGAAATGTTTGGTTATGTAACTACATTAAGAACATTGTCATCAGGTAGAGCAACTTCTACTATGGAATTTTCACACTATGAACAAACTCCTTCTAATATTTCAGAAGAAGTGATTAAAAAAGCAAAAGGTAACGCTTAATTTTTAAGAAAATGAGTCAAAAAATCAGAATAAAACTAAAATCTTACGATCATATGTTGGTGGATAAGTCTGCTGAGAAGATTGTAAAAACGGTTAAAACTACTGGTGCAGTTGTAACAGGTCCAATTCCATTACCAACTCACAAAAAATTATTCACAGTTTTACGTTCTCCACACGTTAATAAAAAAGCTAGAGAACAATTTGAAGTGATGTCATATAAGAGATTAATTGATATTTATTCTTCTTCATCTAAAACTATTGATGCTTTAATGAAACTAGAATTGCCTAGTGGGGTTGAAGTAGAAATCAAGGTATAATACCTGAATTTTTGAAATAGAAGGACGTTTCGTTTAAGCGAAAAAACATTTTTTGGAATATCTGCAAATAAGTTTTACTTTTGCACCTCGTTTTTAAAAAATAGTATTCGCTTAAGCGAAAGTTCTATATTTATATTTAATAATTAATAATTAATATTTTATGTCTGGGTTAATTGGTAGAAAAATCGGCATGACTAGTATTTTCGATGAAAACGGGAAGAATATTCCTTGTACAGTAATCGAAGCTGGGCCATGTGTTGTTACCCAAGTCAGAACCAAAGAGGTTGACGGGTATGAAGCGTTGCAACTTGGTTTCGATGACAAAAATGAGAAACATTCCACTAAAGCGGCTGTAGGTCACTTTAAAAAAGCAGGAACTGTTGCTAAGAAAAAAGTCGTTGAATTCCAAGATTTTGCAACTGAACAAAAATTAGGAGATCTTATTGATGTTACTATTTTTGAAGAAGGAGAATTTGTAGATGTACAAGGTGTATCTAAAGGTAAAGGTTTTCAGGGTGTTGTTAAACGTCACGGTTTTGGTGGTGTTGGACAATCTACTCATGGTCAACACAATCGTTTAAGAGCGCCAGGTTCTGTAGGAGCTTCTTCTTATCCATCTAGAGTATTCAAAGGAATGCGTATGGCTGGAAGAATGGGAGGAGAAAATGTAAAAGTTCAAAACCTTAGAGTTTTAAAAGTAGTGGCTGATAAGAACCTACTTATTGTTAAAGGATGTGTTCCTGGGCATACTAACTCTTATGTAATCATTCAGAAGTAATGGAAGTAAAAGTATTAGATTTCAACGGAAAAGATACTGGAAGAAAGGTTCAGCTTTCTGATTCAGTATTCGCAATTGAGCCAAACAATCATGCTGTATATCTTGATGTTAAGCAATATCTTGCTAATCAAAGACAAGGTACTCATAAGTCAAAAGAAAGAGCTGAAGTAGCTGGAAGTACACGTAAGATTAAAAAGCAAAAAGGAACTGGTACTGCTCGTGCGGGTAGTGTAAAGAATCCTTTGTTTAAAGGAGGAGGAACTGTTTTTGGTCCAAGACCAAGAAGTTATTCATTCAAATTGAATAAAAACTTGAAACGTTTGGCTAGAAAATCAGCTTTCTCAATCAAAGCAAAAGAATCCAATATTATTGTTTTGGAGGATTTTAATTTTGATACTCCAAGCACTAAAAATTTCATTAATGTTTTGAAAGCTTTAGGGTTAGAGAATAAAAAATCTTTGTTTGTGTTGGGTGATTTAAATAAAAATGTATATTTGTCGTCACGCAATTTGAAGGCTTCTAATGTTGTAAGTAGCTCAGAATTAAGCACTTACGCCATCTTAAACGCTAATAATGTAGTGCTTTTTGAAGGTTCTTTAGAAGGAATTGAAGAAAATTTAAGTAAATAAATAGGAAAATGAGTATCATAATCAGACCTATAGTAACTGAAAAAGTGACCAAAGAGAGTGAAGTTTTGAACCGATTTGGATTTTTTGTTAACACAAAAGCAAACAAAGTTGAGATTAAGAAAGCTGTTGAAGCTGCTTATGGTGTAACTGTTGTGAGTGTTAATACAATTAATGTTAGACCGGATAGAACTGCAAAATACACTAAAAGTGGTTTAATCAGTGGAAAAACAAATGCTGAAAAGAAAGCATTTGTGCAAGTAAAAGAAGGAGAATCAATTGATTTTTACAATAATATCTAATAGAGAACAATGTCAGTTAGAAAATTAAAACCTATTACCCCGGGTCAGCGTTTTAGAGTTGTGAATGGTTATGACGCCATTACAACTGATAAGCCGGAGCGCTCTTTGATAGCACCGATAAAAAACTCAGGAGGTAGAAATAGTCAGGGAAAGATGACCATGCGTTATACGGGTGGTGGTCACAAGCAGAGATATCGTATTATTGATTTTAAACGTGCTAAAGTAGGAGTTCCTGCTACGGTTAAATCTATCGAATACGATCCAAATCGTACTGCATTTATTGCTTTGTTAGCTTATGCTGATGGAGAGAAAACGTATGTAATTGCTCAAAATGGATTGAAAGTGGGTCAGAAATTAGTTTCTGGTCCAGATTCTCAACCAGAAATTGGTAATGCATTACCTTTAAGTAAGATTCCTTTAGGAACTGTAATTTCATGTATTGAGTTACGTCCAGGTCAGGGAGCTGTTATTGCTCGTTCGGCTGGTACTTTTGCTCAATTAATGGCAAGAGATGGTAAGTATGCCACAATTAAAATGCCTTCAGGAGAAACAAGATTGATCTTGTTAACTTGTTCGGCTACAATTGGAGCGGTTTCTAATTCTGATCATCAATTAGTTGTGTCTGGTAAAGCAGGTAGAACAAGATGGTTAGGAAGAAGACCTAGAACAAGACCTGTTGCAATGAACCCTGTTGATCATCCAATGGGAGGTGGTGAAGGACGTTCTTCTGGAGGACATCCACGTTCAAGAAACGGAATGCCAGCTAAAGGTTATAGAACTCGTTCTAAGAAAAACCCGAGTAATAAGTATATCGTAGAACGTAGAAAGAAATAATTGAGATATGGCACGTTCATTAAAAAAAGGACCTTTCGTTCACTATAAATTAGATAAGAAAGTTCAAGAAAATATAGAAAAAGGAAATAACGGAGTAGTAAAGACATGGTCTAGAGCTTCGATGATTACTCCAGATTTTGTTGGGCAAACAATCGCAGTTCATAACGGACGTCAGTTTGTACCTGTTTACGTTACAGAAAACATGGTAGGTCACAAGTTAGGAGAATTTTCACCAACACGATCTTTTAGAGGTCACGCTGGAGCAAAAAATAAAGGTAAAAAATAGAAGCAATGGGAGTTCGTAAAAGAGAAACAGCAGATGCAAGAAAAGAGGCTAATAAGTCACTGGCTTTTGCAAAATTGAATAACTGCCCTACTTCACCTAGAAAAATGCGCTTAGTTGCGGACTTGGTAAGAGGTCAGAAAGTGGAAAGAGCACTTAATATTTTAAGATTTAGCTCAAAAGAAGCTTCAAGAAAATTAGAGAAACTATTATTATCTGCTATCAATAACTGGGAGCAAAAAAATAGTGAAGGTAATGTTGCTGAAGCAGGCTTATTTGTAAAAGAGATCAGAGTTGATGGTGGTATGATGTTGAAAAGACTTCGTCCAGCTCCACAAGGTCGCGCACATAGAATTAGAAAACGTTCTAACCACGTAACAATCGTGTTGGGAGCTATTAATAACACACAAAGCAATTAATAAAGATGGGACAAAAGACAAATCCAATTGGAAATAGACTTGGTATCATCAGAGGATGGGACTCTAACTGGTATGGTGGAAATGATTATGGCGATAAATTAGCCGAAGATCATAAAATCAGAAAGTATATCCATGCTCGTTTATCAAAAGCTAGTGTATCAAAAGTAATTATTGAGAGAACTTTAAAACTTGTAACCGTTACTATCACTACTGCTAGACCTGGTATTATTATTGGGAAAGGTGGTCAAGAGGTAGACAAGTTGAAAGAAGAGCTTAAGAAAATTACTGATAAAGAGGTTCAAATTAACATTTTTGAAATCAAAAGACCAGAACTAGATGCTTATTTAGTTGCAACAAGTATCTGTCGTCAAATTGAGAGTCGTATTTCTTACAGACGAGCTATTAAAATGGCTATTGCTGCTTCAATGCGTATGAACGCAGAGGGTATCAAAGTATTGATTTCTGGTCGTTTGAATGGGGCGGAAATGGCGCGTTCAGAAGGTTTCAAAGAAGGTAGAATTCCTCTATCAACTTTCAGAGCTGATATTGACTATGCTTTGGCAGAAGCTCATACTACTTATGGTAGAATGGGAGTTAAAGTATGGATCATGAAAGGAGAGGTTTATGGTAAGAGAGATCTTTCTCCACTAACTGGAATGGATAAAAAACAATCTAGTGCTGGAGGTAAAGGAGATTCATCTCGTGGTAAATCAAACTTCAACAAAGGGGGTAAACCTGATGCTCGTAAAAGAAAGTAAATTTTTAAATTAAAAAAAAATGTTACAGCCTAAAAGAACAAAATACCGTAAGGTACAGAAAGGTAAAATGAAAGGTAACTCTCAAAGAGGGCATGAACTTTCAAATGGAATGTTTGGTATTAAATCTGTACATGAAACAGGAATGTTCTTAACCTCTCGTCAAATCGAAGCAGCTCGTATTGCAGCTACTCGTTATATGAAGAGAGAAGGACAGTTGTGGATTAAAATATTTCCAGACAAACCAATCACTAAGAAACCTCTAGAAGTACGTATGGGTAAAGGAAAAGGAGCAGTTGAATATTGGGCTGCTGTTGTTAAACCCGGAAGAATTATGTTTGAGGTTGGAGGAGTTCCTTTGTCAGTTGCTAAAGAGGCATTACGTCTTGCAGCGCAAAAACTTCCAGTAAAAACAAAATTCGTTATTGCGAGAGATTTCGAAGCATAATCTAATTATATTATGAAACAATCAGAAATAAAAAATCTTTCTGCAGCGGAGTTGCAAGAAAAACTTAGTCAAACTAAGAAAGTTTATGCTAATCTAAAATTGGCTCATGCTATTTCACCAATTGAAAATCCTCTACAAATAAGAACTGTAAGAAGAACAATTGCAAGATTAGCTACTGAGCTTACAAAAAGAGAGTTACAATAATTGTAATCTGCTGAAAGATGGAAAAAAGAAATTTAAGAAAAGAAAGAATTGGTGTTGTTACTTCTAACAAAATGGAGAAATCTATTGTTGTAGCTGAAGTACGTAAAGTAAAACACCCATTATACGGTAAGTTCGTGTTGAAAACAAAAAAATACGTTGCGCACGACGAAACAAACGACTGTAACATTGGAGATACTGTAAGAATTAGCGAGACGCGTCCTTTGAGTAAATCTAAATGTTGGAGATTAGTTGAAATCATTGAAAGAGCTAAATAATTATGGTACAACAAGAATCAAGACTAAAAGTAGCAGATAACACAGGAGCTAAAGAAGTTTTAACTATCCGTGTTTTAGGAGGTACCAAAAGAAGGTATGCCTCTGTTGGTGACAAGATTGTAGTTTCTATCAAAGATGCAACTCCAAACGGAAACGTTAAAAAAGGAGCTGTTTCAACTGCAGTTGTTGTACGTACCAAAAAAGAAGTGAGAAGAGCCGACGGTTCATATATCAGATTTGATGATAACGCATGTGTATTATTGAATGCTGCTGGTGAAATGAGAGGTACTCGTGTTTTTGGTCCGGTGGCAAGAGAACTTCGTGAAAAACAATTCATGAAAATTGTATCATTAGCACCAGAAGTGCTTTAATTCGTTATAAGATGATAAAGCTAAAAATAAAATCAGGTGACATAGTAAGAGTTATCGCAGGAGACCATAAAGGTGCCGAAGGTAAAGTATTGCGTGTATACCGTGAGAAGAACAAAGCGATCGTTGAAGGTGTAAACATGGTTTCAAAACATACAAAACCAAGTGCTAAAAACCCTCAAGGTGGTATCGTTAAAAAAGAGGCTTCTATTCAAATTTCAAACATTGCTTTGATTGATCCTAAAACTAAGGAAACAACTAGAGTAGGTATCAGAGTAGAAGGAAATAAGAAAGTGAGATTTTCAAAAAAATCTAATCAAGTACTATAGTGATGGCATATACACCTAGACTAAAAGAAGAGTATAAGAACAGAGTAATTGCTGCTCTTAAAGAAGAATTCGGATATACAAACGTAATGCAAGTTCCAAAATTGGAAAAAATCGTTTTGAGCCGTGGAGTTGGTGCTGCTGTATCTGATAAAAAATTAATTGACTACGCAGTTGATGAATTGACAAAGATTACAGGACAAAAGGCAGTTTCTACAATTTCTAAGAAAGACGTTGCGTCTTTTAAATTGAGAAAAGGAATGCCAATTGGAGCAAAAGTAACCCTTCGTGGAGAGAGAATGTATGAGTTTTTAGATAGACTTATTACTTCTGCTTTACCACGTGTTAGAGATTTTAATGGTATCAAAGCTACTGGATTTGATGGAAGAGGTAATTATAACCTTGGCGTATTAGAGCAAATCATTTTTCCAGAGATTGATATTGATAAAGTTAATAAGATTGCAGGTATGGATATTACTTTTGTTACTACTGCAAAAACCGATAAAGAAGCAAAATCGTTATTGGCTGAATTAGGATTACCTTTTAAAAAGAATTAAGACATGGCTAAAGAATCAATGAAAGCCCGCGAGGTGAAAAGACAAAAAACGGTAGCGAAGTATGCTGAGAAAAGAAAAGCTTTGTTAGAAGCTGGAGATTTCGTAGGTTTGCAAAAATTACCAAAAAATGCTTCACCTGTTCGTTTACACAATCGTTGTAAATTGACTGGAAGACCAAGAGGATATATTCGTCAATTTGGAATTTCACGTGTAACGTTTCGAGAAATGGCTAACAACGGGTTAATTCCTGGAGTTAAAAAAGCCAGCTGGTAATATAAAGAATTATAAATTGGTTTTAGGTTCGATGGCAAAGTGCTATCGAAAACCAAAACCGCAAATTAATACATATGTATACAGATCCAATTGCTGATTATTTGACGCGAATCCGTAACGCTGTGGCTGCAAACCATAAAGTTGTGGAAATTCCTGCATCTAATCTAAAGAAAGAGATTACAAAGATCTTATTTGATCAAGGGTATATCTTAAGTTACAAATTTGAACAAAATACGGTTCAAGGTTCTATTAAAATCGCTTTAAAATATGATAAAGAGACTAAAGAGCCTGTAATTAAAGATATCCAAAGAATTAGTAAACCAGGTTTACGTAAATACGCAGGTGCTTCCAAAATTCCAAGAATTCTTAATGGATTGGGGATTGCTATTGTTTCTACTTCTAAAGGTCTTATGACTGGGAAACAAGCTAAGCAATTGAATGTAGGTGGTGAAGTAATTTGTTACGTATACTAATATTAAAGACTAGATTAAGATGTCAAGAATAGGTAAAAATCCAATTGTAATCCCTGCTGGAGTAACTGTAGAAGTTGCAGAAGGTGTTGTTACAGTAAAAGGAAAGAATGGTCAACTATTGCAGGAGTTTTCGGACGTAACTGTAAAAGTTGAAGACGGTCAAGTTCAAGTTGAAAGATCGTCTGATCAGAAAGACCAAAGAGCAAAACATGGTTTGTATAGATCATTAATCAATAATATGATTACAGGTGTATCTACTGGTTTTACTAAAGAATTGGAGTTGGTTGGGGTAGGTTATAGAGCTTCAAACCAAGGTCAAAAATTAGATTTAGCTCTTGGATATTCACATAATATCATTTTAGAAGTTGCTCCAGAAGTTGTTGTGGAGACTATTTCTGAAAAAGGTAAAAATCCAATTGTGAAATTAACATCATTTGACAAACAACTTTTAGGTCAAGTTGCTGCGAAAATTAGAAGTTTCCGTAAGCCAGAACCATACAAAGGAAAAGGTGTTAAATTCGTAGGTGAAGTATTAAGAAGAAAAGCAGGTAAATCAGCTTAAAAAATAAGATTATGTCATTAACAAAATCTGATAGAAGACAGAGAATTAAATTCAGAATTAGAAAGATTGTTAGCGGTACTGCTGCTAAACCTAGACTTTCTGTGTTTAGAAGTAACAAAGAAATTTATGCTCAATTAATTGACGATGTAAATGGAGTTACTTTATTAGCTGCCTCTTCAAGAGAAAAAGAAATAGGTAAAGGTACAAACGTTGAAGTTGCTGCAGCAGTTGGAAAACTAGTTGGAGAGAAAGCGTTAAAAGCCGGTATTGATACAGTAACTTTCGATAGAGGAGGTTATTTATATCACGGTCGTATTAAATCATTAGCAGAAGGCGCGAGAGCTGCTGGACTTAAATTCTAATAAGTATGTCTAATAAATACAAAAATATAGAGTTGGTAAAACCTAGTGGTCTTGAATTAAAAGATCGTTTGGTTAGTGTAAATCGTGTTACTAAGGTTACAAAAGGAGGTAGAGCTTTTGGTTTTTCTGCTATTGTAGTTGTAGGTGATGAAAACGGTGTTGTTGGTCACGGATTAGGAAAATCTAAAGATGTATCTGAAGCTATTGCAAAAGCAGTAGAAGATGCCAAGAAAAATTTAGTACGTATTCCTTTGAATGGACAGTCAGTTCCTCACGAACAAAAAGGTAAATTTGGAGGTGCACGTGTATTTTTAATTCCTGCATCTCATGGTACAGGAGTTATTGCTGGAGGAGCTGTTCGTTCAGTTCTTGAATCAGTTGGAATTCACGATGTATTGTCTAAATCTCAAGGATCTTCGAATCCACATAACGTGGTAAAAGCAACTTTTGATGCTTTGTTACAAATGAGAAGTGCTCATACAGTAGCAAAACAAAGAGGAGTTTCTTTAGAAAAAGTTTTTAAAGGTTAATAACAGGAAATTATGGCTAAATTATTAGTAAAACAAGTTAGAAGCAAAATTAACTGTCCTCTTTCACAAAAGAGAGGTTTAGAAGCTTTAGGTTTACGTAAAATGGGACAAGTTGTAGAGCATGATTCAAATCCTGCAATCCTTGGTATGATAAATAAAGTTAAACACTTAGTTTCCGTTGAGGAAGTTAAATAAGAATTATAGTTATGAACTTAAGTAACTTACAACCTGCTGAAGGTGCTACGCATAATCAAAATAAAAGATTAGGTAGAGGAGAAGGTTCCGGTAAAGGCGGTACAGCCGCTAGAGGACACAAAGGAGCTAAATCTCGTTCTGGTTATTCTAAAAAGATTGGTTTTGAAGGAGGTCAAATGCCACTTCAAAGACGTGTGCCTAAGTTTGGTTTCAAAAACATCAATCGTAAAGAATATGAGGGTGTTAATTTAGATACACTTCAATTATTAGTTGATAATGGAATGGTTACAGATACTGTAGATATGTCAGTATATGTTGCAAATCGTTTGGCTACTAAAAATGAAATCGTTAAGATTTTAGGTAGAGGCGAATTAAAAGCAAAATTAAAAGTAACTGCTCACAAATTTACTGCGACTGCAAAAGCGGCAATTGAAGCTGCTGGTGGTGAAGCGGTAACATTATAATTTTTCAATTAAGATGAAGAAATTTATTGAATCAATAAGTAATGTTTGGAAAATCGAAGAGTTAAAGAATCGTATTCTTTTAACTCTTGGTTTACTTTTAATCTATCGTTTTGGAGCGCATGTTACGTTGCCAGGGGTTGATGCTACACAATTAAGTGGTCTAGCAGGACAAACCAAACAAGGGATTGGTTCTGTTTTGGATATGTTTACTGGTGGAGCTTTCTCTAAAGCATCTGTTTTTGCTTTAGGAATTATGCCTTATATTTCTGCCTCCATTGTGGTTCAGTTAATGGGCATTGCTATTCCTTATTTGCAGAAGCTTCAAAGTGATGGTGAAAGTGGAAGAAAAAAAATCAATCAAATTACTCGTTGGTTAACAATTGGAATTACTTTACTTCAAGGTCCTACTTATATTTACAATTTATACAGAACATTACCGAGTAATGCCTTTTTATTAGGGTTTAATTCTTTTGAGTTTTTGTTTTCTTCTGTAATTATCTTGACTACCGGTACTATTTTTGCTATGTGGTTGGGAGAAAAAATCACAGATAAAGGAATTGGTAATGGTATTTCATTGTTAATTATGGTGGGTATTTTGGCTCGTTTACCACAAGCTTTTATTCAAGAATTTACTACCAGAGTTACGAATAATAATGGAGGTCCAATGTTATTGGTGATTGAAATTATTGTTTGGTTGTTAGTAATTATTTCTTGTGTATTGTTAGTGATGGCGGTGCGAAAAATACCAGTACAGTATGCACGTCGTACGTCAACAGGTGATTATGAACAAGATGCTATTGGTGGTAGTAGACAATGGATTCCTTTGAAGCTTAATGCTGCAGGAGTTATGCCAATTATCTTTGCCCAAGCAATCATGTTTATTCCCGCTGCTGTAGCAGGATTATCTAAATCAGATGCATCTCAATCTATTGTTGGTGCTTTTAGTAATATGTTCGGTTTTTGGTATAATTTTGTATTTGCTACTTTGATAGTAGTATTTACTTTCTTTTATACAGCAATTACGGTTCCTACTAATAAAATGTCTGATGATTTGAAAAGAAGTGGTGGATTTATTCCAGGGGTAAAACCAGGAGTAGAAACTTCCGATTTTCTTGATAAAGTGATGTCTTTAATTACTTTCCCAGGGTCTTTATTTCTTGCTTTAATCGCTGTGTTCCCAGCAATTGTTGTAAGCGTTATGGATGTTCAACAATCTTGGGCAATGTTTTTTGGAGGTACCTCTTTAATTATTATGGTTGGAGTTGCTATCGATACCATACAACAAATTAATTCCTACTTGTTGAATCAACATTATGATGGTTTAATGAAAACAGGTAAGAATAGAAAAGCAATAGCTTAAGTTATGGCAAAACAATCTGCAATAGAACAAGATGGATCAATCATTGAGGCATTGTCAAATGCAATGTTTCGTGTAGAGTTAGAAAACGGACATATTGTAATTGCTCATATTTCTGGGAAAATGCGTATGCATTACATCAAATTATTACCTGGTGATAAAGTGAAATTAGAAATGAGTCCTTACGATTTGTCAAAAGCAAGAATTACTTATAGATATTAAAAGATATTTCAACAATGAAAGTAAGAGCATCAGTTAAAAAGAGAAGTGCCGAGTGCATTATCGTACGTAGAAAAGGAAGATTATACGTAATCAACAAAAAGAATCCTAGATTTAAACAAAGACAAGGATAGTTATGGCAAGAATAGCAGGGGTAGATATCCCAAAAAACAAGAGAGGTGTTATAGCACTTACCTATATCTTCGGATTAGGAAAAAGTAGAGCAATTGAGATTTTAGAGAAAGCTCAAGTTAGCCAAGATAAAAAAGTTCAAGATTGGAATGATGCTGAAATCGGAGCAATTCGTGATGCAGTATCGTTTTACAAGATTGAAGGAGAATTACGCTCTGAAGTTTCTTTGAACATCAAGCGTTTAATGGATATTGGTTGTTATAGAGGTATCCGTCATAGATCTGGTCTTCCATTAAGAGGACAAAGAACTAAAAATAACTCTAGAACAAGAAAAGGTAAAAGAAAAACTGTTGCTAACAAGAAAAAAGCAACTAAATAATAAGTAATATGGCTAAAGCAACTGCAAAAAAACGTAAAGTTATCGTTGAATCAACTGGAGAAGCTCATATTTCTGCTACTTTTAACAACATCATCATTTCTTTGACAAACAAAAAAGGTGAAGTTATTTCTTGGTCTTCGGCTGGTAAAATGGGTTTTAGAGGTTCAAAAAAGAATACTCCTTATGCCGCTCAAATGGCCGCAGAAGACTGTACTAAAGTAGCTCTTGAAGCTGGACTTAAAAAAGTTAAAGTTTATGTTAAAGGACCAGGAAACGGACGTGAGTCTGCTATCCGTTCTTTACATAATGGTGGAATTGAAGTTACAGAAATTATTGATGTGACTCCAATGCCTCATAATGGATGTCGTCCTCCTAAAAGACGTAGAGTTTAATACTCAAAGTAATTTATAGTATAACCTAGATAGAACTATACGATTATCGAAGGATAAGACCTGAATTCATAATCTCTATCTTAAAAAAATTAAAATGGCAAGATATACTGGTCCAAGTACAAGAATCGCTCGTAAATTCGGCGAGGCAATTTTCGGAGACGATAAAGCTTTCGAAAGAAGAAATTATCCACCTGGTCAACACGGGATGGCTAAAAAAAGAGGAAAAAAATCTGAATATGCTGTTCAATTAATGGAAAAGCAAAAAGCTAAATATTCCTATGGTATTTTAGAAAAACAATTCAGAAATTTATTCGAAAAAGCATCAGCTACTAAAGGAGTTACTGGTGAAGTTTTATTACAATTATGTGAATCAAGATTAGACAATGTAGTTTATAGAATGGGTATTGCTCCTTCTAGAAGAGGTGCTCGTCAAATCGTTTCTCACAGACACATTACCGTGAATGGTGAAGTGGTTAATATCCCTTCTTACCACCTTAAGCCTGGTGATAAAGTTGCTGTTCGTGAAAAATCTAAATCTATAGAGGCTATCGAACGTTCTTTGTCTAATTCAAGTCATGTTTATGAATGGATTACTTGGAATAACGATCTTAAAGAGGGTACTTTTGTTTCTGTACCTGCAAGATTGCAAATTCCAGAAAACATTAAAGAACAATTAATCGTAGAGTTGTACAACAAATAATAATTGACTTAGTCGAAATTTATGGCAATATTTAATTTTCAGAAGCCCGATAAAGTTATCATGATCGATTCAACCGATTTTGAAGGTAAATTTGAATTTAGACCTTTAGAACCTGGTTATGGATTGACTGTTGGTAATGCACTTAGAAGAGTTTTGCTTTCAGCATTGGAAGGTTATGCAATTACATCGGTTCGTATCGAAGGTGTAGATCATGAGTTTTCTACTATTTCAGGAGTTGTTGAAGACGTTACTGAAATTATCCTTAATCTAAAACAAGTACGTTTCAAACGTCAAATTGAAGATGTCGATAATGAATCAGTTACTGTATCAGTTTCTGGTAAGGAGCAATTAACAGCTGGTGATTTTCAAAAATTTATTTCAGGTTTTCAAGTTTTAAAT